>JBHIAV010000048.1:0-21335 GCA_046758745.1 Gemmatimonadota bacterium
AGGACTGTCACCCATCAGGGGTGAGAAAAGTGTTACCGATCAACGGTGGGTGTACCGGTTGCGTTCTAACGAGGAATTGCTGCTGACCAGGTAGGCTGGGTGGTCCGCAACACTCGCCTTGCGGCTCGCGTTGCGGATAAGCAATGTGGTCCGGCAGCAGAATTCCAAGGTGGCTAGGCCGCGTCTCCCGAATTGGGTAAACAAAGCGCAAACGATGTCACCGATCTGGACATGCCCACTTTGCAACAGGAAGTTTCGTCGAACCAATCAGCGTCATGCTTGCGGCGTCGGTGATCGGAGCACCCTCCTCAAGAACAAGTCACCAGCCCTGGTGAAACTCTACGGTAGTCTCGAAGCCGCTGCAAAGCGCTTGAGCGCGGTTGAGATCGTCACCCGCGACCGGTATGTGTTATTCCGTACGACGCGTATCTTCGCGGACATGACTTTCATGCGGGACGCCATCCGGTTGGTAGTTCACTTGGCCCGCGAGGTCCACGCTCCCTGTTTCGTTAAAGTGCAGCAGGGTAGGGACGGGCGCGTCGCTCACGTGGCGAAGCTCCACTCAGCGACGGAACTGCGCGCAGTCACACCTTTTCTGCGGGAAGCGTACCAGCTGGCTCGCAGCGAAGAAGCATCCGCAGGGACGCCAACCACCACCGGTGACGCGGTCTAACACCACTAAGAAGGGCCGGGTCGAGGGCACGCATGTTTCCGTTGGCGAAGAGGTCCTTGGTGATTCTTACTGTTTCTGCGGGGCCTTGCGGCCGAGGGAGTCTTCGATCTTGCCGTCGCGCTCGTGGAATCTGCAGAGCTCGACGTGACCAAAGTAGACCTGCCAGATGCCGTCGTCGATCGTTTCGAGGCCGACGTACTGCTCGGCCACTTTGGGCGGTCCTAACTGGGGGGTCGCCCGCAACTCAAGCGCAGAGTCGTTAGACCGCATGCCCTGAGAAGCATGAGGAGGTCGAGTCGGCCGGCTCATCAGGCAACAAAAGGGAGGTTGAAATGGCTGCTATCACTTTTGCCGTACCCATTCTGCCGGGTAAGACCGAAATCTGGAAAGAGGCCATCACAGAGATGATGGGCCCTCGCAAGAGTGAGTACGAGGAGTCGCGCCGGCGCATGGGTCTCACCAGGGAGGTCGTCAGCCTCCAGCAAACACCTGAAGGAGACTATGTGGTCGTCTGCCTTGAAGGGGATGACCCCGCGAGTGTGCCATCGAGGTACCTGGCCTCTGACGTCCCATTTGATCGCTGGTTTGCTGAAACGGTTCTCATCGGCACGCATGGCATGGATGCGTCACAGGCGCCGCTACCTCCCAATCAGGTCTTCGTGGATTGGCGGGCGTAGCAGTCTTCGATCGCGGGGCCGGGGGGCAGACGCCGTTCCTGAAACCGAAGTGCCCGGGGCAGGCTGCTTCTCGTGGATACGCGGTCCTCACGGGAATATGGTCGGCCTTTGGAAGCCGGCCCAGCAAGGCGCTGCAGCCGACCGCTAAGCCGGTGCGCGCACCCTAACGGCGGCTGAGCCTGGGCGTTAGGCCGGGCCGTGCGAGAGCTTTTCGCAGAAGGAGGTATCTTATGAAAAGCCTGCGGTGCTTCCATCTGCTTTTGGCAGGCTTGTTCGCGGTGGCCCCGGCGGCCCGGGCGCAGGAACACCAACACCCTGCCGGTGATGCGCAAGGGCTCGGCCGGGCAGTGTTTGCCACGTCCTGCACGGCGGAAGTACAGCAGGACTTCAATCGTGCCGTGGCGATGCTGCATTCCTTCTGGTACCAGACGTCGGAGAAGGCGTTTGCAGCGATTGTGCAGAAGGACCCGAGTTGTGCCATGGCTTACTGGGGCATTGCCATGAGCCGCTTCCGTCAGCTTTGGGATCAACCTGGCCCTGAGGATGTAAGGGTCGGGCTGGCGGCGCTGGAAAGAGCAAAGACGGCCGGTGCCAAGTCGGAGCGGGAGCGGGGCTACGTGAACGCTCTCGGCCAGTTCTACAAGGATGCAGACAAGGTGGACCACCTCAGCCGGATGATGGCCTACGAAAGAGCGATGGAAGAGCTCCACCTGCGGCATGCGGACGACCCGGAGGCAGGGATCTTTTACGCGCTCGCCGTTCTGGGCACCGCCTACTCCTCTCCGCCGGACAAGACCTATGCCCGCCAGAAGAAGGCGGGTGCCACTCTGGAAAAGATGTTAGCGACACAGCCGAATCATCCCGGTGTGGCGCACTACATCATCCACAGCTATGACTATCCAGCCCTGGCAGGGCGGGCTCTGGAAGCGGCACGGCGGTATGCGAAGATCGCTCCGGCCGCGCCCCACGCGCTGCACATGCCATCTCACATTTTCACCCGGCTCGGCCTCTGGCAGGAGTCTATCGCTTCCAACCGGGCCGCGGCAGCGGCGGCACACAAGGATCACTGGACGCGCGAAGAGCTCCATGTCACGGACTACCTGATCTACGCCTACCTGCAGGGGGCTCAGGACGGAGAGGCAAGAAGCATTCGCGACGGGTTGCCGAAGATAAGAGCGATGCTGAGAGATGATGCCTCCAACTACTCTTCCGGCGTCTACTCAGCGGCGGCGATTCCGGCACGCTACACGGTGGAGCGCGGGCGGTGGAAGGAGGCGGCTGCGCTGGCCCTACCGCCGGATATCTCCCCGGGAGGCAGCTCGTGCTGGGCGGAGGCGCCGCTCTATTTCGCCCGCGGGCTGGGTGGCGTACACACGGGACAATTTACGGACGCGCGGCACTCGATCGAGCAGTTGGAGCATTGCAGGGAGGTTCTGGTCCACGGCGGAGCGAGCGATGGCGATCGGACCGATGGTGGCGAACTGAATGAAAAGCTCTGGGCCAACCTGGTGGAAGCGCAGCGGCGCGCCGTGTCAGCCTGGTTGGCGCTGGTGGAAGGGAACGAAGATGAAGCTTTAGCCATGATGCGTTCCGCTGCCGACCTGGAAGACAGCACCGACAAACCGCCAACCACGCCAGGCGCCATCATCCCCGCGCGAGAACTGCTGGGCGAGATGCTGCTCGAAGTGGAACGCCCGGCCGAGGCGCTGCCCGAGTTCGAAGCTACGCTTCGGGACAGTCCCAACCGGTTCCGGTCGCTTTACGGCGCGGCCCGGGCTTCTGAACTGGCCGGCGATGTTAAGAGGGCGAGCGAATACTATTCAATGCTGGTGGAGATCTGCCGGCTTGCGGATACTGAACGTGCCGAACTTCGCGAGGCCAAGAACTTCGTGAAGCAGAAACAAGACGACTCGGGCTGATTGATGTAGCCCTCAGGATTGGCCTCATGATCTCGGTCATGGGTTTTATCGCATTCGGGCCAGGCGCCTAACCAATCACTGCGCCGGCCCGGACTTGCTGCTTTGCAGCTCGCCTGCCGGTCGGCTGCAGGTCGTTAGACGGCTTAGCCGCAGGTCGTTAGACGACGCAGCGGAAGAGACGCTTGCTCGCCATTCTACCATCTCTTGCTTGGCGCGGCGCCGCAGGTGAGCCGCCATGCGTTGGGCAAACCGGTCCTAAGGGAGAGAAGTGCGCCTATCCGATCTGATGTACTCGTTGGCGACGGGTTCCAAGCGCCGGCGTGCGCTCCTGACACCTGTCGGGCTCGTCGTGTTTGTCAGCTTGCTGTTCCTGGTCGTCTTCGGAAGTCTGCTCACGGACCGAGCGCTCGGCCTGCCGCGGCTGCTTCCTGGGGCACTGGGCTGGGTCGTCGGAGTCCCCCTCATTGCAGCGGGTTTGATGCTATGGAGCTGGTGCATCTTGTTGTTCAGGGGTGCGAGGGGGACGCCCGTTCCGTTCAACCCTCCGCGCGAGCTTGTCGTAGTGGGGCCGTATGCTTGGGTGCGCAACCCGATGCTGACCGGGGTGTTCGCCTGTCTATTTGGGCTTGGGTTCCTCCTCCATTCTCTCTCCATGGTCTTCGTGTGGATGCCCGTGTTCGTACTATTCAACGCGATCGAACTGAAGCTGGTGGAAGAGCCGGAGCTCGAGCGCCGGTTCGGTGACAGCTACAGCGAGTACAGGCGGCGCGTACCGATGTTCGTTCCGAGGGCGCCGGGCGTCAGTAGGAAGGACGGGCCGCCTAAGAAGCGCTAGCACCTACAGCCGCTGCGCTGCAGCAGCCGAAGCGCACCCGATCAGGTCAACCGGGGAGGAAGAGGGATGAGCACACGCGCGACTGCCACGTTCCAGGTAAAGACTTGGGATGAGAAGCCTTACGACGAGATCGACGAAGGACCGAAGCTCACCCGCGCGAGCGTGACCAAGTCCTTCCGCGGGGACATCGAAGGAGAGGGGAGCCTGGAGTACCTAATGATCCACCGCGATGACGGCTCCGCCAGCTTCGTGGGCCTCGAGCGCGTCGTCGGCCGTGTGGGGGATCGATCCGGGAGCTTTGTCCTCCAGCACAGCGGCACCTTCGAGGGGGGTACGGCGAAGGCGACCTGGTTCGTCGTGCCGAGGTCGGGAACCGGGGAGCTGCGCGGCCTGCGAGGCGAGGGCGGCTTCGCTTCCGCGCACGCGGAGCGCTACCCCATCACGCTCGAATACGACTTCGAGTGACGCGCCCGGCACGATGCGGGGAGTGCTTCGGACAAACTCTCGAGGCCGATGATTTCACCCGGCCGATGCGGATGGGGGCGCGCTGGGTAGACGAGAACTCGAGTTGATGTCAGGAGTGGCGCGGAGGCCAGGTAGCATCCTGGTCGATAGCGAGATCAACGCGTCCGCTCCAGACCTACTTGAAGATTCTCGGTTCTCACCCCGTGAACCGAGCCGGCATGCAATGACCCTCCTACTCCTTCCCGGTCCCGTATCCGACGATGAGCTGGAGTCCCGGGCATGATTGCACGGGTCAGCGCGCGCCGGTACAGCCCCGGGGAAGAGATTGCCAACAGCGTCATCCACGGTGTAGGAGGTCTCCTCGCAATAGGCGGGCTGGCCGTACTCACCGCGTTTGCGACTGTCAATGGAACAGCTTGGCATATAGTAGGTTGCAGCGTTTTCGGTGCGACCCTGATCCTGCTGTATGGGGCGTCCACTCTCTATCACAGCATCCAGCATCCCCGTGCGAAGACAGTACTGATGGCCGTCGACCATTCGGCCATTTTTCTCTTGATCGCGGGCACCTACACGCCATTCAGCCTTGTAAGCCTTCGTGGTCCGTGGGGCTGGTCTCTGTTCGGCGTGATTTGGGGCCTCGCGATCCTCGGGATCGTCCTCGACGTGACCATATTGCGTGGGCGGGGCGTCGTACGCACAGCATTGTATGTAGCTATGGGATGGGCGATAGTGGTAGCAGCCAAGCCCATGCTGGCAGCGGTCGCGCCCGGCGGGTTGGTGCTGTTGCTCGTTGGGGGCGTGGCGTATACGGCCGGAATCGGTTTTTACGCCTGGCGACGGCTGCCGTACCACCATGCAGTTTGGCACTTGTTCGTCTTGGTCGGCAGTGGTCTCCACTTCTTCGCGATACTCTTCTACGTCATACCCAGAGCGGGGTCGCCCTGACGACTGGAACGCGACGGATCTGGTGCGGTCCAATTGACCGAAAAGCACGAGGAGCCGAAAAGCCGGAGGACCCTGTTCGGGTCAGAAAAGGACTGATCTGGGGGAGTCGGCGGCGGGATGCTCGTCCCCGGCCGAGCGGTTGTCCCGGGAAGAAGCGCCTGCCGGGCCTGTCGCCATGACCTCGCCCGTTCGGCGCCTCCAGCACAGGATCCAGCGCTCCGAGACGACCGGACCCGTCCTTCTCTCCCTCACGGTGGGGCTGCTGGCCGGGGTCGGAGCCATCGTCCTCCGGCAGCTCATCTCCGCGGTGCAGTGGGTCTTCTTCGTGCAGGGCGCCCGGCTGCCTCGATTCCTCGGTCTTCCCGGCAGGCTCGGCGATGCTCACCTGCTGCTGGCGCCTGCCATCGGCATGGTCATCGTCTATGCCGTCGTTCGCCGTTGGGCCCGCGAGGCGAAGGGACATGGGGTGCCGGAGGTGCAGTACGCGGTGCGGACCCGCGGAGGTCGGATCCGGCCACGGGTGGCGGTGGTGAAGGCGATCGCGAGCGCCATCTCCATCGGGTCGGGGGGGTCGGTGGGAAGGGAGGGGCCGATCGTCCAGATCGGTTCCGCTCTAGGCAGCACGGTGGGGCAGGTGGCGGGTCTCGGTCCGGAGCAGGTGCGGATCCTGGTGGCGGGCGGCGCCGCCGGCGCGATCGGGGCGACCTTCAACGCGCCCATCGCGGGTGTGATGTTCGCCCTCGAGGTGATCCTGGCGAGCTTCGCCGCCCGGTCCTTCGGCTTGGTGGTAATTGCCTCCGTGACCGCCACCGCGGTCTCGCAGGCGTTCCTCGGGCGGCAGCCCGCTTTCCGACTTCTCCAAACTTTCTCCCTGGTGAGCGAGAGGGAGTTCCTCCTCTACCTCGTTCTCGGGCTCTTCATCGGCGTGATCGCGACGGCCTACACCCGCAGCGTCTACTGGTTCGAAGAAGCCTTCGAGCGGTGGGATCGACGACCGAGCCTGAAGGCGATGGCGGGCGGGCTCGCCGTCGGGGCCCTCGGCTTCTTCGGCAGCGCCCACATCTTCGGCGTCGGGCACGAGGGGGTGGAGCTGGCGCTCCAGGGGAACCTGGCGGTCGGCCTGATGCTCATGCTCGTGCTGCTGAAGATCGCGGCGACATCCATCACCCTCGGCGCCGGAGGCTCCGGCGGCGTCTTCGCCCCGGCGCTGTTCATCGGGGCGATGGCCGGAGGCGCGTTCGGTCAGATCGCCAACGCGCTCTTCCCGACGTGGACGGCCCCGGCGGGGGCCTACGCCCTCGTGGCCATGGCCGCGCTCTTCGGCGCGGCCGCCCACGCGCCGATCACGGGGATCATCATCCTCTTCGAGATGACGGACGACTATCAGATCATACTCCCGCTCATGTTCTGCGCCGTGGTGAGCTACCTGCTCGCTTCGCGGATGTCCCCGGACTCGATCTACTCCATCAAGCTCCGCCGTCTGGGAGGACTCACCGCCGCTCGGACCGAGGTGAGCGTCCTGGACATTGTTCTGGTGGCGGACGCCATGGCTCTGGAGTTCGAAACGGTACGGCCGGACCTCTCCATCGAGGAGCTGGCCCGCATGGCGCGTACCCGCCGCATGCGCAGCTGGCCGGTAGTGGAGGACGGCGAAAAACTCGTTGGCATCGTGACGGAGACGGATCTGGAGCGATGGATTATCGAGGCTGAGAAGATGGGCGTCGAGGTGGACCAACAGGATCTCACGGTCGCGGAGGTGATGACCACCTCCGTCACCACGTGCCGAGCCGAAGACACCCTTCGCGACGCTTTTCGCCGATTCAGCGAACGCGACGTGCAGCAGATCCCCGTGGTGGAGGGTGAGGGCACGGACCGTCTGGTAGGCGTGCTGCGCCGTCACGACATGCTCTGGGCGTACAAGGAGCTCAGCAAAGAACATCAGGCCCTCCTGGACAGGGTGGCCGGGGGGGTAAGCGCGTTTCGGGAAGAGTCCATCCAGGTGGAGTACCAGGTCCCTTCGACGGACAGGAGGATCGCGTACCGGCGCATCCGGGAGCTCGGGTTGCCGCCTCACCTCCTCGTGGTGCTCATTCGGCGGGCGGAGCGAACCTTCGTGCCACGTGGGGAGACGCGCATCGAGCCGGGGGACGTCCTTGTTCTCCTCACCACGCGGAGCCACGAGGACGAGCTTCGCACCTGCATCGGAGACTGGTCAAGGAGCCCGTAGGCGCTCTTTCATCGCCGCCGCCGTGACTCGTAGGTTGCGGCGGTCGTCAGAGAGAAGGTCCCGGGGAGCCGGCCGGCGGGGCACAGCGTAGCCGCGGAGGGCATCCTGTTCACGTATCGAGGCGTTTCGAGCCGGAGGGGGCTGCCGGGACCGCACGCGGTCCTCGCTGTCGTCGTGGTGGCCGCCGCGGCATGCGGGGGCGATGACGGGGGTGGCATGGGGCCGGAGAGCACGCCCGCGACGCTCGCGCGACTGTCGGCGGCCTCCGACAGCGTCCCGATCGGCCAGATCCTCGACCGTCCGCTCCGCGTCAGGGTCGAGAGCTCGGGCGGGAGCCCGGTCTCGGGGGTGCCGGTGCGCTTCAGCATCCTCTCCGGTCCCGGAAGCCTTGCGGCAGGCTCGGTGCAGAGCGCCGCGGACGGCACCGCGCAGACGACGTTCACCGGCGGCACGACCATCGGAACGGCTACTGTTCGAGCGGACATCCCCACGGAACCGCAGGTTGCCGCGATCGATTTCACCATGAAGACGACGGGTCCGGGAGCCGTCACCCTCTCCGCGGCAGGCGGAAACGGCCAGCAGGCCGAGGTCGGGAGCCAGCTCGCCCTGCCGTTCGTGGTTCGGGCCACCGCCACGCAGGGCGGCGCGCCCGTGGGTGGTGTTCGCATCGACTGGTCCGTTGCCCCCGGGAGCGGGCCGGGCGCTCGGCTGACGGCAAGCTTCGGCTTCACCGCCTCGGATGGCACGGCCCAGGTGCTCCTCACCCTGGGGAGCGAGGCCACGGAGTACCGGGTGCGGGCGACCTCCCCCGGACAGGCCGACACCGTGGAGTTCACGGCCACCGCGACGGCCGCGCCGGGCTCGACGGTGGTCCTCGACTCGGTGCGTCCGCTTCCGCTTCGACCGGGAGCGCAGGCGACCCTGTTCGGTACCGGCTTCGGCGCGCTTCCGGCCGAGAACGAGGTCCGGGTCGAGGGAGAGCTGGCGTCCGTCGTCCTGGCCTCCGCAACCTCGGTCACCTTCGTGGCGCCCGGCTTCACGGGGCAGTGCCTCCCGGCCCGCACGGTCGGCGTGCGCGCGATCGTGGGCGGCGCGCAGAGCAACGGCCTGGTTGTGGACCTCGAGCCCTCCGGCAGCTCGCTCGCCCTGGCGCTCGGCGAGCGGCGGACGTTCACCGGTCCCTCCGCCGTCCGCTGCCTCCAGTTCGCCGCAGCCGGGTCCGCCCGGGAGTACCGGCTCGCCGTACAGAGCGCGAGCACCGCGGCCACCGCCGTATCGCCGATGCGGCTGGTCGTACGTTCCGGTCCCGAGTCCGGCGCCGTGACAGTGGTGACGTTCCTGGCCACCGAGCACCGTCCCCTCTTCGCGCTCTCCGGGGCGGCCTTCGCATCGGAGGCGGAGGCTCGCCTGCGGGAGAGCGCCCGGGAGGCGCTCCGTTCCGCCGGCGCACGCCCCGCGCTCGACCGATCGTCGCGGGGACCCTTCCTCCTGTCGGCCGTCCCGCCCCAGGTGGGCGACGAGATCCCGGTCGCTCTCGCCGTGGACCAGAGCCTCGCCGTTTCCTGCACGGACACAGCGGCGCTCATCACCGGGGTGGTGCGGGCGGTGGGCGACCACTTCGCGATCCTGGAGGACAGGGACGCCCCGTCCGGCGGCTTCACGGCGGCCGACTTCGCGCAGCTCCGGGACGAGTTCGATGACGTCGCCTTCGCGGTGGACAGCTTCTACTTCGGGGAGCCGTCCGACATCGACGGGAACCAGCGCGTGCTCGTCCTCTTCACTCCGGAGGTGAACCTCCTCACACCGCCCGGCTCCGGCACCTTCATCGGAGGCTTCTTCATCCCCACCGACCTCGCCGACTCGGGCGACGCCGGAGGGGGAGGATTCGGCGGCGACGGGATCTGTCCGACGAGCAACGAGGCGGAGATCGTGTACCTCCTCGCGCCCGACCCGAACGGGCTGGCGGGCGACCCGGTGAGTCGCTCGGCGGCCATGGCGAACGCCCGCAGCGTGACGGCGCACGAGTTCCAGCACCTGCTGAGCGCGGAGCAGCGGATTTTCCGGCAGGGAGGCGGGTTCAGCGATCTTGAGGACGTGTGGCTGTCGGAGGCTCTCTCGCACCTGGCCGAGGAGGTCGCCGGCCTGCGGGCGGCCGGCCTGCAGGAGCGGAGCAACCTGGACGCGAACGCGGCCACCATGGATGTGGACGCGTTCAACGCGTTCCACCTCCCCAATTTCGCGCGGCTCCGCCAATACTTTCTGACTCCGAACGACATCCAGGCGCTCGCCCTGCAGGATCCGAGCGGCTTCGCCTCGCTCGAGATGCGTGGCTTCGCGTGGATCTTCACCCGTTGGCTCGGCGACCACTTCGGACCGGACCCGCCCGTCGGCCCGCTCGGAGGGAGCGGAGAGGCGGCGCTCTTCCGGGAGCTCTCCAGCGGAGGCCCGAGCCGGCTGCGGGGCGTCGCGAACATCCTTCGGGCCGTGGAGCAGGTTGGTGGAGGCCAGCGCTCGTGGGACGAGCTCCTCGGCCAGTTCGCGATCATGCCGGCCGTGGACGACATCGGCGTGGCCGGAGTTCCGGTGACGAGCACGCTTCGCACGTGGGACCTGCGCGACCTCTTCCGCGGGCTGCACGAGAACTCGGGCACCGCGGCCTCGTTCCCAGAAGTGTATCCGCTCGCCGTGACCGAGCGAGGGCTCACATCGGCTGCGTTCGATTTCGACGTTCGGGCATCCACCGAGAAGTTCTTCACCCTGAGCGAGGTGAGCGGGCCGGCCTTCTCGCTCGAGCTGCTCAGCCCCGGCGGAACGGACCTACCCATCTCCGCCTCGCCCCAGGTGACCGTGGTCCGGACCCAGTGAGAACCGTGATGGACCGATGCCGGGAGGCTACGATGGATCGATTGGCGATCGTTGCCCTGCTCGCGGCCGCGACCTTGGCCGCGGCGTGCGCCCGGACCGCCCGGGTGGAATCGGGCCCGTCCGTGGGTGAGCAGGAGGTGGTGGGCATCGTACGCCAGATCGGGAGCACCCCCTTCCCCCGCACCGTGATCGAAGGGGAGGAGACGGTGACGGTGACGGGGGAGTACGAGGCCGAGCTTACGAGGCTGGTGGGTGCGCGGGTGCGAGCGGCGGGAGAGTTCACGACCGGCCCGATGCCGGGTCGCTACCTGAGCGTAGAGTCCTACGAGCTGCTCGACGTGGACGGGGTGGAGCCCGAGATGGGCATCCTGCGCCACGACGAGCGGGGGTATCGACTGGAGCGGGCCGACGGGGAGTCGCTTCCCCTCGCGGCGGTGTCGGAGGGGCTCGCCAAAGCCGTCGGCGGCAAGGTGTGGGTCGTCCTGGGAGAGGGTGGCGTCGTCGAGCGCTACGGGATCATCGTCGATCCGTAGCCTCGGCCGGCGGCCGACGACCGGGGATCCCCACCCCGTCGTCTGGACCCGGTACTCTCCTCCGGCTAGCTTGCGCCCCGGCGCCGAGCCCGCGAGCGCGCCCGTTGCGTGCGCCCGGCCGGCGCTTCGCCTTCACCGATCAGCGGACTCGAGTCATCGACGGGTATGCGATGAGCGACACCATCTCGATCACCCTCCCCGACGGTTCCGCGAAACGGCTCCCCGCGGGTTCGAGCGCCGCCGACTTGGCGGAGGAGATCGGCCCGGGTCTGGGGAAGGCCGCCGTGGCCGCCAAGGTGGACGGGGAGCTGTGCGACCTCGCGCGCCCCCTTCCGGACGGAGCGGCCGTGTCGATCGTGACCCGAAGCGACGACGATCCCGACGCGCTGTACGCCCTCCGGCACTCGGCCGCCCACGTGCTGGCCACCGCCGTGCGCGAGCTCTTCCCGGCTGCGGGAATCGGCTTCGGTCCTCCGATCGAGGACGGTTTCTACTACGACTTCGACGTGGCGCGGCCGTTCACTCCCGAGGACCTGGAGCGGATCGAAGCGAAGATGCGGGAGGTCGTGGCGGCCGCCCATCCCTTCGAGCGACGCGAGGTGGAGCGGGCCGAGGCGGAGGCCCTCTTCGCGGACGATCCTCTCAAGCTCGAGCGACTGGCGGAGATCCCGGAGGGGGAGACGATCTCCGTCTACCGGGATGGTCCCTTCCTCGATCTGTGCCGCGGCCCCCACGTGCCCGCCACGGACGAGGTGAAGCACTTCAAGCTGCTGTCGGCCGCCGGGGCGTACTGGCGGGGAGACGAGCGCCGCCAGATGCTACAGCGCATCTACGGCACGGCGTTCTACGACGCGAAGTCGCTGGAGACGCACCTCGAGCGGTTGGAGGAGGCGAGGAAGCGGGACCACCGCCGGCTCGGGCAGGAGCTCGACCTGTTCAGCATCCAGGAGGACATCGGGCCTGGGCTCATCTGCTGGCACCCGAAGGGCGCGCGCGTTCAGCTCGAGCTCCGCCGGTGGATCGAGGAGCTGCTCGACCGGCAGGGATATGACTTCGTGTACACGCCGCACGTCACGAGCGAGGCCCTCTTCGAGCGCTCGGGCCATCTCCAGGTGTACGCCGAGAACATGTACCCGAGCATGCGGGGCGAGGGTGGGGGCGAGGCGTACCGCGTCAAGCCGATGAACTGTCCCGGCCACACCCTGATCTATGCCTCGCGCCAGCGGAGCTACCGCGACCTCCCGCTGCGGCTGTCGGAGATCGCGAACGTGTACCGCCACGAGCGCTCCGGGACGCTGCACGGCCTGCTGCGCGTCCGCATGCTGACCATGGACGACGGCCACCTATACTGCACCCCGGATCAGGTCGAGGACGAGATCTTCACCTGCCTGGATTTGGCGGAGAGGGTGATGACCACCCTCGGCCTCGCGTATCGATTCGATTTCGCCACCCGGCCGCCCAAGCGCATCGGCGCGGACGAGGTTTGGGACCGTGCCGAGGCCGCCCTCCGACAGGCCCTGGATCGCGCGGGCACGGAGTACGGCATCGACGAGGGAGGGGGAGCGTTCTACGGACCGAAGATCGATATCAAGTTCGAGGACGCGATCGGCCGCGAGTGGCAAGGGGCGACGATCCAGCTCGACTTCAACCTGCCGGAGCGCTTCGACCTCGAATACATTGGACCGGATAACAAGCCGCACCGACCGGTCATGATCCACCGGGCGATCTTCGGGACCATGGAGCGCTTCATCGGCGTGCTGATCGAGCACTTCGCCGGGGCGTTCCCCGTGTGGCTCGCTCCGGAGCAGGTGCGGGTTCTGCCGATTACCGAAGCACACAACGACGGCGCGACGGCCGTGGTCGCGGCCCTTCGCGAGGCGGAGATACGGGCCAGCCTCGATGCGCGTTCCGATACGGTGAGCTATCGGGTGCGAGATGGCGAGCTGCAGAAGGTTCCTTACCTCCTCGTGGTCGGGGACCGAGAGATCGAGGCAGGTACGGTGGCCGTTCGGGCGCGCGGGGCGAAGGAGAAGCAGGTGGTGGTGCCGGTGGCGCAGTTCGTCGATCGGATCACGCGCGAGGTGCGCGAGCGCGTGCTCGGGCCGTAGAGACCGCACGGTCGCCGGATCGACGGCCATCGACACATCGGGATCCGAGCGGGGTCTCCTCGGGCGGCAGTCGGCGGGCGGACCCGGCCGGCCCGGGTGCCAAGGCGGCGCGATCTCCAAGGGGGCTGCCGTTGCGCCACGGCCTAATTTGAGGGATATTGATAGGCTATGGAATTTTGAGCACCGAACGATCGCCGCTCGCACCCTCTCTACCAGAAAGGCGGAAATGTCCGGCTACGCGATCCTTTCGAGCCCGTGGTGGGTCCCGATCCTCTATGTCGTTCTCCTCGGGCACGTCACGAACCTGTGCGTCACGCTCTACCTCCACCGCTCGGCCACCCACGGAGGGGTGAAGTTTCATCCGGTGGTCGAGCACTTCATGCGCTTCTGGCTCTGGCTCACCACGGCGCAGGAGACGCGCGAGTGGGTGGCGGTGCACCGCAAGCACCACGCGTTCCCCGACCGCGAGGGCGACCCGCATTCTCCGGTGCTGGAGGGATTCTGGCGCATCGCGCTGGGGCAGGTTTGGTTCTACCGGAAAGCGGCGCAGGACCCCGAAGTGCTCGAGAAGTACGGAACGGGCTGTCCCGACGACTGGCTCGAGCGCAACGTGTACTCCCGCCACACCACGGCCGGCGTGCTGCTCATGGTTCTCATCGACGTGTACCTCTTCGGGGCCCTGATCGGGCTCATCCTGTGGTCGGTGATGGCCGTGTGGGTTCCGATCTTCGGCGGCGTGATCAACGGTGTGGGCCACGCTCTCGGCTATCGCAACTTCGATACGAGGGACAAGAGCCGGAACATCTATCCCTGGGGCATCTGGATCGTGGGGGAGGAGCTTCACAACAACCACCACGCCGACCCTCGCTCGGCGAAGTTTCGCGCCCACTGGTGGGAGGTCGACATCGGCTGGTTGTACATTCGCGTGCTTTCCATACTGCGGCTCGCCCGGGTGTTCTACGCGCGAACCATGTCCGCCAAGGAGTTCGCGGCGAGGTATTACGAGAGGACGGTGGGCCGACCCGTCTCAGCCGGGATCGACCGGGCAGCGGCCGGCATCGAGCGCGCCCGGGCGCAGGCCCGCGCGGGTATCGACCGAGTGCGCTCGGAGGCGTGGGCCGAGCTGGAACAGGCCCTGGA
The DNA here is from genome assembly GCA_046758745.1 of Gemmatimonadota bacterium. GTDB lineage: Bacteria > Gemmatimonadota > Gemmatimonadetes > Palauibacterales > Palauibacteraceae > JBHIAV01. Next base: position 14,388 of record JBHIAV010000048.1, read on the forward strand.
GATGTGGGATCACGCCCGCGAGCGGCTCGATGGGGCCATGGAAGCGGCTTGGAGCGGCCTGAAGAACGGGGCGCAGGAGGAGCTCGCCGAGGCTCGGGAGCGCCTCGAGCGAGCGCTGGAACAGGCGAGGGCCGCTCTGGAGGAGGCCAGGATCACCATCGAGCGAGCGGCCGCCCCCGAGCTGGAGGGGGCCGACGGCGCCTGAAGGCCGCTCACCCGTAAATCTCTCCCCGCAGCACCGTGACCGCCTGACCTCCGAGGAGCACCCGGTCACCGCGGGGCCGCACGCGCACGATCCCACCGCGCGCCGAAGCCTGGTAGGCCAGCAGCTCCGCAACCCCGAGCCGCACGCTCCAGTACGGACCGAGGGCGCAGTGAGCCGATCCGGTCACCGGGTCCTCGTCGATCCCACATGAGGGGGCGAAGTATGCCGAGATGACGAAACGGGCATACAGCGTGGAGCGGCCCGGCTTGCGGAAGCGGATGGATGCTGCCTTGTCCCACACCACGTACCGGGGCCCGAGCCTCTTTATGAGCATGATCATGAAGAACGGATCCACAGCGGCGTACATGCTTCCGCCGAAGATTGTGCCGACATAGTTGCGTGTCCGCCAGCTCAGCGGGAGCCGAACGCGAACCTCCAAGTAGTCCCACGCGATGTACGTGATCCACGCGCCGGTGCCGCGGAACGCCGGGAAGAAGTTGAACGCCCAGCGCATGAGCCGGGCCCTCAGGGACTCCGCCATGGCCGGGGAATCTGGCCGATCCCTGGCCACGGGGATACTGTGACGGCTCGCACGAGCGTCCACGCGGGTTTCCACGGGACCCGCGGCCCGTCCGACCGATGAACCGATCTCCGGTGAAGAGAGATCCCTCCAGGCGCGACTTCCTGGCCACCATCGCCGCCGGCGCGGCGTGGGCGGCGTTGCCGGCGAAAACAGAGGACGATGTGCCGAGGACAAGCGCCCGAGCGCTCTTCGCCGCCTCGCCCGCCCACGAGGATGAGCTGCTCGCCATCGTGCTCGGCTCGGTGCAGGATGGAGGACTACCGCAGGCGGGTTGCTACACCCGACGGTGCGAGAGAGCGCGGAACGATCCACGCTACGTGGCGTCCCTCGCCCTCGTTGAGCCACCGGCCGGGCGCTTCTACTTGGTCGACGCCACCCCGGACCTCACCCGGCAGATGGATCTCATCCCGGGAGTCGACTTCCGCGAGCGCGCGGCCGCGCGTCGGCCGTTCGACGGGATCTTTCTCACGCACGCGCACATCGGGCACTATCTGGGCCTGGCCTTGCTCGGCCGAGAGGGGCTCGGCATCACACGAACGCCCTGTTACGTGACGGAGCGGATGGCGGGTTTCCTGAGAAACAACGCCCCGTGGCGCCTGCTGGTCGAGGAGGAGCGGCTGCTGCTGCGGCCCCTCGTCCCCCAGCGGTGGCACCGGATCGACGACTCGCTATCCGCCCGCCTCCTTCGGGTTCCGCACCGGGAAGAGTTCTCGGACACGGTGGCGTTCGTCTTTCGGGGCCCGTCTCGTTCGCTTCTGTACCTTCCCGACATCGACGGCTGGGACGAGTGGGAGCACTCGATCGAGGCGGTCGCCGAGGAGTTGGAGGTGGCCATGCTCGACGGAACGTTCTACTCGCGGGCGGAGGTTTCAGGACGGAGTCAGGAGGAGATCCCGCACCCCCTGATCCCCGAGACGATGGACCGGCTCCAGAGTCTGACCCGGGCGGGCCGCCGCGTGGTATTCACACACCTCAACAACACCAACGCCGCGCTCGACGCGGAGAGCCCGGAAGCGGCCGAGGTGCGTCGTCGCGGGTTCGAGGTGGCTCGCGAGGGGATGTCGTTCTCGCTGTAGCTGCGGGCGTGTGGTACGAGTGCCGGCGTGTTGTCGTGACTGCGCCTGACCATCGGGCCCTCCGCCTGGATAGGATCGCGGGTGAGACCTGCCGTACCGCGCACGGGTGCGCAGGGCTAGGGGCCCCGCGCCTGGACATCCCCGAACGGAGAGGAACCTGATCGTGACAAGGGCTCGCCCGGCCCCCGGCCCCACGCTCATGCGAGCATGGCGCCGGCTCGCCCCGCTCCCGGCGGGGCGGTGGCTGTTCAGCCGCCTCCTAGCCCGGATGGTGCCCTATACGGGAACGATCGGCGCGCAGGTGATCGACCTACGGCCGGGGTACGCGAGAGTGGAGCTTCGGGACCGACGGCGGGTGCGAAACCACCTCGGGTCGATCCACGCCGTCGCTCTCCTCAACCTGGGAGAGGTGACGACCGGGCTCGCCATGCTCACCGGCCTTCCGCCCGGAATGCGGGGGATCGTGACGGAGCTCTCGGCGGAGTATCTGAAGAAGGCGCGCGGGAATCTGGTGGCGGAGTGCCAGAGCTCGCTTCCCGGAGTGATCGAACCCGGCGGGTATGGCGCCGAAGCGGAGATCCGCGATGCAGCGGGCGACCTGGTGGCGCGCGTGAGGGCGAGGTGGCGGCTCGATCCGGCCGAAAGCCGCCTCCGCTGACCGCTGCTTTGGCTTTCCCCGTGCCTGGCCCGAGTCCCCTTGAGACGCCGTTCACCCGGCACGCCGGCGTCGAGGTGCCCCTCATCTGCGGGGCGATGTACCCGTGCAGCAATCCGGAGCTCGTCGCGGCGGCCTCCGAGGCTGGCGCGATCGGCATCATGCAACCGATCTCTCTCACCTACGTGCACGGGCACGAGTACCGGGAGGGGCTGCGGCTCATTCGGCGTCTCACGTCCAGGCCCGTCGGCATGAACGCCCTCATTGAGGCCTCCTCGAAGACGTACCGGCGGCGGATGGAGCGGTGGATCGACGTCGCGCTGGAGGAGGGCATTCGCTTCTTCATCACCTCCCTCGGAAAGCCCCGCTGGGTGGTGGACCGAGTGCGACCGGCCGGAGGCGTCGTGTACCACGATGTGACCGAACGGAAGTGGGCCCTCAAGGGGCGGGATGCGGGTGTGGATGGGCTCATCTGCGTGAACCGCCGGGCGGGTGGTCACGCCGGAGAGAAGAGCGCGGAGGAGCTCATCGAGGCGCTGGCCGACCTCGGCCTTCCACTCATATGTGCCGGCGGGGTAGGCACCGAGCGGGAGTTCGTCGAAGCGCTGGAGCTCGGGTACGCGGGGGCGCAGCTCGGCACCCGCTTCATCGCGACGTGCGAGTGCCGGGCCAGCGCCGCGTACAAGGAGGCGATTCTCCGGTCCGGCGAAGAGGACATCGTGCACAGCGAACGAATCACCGGTGTGCCGCTCGCAGTCATCCGCACAGCGTACATCGAGCGGGTCGGGCTGAAGGCGGGCCCTGTGGCCCGCCGGATGCTGCGCGGCCGCCGAACCAAGCACCTGATGCGGACGATCTACGCGCTCAGGTCGGCCTGGCAGCTGAAGCGGGCTTCCCTGGACGAGAGTGGGGAGAAGGACTTCTGGCAGGCCGGAAAGAGCGTGGCGGGAATCCGGTCCATCGAGCCCGCCGGGGAGATCGTTCGGCGCTTCGCCGCCGCGGCCCGGGCGGCGCTGGGGTAGGCGCCGGGTCTTCGCCGCCGGGCAGCGCTGGGGTAGGGGGGCCGCGCTCCGCCGCAAGCGTGTGGGCCAGCAGGCGGAGGGATCAGGCCGAGGGTGGATGGGCGGCTCGCAGGGAAGCCAAGACCTCGCCGTTCGCCCAGTGGTCATAGGCGAGGAGCCGGCGGAACGTGTCGATGGTGTTCATGGCTGCGTCTCCGTCCGATACGCTTCCTGGAGCCAGCCGCGGACCTCCCCGTCAAGCTCCGCGACGTCGCGCACCGTGAAGTGATGGACGTGCGTGCGCGGACCGAGCGTCTCGATCCGGGTGATGCGTGGACTCTCCACCCGGCGGGGGAGGATCAGGTGCGCGCGTAGACCGCGAGGCCCCAGCGAGTTCACCGCCGCGAAGATCGTCCGCACCTGGAGACCCACTCGAGTCTTCGCCGGCGCCAGGGTGAGCGGACCGCACTCGCGTGCCGCCCGCACGAACGCCTCGAACAGCGTGCGAGCCTCGTGGCCTTTTCCTTCCAGGAAGCCCTCCACGGTGAAAGGGCCGCAGGAGTGCCACTGGTTTCGGTTGGCGAAACGCCGCCCGCACTTCGGGCAGCGCCACATCGAGGCGCACCGTGCTGGCCGATCCCCGGTGCGCTGAGTCCGACCATTCGTCACGAGCGTGTTTCTGTTAGGTAGTCGCCGGATGGAATGCGTCGTCCCTCGTCGACGCTCGGGACATAGAAGTAGACCCAGCACCTCACCGGGTCGCGGCCGGCCGGATACACGGCCTCGAGCCGGCGCTCGAAGAGGTAAGGCGGCGGATTCTCCGGTCCGCACCCTTCGTACCCATCGAGTTCGGGTAGCGAGAGCTCCGGGTCGTGAAGCTCGTACAGCTCGCCGTGTACCCAATCGTCGCTCGAGAGCGCCTCCTTGAGCCCCGGGTACGCACCCACGTCGTACAACCTGCCTCGCGCCCGGGCCCGCCCAAGGCATCGTGCGTGCCGATCGAGCAGCTCGGCCATGCGGTCACCGCTCTCCCGACGGAGCGTCCCGTACACGAACAAGCGAGGATTTAACATTGCCGCTGCCCCCGTCGTCTCCTCTCATGGACGCGGCGACGTGCGATGCGGCCGCGACGGCTCGGGACCGCCGGGAGAACGTGCGCGATCGTCGGGAGGACGTGCGCGACCGCAGGGAGGACCGTCGCGGTCGCCGGCACGGCCACCATCACCGGCAACCCCATCGGCACGGCTAGAAGGGCGCAACGCTTCGGCTTCGGCACCTGAGAGAGCCCGGCCCGCGAACCACCGCGCGGACCGGGCTTCCCTCATCGTCCCTTCCGTACGGCCGGCCTCCGCCTCAGCCGCCCGCCTCGTGCTTGAAGGAGACCTTCACCTTGGCCCGGTAGGTGCGCACCTTGCCGCCCTCGAGCTGCATGTCGAGCTCGCTGACCTCCGCGATACGAAGGTCGCGAAGCGTTTGAGCGGCGGTCTCCACCGCCGCCGCAGCCGCCCTCTCCCACGACTCCGTGCTGCTGCCGACCAGCTCGATCACCTTGTAGACGCTCTCTGCCATCGGGATCTCCTTTCGTGGATGGGTCTGAGGGTTGGTAGAGATCTCGGTCCGGCCCGAAACACGTTACAGCCGCTCGGCGCGTGTGGACAGACCGGCGGTGCTCCTCGGCGACAGCCTAACGTTCCGGTGCCTCCGGCCACTCCTCGTCAGGATTCACTGGAGGTGGCTGGTCCGGTCCGAGGTTGCGGGGATCAATCGCCGCCATGATGAAGTTCTCGGGCGGGACCGGGGAGCCGGCCAGTCGCCGCAGCATCGCCAGCTGCCCGGCGTGCGTCATGGCGTCGGCGAACGGGCCCTGGAGCATCCGCTCCGGGGTCGTGTCGCGGAACGGCGTGCCGGCGTCGAGGTGGCGGCCGAGGTCCTCCAGGATTTCGTGGAAGCGCCGCACCTCCGCCTCGAAGCTGTCGAGCTTCTTGGGCCGCCATGTGCCACCGACGAAGAAGGTGCGCGCGTAGCCGAGCACGCTGGTCATGTGGAGCAGAAGCTCGTGCGGCGTGCGTACCTTTGGAGCGACGCGGAATGTGGCATATTCCGGAGGCGCTTCCCGCAGCGCCTTCTGGGTGCGGTAGGCGATGGAAGCCAGAAAGTGCTTTAACAACAAACGCTTATCATCCATAGTATCAAGCCGCTTCTCCAACAGCTCCGGCGCTCCGAACTCGGACTCGCAGGCAGGGCGACTTCGACGTCGGACCTGCTGCTCCGAACCGGGATCGGGCTCGAGGCCGCGCAATCTCACATCGGCGCGGGCGTCTCCGCCACTAAACGGATTGCCGGCTGGTCCCATCCTACGATCAGTGGCTCGGGTTTTCCCGATTTCTCGCGGAGGAGCTTCGTGCGGCTCGCGCTTCGTTTCTGGGCTCATCTCGCCCTGTGGGCGGGGATACTCCTCATGATCCTGACGGCGATCTCCCTGTTTACCGGCCAGCCAGGGGCGACCGTGCTGGCCCAGCTCGCCGCGTGGTCCGGGCTGGCTCTCGCTCTGGCGGCGTTCCCGGCCGGGGTGGCCATCTCGTCGGAGGCGCTCCCGAAGGGGCGCCGGGTAGCCCGGAGGGCGGCCGCCGCTGCTGCGGCCGCGGCGTCCGTCTCCCTTCTGATCTTCGTTCTGGGAAATTGGGTAGGGCCGGCCGCTCAGCAATGGCTCGCCGGGCGGCCCGGTCCGGCCGTGGAGGTCGCGGACGCTGCACGCATGTCGCTCGGTGAGCTGAGCAGCGAAGTCGACGCCGCCGTGGCGAGGGCGCGAGCCGCCGGGAGCGGACCGGAAGCCGTACGCTCGTGGCAGGCGGCCAATCGGCTCGGCTGGCACCTCATCATGAGGACGGACGGGGCACTCCTGCCGCTTCTTCTGGGGCTGATCGGCGTCCTCACCGGGTTCTGGTCCCGGTGGTTCCCTCGGCCCGAGCTCCGCCATGCGCAGCTGTGGGCGATGGGGCTCTTCCTCGTCATGTCCACCTATCTGGTCGGTGAGAACAGCTACGAGCTGATCGTGCTTCGCTCCGCGGGACCGATGTTCTTCGCCGGAGACCTGGTGCTCGTAGTCCCCGCTCTTCTGCTCGTCGGCCTGGGATGGCCGACTCTGGTCACGCTGTGGGACCGACGGAGCAGGAGAGGAGACGCTTGAGCCGACTCGTCGGCCTCGAACTCGCGGGCTTTCATTCCGGCGATGGGGAGCTCTTCCGACGGCTGGTGGAGCAGCACTCGCCGCGGCTCCTGGCGATCGCGCGATCCTTCGCCGCCGATGTCGAGGAGGCGCACGATCTCGTTCAGGAGACGTGGCGGCGCGCCTTCGAGAAGCGTCGCACGTACAGGGGCTCCGGAACGCTCTCCGGCTGGCTCTACGCGGTGTGTCGCAGCGTGTGCCT
>JBHIAV010000049.1:0-19260 GCA_046758745.1 Gemmatimonadota bacterium
GCCTTCGGGCGCGACGAGTGGGAGCCCTCGGGCGCGGTGAGCGGAAGCCCTCGGGCGCGGCAGACCGAGAGCCATCGGTCTTCCGGTACAGGCCACGTCTCCTGCGCCCCTAGCTCGCCAGCAGGTGGGCCCCCTCGATGGTGAGCAGGCGCTTCTTGTACTCCACTCCGCCTCCGTATCCGCCGAGCGACCCGTCGCGCCGAACGATCCGGTGGCAGGGAACGACGATCGCCACCGGATTGTGCCCCAGCGCGTTCCCCACCGCGCGGGCCGCTTTCGGCTTCCCGATCCGGCGGGCGAGCTCCGAGTAGCACACCACCTCTCCCGGCGGGATTCTCCGTGCCGCCTCGAGGACGCGCTGCTCGAACTCGGACAGCGAGCTTAGGTCCACCGGGAGGTCGAAGCAGGCCCGCTGGCCGGCGAAGTACTCCCGCAACTCCCGCTCCGCCTCGCCCAGCGCGTTGGGATCCCGGATCACCGGACGGCCCGGGAAACGTCGCTCGAGCTGCTTGGCGAACGCGTCCGGGCCGGGCTGCTGCCAAGAGACCCGCACCAGGCCGGCCGACGTGGCGGCCACGTACATCGTGCCGAAGGGCGTCTCGAAGCTGTGCCACCGGATCGCGTCATCGCAGCCGCAGTCCGGAAGGGCCAGGCTTAGCGCCCGGAAGTCGGCCGCCTGCTCACAGCACTCCTCGCACTCCCCGAGGTGCTCCGCCACCTCGAGCTCCTCCGCCACCTCGAGGTCCCCGGCGACGAAGGCGAGGAGCTGGTCTTCCGTGCACTCACACAGTTCGCCGCTCATGAAGCATTCTCCCTCTGCCACAGCTCGAACAGCTCCGCCCGAAGCCGCTTCATCCCCTGGAATACGTTGGCCCTGGCGCTCTCAACCGAGGAGTCGATCTCTCTGGCGATCGTCTCGTAGTCGCGGCCCTCGACCCAGCGGAGCCACACCGCCTCTCGCTGCTTCCGGGGCAGACTGGCAACGTGCTCGCGCACGCGGCGGCGCGCCTGCTCGCTCAGCACGCCGAGCCCCTCGTCGGGCGCCCGCCGGTCGGGCGCCAGGCGGAACCCTTTTCCATCGAGTAAGGCGCAGCGGCGATGGTCCTTGGCCAGCCGGTCCAGCGCCGCGTTGGTGGCCACGCGGTACAGCCACGCCCGGACGTTGGAGCCCGGGCCGGTGTCGGGAGGCCTCCGGTACGCGGTGATCCACAGCTCTTGGAGGACGTCCTCCGCGTCGGCTTCGGCGCCCAACATCCGGGTGAGATGGCGCCGGAGCTCGCTGCCGTGCCGCTCGATCCACCCCTCGAGACCACGGTCCACCGGAGCACACTCGAAAGGCTCCGGCGGCGTGCATTCCTCCTCCTCCGCTCGCGGCGCGGTGTCGGAGGCCGCCCGAGACGCTCGGGCGGGGGCCTCGTTCACGTCAGAGCGCCCGCCGACGCGGCCAGCACCAGACCGAGATGGTCGAACAGCACCACCGGAACGAGGAAGCTCACCGTCACGAGGAACACTCCGCCCCTCAACACGCTCGCGATCGTTGCTGCGCTCACCGACATCGTTCACCTCCCCGCCGCAATCGCCGATCATCCGGCCTCCAACCTTACCGTCTTCGCCCATGTAACTGCTCGGGGAGGGAAGGTGTGAAATCGGCCGCCGGCTGCTCCGGGACCGAGCGCCCGATGGGTTCCGTCTCACACGCTAAACCCGCTCCCTCGGGCCGTCCAGCGCCCAGCGGTCCGACAGCGGCTTTCCGTTGCCGCCCGCGCCGCCCGGCCCGTAACTTGGCGGCGTCGCCGGCACCGCCTCGTGCCTCGCGGCCGCTGCGGCGGGCGGTGGGGCCCTCGATCTGCCGCTTCCCGGCGCCACCATCAGCACGACAGGAACGGAATCGAATGCCCGAGAGAAAGATCCGAGTCCTCGTCGCCAAGCCCGGTCTGGATGGGCACGATCGGGGCGCGAAGGTGATCGCGGCCGCTCTCCGGGACGCGGGGATGGAGGTGATCTACACGGGGCTGCACCAGACGCCGGAGCGGATCGCCGCGACGGCCCTTCAGGAGGATGTGGATGTCGTTGCCATGTCGATACTTTCCGGAGCTCACATGACCTTGTTCCCCAAGGTGCGGCGCTTGCTGGAGGAGAAGGGCCTCGGCGACGTGCTGATCACGGGCGGCGGAATCATCCCGGCCGAGGACATGGCGAAGCTCGAAGAGCTGGGGATCGGCCGCCTCTTCGGTCCGGGCACTTCCACCTCGGAGGCGGTGAGCTACATCCGCGATTGGTTCGCCCGGCACCGGGGCGCGGAAGAGACGTGAAGCAGGCGTCGGAAAGAGGAGACCGGATGCCGCCCGCCGGCTCCCGCATGGCCTCCCTCGTCGAGGAGGTGCGGCGCCTTGAGGCCCGTGTCCGCCGCGGCGGCGGAGAGAAGCGTATCGAGCGTCAGCACGCCCAGGGGAAGCTCACGGCCCGGGAGCGGATCGAGCTGCTCCTCGACCCCGGCGGCGGGTTTCTCGAGATCGGGCTGCTGGTGGCGTATGACCGGTACGATGGCGGGGCTCCGGCCGCGGGCGTGGTCACCGGCATCGCGGAGGTGGCCGGCCGAGCGGTGGTGGTGGTGGCGAACGACGCTACGGTGAAGGCCGGAAGCTGGTGGCCGGAGACGATCACCAAGATTCTCCGCGCCCAGGAGATCGCCATGCGGTGCCGCGTCCCGATCCTGTATCTGGTGGACTCGGCCGGGGTGAACCTTCCGTATCAGGGCGGCGTCTTCCCAGGGCAGTACGGGGCGAGCCGGATCTTCTACTACAATTCGATCATGCGGCACTATCTGGACGTGCCGCAGCTCTCGGCCGTGATGGGACCATGCATCGCGGGCGGGGCGTACCTCCCGGCCCTCTCCGACCAGATTGTGATGGTCGAGGGGACGAGCTTCATGGGGCTGGGCGGTCCGAACTTGGTGAAGGGCGCCACTGGACAGCAGGTCGAGTCCGATGAGCTGGGCGGCGCCGCGACCCACACGGGAATCAGCGGCGTGGCCCACTACCGGGTTCCGGACGATCGGGCGTGCATCGAGAAGCTGCGGGATCTGGTGGGGGACCTGCCGCCATCGACCCTTCCTCCGCCGGCGGATGCTCCTCGCGAGCCCGCACGTCCGGCCGGGGACGCCTACTCGCTGATGCCGGATGACCACCGGCAGCCGTACGACATGCGAGCGCTGCTCGACACCTTCCTCGACGGTGGGCGCTTCGACGAGTTCCAGGCGGATTATGCGCCCGAGATGCTCACCGCGGTGAGCCGGCTCAACGGTCGGCGGGTGGGCGTCATCGCGAACCGTCGCGGCATGTTTCGCACCGGGTCCGGAAGCCCGCCACGCTTCGGCGGCATCGTCTACGCGGACAGCGCCGAGAAGGTCGCCTATTTCATGGAGGTGTGCGACCGCCAGCGCATCCCGCTGCTCTTCGTGCAGGACGTGAGCGGCTTCATGGTGGGCGTGGAGGCGGAGCATTCCGGGATCATCCGGGCGGGTGCCCTCATGGTCGAATCGATGGCCACGGCGCGCGTCCCCAAGATCGTGCTGACGGTGAACCACGCGAGCGGTGCGGGCTACTATGCGATGGCGGGGCAGGGCTTCGACCCCGACTTCATCTTCACATGGCCCACCGGTCGCATGGGAGTGATGGAGGGTGACTCCGCTGTGCGCGCGATCTACGGGCGGAAGATGGACGAGGCCGTCGAGGCGGAGGCTCCTCTCGATCCGGAGACGGCGGCGGCGATCGAGAACACGCGGGCCGACTACGAGCAGCAGCTCGACGCGCGATACGCGGCGGCGCGGGGTTTCGCGGACGCGATCCTCGCGCCCGAGGATACGCGCGACGCGCTCGACCTCGCCCTGCGCTGCGCCCTGCACAACCCGGGGCCTCACATCGGACCCTTCACCTTGCCGGCCGGTGTGTGAGCCCGCGCGGCTTGGGCGTCCGAGCGTCGGCCGGCGGGACACCGTGCGCGTCGGCTCCGGCCAGGGCTTCTGGGGGGACTGGCAGGAGGCGCCGAAGCTCCAGGTCCGCTGCGGACCCATCGACTATCTGATGCTCGACTACCTGGCCGAGATCACCATGTCGATCCTCCACAAGCAGCGGGAGCGGGATCCTTCGGCCGGCTATGCGCGCGACTTCGTCCCTCTCATAGTCGAGCTCGCGCCGGAGATCATCGAGAAGGGAGTGCGGGTGGTGAGCAACGCGGGGGGGGTGAACCCGATGGCCTGCCGCGAGGCACTCGTGGCAGCGCTTCGGGAGCGGGATACACCCCGCCCGCTCCGCATCGCCACCGTCGGCGGCGACGACCTGATGGAACGGCTCGATGCCCTCTGGGAGGCCGGTCACGAGCTCCGCAACATGGAGACGGGGGAGCCGCTCGCCGTCGTGCGCGAGCGAGTGGAGAGCGCGAACGCCTATCTCGGCGCGGCGCCCATCATCGAGGCCCTCGGTCGGGGGGCCGACGTGGTGATCACCGGCCGCTCCACCGATACGGCGCTTACCTACGCTCCACTGGCGTACGAGTTCGGATGGCCGTCCGACGCGTGGGACCTCCTCGCGTCCGGGGTGGTGGCCGGCCACATCAACGAGTGTGGCGCCCAGGCCACCGGCGGCAACACGCTGTACGACTGGCGGAGGGTGGACCTGGTGAGTCCCGGCTACCCCATCATCGAGGCGAGTCAGGACGGGAGCTTCGTCGTCACCAAGCATTCATCGCTCGGCGGCCGCGTGAACTGGGCGAGCGTCACGGAGCAGCTCGTGTACGAGATGGGCGACCCCTCCGAGTACATCACGCCGGACTGCATCGCCGACTTCACGACCGTCCGGCTTGAGGATCTCGGAGCGGACCGCGTGCGAGTGTCGGGAATCCGCGGCCGACCGCGCACGGACACACTGAAAGTTTCGATCGCCTACCACGATGGCTGGAAGGCGGTCGGCACCCTCACCTACGCCTGGCCGGAAGCGCTCGACAAGGCGCGGCGGGCCGATGAGGTCCTGCGCGGCCGCCTGGGGCGGCTCGGACTGGCGTTCGACGAGATCCGGACGGAGTTCATCGGGGCCGGCGCGTGCCACGGTCCCCTGGCCGGCGAGCCCTCCCCCGACCTGGCCGAGGTCGAGCTGCGGGTGGGGGTGCGAAGCGGCGACCGGGCTGCCGTCGATCGCTTCACGCGGGAGCTCTCGCCGCTCATCCTCGCGGGACCGCCTACGGTGACCGGCTTTGCCGCTGGACGCCCGCGCGTCCAGGAGGTGATGGCGTACTGGCCCGCCCTCATCGACCGCGGCGTGGTCGAGTCGGAGGTTCGTGTGGAGTGCATCGAAGCGTGAGGAAGCCCGCCTTGGCGGCAACGTGTGGCGAGCCCGCCGGCGGGAGGAAACCGCGGCGCACCGATCCGAGGGGCGGGAGGAAACCGCGGCGCACCGATCCGAGGAGTGGGGGCTTGAGGGTCTCGCCCCGCGCTGCGGGGGTCCGGACGAGCCCGGCATGAAGATCCCGCTCCGGGCCGTGGCGATCGCCCGTTCTGGCGACAAGGGCGACACGGCCAACATCGGCCTCATCGCTCTGACGGAGGAGCTCTATCCGGTGCTCGCGCGCGAGGTTACGGCGGAGCGAGTGAAGGAGCACTTCCGCGGCATCTGTCACGGGCAGGTCGAGCGCTTCGAGCTCCCGAACCTGCGAGCGCTCAACTTCCTCCTCCACCGATCGCTCGGCGGCGGAGGTACCGTCTCTCTCATGCTCGACGCCCAGGGAAAGACGTTCGGCGCCGCGCTCCTCCGGATGCGCATCGAGGCGCCGGAGGAGATGGTGGCGCGCGCGGCCGAGAGCGTGCGCGGCATCGACGAGCACGCGTCTGGGGCTCCTGCCGAAGCAGGGAGGGACGCCGACCCCGAGAGGGCTCACGATGCCGGACCCCCGAACTCCGAGACGGCCCATGTATGAGAACCTTCTGACCTCGGTGGACGAGGCGATCGGCGTCTCGCGCATCGTCCTCAACCGGCCCGAGCGCCGCAACGCGCTGAGCGCCGGCCTCGTGTCCGATCTCAAGGACGCCCTCGCCTTCGCGGAGGCGGACGACCGGGTGCGTGCCATCGCGCTCGGCGGAGCCGGTCCCGATTTCTGCGCCGGAGCCGACCTGAGGGAGGTGCAGGCTTCAGTGGAAGAGGGAGTCCTGAGCAGTCTGGCCGACGCCGAGTCGCTCGGCGAACTCTTTCTCCTCCTGCGCCGGCTCTCCAAGCCGGTGGTGGCGCAGGTGCAGGGCCGGGCCCTCGCCGGCGGCTGCGGGCTGGCCACCGCGTGCGATCTGGTGGTGGCCTCCTCCGACGCCCGCTTCGGCTACCCGGAGGTGAAGCTCGGCTTCGTCGCCGCCATGGTGATGGCGATCCTCCGCCGGACGGTCTCCGAGAGGCGCGCCTTCGAGCTGATCGTGCTCGGCGACACGATCGGCGCCGAGGAGGCCCGGCAGCTCGGCCTCGTGAACCGTGTTCTTCCGGCGACGGAGTTCGAAGAGAAGGCGAGCGATTTCGTCGCCGAGCTGGCGACGCGCAGCAGCTCCGCCGTCGCCCTCTCCAAGCGACTGCTGTATCAGATCGACGGGGCGAGCTTCGATGCGGCGATCCAGGCGGGCGCCGAGGTCAACGCGATCGCGCGGCTGACCGAAGATTGTCAGGAGGGGATCCGCAGCTTTCTGGAACGGTAAGGGACGGGAACGGGGAACGCCGAGGAGATAACCGAAGCGACCATGGAAACGGGGACTACGGAGGCCTCCCACGCCGGAGGCGACGCGGCGAACGTGGAGTCAGGCTCGGGAGTGACGGTCGACCGTGAGGGGACACTTCGGCTCTCCCGGGCCTCGGCCGCGTTCCTCCGGGTTCTGGCCTTGGCGAGCGCCGTGGCCGGGGCGTGGCTCATCGATGGTGCCAGCCGGGCCGGCCTGAGCCTCGGGATTCTCCTGCTCGTCCTCTCCCTCGGTTCGGCCGCGATCGTCCTCGGCGGGGAGACGTTCGGCCCCGACGCGGAGGGACCGCTGGATCTGAGCGCCCGCCTCGCGCTCGGCCTCCTCGGGGGCTTGCTCGCGGGACTCACCCAGGCGGCCCTCACCCGAATCGGCGGCGCGACCGGGCTCTTCGGCCTGCTCGGTGTCGGTATCGACTCCCGCCTCGCCGCTTCGGAGTGGGCGCTCCGCTGCGCGTGGGGCAGCGGGCTCGGGCTCGCCTTCGGCGTCCTCTTCCGGCGGCTCCCGGGGACGTCGTCCGTGCGACGAGGCGCTTGGTTCAGCCTCCTCCCCACCGCGTACCTGCTTCTCTACTACTATCCGATCACGCTGGGAGTCGGCCTGCTGGGGATGCGCCTCGGGTTTCTGACCCCGTTCGTCGTGGCGTTCGTCAACCTGGTGCCCGGCGCCGTGGCCGGGGCGGTGATGGGGTGGGGCGAGCGGACCGACCTGGCGCCGATCAGCCGCCCCCTCGTCGGGTGACCGGCGGAGCCGGTGACGGCTCTCCGCGCGACTGGCTCTACCGACAGATCGGCCTGGGGCTCGCCGGCGGCCTTGTGTGGCTCGCCGGAGTCCGTTTCGAGAGCGGTGCGCTGCGAGCGGCCGGCTTCGTGCTGCTCGTGTGCGCCCTGGCTCTCCGGCTGGCGCGCCGCGCAAGCGACAGGTCGGGGGAAGAACCCGACGACGGAGGAAATCCTCGGTAGGAGCGACGCCCTCCGAGTCGCTCTCCCATAGCTCGCCCTGAGGGGTTGCGGGGCCTTGGTGAAAGCGGCAGGTCGCGGCGCGACCGGGTCGGCCGGGCTTCCGCGAGGCCGAGCGATCCCGCCCGACCCGCAGCGCGCCGTTCGATGCGTCCCCCGCCGCTGCCGACGACGCCTCTCTCCGCGGCTTCTCTACTGGTTCGCCCGGCAGCCGTCCAAGCAGCCGGTGTGCCATTCGAGGCACGAATCGGGGTCGAGCAGTCCGATCGTCTTCTTGCAGCCGATGTAGATGACGTCGCAGTACAGCCCGCACCAATTGACCTTCGCGGCCGCCGGCGCATCATCGGCACTCCCTCCCGTCAGGGTGAAGAGCGCCGCCAGAAGGATGATCGTTCGCCTCATCTTCCACCTCCTCCGCATCTCGTTTCTCACGTTGATGTACCTCGGCGGTCGGTCGGTCCATCGACCCGGCACGAGTCCGGCCCGGGGACACCGCGATCGTCCGATCGACCTGTCTGGAAGACAGAAACGATGGACGCGCCGTTCGCGCGGGCTCCCGCGTGACGCTCCGCCGGGGAATCCTACAGGTTCGCGATGTTGCAGCCTGCCAGGCAGCCCAGGATGTACCAGGTGCACTTCCAGCTGTCGATGCGCTCGCAGTGTGCAGCGGCCCGCTCGGCGCAGTAGTCCGTGCAGTCGACCTGGCGCGCCGCGGCGGCCGCCGGCCGGCTACCCCCGCCGGAAGCGCCCAGCATGGTGAGAGCGGCGAGCGCCATCACGAAACGTCGCATCACGCACCTCCTTTTCCTGTCACGGTGAACCGCGGGGATCCGCGGCGGGGCGCCCCGCCACTTGGCCGGCGAGGCGCAGGATCGAGTCGATGGCAGTGGCCCCGAGCACGCCGGAGAGGCGAACGCGCAGCCGCCGGTCTCCGTCCACGACCAGCGTCGTTGGGACCACGGAGAGGCCAAGCCTCGCGACGAATCGGGACTCGTCGGCAGGCCGCACCGGCACGGCGCTCGGCATGTGCGCCTGCGCGTACGCAAAGCCGGAGTCGGCCGGCTCGAGCGCGACGGCGAACGGCCGGATTCCCCTCGGAAGGCGACGGAGAAGCTCCCGCCACGCCGGAAGGTTGCGCTCGCAGGCGCCGCATGTGGACTGGAACACCAGCAGGAGGGCGGGACCGCTACCCGCGACGCTCACCGAGTCGCTCGAATCGAGCCGCGCCATCATCAGCCCGGGCGGAACCGGGTCCCCCTCTCCCGCCTCGTCGCGGGCACGCCACGCCGGAAGCAGGCGATCGTTGATGAGCAGCGCCGCGGCCGCCACTACCGCCGCTCCCGTCCCCGCGTTGAGCGCGATCTCCCCGACCCGGTGCCGTCCCATCGTCCCCTCCGCACCGCTCCCGGCGCCGCCCCGGAGCGAGTGCAGGATCGTCCGGCCAGATCAACGAGGCGTCATCAACCGGCGGGACGGGACCGGGAGAAGGGTCCTTTGAAGGGCAGGTGACGCGGCTCGGCACCCTCGCGACATGTCCGCCGAGGACCGCCTCCCCGCCGCTCGGGCCGTGCTGGCCAGCCTGTTGGGGCATTCGGATTTCCGGCCCGCCCAGGCCAGGGTGGTGCGCGCCATGCTGGCCCGGCGGGACGTCCTCGCCGTCCTGCCCACGGGAGCCGGCAAGTCGGTGTGCTTTCAGGTCCCGGCCCTTCTCGAGGCGGGGATCACCGTGGTGGTCTCTCCCCTCATCTCGCTGATGGACGACCAGGTGGTGGCGGTGCGGCGGCGAGGGTTTCCGGCCGCGGCCCTCACGTCCCTCTCCTCTCCATCCGACCGAGGTGAGGTGGCGCGGGCGCTGGCATCCCGTCGGCTCAAGCTTCTCTACGTCTCGCCTGAGCGGCTCGCCACGGGCGCCTTCCGTCGTCTGCTCGGCGGTTGCTCGATCAGCCGCGTTGCCGTGGACGAGGCGCACTGCATCAGCGAGTGGGGGCACGACTTCCGGCCCGCCTACCGCCGCATCGCGACCTTCTGCGCGGCGATGGGACGGCCGCCGGTGGCGGCGTTCACGGCCACCGCCACTCCGGCAACCCGCGCGGACATCGAGGCCTCCCTCGTCCTACGGGATTCGGTGAAAGTGGTCGGCCACGTGGACCGTCCGAATCTGTGGTGGGGAGTCGAGACCGCGCGCAGCCTGGCGGCGGGCGCATGCCGCGTCATGCAGGTCGTCCGTCGCACGGCCGGCGCGGGCATCGTCTACCTCCCGACGCGGGAGCGGGCGTCCCGGCTCGCGGAGGCGCTCATCCGGACGGGAGTGCCGGCCGTCCCGTATCATGCCGGCCTGAGCGCCGACGCGAGGCGGTCCGTGCAGCAGGGCTTCCTGGCCAGCCGGCACCGGGTCGTGTGCGCCACGAACGCGTTCGGGATGGGGATCGACCATGCCCATGTACGCTTCGTGTGTCACTTGGGCGTGCCAGGCTCCCTCGAGGCGTACGTCCAGGAGGCCGGCCGCGCCGGGCGGGACGGCGGGCGGGCCCGGTGTCTGTTGCTGAGCTGTCCCGGCGACTTTCGCCTGCAGCGAGGGCTCGCTGCGTCGAAGTGGCCCTCGCCGCGGCTCCTCTCCGCCGTGTGGGAGTCGATGCCCGCCGGTCGGGCGATCTCCGTTGCGGAGGTTCGGGAGCGTCTGGGCCGTCGCGCGGCCGAGGAGCCGGTGGGCGCGGCGCTACGTCTGCTGATCGAGCAGGGATGCGCTCGCCGGGCTCGTCCGACGGGCGCGCCGGATGAGGAGGCGGTGGTTCGGGGCCCGGCGAGTCTTCGGCGCCGGATCGACTTTTCCGCCCCTTCGCGCGGACGTGCGCGCGCGGCCGAGCGGCTCGAGGCGATGCGTCGATACCTTCGTCGCCGCGACTGTCGTCGCGCGATGCTCGCCGCGTATTTCGGCCAGCCGGCCCCGTCCTGCGCCGGATGCGACTCGTGCGACGCTCGGCGGCGTCCGGGATGAGCCGTCCGCGCGCATGGACGGCAGCGCGAGGGCCGCCGTGCCGCACCGACGTGAAGGCGTCGGTCCCCGAGCGCCGTGCCCTGTCGCCCGCTCGCGAATGTTTCACACCACCGTGGTATTGCGTAGAATGGTCAGCGCCCTCTCGCGGCGGCCGAGTCGAAGGCGAGGGAAGCCCGCGGCGTCGCGAAGGGCGAGCGTGCAGCCAGGGATCGATGAGCGATCTTTCCATATACCTCGGAGAGCACCACCTCATGCTCCGCGACGTGGTGCGTGAGTTCGCGGAGTCGGAGGTCGCGCCCGTAGCGGCCCGACACGACGAGGACGAATCGTTCCCGTGGGAGATGGGAGCGAAGATGGCCGAGCTCGGCCTCTTCGGGATCCCGTGGCCGGAGGAATACGGCGGGGCCGGGATGGATCTCCTCGGGGCGGTGATCGCGGTGGAGGAGCTGGCCCGTGTCGACGCCAGCCACTCGATCATGGTCGGCGCCCACACCTCGCTCGCCTCCGCGCCCATCTTCTATTGGGGAACGGAGGAGCAGAAGAGGAGGTACCTCACGCCACTGGCGAGTGGGAAGGTGCTCGGCGGCTTCGGCCTCACGGAGCCCGGCTCCGGG
Organism: Gemmatimonadota bacterium; assembly: GCA_046758745.1. Taxonomy (GTDB): domain Bacteria; phylum Gemmatimonadota; class Gemmatimonadetes; order Palauibacterales; family Palauibacteraceae; genus JBHIAV01. The sequence goes on from JBHIAV010000049.1 coordinate 11,329, forward strand.
TCCGACGCCGGCGGGATGCTCGCCACCGCGGTGCGGAAGGGCGACCGGTACGTTCTCAACGGACAGAAGACGTTCATCACGCACGCCGGTGTGGGGGAGATCTTCGTGATCGGGGCCCTCACCTCCCCCGAAAAAAGAAGCCACGGGATCACGGCCTTCGTGCTCACCAAGGAGACATGCGACCTGGAGGTGGCGCAGGGGCTGGGCTTCGGTCACAGCGATGCGCTCGAGCCGATGACGGGCTTTACGGCCGGCCAGAAGCTGAGGAAGCTCGGGTGGAACGCGTCCGACACGCGGGAGCTCATCCTGCAGGACGTCGAGGTGCCGGTCGAGAACGTCCTCGGTGAGGTGGACAAGGGATTCCACGTCTTCCTGGACACCCTGGACGGCGGACGGATCGGGATGGCTGCGCACGCGGTCGGCATCGGGCAGGGGGCGCTCGAGCTGGCTGTGCGGTACACCGGGGAGCGGATTCAGTTCGGCCGGCCCATCAACGAGTTCCAGGGCGTCCGCTTTATGCTCGCGGAGATGGCGACCCGCATCCATGCCGCCCGGCTGATGACGTATCACGCCGCACACCTGAAGATGAACGGCAAGCCGTACAAGAAGGAAGCCTCGATGGCGAAGCTGTGTGCGTCCGAGGCCGCGATGGATGTGACGATCAAGGCCGTCCAGCTGCACGGCGGCTACGGCTACTCGAGAGAATACCCGGTGGAGCGCATGATGCGCGACGCCAAGATCACGGAGATCGGCGAGGGCACGAGCGAGATCCAGAAGATCGTCATCGCTCGCGAGCTGCTCGAGGGCCTGAAGGCCTAGGTTCGCCGGGCGTGCCGGCCCCCGCCCGAAGGTGGGATCGGTCGCCCCGTTCGACAAGCGCCATGGCGCCTCGCGCGACCGGTACCGCCGGGTACCGGCCGCGCCGGACGTCGGCGGTTACAGGTTCAGAGAAGATGGCGAGACGCAGCTTCAGGGCGACGCTTACCCTGCCGCCCGCAACGCCGGCAGTCCGCTGATGCGGCGCGAGATCCTGATCGACGCCACCGGGCGGGAGACGCGGGCGGCGATCCTCGAGGACGGCCGGCTCGTCGAGCTCATGCACGAGCGTCCCGACGCCCAGCGCATGGTCGGAGACATGTACCTCGGCAAGGTCGAGGCGGTTCTTCCCGGAATCCAGGCCGCGTTCATCGACATAGGAAGCGAGAAGTCCGCGTTTCTGCACGTCTCCGACGTGGCGGGGCAGGAGGAGGACGAGGAGAACGAGGGCGCCGGGCGTCGTCCCCGCAAGTACCCCCCGATCCAGGAGCTGGTTACCAGGGGGCAGCAGATCCTGGTTCAGGTCACGAAGGAGCCGATCGGAACGAAAGGTCCGAGGGTCACCACCCAGGTCTCGCTTCCTGGTCGCTTCATCGTGTACATGCCGTACTCCTCGCACGTCGGGGTGAGCCGCAAGATCGAGGACCGAGAGGAGCGAGCCCGCCTCCGGGCCCTGGGGCGCGATCTGCTCGGCGACACTCCCGGCGGGGTGATCGTGCGCACCGTCGGCGAGGAGCTCACGCACGACACGTTCAGACAGGAGCTGAGCTCCCTCCGCCGGGCGTGGGAGAAGGTACAGCGCCGGACGAAGAGCGTGAAGGCACCGGCCCTCGTGCACCGGGAGGCCACACTGGCCTCGGGGATCATCCGGGACCTGTTCAGCGAGAAGGTGGATCTCCTCACGGTCGACGCGCCGGAGCTGGCGCACGAGATCAAGTCCTACCTGGGACAGGTGAGCCCGGAGCTCCTCGATCGGGTGAGGCTGTACCGGGGGGATGCGCCGATCTTCGATGAGTATGGAATCGAAGAGGAGATCCGGCGCGCCTTTCAGCGGCGAGTGGAGCTTCGATCCGGCGGTCACATCGTCATCGAAGCGACCGAAGCCCTGGTGGCGATCGACGTAAACACGGGGCGCTATACGGGTCGCAAGGATCCGAGCCAGACGATCTTGCGCACGAACCTCGACGCCGCGGCCGAGATCGCTCGGCAGCTTCGCCTGCGCGACATCGGCGGCATCATCGTGTGCGACTTCATCGACATGGAGGAGAAGGAGTATCGCGACCGCGTGCTCCAGGAGATGCGGACCCATCTCGGCCGTGATCGGGCCCGCACCAAGGTGTTCGACATCTCTGACCTGGGCCTCATGGAGATCAGTCGTCAGCGGGTGCGCCCCAGCCTGTTCCAGATGATGACCCAGCCCTGTCCGAGCTGCGACGGCACGGGTCGAGTGCTGGCGCCCGACACGGTCGTCCGTCGGGTGGAGCGCTCGATTCGCCGCGCCCGCTCGACGGGGGAGCGGCGCGACCTGACGATCCGGGTGCACCCGGAGGTCGCCCTGTATCTGCTGGAGGAGGAGCCGGAGTTCCTGCGGAAGATGAGGAAAGAGTACGGGATCGAGCTCGACATCCGGGACGATCCGCTGCTGGCTCACGATGAGTACCGGATCCTGGCCGCCCCGGCGGATACGGACGTGACGTCCAAGTACGCGGTGGCCTGAGGCCGGGTGCCGGCGCGGTGGCCTGAGATCGACCCCGCCCGGCCCGGACCGGTGGCCGGCTCGGTTCGGGGCGCCGATCGGGAGAAGCGAGCGGGGGCCGCCGGCGCCGAGGTGTGGTGGGGGAGGGCCGCTTCGATTGACAGATGTCCACACTGCACCTACGATGCATAGTTTATGAGAGACCGTGAAACAGGGGCAGGTTTCAGATATGTACGCGATATTTCAGGCGAAGGGTAAGCAGTTCCGAGCCGACCCTGACGCCACCCTGCGACTCCCCAGCCTGGAAGCCCAACCCGGCGAGACGGTTACCTTCGACGAGGTCCTTCTCGCCGAGCGCGACGGTCGGATCCTGATCGGTCGCCCGGCCGTAGCCGGGGCGTCCGTGGCCGCCGAAGTGCTGCGCCACGGCAAGGGCGACAAGATCGTCGTGTTCAAGATGAAGCGCCGGAAGGGATACCGGAGGAAGCAGGGTCACCGGCAGCGTTTCACCGAGGTCCGCGTGGTGAAGATCGATCTCGGTGACGGGCGTGCCGCGAAACGTGCGGCGAAGGCGCGGGTAAAGGAAGAAATGCCCGAGCCACCGGCCGCCGCCGAGGCACCTGCCGCCGCGGCCGAGATCCTCGCGACCGACTCGGCGCGGGCGCTCGCGGAGGAGCACGGGATCGACCTGGCGGCGATCGATGGCACCGGGAAGGACCGGCGCATCCTGAAGGGCGACGTCGAGAAGGCGATCAAGGAGCGAGAGGCGCGGGACTGAGATGGCACACAAGAAGGGTGTAGGCTCGAGTCGAAACGGGCGCGACAGCAACCCGAAATACTTGGGCGTCAAGAAGTTCGGGGGAGAGCGGGTACGGGCGGGCAACATCCTCGTGCGCCAGCGGGGAACCCGGATCCACCCCGGCCGAAACGTGGGGCGCGGCAACGACGACACCCTCTTCGCGCTCGCGGACGGTCGGGTCCGCTTCATCAACCAGCGAGGCGGCCGGAAGCTCGTGAGCATCGTTCCCGGAGAGTAGGGCGCCGGGGAGGTTCACTCCCCCACGAACTCGGCCGTCCGCTTCTCCAGGAAGGCGCTCACCCCCTCATCCTTGTCGCGGGTCGAGAAGAGAAGGCCGAACCACGCCCGCTCGAATTTCAGTCCCTCGTCAAGCGACATCCGATGTGCCGCCAGGACGCTCTCCTTCGCCGCCTGGAGGGCGATCGGGCCCTTCGAGGCGATGGTGCGCGCGAGGGCCAGCGTGCGCTCCCGAAGCTCCGCAGCCGGGACCACCTCCTCGACGAGGCCGATCGCCTTCGCCTCTTCCGCCCCCACCATCTCGCCGCTCAGGATGAGCCGCATGGCGTGTCCCTCGCCGATCAGCCGCGGGAGCCGCTGCGTTCCACCGCCGCCCGGGATGATCCCCAGGTTCACCTCGGGCTGACCCAGCCTGGCGCGGTCCGAGGCGATGCGGATGTCGCACGCCAGCGCGAGCTCGCAGCCTCCACCCAGGCAGTATCCGTTGATCATCGCGATCACGGGCTTCGGGAATTCCTCCACGGCCGAGTAGATGTTTCCGCGCTGCATCGTGCGGTACTGCTGGACCGCCGTCGCGTCCCTGAACTCCGCGATGTCGGCGCCCGCGATGAACGCCTTCTCGCCGGCTCCGGTGAGCACGACTGCCCGGACCTCCTCGTCGTCCCGTAGGGTGTTGAGCGCCCCCAGGAAAGCACAGCGCACCTCGCCGTTGAGGGCGTTCAACTTCTCCGGCCGGTTGAACGTGAGGAGCGCCACGCGCCCCTCCAGCTTCTCGACGAGCAGCACGTCACTCATTCGACATCTCCCTTGTGGCCTGTCGCCATTCGTAGAAGCCTTCTCCGCTCTTCTTCCCTAACTTGCCCTCCGCCACCATCCGTTCGAGCAGCAGCGGGGGGCGGAAGCGCTCGCCGCCGAGCTCGCGGTGCAGGTAGCGCGCGATCTCGAGCCGAACGTCGAGCCCCACGAGATCGGTGAGACGCAAGGGGCCCATGGGGTGCCGGTACCCCAGCTCCATCGCGCGGTCGATGTCCTCCGGCGAGGCCACCCCCTCCTCCACCATCCGAATGGCCTCGAGCCCCAGGGCGACTCCGAGCCGCGAGGAGGCGAAGCCGGGTGAGTCGCGCACCACGATCGGCGTCTTGCCCATGCCGACCGCCAGCTCGCGGGCCCGCTCCACGGCGCGGTGGGCCGTTCGATCCCCGCGCACGATCTCGACGAGCGCCATGATGTGCACCGGGTTGAAGAAGTGCATCCCGACCACGCGCTCGGCCCCTGGGAGACCCTCGGCGATGGCCGTGATGGAGAGGGAAGAGGTATTGGAGGCGAGGAGCGTGTCCGGCGCCACACGCTCGGCGACTCGAGCGAACAGCTCCTTCTTCAGTTCGAGCCGCTCCGGCACGGCCTCGATGACCGCGTCGGCCTTGTCCACCGCCGCCTCGAGGTCCGCCACCGGCGTCAGCCGGGAGAGGGCGGCGCCCGGCTCGTCCGCCTCCACCTTCCCGAGCTCGACCCCTTTCGCGAGATTGGCGCGGACCCTGGCCATCGCGGCTTCCAGCGCTTCCGGGCTCACGTCGTACAGGGCGGTGTCGTGCCCCGCCATGGCGGAAAGCTGGGCGATCCCGTGGCCCATCGTGCCGGCGCCCAGCACGGCCAGCCTCATCGGTCCACCTGCCCCTCGGGTGGCCGGCTCCAGTCGATCCGGTGTCGTCGGACCACCTCGATCGCCTCGAACCCCAACTCCTCCGCGATCGCGTTGGCCAGAGCGTTGTCGGCACCGGTGTACAGGCGGATCTCCGTCAGCTCCTTCTCCCGCGCCCAACGGTATGCGGCCGCGAGCAGCCGTTTTAGGTTGCCCTTCCGGCGCGCGTCGGGGCGGACGAAGGGGGTCTGGATCCGCGCGTACTTGTGCGGATGAAAGTAAGGGACGTTCTCCTCCACGAAGCAGGTGATCATCCCATCCAGTCCGCCGTCCTGCCGCTCGAGCACGAACACCGCCGAGTCGTCTCCGGTGATGTGCTCGATGAAGAGGTTGCCGCGCTTCCGCACCCCATCCGGAGTCACTCGACGATAGGCCGGGTTGGAGCGGTGGCTGCGGATGTAGTGCGACCACAGCGCCACGATCTCATCCAGATCTTCGGGCACGGCCCGGCGCACCCGGTCCTCCTCAGTCATCCACGTCCCCGAAGTTCGGTTGCCGCTTCTCGAGGAAGGCGCGCACGCCCTCCCGCGCGTCGGCCGACTCGAAGCAGCGGACCTGCGCGCGCACCTCGAAGTCGAGCATCTCCTCCAGGGAGGCGCTGGCGCTCCGCCGGATCGCCTCCTTGGCGAGCCGCAGCGACAGAGCCGGCTTCCGGGCCAGCCGTCGCGCCAGGGCCCGAGCTTCCTCCATCAACCGATCGTGGGGCACGACTCGATTCACCAGCCCGATTCGCTCGGCCTCCCTCGCGTCGATCATATCGGCCAGGAAGAAGAGCTCCGCGGCCCGTGCCGGCCCGACGAGCCGCGGGACGTGGTAGGTGCCGCCCCAGTCCGGGTGGAGGCCGATCCGGTTGAACGTCTGGCCGATCGAGGCCCGCTCCGACGCTATGCGCAGGTCGCACGCGAGAGCGAGGTTCGCACCGCCGCCCGCCGCCGGTCCGTTGAGCGCCGCGATCACCGGCTTCGGCATCTCGGCGATCGTGTGCACCACCCGGCGCCCCGCCTCGACGAGGAGCCTCGCCTCGTCGTGGGCCTCCCGTTCGAGCAGCTCGTCGAGGTAGGCGACGTCCGCGCCCGCGCAGAACGCGCGCCCGGCGCCCGTCACGATGACCACGCGCACATCGTCGCGCCGGCCGAGCTCCTCCAGTCCATCCGCGATGTCGTCGCGCATCGCGCCGAAGAAGGCGTTGAGCTTCTCGGGGCGGTTGAGGGTGAGCGTACCGATCACCCCCTCGACGCTCACGAGGACGAGGGGCCCCTGTGCGCCCCCGGAGCTGGCGGCAGGGTCTGGCTCGGAGCCGCCCCTCGTCACCCTCGAAGCCTCCTTCTCGCCATCCCCCTCACGCTTCCCCGCCGTCCAGGGCCCTCACGCTTCCGCGGCGCACGGTCGTCACGCCTCCCCGCTCTCGGCATGGACGAGCGCGGCGATCCCCTGGCCGACCCCGATGCACATGCTCACCAGCCCGGTGCGGGCCTCGCGGCGCCGCATCTCGTGTACCAGGGTGACGAGGAGCTTCGCGCCCGTGCACCCGAGCGGATGTCCGAGCGCGATGGCCCCGCCGCTCACGTTCACGCGCTCCGGGTCGAGGCCCAGCTCACGGATGCACGGGATCGCCTGCGCCGCGAAGGCCTCGTTGAGCTCCACCAGGTCGATGTCCTCCGGACCGAGACCGGCCCGCGCGAGGGCCTTCCGGACCGCCGGTATCGGACCGAGTCCCATGCACGCCGGGTCCACGCCGGCCACGGCCGCTGCGCCGAGTCGGGCGAGCGGCGCCAGGCCGAGTTCCCGGGCCGCCGAGCGGCTCACCAGCAGAATAGCTGCGGCTCCGTCGTTGATCCCTGAGGCGCTCCCCGCGGTCACCGTGCCGTCCGAACGGAAAGCGGGTCGGAGCCCTGCCAGCTTCTCCGGCGTCACTTCCGGGCGAGGGTGCTCGTCTACCTCCACCACGGCGGTGGCGCCGCGCGGGCCGCGCACCTCGATCGGCACGATCTCGTCGCGGAACCGCCCTTCCTCCAGGGCTCGCGCCGCGCGCCTCTGGCTCTCCAGGGCGAACGCGTCCTGCTCCTCGCGGGTCACGCGGTAGCGCTCGGCCACCACCTCGGCCGTCTCACCCAGCGAGATCGTCCAGCGCTCGGGCATCGCCGGGTTGGTGAATCGCCACCCCACCGTCGTGTCTGCGACCACGGGGGCGGCCCGGGGATAGGCGGTGCCGGGCTTCAAGGTTACCCAGGGGGCGCGCGACATGCTCTCCACGCCGCCCGCAATGATCACCTCTCCCTCTCCGGCCCGAATCGCGTGACCCGCCGACACCACCGCCTGAAGTCCGGAGCCGCAGAGCCGGTTCACCGTCTGACCCGCGACCTCGACGGGCAGCCCGGCGAGGAGAGAGGCCATCCGCGCCACGTTCCGGTTGTCCTCGCCGGCCTGGTTCGTGCACCCGGCGATCACGTCCTCGATACGCTTCGGCGGGATGCCGGTCCGCTCGACGAGCGCCTCGATCGCGCGGGCCAGGAGGTCGTCGGGCCGGACCCCTGCCAGCGCTCCTCCGTGCCGACCGACGGGGGTCCGCACGGCGCCGACGATGAGCGCGTCCCGGTCGGGCCGGCGCGCGGTCAATCGAGGGCCACCCACACGCTCTTCATCTGGGTGTATTCGCGGAGGGCGTGCTCGCCGAGGTCGCGGCCG
>JBHIAV010000050.1:0-19233 GCA_046758745.1 Gemmatimonadota bacterium
GGCTTCGCCTCGTGGCGATCACGGCGGAGCCGCCTTCCCCGGAGCTGGATGGATTTCTTCGCGAGCAGGGCGCGGATCTCCCGATCTATTACGACCCGCTGAACGAGATTGAGGGCGCCTTCCATTCCTGGAGAGCGCCGTGGCTCTTCGTCGCCGACAGGTGGGGCAGGATCCGCTTCGAGCCCGACGATCTCGATGATGCCGCACGGCAGCTAGAGGTGCTCCAGATGGAGAGGAACATGGCCGCCTGATTGCCTGGCGCTCAGCCGACCATCATCGCTTCCTGCTGTTCCCTCCGACGTCTGAATCCGCCACCGGTCGCAGCACCCGAACGTGGCGTTTCTGCTATTCGTCAGCTTTACCGAAACCGTTCACCGAGGAGCTTTCGGTCTCTTAGAGCAGGAGGCGGGGCGAAGTCAGCTCTTAACGAGCCCATCCACAATGGGGAGGAGATCATGAATTCGAAGAGGATCCGCTGGGGCGGGGTCGCACTGATCGTCGCACTACTTTCGCTCACACCGCTCACCTTCTCGCCCGCCGATGGGGTGGCGGAGAACCAGGTGTGCGGCACGAAGACCGGCGGCGGGACGTGCATCCGGGAGACAGCTTCGGTGTGTGCCGGGAAGGGTCTGGAGATGTGGGATTACTACTACGAGCCTTAGGTCGCGCCTCGGAGCCGACCTGAGGCCACCCCGATACGGCCCGGATAGCGGGCGCTTTTATCGCTGATCGCTCGTGCTGCTTCGCCCCGCCACCTGAACGTTGCACGACTCATCAGCGAGGAGAACGAGAAATGAGAATCATCAAGCTCAGCACCGTACTGTTGGTGACCACGGCGTGGATGGTCTTCGCCGTGTCGCCCAAGACGAAGAGATCCGGAGGACCCCTCAGCCTCGACCATTCGTCTCTTCACGTGACCGAGCTGCAGGGTACCGTTCTGAGCGAGAGCGACCTGTTCGCTCTCCCCACCGCGATCGCCGTCGTCGAAGATCATCTGGTTCTCGTGGACCGGTTCGGCGAACACGTCGTGCACGTGCTCAGCAGAGCGACCGGCGAGATCATGGACTCCTTCGGCAGACATGGCGAGGGTCCGGGCGAGTTCAAGGTCGCGTACTCGATCGATCCCGTTCCCGGCGAGGAGCCGGTCTTCTGGATCTTCGACGCGGGATTGCAACGGCTCACCTGCGTCCGCCTGCATGACGCCGACCGAAGGGAGCGACCGTGGGAGAGCCCGATCCTCGAGCTCCATGCTCGAGGCACCGTGACCAATCCGGTATGGGTGAGCGACGACGCGCTGATTTCCCTGGGCTTCTTCCTGGAGGGACGGCTCGCCAAGCTCGACGCGGCCGGCAACGTCACGGCGATGCTCGGGTCCCTTCCGGAGGCCGACCGCGAGGTTCCGCCGAACGTCCTGCTTCATGCGTATCAGGGCACGATGAAACCGAGTCCGGATCGCTCCCGTCTCGCCGTCGTCACGAGGCATGCCGGATTCGTTGAGATCTACGGCGCGGGCGGAGAGCTCGTGAACCGGACGGGTGGTCCGTTCCCGTTCGAGCCGCGATTCGAGGTGAAGCCCGGCCCCGAAGGCCCGGTGATGGGGAGCGGCCGGGACCTCAGGTTCGGGTACCTGGACGTCGCGACTACGGGCGACCGCATCTACGCGCTGTTCTCCGGAAGGACGCGCGAAGGATTTCCGGGTCGGGCCAACTATGGCGAGTACGTCCACCTCTTCAACTGGTCGGGGGAATTCGAAGGCGCGCTCAGGCTCGACGCGGAAGCGATCGCGATCGCCGTCGATGCGGAAAAGCGAAGGCTGTACGCTGTGCGTCACCTTCCGCAGCCCGGAGTGCTCGCATACCGGCTTCCAGCGGCGGGCCGCCTGTGAGCTCGCGGCGACCGCGCGGGGCCGGGAGCTTCCTGCGGATTCCGGGCCTGGCCAGGGCACCGGCACACCCGTATGCAAGATCGGAGTCCTTTGTGGCATCTGTATGATAGGGAGGTGGGGTCCGAAAGCGTGGACGGCTCGCGCAACACCGCAGGTCTTGCGCGTCAGCCACGCAACTGGTGGGAGCGCCGGTGAAAGAGCCTGGGAAGTAGGACGCATGGACTTCAAGACGGCCGTCGAGGAGACCGCCCGAGGGGTCAGGCTGGAGGACATCGCGCAGGAGCTTATGGTTCCAGAGGCGCAGATCCGGCAGGCTCTGCTCGATCCCTCGGACCGCTTCTACCGGCCTCCGCCGCCTACCTGGAAGCGGGCGGTGGCGCGACTGGCGTGGGAGCGCGGCGGGCTGCTGCACGCCCTGGCGCGCAAGCTGGAGCAAGAGGCTGAGGTAGCGATCACATAGATGTGACAGCGAGCCGCTGCCCGGTGGGCGAGGCGCGTTCCGCGGGTGTCTTTGCTCGGACCCGACGTGCCGGTGACCCTGCCGGGCACGGCTCGCTGTTCGGATTGACGGACTACGTCTTCAGCAGGTGAAGAGACCGGGGACATTCACCTCGAACTGACGCTCCCAGCCTTCGTCGGACAACTCGAGAGCCGGGGCCATCGCCAGCACGCCGGCGTTGGCCACCAGGCCGTCCAGCTCCCAAACTCCTCGGCGCCCTCCGGATCCAGGTCCGTCGAGATGACGTCCGCCCGCAGCCTCCGCTGGGGGGTGGAAGCACCGTCTCCGATGGGGAATCGAGTGGGTCCCTCCTCTTCTCGCCAGAGCCGGGCGTGCCTCTGCCGGGGTGGACGGTCCAACTTTAATTTACCGTCGACCTCGGAAGAACGGTGACATGTCCGACTCCAAGCCCGATATGGAGTGGAAGCAAGGTATTTGTGGCATTTGCCCGGCAGGCTGCTGGGTGGAAGTAGGCCTCCGCGGCGGCAGGTTGGAGGACATCCGCGCCGACACAGGCCACCCCCTGGGGTTGATCTGCCGGCGGGGCCAGCACGCCCCCGAGATCGTCTACTCCGAGCGCCGGCTGCGGTATCCCATGAAGCGGGTGGGCCCACGGGGCACGCTGGAGTTCGAACGTGTTTCGTGGGATGAGGCGTATGACCTGATCGTGGCGAGCCTGAACCGCATCAAGGCGGAATCCGGTCCGGAGGCCGTCTCCATCTACACGGGTCGCGGGGCCTTCGAGCTCTCCCTGTGCGACATGTTCCAACCCAGGGGCGTGGCGGTCTCCTCGGCCTCCAACATTCTGTTTCCCTTCGGCTCGCCCAACACCATGGGGGTGGGGGCGTTGTGCTACGTCTCCTTCGCCATGATCGCCCCCCACGTCACCATGGGGCGGATGCTCATTGACATGTTCACCGACATGGAGCATGCGGAGTTGCTGGTGGTGTGGGGTGCCAATCCGGCCACCGACTCGCCGCCACTGGACATGCACCGTCTGGAAGCGGCCGCCAGACGCGGCGCCCGGGTGTCAGTCATCGATCCGCGCCGTACCGAGACCGTGATGCGGACCGGAGCCGAGTGGATCCCCATCCGCCCCGGCACCGACGCCGCCCTGGCCCTGGCCATGCTGCAGGTGATGATCGATGAAGAACTTTACGACGAGGACTTCGCCGAGAACTGGTGCCATGGCTTCGGTGAGCTGCGCACGTATGTCCAGCACTTTCGCCCGGAGGTGGTGGAGACCATCACCGGCGTGCCGGCCAAGATCATCCGCAGCCTGGCGCGGCGCATCGCCAAGGCCACCGGGGCTTGTCCGGTCATGTATACCGGCCTGGAGTATTCCGACAGCGGTGTTCAAGCCATCCGCGCCGTGCTGACGGTATTTGCGTTGGCCGGACAACTGGATGTCCCAGGCGGCATCGGACTGGCGGCGCGGGACGCGCACTTCCCCATCAACCGCGCCTGCAATCAGGAAAACCCCGATCCGGATCGGGCCGTGGCGCGCGACAGGTTTCCCATCTATAGCCGCTACCGCGGGGAGGGCCACGCCAGCGGGCTCGTGCACTCGGTGCTGGCAGGGGAGCCATATTCCATTCGGGCACTCATTATCCACGGCGCTTCCCTGCTGACCTCCTGGCCGCAGACCGCGCTGTGGCGGGCGACCCTCTCGAAGCTGGATTTCATCGCGTGTATCGACCGTCAGCTGACCGCGGACGCCGCGTACGCCGATGTCGTGCTGCCCGCCACGACCATGTTCGAGATCCAGTCCTACATGGTCTACGGGCCCATTTTCCGCATCCGCGAAAAACTCATTGAGCCGGTGGGTGAGGCGCGCAACGACTACCTGATCATGGCCGAGCTGGCCGAGCGACTGGGGTATGGTCACCTGTATCCTCGCAGCGAAGAGGCCCTGCTGCGTTTCGTCCTGGACGGCTCGGGCTACACCGTGGAACGGGTGCGGGAGGCAGGCGGCTGGGTGAAGCTCCCCACTCCGTTGATGGAGTACGTGAAGTGGGAGAAGGGCCTTCTGCGCTCGGACGGGAAACCAGGCTTCGATACACCCACGGGCAAGTTCGAGATCTGGTCCACCATCCTGGAAGAGTACGGCTATGAGCCACTGCCCAAGTACACGGAGCCGAAGGAAGGCCCCCTCGGCAGCCCCGAGCTCGCTCGGCAGTATCCGCTGGTCTTCAATTCCGGCGCCCGCCCCAACACCGATTTCCGCTCGCAACACCACGGCGTCGACGGCCTGCTGCGGGACAACCCGGAACCCACCATCGAGATGAACGCCGCCGATGCCGCCGAGCGCGGAGTCGAGACCGGCGATCGGGTGGAGGTGCGCTCACCGCGGGGCGCGGTGCCGTTCCGCGCCCGGGTCACCGAAGACATCGTCGAGGGCGCTGTGGAGATCAACATGGGCGGCGGCACGCCCGTGGGCCCCGAGGCCTGGCAGGAATGGAACGTCAACGAACTCACCAGTCTTGCAGCCTACGACGAGATCTCCGGCTTTCCGGTGTTCAAGGCCTTGCTGTGCGACGTGGTCAAGGTAGGCCAAGCGACCGAGCAGACCCGCGCCAGCGCGGCCGCGGCCGCAGGCGTATGCGCCCCGCCCACATCTCCCGTCCACGGTGACTCCCGCCGACCCGGTAGACGGATCTATCTGGACAACAATGCCACCAGCCGCCTTGCCGATACGGTGCGCGAGGCCATGCTGCCATTCCTGGAAACCGGCTACGGTAATCCCTCCAGCATCTACACCCAGGGGCGTCGCGCGCACGAGGCCATCGAGAACGCCCGCCGCCGAGTGGGCCGGCTCATCAATGCCCGTCCACGCCGCATCCTGTTCACCGGCGGCGGCTCGGAATCCAACAACCTGGCGCTGAAGGGCATCGCCTTCGCGCGCGGTGCCCAGGGCGATCACATCATCACCACCGCGATCGAACACCCCGCCATCCTCCAGACCTGCCGGTTCCTGGAGCGTATGGGCTTCCGTCTCACCTACCTGCCGGTGGATAGCGACGGATTGGTAGACCCGGAGGCGCTGCACGGTGCCATCGATGACCACACCCTCGTGGTCTCCATCATGATGGCCAACAACGAGGTGGGCACCATCCAGCCGATAAAAGAGCTTCGCGACATCACACATGAGCGTGGCGTGTTGTTCCACACCGACGCAGTACAGGCAGTGGGCAAGATCCCGGTGGACGTGGAGGAGCTGGGGGCGGATCTGCTAAGCCTCTCGGGGCATAAGTTCCACGGTCCAAAGGGGGTGGGCGCGCTCTACGTTCGCAAGGGCGTGGAACTCGAGCCGTTGATTCACGGCGGCAAGCAGGAACAAGGCCTGCGTGCGGGCACTGAGAACGTCGCGGCCATCGTGGGGCTCGGCAGGGCGGCCGAACTGGCCATTCAGGCTCTGCCGCTATCGCAGGAGACAGGGAGGCTGCGCGACCGTCTGGAGGCCGGCATTCGCGAGCTTATCCCGGACGCCCGGCTGAACGGCCACCGGATGCGGCGTCTATCCAACACGCTGAACCTGACGCTGCCCCGACTGCGCGGCGAGAGCCTGGTCGTAGCGCTGGATCAGCATGGCATCGCAGCGTCCTCGGGCTCGGCGTGCAAGTCGGGGTCACCCGACCCCACCCACGTGCTGATCGCCATGGGTCGCAGCACGGCGGACGCCCACTCCGCCGTGCGCTTCTCCCTCAGCCACGATACCACGGCGGAGGAGATTGATCAGGTGCTCCATGCCTTGGAGGAGGTGTTGGAAGAGATGGAGACCACGGTACGCTTTCTACCGTGCAAGTAGCCGGACGAAGCGGCGGGCGGCGCCTGGAACCGTGATGGTGGCCGCCCTGGAGACGCCGCAAAGGTGGCGGCAGCCGGTCACGGGGCGGTCAGAGGCCCGTCAGCGAGACGTGACGCGCGAACTTCGAGGCTATCCTATTCTCGGTGCCGAGGGGACCGTTGGCGGGGAATGCGCAATCCCTTAGATGTCGGGATCCCGAAAGAGCGGGCGACCGGTCTCGAACCGGCGACCTTCAGCTTGGGAAGCTGACGCTCTGCCTGCTGAGCTACGCCCGCGCGTCACCGGCGCGTCCGAGCCGGTGTTTTCCATCCGTCCAGTGCTGCAGCCGCGACACCGCCGGGGCGCCGCCTGCGAGCAGGGGTCTTTCCGCACTCCCCGCCCGACGGTGGTGCGTGCGGTATGGGGCGGGAGGGACTCGAACCCCCGACCTCTGCGATGTGAGCGCAGCGCTCTGGCCGGCTGAGCTACCGCCCCGGATCTTCGCGCCCGCGCCGGAGAAACGATCCGCCCCAGGCCACGCTGCTCCCGGCGGGCAAGGCACAAAACGGAGCCACGCCCGGGGGCCGGCTCCGCACGCCTCGATTCTACCCTGCGCCGGGAGGGGGTGTCAACCGAGCGCCGCCCGGGCGCCACGCCAGGCTAGTGCCTCCACGGGGTGAGCATCTTCCTCACGATCGCACCGTTGTCCGACAGGAACTCGCCCAAGGTCTTCTCCGTGTTGGCCCGGGTGCTGATGTAGCAGGCGGTGCACGTGTTCTGCTTGGTGAACTGCTCCAGCATGTCCTGCTGCTTCTCGAAATACGCCATCACCATGGCGCAGGGTGTGAGACGACCGTCCGGATTGATGACGAGAAAGCGGCGCCCGGCCTGGCAACCGGAGATCCCGTCCTCGGTCATGAAGCGGTAGAACTTCCACAGCACACGCGGCTGGGTGTAGACGGGATAGCCTTGCCGCCGGAGATCGATCACCTCCTCGATCTTCTCCTTGAGACCGGCGAGCGCCTCCTCGCCCTGAACGAGACCGCTCCGATCCTGCACTCGGAGGTGCGTGTACACCGAGAAGTTGACCGGCAGACCCCACTCCTTCGCCAGGCGGACGATGTCCGGCAGATCTCTGTAGTTCCAGTCCGTGATGCACACGTTGAGCAGCACGTCGTCCTTCTCGGTCGCCCGGGCCAGCTCGGGGAGCACCTCGGACATGCGGCCGAACAGCCCCGGGATGCGCCGGAACTCGCTGTGGCGATCGTCGGGGAAGTCGAGGGAGACGGAGAGCTGATGCATCCCGGCCCTCTTCAGCCTGAAGAAGCGCTCCGAGGTGAGATTCGAGGCGTTGGTGACGACGATCATCCAGGGAAGTCCGCCCTTGTTCGTCATCTTCTCTACGATCTCGTAGACGTCGCCGCGCGCGAGCGGCTCCCCGCCGGAGACGTGCGACACGACGGGCCGGAGCTCCCGACAGATCTCGGCGTACTCGTCCGCCGTGAGGCGAGTCTCCTTGATCGGCCCTCCCCAGTTGCAGTGCCAGCAGTTCGCCGTGCAGGAATGGGTGATCTCGAACGAGACGGAGAGCGGCTTGTTCCGGAAGCGGTTGCGGATCCCGCGCGCAAGCATCTTGAGACCCATCGAGCCGGACACGTTCGGCATGCGGACGCCCCTCCTCTCGCTCCTCAGCTCGTCCGGCGTTGCCCGGCTGCTTCGGCTCGCCGGGCGAGGAGGCGGCGAGCCACCTTCGGTCCTGCCTTGATGGCGTAAGCCAGTATGACGAGCCCGAAAAACCCGAAAAGCAGCCAGTTGGGGATCTCGAGCACCGAGCCCGCCCACGCGAGCAGGAGGTAGCGCGGAAACCGCGCCGTGAGCAGGGCGGCCAGGTACTTCCACATCGGATAACGAATCGAGAAGCTCAGGAACTTGAACGGGAAAAAGGGAACCGGCACGAAGCCGGTCGCCGTCAGGGTGAGGTACGGGTACCGCATGAACCAGCGCACCGCCGTCGCGTACCACGACTTCTCTTTGTAGCCCTGGAGGGACTTCAGGTTGAGAATCGGAACGAAGACCGTGTGGTCCATGAACCCGGCGACGAGCGTCCCGACGCTCGCCGCGGCGGCCGTCATCCACATGCTCCCGTACTTGCCGAAGTAGAGCACCACGGGCTCGTGCGGAAAGACGGAGATCGCGGCATTGGATGGGATCGCGTAGAAGGCCAGGTACAGGTAGCTCTGCGAGCTGAAGTCGCGCAGCATAAGAACGAGCGTCACCGCGGCGGTGACGACCATGAGGGCGCCGAAGATCCATACCACGGGACTGAGGCGCTCCTCCGCCGGCGTGGCCGTTGCGAGCGCCACCCTCGAGGGCCCCGAGCGGCCAGGGATCGGGCTGGATGGCCGGACCGCCTCCGACCGCCCGGTGGCGGGGCTCTCGCCCTTCACGCCGATCTCCGCGCCGGCGGACTCCGTCCTCCGCTCCCGCGGTGCGCCCAGCTCATGCATTCGCGAACGTTACGGCTCGCCGAGGAAGCGCGCTACCCGGAGCGATCCGCTGGCCCACCCGGCGAGGAGTCGGCTAGTTTCAAGCCGCATCCGGTCGGATCCACAGCTCCCACAGGAGGTCGCGAAGAGGTGAGCAGAGCCACGGTGTGTCCGGCTTGCGAGACGCCGCTGAAGCCTGGTGAGCAGACGTGCCAGAAGTGCGGCAAGCCTCTCCCGTACGACTTCGACGAGACGGGCGTAGTGTGCACGGTGTGCGGGGCCGAGATCACCGCGTATACCGAGACCTGCCCCGCTTGCGGGGAGACGGGCTACCCCGCGCTCCGCCCCCGGAAGGGCAAGGGATTCAAGGGCTCTCCGGCGCGGGAGGCGGAGAGGGAGTGAGCAAACCGACGGGGCCGCCGACCCGGACAGGCCGGACCGGACCGAACGCAACCGCCCGCACGACGGGCCCCGCCGCCGGCGAGGCCATTCTCGGTCGCTTCGTCGTGGTCCTGCACGAGACCCGCGACATCGTCAACATCGCGCTGGTCGTGCGAGCGATGAAGAACATGGGCCTTCGTCGGCTCCGCCTCGTCTCTCCGGCCGAGTTCGACCCGTACCGAGTCGAGGGGATCGCCCACGACACGGAGGAGATCGTGGCCGAAGCCGGGATCTTCGACACGCTCGACGAGGCGCTCGCCGACGTGGCGCACGTGGCGTGCACGACGGCCCGTCGGCGCGCCAGCCGGCAGGCCTGGAGCACCCCGGCCGAGGCGGCCCGGCTCCTCGTCCGCGAGACCGGCGGCGGCGATGTGGCGCTGGTATTCGGCCGGGAGGACCGAGGCCTCCCGAACAGCGCGCTCGACCGCTGCCACCGGGCGATCTGCATCCCGACCGCCCCATCCCACGCTTCGCTGAACCTCTCGCACGCCGCCATCCTCCTCTTCTACGAGGTGCGACGGGCCGTGGAGGAGGAGCACGGACTTGTCGGGCGGGATCTCTCGCCCAAGCGCCGCGACCGATCACCGCCCGTCACGGCGGCCGATCTCGAGGCGTTCTACCCGGTGTGGGAGGAGGCGATGGAGACGGTGGGGTTGTTCGGGGGAGTCGATGCCGAGTCGAAGATGCGCACCTTCCGCCACGTCTTCCAGCGCGCCGGGCTCGACCGGCGAGAGCTCCGTCTCCTCACGGCGGCGGCGTACGAGATCGTGCACTATGCCCGCCGGCTCTCCGCGCGGCTGGAGGGAGAGGCGGCCGAGGAGTAGGCACCTCCGCGCGCTGCGCGGCGTTCCCTACTTTTCGGCCGCGGCCCGGGCGGCGGGGGAGTAGAACCGCTCGCAGTACTCCCTCACCATCCGCCGGGCCGAGAACCGCACCCCACCGGTCCGGATCGCCTGCTTCATCGTGCGTACCCAGCCGCGCGGGATACCGTCCGCGTCCTGCCGGTAGTACAGCTCCCGCACCTCCTCCTCGAGAATCCGGTAGAGCGACTCGGCATCCGCCTCGTCGCGCGCCTCGGGATCGGGGTCCTCCGCCACCGATGTATCGGTCCCCACCGCCCACCCGTTCCGCCGTGTGAAGCCTTCGGCCCACCAGCCGTCGAGCGTGGAGAGGTGGGGTACGCCGTTGACGGCCGCCTTCTGCCCGCTCGTTCCGCTGGCCTCCATGGGCGGGCGCGGCAGGTTCACCCACACATCCACCCCTGCCACGAGCTCCTTCGCCACGTGCATCTCGTAGTCCTCGACGAACGCGATCCGTCCCCCGAACTGCGGGTCGCTCGCCGCCCGATAGATCTCGGAGATGAGTCGCCGCCCCGGCTCATCGGCCGGGTGCGCCTTGCCGGCGAAGATGATCTGGACCGGCTTCCACGGGTCGAGGAGAAGGCTGCGCAGCCGCTCGGGATCTCGAAACAGGAGAGCGGCTCGCTTGTACGTGGCGAAGCGCCTTGCGAAGCCGAGCGTGAGGGCCTCCGGATCGAGAAGCGTCCCCGAAGCGACGACCTGCCTGGCTTCGGACCTCCTGTCCATCCATCGGCTCGAGGCGCGCTCTCGCAGGACCGCGAAGAGGCGGCGCTTGCAGGCGGCGTGCGCCGTCCATACGGCCTCGTCGGGCAGGTCCAGCGCGCGTTCCCACAGAGCCGCATCGGCCTGCCGCAGCTCCCACTTCGGCCCCAGATAGCGGTCGAACAGCTCCCGGAACTCGGGGGCGACCCAGGTTGGAAGGTGGACGCCGTTCGTCACGTGGCCGATCGGCACCTCGGCCTCCTCACGGTCCGGCCACAGGCCGGCCCACATCCGCCGCGCCACCTCGCCGTGGCGCTCGCTCACACCGTTACGGTAGTCGGAGAGGCGCAGCGCGAGGGCCGTCATGTGAAACCGGCCGTCGTCGCAAGGGTGGCTTCCGAGGGCGTAGAACCCCGCTCTGTCGAGCCCCAGCTCGGGCCAGAAGGAGGAAAAGTAGTGGTCGATGCACTCGGCGGGGAAGGCGTCGTGGCCGGCCGGTACGGGTGTGTGAGTGGTGAACACGGTGGTCGCCGCGACCCGCCGACGCGCCTCCTCGAACGAGAAGCCCGAGCGAACCCACTCCCGCAGGCGCTCGAGGAGGAGGAAGGCGGCGTGCCCCTCGTTGGCGTGCCACACGACCGGCGCGTGGCCCAGGGCCCGCAGCACGCGCACTCCCCCGATACCGAGGACGATCTCCTGCCGGAGCCGGATCTCCAGATCCCCCCCGTACAGCTGGTGGGAGAGGAATCGGTCGGCGGGATCGTTCTGCTCGATGTCTGTGTCCAGCAGGTATATGGACGTGTGACCGAGCCGCAGCCGCCATACGCGGATGTGAACCAGCCGGCTGTCGAGCTGGACGTTCGCACGCACGCCGTCGTCTCCATCACCGTGCCCGACCAGCTCGATCGGCATGCTCGCCGCATCGAAGGGCTCTTCCACCGCGTACTGCTCGCCTTCCGTCCCGATGCGCTGCCGGAAGTATCCCTTCTGGTACAGGAGGCCGCAGCCGATCAGAGGCATCCCGAGGTC
The DNA here is from genome assembly GCA_046758745.1 of Gemmatimonadota bacterium. Taxonomy (GTDB): domain Bacteria; phylum Gemmatimonadota; class Gemmatimonadetes; order Palauibacterales; family Palauibacteraceae; genus JBHIAV01. The sequence continues at coordinate 11,690 of JBHIAV010000050.1, forward strand.
GGTCGCCTCCTTGAAGTGGTCGCCGGCGAGGATCCCGAGCCCGCCCGAATAGATCGGGATCGAGGCGTGCACGCCGAACTCGGCGCAGAAGTAGCCGATCTCGGCCTGCGCGATCTCCGAGTGCCGCTCCCTGTACCAGCTCCGCCGGTCGGAGAGGACGGCCTCGAGCTCCGCCATGATCGCGTCGTACTCGCGGAGGAAGAGGGGGTCGCGGGCTGCCGCCTGTAGCTTCTCCGGCTCGACGCGGCGGAGCATGGCGACCGCGTTGTGGTTGGTCATTCGCCACAGGGGGTAGTCCAGCCGACGGAAGAGGGCTCGCGCGGCGGGCTGCCAGGTCCACCACAGGTTCATGGCGAGATCCAGCAGCCCCCCGATCCGCTCCGGGATGGCGGTGGTGGGATCGTCCCTCACCCGTGGGTCTCGACGCTCCGGTTCACTTGACAGCGGAGGGCGTGAGAATCGGTCGGTCGGGAGCGCCGCCGGCCCGATCCCGCCCTCAGATCTTGGCCGCCACTTTTTCCAGGAGCTTGGCGTTCGAGGCGGTTCGGCGCATGAGGCCGAGCACCTCCGACATCGCCTCCACGGGCGACATGCTGCTCAGCTCGCGCCGCATGGCATGCGAGCAGGCGAGCGCCGCGTCCGAGAGAATCAGCTCCTCGCGCCGCGTGGAGCTCGCGTTGAGATCGATGGCCGGCCAGACGCGCCGCTCCGCGAGCTCACGGCTGAGCACGAGCTCGCTGTTCCCGGTCCCCTTGAACTCCTCGAAGATCACCTGGTCCATGCGCGACCCGGTGTCCACGAGGGCCGTCGAGATGATGGTGAGCGATCCGCCCCCCTGTCCCGGGTCGATTCGCCGCGCGCTGCCGAGGAACCGTTTGGGCTTCTCGAGGGAGTTCGCGTCCAGGCCGCCGGTGAGCGTACGGCCGCTTCCCTCCTCCACGGTGTTGTAAGCGCGGGCGAGGCGAGTGATCGAGTCCAGGATGAGCACCACGTCCTCCCCCATCTCGACGCGGCGGCGGGCGCGCTCGAGAGTGATCTCGGCCACCGCAACATGGCGGTCGGCCGGGAAGTCGAAGCTCGAGGCGATCACCTCCCCGAAGCCGCATATCTCCATCTCGGTCACCTCCTCCGGTCGCTCGTCCACCAGGAGGATCAGCAGGATCGCGTCCGGATAGTTCTTCACGATCCCCTCGGCGATCGCCTGCAGCACCATCGTCTTCCCGACCTTGGCCGGCGAGACGATCATGGCGCGCTGTCCTTTCCCGAGCGGGCAGAAGAGGTCGATCAGCCGGTTGGTGGGATCACGCTCGCCGAGGCGGGTGAGACCGCACTCGAGCACGAGCTGCTCGTTCGGATGCACGGCCGAGAGGCGATGAAAGTGCGGGCGGCGCTCTAGGGACTCGACCGGAACCCCGTTCACGGCATGGAGCCGGGTGAGCGGAGGGCTCTTCCCGTTGCCGGGCGCCTTCCCCACAGTGCCCGCGATCTCGTCTCCCGTGCGGAGATCGAACTTCTGGATCAGGCGCTGGCCGACGTAGATGTCGCCGTCCCCGGGGATGTAGCCGGATTCGCGCCGCCGGATGAACCCCGAGCCGCTCCCCAGCACTTCGAGGAGGCCGAGAGATGCTTCGTTCGTCACGGTTCCATCACATTCAGCGGGTGGGTCGGTTGGTTGTCTGGATGCCGAGCCAGGTCCGAGTCGTCACGGACGCCGCAGGAGCAGAACCCTATGGACCGGTCCGATGTCTCGGAACGGTGGGGAGAGATCCGGCCGTGCCTCGAACCCTTCCCCCTCGGCGATTTGTCCGCCGCGGGGTGCCTCGAACTGATCTTCTAACTCCCGGAGCTCTCCAAAGGTTCCGTTTGCGTAGAGGGCCGCCGCGTCCGCCGCGAGTCCGCCCATCCTGCAACCCATCTGCAATCCGTGCGCCCGAGGGCACCGTGGAAGTGCCGCCGGCCCGGGAATCGAGCCTCTACCTCGACGGAGTCCCCCGGCCGGTCGAGATCGACGGCAGAGGACACTACACAGACAGCGTCGGACGGCGAGCGAGACAGCGTGTGGCAGGAAAAAAGTTGCACATTGAGCGGTCGCGGTCAAGTGCGGCCGCCTGCCTGCTCTCAGCAGGTGTGGCTGCCTGCCTGCTCTCGGCAAGTGCGTGCTTCGCATGTCCACCGCGCGGGAGCCGCGAAGATGGCGCTCGCGCGAAGCGGCTCGGTCTCATCCGACGCGAGCCCGCACGGGCAGCGCTCTGCGCGCGAGCCACACCGCCACCAGCAGGAGGCCGAAGACGCACACCACGAGGGGACCGGTCGGCAGATCGAAGGTGAACGAGAGACCGAGCCCCGCCGCGGAGGCTACCGCCGAGACGGCCCAGCTGATCCCGATCAGACCTGCAGTCGAGCGAGTGAAGAGGAAGGCGACCACGGCGGGAACGACGAGGAAGGTGAACACGAGCAGCACGCCCGCAAGCGGCACGGCCAGCGTGATGACCACGCCGAACGACAAATAGAAGAGGAAATCCCACCACCGGATCTTCCAGCCGCCCTCCTCCGCCCTCTCTTCATGCAGCGAGATCGTGAGGAACCTATCCCGGAGCTTCCACTGGAAGACGCCCACAACCGCGTACACCGCGGCGACCTTCGCGATCGTCCCCCAGTTCACCCACAGCAGGCTTCCCACCAGCACCTCGTGGATCGCCTCACCCCCGCCCGGCGTGCGGTCGGCCACCAGGATCGCCGCGGCCGTGGCCACGATGTACACGATCCCGATGATCGCCTCCTGCGGCACGCGCTGGCTCCCCCGGCGCTCACGGGTGAAAGCGAAGACCAGCGCTCCGAGGGTCGTGAAGCCGAGGGCGAAGGCGTAGGCGAGGGGCGAGTCCCCGCCGACGTGGAAGAGGAGAGCGATCGTGCTCCCGAGCGCCGCCATCTGTGCCAGTGCCAGATCCACGAAGATCACGCCCCGCGCGATGACGTGTACACCCAGGTAGGCGAGCATCGCCACCAGCACCATGGAGGCGACGAAGGGGGCGACCATCAGCTGCAACAGATCGGACATGTGTTCGACTCCGCTGACTCAGAGGTGGCCCGCCGTGCGGCGTTCGCGCTGTGCCACGCGGGCTGACGCGCTCGCCTCCCCTTCCCCGGTCGGGCGGAGCGTCGCGCCGGCCATCAGCCGGTGGCGTAGGCGGCGGCGAGCTCCCGTATCCACAGGCCCACCAGATCCGTGTAGGTCTTTGTTCCCGGCGCCCCATCCGTGTTGGAGGGAACGATCACCGGCGTAGCTCCCGTGCGCGCGGCCACGGACTGTACCTGATTGTGGTCGTAGTAGTTGGTGGAGAAGAGTACCCGGATCCCCTCATCCTGCATGAGCCGGATGACCCGCGCTACATGTTGGGGCGTCGGCGGGATGCCCGGTTTCGGCTCTACGTACTCGACGCACGACACGTCGAAAGCCCGGTTCAGGTAGTCCCATTCCTTGTGGTAGCACACCATCCGCTCACCGCGGAACGCCTCCGCCTGCTTCAGCCACCCACCCAGCCGTTGGGACAGCGGCCGCCCTTGATAACTCTGGGTGGAGACGAACTCGAGCAGACGGTACTCTCTCGCGAGGTTGAATACCGCATCCACCCCGAGCAGCTCCACCAGCTCGTCCCCCGCGAAGGCCCGCATGATCCGCTCCTTCCAGGCGGCGAAGCGTCGCTCGAAGTAAGAGGCGTTTTCAGGCGAGACGCGCTTCAGGCCGGCCAGGATGTTCTGCCCTATCTGAACCGCGTTGGCGGGGGCGGTCCAGATGTGGGGGTTTCCGAACAGGTGAATGTCGCCCTGGGACCGGCTGACGGACTCCGGGATATCGAGAAGCTTGATGCCTCTGTAGGCGGTCACATGACCCGGATTCCCCGGCCGGATCTTCTGGTTGTTCGCCTTGTCGAGGAGCGTCGGGACCCACAGCTCCAGGTCCAGGCCCGTCACCACGAACAGGTCGGCGCGCCGGAGCTTGAGCAGCAGGCTCGGGCGCGGAGTCACGAAATGCGGGTTCTCCGCGCCGTCGGCGATGGCAGAGACCTCGGCGCGGTCGCCAGCGATCTCACGCGCGATCGCGGCGTACGTGGTGAGGGAAGTCACGACGCGTACGGCGGCTTGCCCGTCCCCTTCGGAGGGGGCCGCGGCGGCCGACACGCTGCTCGCGGTCGCCGAGGCGACCGAAGTCTCCGACTCTGCAGGGGGGACGGCCCCCGCGAAGGCCGGCGCGACGGCTCCGGAGAAGGCGGTGAGGAGGACGGCGATATCGCGAAACATATCAGATAGCTCTCTGTCTAATAGCTCTCGTGTTTGTGAGGACCGACGGCCCAAACGGCCTGGATCAGCCAGCGGTCCGACGTATCCCTCTCCCCGACGAGGTCCGGGGTCGAGCTGTGCTGCCACTCGGCGCGGAGCATCACCCACTCGCTCTGCCACCAGGTTATGCGGGGTACGATCGCCCACTCGTGCCGCCCGGAGGGTCCCTCCAACAGCTCCACGTAATCGAAGCGTGCACCGGCGAACCAGCTCCGGCCGAGCTGATATTCCGCGCCGAGGTACGCCCCATACCGGGTGCCACCGATTCCGCCGCGCTCCTGGTGCACGGCGTATGCCTCGCCCCGCAGGGTGAACGAGCGGTACAGCCCTCGCCCCGGAGGCCGCCAGGTGTAACGCAGGTCTGCGCCGAACAGCCTCGCCTTCAGCTCCTCATCGGGGTTCTCCCCGTACGCCACGGTGCCGCCGACCTGGAAGAAGGAGGAGCGGCCGAGCTGCCAGAAGTTGTTGAGGTGACCGAGCACGGAGAGCCGGTCCCCCTTCTGGAACAGCTCCTCGCTCTCGCCGACGGTGAGCTCCCCCCACAGCTCGTGAGTGGCGCCGCCAGGGCCGTCGAACGGGGCTAGCCAGTACACGCGCAGGCCGTTCCCGACAAGGCCCTCCTCCCCGAAATAGGTACGATACACGAGTGGGTACTCGCTCTCGGGAAGGGCGTGCAGGTGCACCCGGTTCAGATCCCCGACCTGCTGGCGGAGGCGCCCGAGGTCGACCCGGAAGCCGCCGGGCAGGCCGCTCCAGTAGGCGTAACCCTCCTCCAGGTCCAGCTCGCCTTCCTCGAACGAGAGGAAGATCTTCGTGCTGGCGTACGGGTCGAGCGCCGCCTGGAAAGCGAACTCGAACTCCCGGAGGTCGACGTTGTCGGCTTGCGGGCCCGGTCGAACGGCCGCCAGCCGAACGTCGCCCGTGATGCTGATCTCGGGGTTGAGCCGGTTCAGGCTGCCCACCGGCGGCCCGCCCTGCGTCCCCTCCGCCGCCGTCGTGTCAGCCTGCTCTCCAGCCGCGGCCGCCGCAGCGCGCAGCGCCGCCAGCTCATCCACGACCTCGAGCGTGTCGGCCCGTGCGGTACGCAGCGAGTCGACGAGCCATGCCAGCGAGTCGAGCCGCGCGTTGAGAGCGTGGACTTCGGCGATCAGCGAGTCGGTGGTGGACGTGGGGCGCTCCTGGGCCCGGACGGTGGCCGGTCCGGCCAGACCGGCCGCCACCCCTGCGACTGCACACCAAGTTGTCGACGTTCGCAATGCGGAAACCTCCTGCTCTGAGGCTACTCTGTGGCGTCGAGCGACGGCCGCGCTGCGCGGACGCCGGCGGGACGCGAATCAGATCGTTTGCCTCAGGCCGGAGGGGCGCGGGAGAGCTTGGATTCGAGGTGTCGGAGGATCGGAGGCCGCTTGGCGATCTCGGCCTCGGGCGTGCGCTCGATCGTCGGAGGTGGCGAGGGCGCGAGGGCGGGGGGAGCCTGGCGGTCCGGCAGGTGACCAACGTGGCAGACGGCGCAGGCTTGCGGATACTCCGCGCCGCCGTGGTGGCCGTGCCCGCTCGATATGCCGACCCTCACGAAGAGCGCCGCCGCCAGGATAAGCGGTACGGCGCGACCGATGCGCCACTCCCGAATCGTCCGAATCCGCATTCTCACGCCACTTCCCTACCACTCACCGATCCGGGAGGTTCCATTGGAGAGGCTCCTCGGGCGTCCCGCCCGCGCCCGGTGCCCCATGATGGAGCTGGACGTACGGCGCGCCCGGCAGTCGGTCCGAAAGGGGCGAGCCTCGACCGTTGGAGCCTCGAGCGCGTCGCCAGTGGCCGAAGAGTCACTCCGACACCCTCAGCACGCCGGTCCCGGCGATCTCATCCCGCTTGAGCCTGAGCAGCGCCTCGTTCGCCTTCTCCAGGGAGAAGGTCGTGACCTCCGGCCGGATGGGGATCTCCGCCGCCTCCTCGAGCAGCCGCCTCCCATCCTCGCGGGTGTTCGCCTCCACGCTCCGCAGGTTCTTCTCATGGAAGAGATACTCTTCGTAACTCATCTCGGGGATGGGGCTCATGTGAATCCCGGCCAGGGCGACCGTCCCGCCCTTGCCGAGAGCTCGCAGGGCCCGCGGCACGATCTCGCCCGCCGGCGCGAAGACGATCGCGCTGTCCACCGGCACCGGCGGTTCCTCTCCGGCTCCGCCGACCCAGGCTGCGCCCATGCGCCGGGCGAGCTCTTGGTGGCCCTCTCCGCGGGTCACCACGAACACCTCGCAGCCGCGGTGCAGGGCGAGCTGGATCACCACGTGGGCCGAGGAGCCGAAGCCGTACAGTGCCAGGCGACCGCGGTCCGGGACTTCACTCCTGCGCAGAGCGCGGTAGCCGATGATTCCCGCGCACAGGAGCGGGGCCGCTTCGAGGTCCGAGAAGCCGCCGGGGATCCGGTAGGCGAAATCCTCCGCCACGACGGCCAGCTCGGCGTACCCGCCGTCCTCGTGATATCCCGTGTAGCCGGAGGCCTCACACAGGTTCTCCCTTCCGCTCCGGCAAAAGCCGCAGGTTCCGCATGTCCGGCGGAGCCATGCGATCCCGACGCGCTCCCCCGGACGCAACGTCCGGCTCCCCTCGCCACACTTCTCCACGACGCCCACCGCCTGATGCCCCGGCACGATCGGCAGGCGGCGCGTTGGAAGGTCGCCCTCGATGACGTGGAGGTCCGTTCGACAGATGGCGCACGCCCGGACGCGCACCAGAATCTCGCCCGGGCCGGGAGTGGGATCCGGGAGGGTGACCGGCTCGAGGGGACGCGTCTCGATCGGCGCGATCCGTCCCAGGAGCATCGCTCTCACGCTGTCATCTCCACATACGGTCCTCTTGACGGCCACGGCTCGCCCCACGGCAGGGGGCGCCTCGCGGCGGCCGGCGTGCGCAGCGGGTTGCCGGACACACTCGGCGTGCTGCACCTCGAACTGTATCAGAACCTGCATGCCTCGGGCGCTGCCCGCCACGAACCGGTGGAAGTGACGGGTGGGGTGGTGCTGCGCCGGGTCGCGGCACCCGGGAGCTTCAACGAGAACGTGGCGGAGGACGAGTTCTTCCCGGCTTGCACCACGAGATCGAGGACAGGGATCGGTACGTAGCTGCGCCGGTGCACGAGCGAGGGCCCGACGGGGCACGAGGGAGAAGGCCGCTCCCCGCGGCAGAGCACGTCTTCGACCCCTAGG
>JBHIAV010000051.1:0-18723 GCA_046758745.1 Gemmatimonadota bacterium
CCACCATCCCTTGGTTAGAGTCGAGGTGGCGCATTACTCGGACACGCTCCTAGGGCGGCCCGGCACCATCCGCGCCTCTAGGGCGGCTCGGCGCCGCCGACGCCTCTAGGGCGGCTCGGGCACCGCGCACGCCTCCCGCTGGATACCCTCACCGAGGGTGGCCGTGACCACTCAGCCGTCGGGAAGCGGGATATCCGGCCGCGCGGCGTAGTATGGCCGGGCGAGGGCCGCGCCCGGCTTTCCCCCGGCCGCTCCTGTCGCGAGCTTGTGAACGAAACGCCAAAGGAAAGAGCGGAATGTCGCACGACGAGCTGAAAACCGGCACCACGGAGGATCTCTTCCCCGGGGTTGTCTACTCTGACGCTCCCCGGAACGTGTACTGGGAGATGACGATCGCGTGCGACCTGGCGTGCAAGCATTGCCGCGCCAACGCGATCCACGAGCGGGATCCGGAGGAGCTGAACGGCGAGGAAGCCCGTGCCCTGATGCGCGATATCAAGCGGATGGGCAGCATGCTCATCCTCACCGGCGGGGATCCGATGAAGCGGCCGGATCTCTTCGACCTCATCGCCTATGCGCGCTCCATCCGGCTCTCCGTCTCGATCACGCCGAGCACGACGCCCACTCTCACGCGGGAGGCGATCCGCCGCTTCAAGGATCTCGGTATCGCGGCCATGGGCGTCAGCCTGGATGGCCCCGACGCGACCTTGCACGACGCTTTCCGAGGCGTGGCGGGAACCTTCGATCACTCGATGCGGGCGCTGGCCTGCGCACGCGAGTTCCGCATCGCCGTGCAGGTGAACACCACGGTCACCCGTGACACGATGCGGCACCTCCCTGCGATGTACGATCTCCTCCGGGCTGAGGCCGTGCCGCCGGTCCGGCGGTGGAGCCTCTTCCTCCTCGTTCCCGTGGGACGCGGAGCGGCGCTCGGCATCCCGGAGGCCGATGAGGTGGAGGCCCTGTTCGAGTGGGTCTACGACACGGCCCGCGCCGCGCCGTTCAACGTTCGGACGGTCGAGGCGCCCCACTACCGGCGCTACTGGATCCAGCGAAGGCTGGCGGAGGGGAGCTCGCGCGAAGCGATCGGGAGATCCGCCAAGCGAATGGGGCTCGGGGTGCGGGACGGGAACGGCGTCGTCTTCGTGTCCCACCGGGGCGAGGTCTTCCCGGCCGGCTTTCTCCCATATCCCCGCCTAGGGAACGTCCGCGAGCGGCCGCTCTCGGAGATCTACCGGGAATCCTCCGCCCTCGCCGAGCTCCGAGACATGGACCGGCTGCGCGGCAAGTGCGGCGCCTGTGAGTTCCGCTGGGCGTGCGGCGGGTCGCGGGCCCGCGCCTACGCCATGACAGGCGATCACCTCGGCTCGGATCCCTTCTGCGCCTACCAGCCGGAGCCTGCTCGTTCGGTGTGAGCGTCTCGCCCCGGCCACGCGGCTGTCCCCGCCGCCAGTAGCGCTCCGGCGGCCGCCGTCCACCCCGACCGGATGCAGTCCGGGATTCCGACCCCGCGATACGAGGCGCCCGCGAGGAAGAGCCCGGGGTGTTCGGCCAGCCTTCGCTCGATCCGCTCGATCCGCTCGAGGTGTCCGGTGACGTACTGAGGCATTCCCCTCGGCCACCGGTGGACGCGCGCCACGGTCGGCTCCGCCCTGATCCCGAGCGTCTCGGAGACCTCCACGCGGGCAGCCCGCTCGAGCTCCTGAGCGGTTCTCCCCACGACTTCCTCGCTCCCGGCGCGTCCGACGAAGATGCGAAGAAGGACGCTGCCCTCCGGGGCGCGGCCCGGGAACTTGCTGGACGTCCAGCTGCAGGCGACCACCGGACCGCCCTCGGCGCGAGGTGAGAGGTAGCCGGAGCCGTTGAGCGGGTGCGGGACGGCCTCGACAGGGTAGGCGAGCGTGACGATCGCGGTCGACACGAAGGGGATCTCGGCGAGCCGGCGGGCGAGCTCCGGATCGAGCGTGCGCACGAGTTCCGCCGAGACGAACGCGGGTGTGGCCAGAATCACGGCGCGCGCGGTGAGCTGGGAGCCGTCCGCCAGTTCGACCCGGTAGCGATCCTCCTCCCGCCGCACGGCGATCGCGGGGGTTCCCCGACGGATGCGCTCGGGCGGTATTCGCCGCTCGATCTGGCTGACCATCTCCGCGAGCCCGCCCTCGATGCTCACGAGCCCGGGCCCCGCCGGACGGGGTGCGCGGCGTCGCCACATCGCCCGGAGGAGACTGCCGTGCGCCCGCTCCATGTCGGCGATGTGCGGGAAGGTAGCGCGCAGGCTGAGGCGCCCTCCATCCCCCGCGTGGATCCCGCTCAGCAGGGGCTCCACCAGCCAGTCGTACGCCTCGGCGCCGAAGCGCCGCGTGATGAAGGCCCGGATCGTCTCGTCCTGGGAGTCGCCACGCCCGGGAACGAAATACTCGAGTCCTGCGCGCAGGCGGCCCCGCACGGATAGGATTCGCGTCGCGAGGAGCGGCCCGATGCGGGAGGGGACGAGCCCCGTGATGCCGGCCGGGAGCTCGAAGAGCCGCCCGTCCCGTCGGACGAAGCTTCGACGGCGGTCCGGATCTGTCCCGCGCAACCGGTCTTCGAGACTCAGCTCGCGGCACAGCTCGACGGCGTCCGGCTTGGAGGACAGGAAGCTGTCCGGGCCGCCCTCGATGACGAACCCATCCGTGCGCTCGGTGAGGATCTTTCCCCCGAGCCGCTCGGTGCTCTCGACGAGCGTAGCTACACCCGGAGCGGCTCGTTCGACGAGCCGCAGCGCGGCCGCGAGGCCCGCGATCCCGCCCCCGACGACCACGATGCCGGGTGAATCGGTCATGGCAGGGTCGGAGCTACGGCCGCGGCGCTTTTCGTCCCCCGACTCGCAATCGCCTTGTCATTGCTCTTCTTCATGCCCACCACGAATGTAAAAGGCCGGCGGATCGCCGGCAGCCGTCCCGCACACGACCGTCCAGACCCGGAGAGATGCGCGATGGCGGCCAGGGCGGAGCGCGCTCCCCTTCGCGTGAGCAGGCCGTTATTGTGGGCCGTAGCCTCGAAGACGGAGCACGGAAGAAGGAGAGGCGGATAGAAGTGCGACCAGGCTGGATGATCGCCGCGGTGGCCGGCGGCGCGCTGGCCCTCTCGCAGCGCGCGACCGCACAGTCGCTCGTCTCGCCCGGGGACAGCGCGCTCGCACACGAGATCTTCGCCGAGCTCATCGCGATCCGGTCCCTCTCGAGCAGCCCTGCCGCGGTGGAGGCCGCGGAGGCCGTGGCGACGCGGCTGCGCGCGGCCGGCTTTCCAGAGGAAGAGGTCCTCGTCGTCGGTCCGGAGCCGGGGGTGGGAGGGCTCGTGGCGCGCTACGGGGGCACGGGCGAGGGAGGGCGTCCGATCCTCCTCATGGCCCACCTCGATGTCGTCGACGCCCTCCGCGAGGACTGGTCGCTCGACCCCTTCGAGCTCATCGAGCGCGACGGCTGGTGGTACGGACGGGGCACCACGGACAACAAGGCCGGGGCGGCGATCCTCGTCGCCAACTTCCTCCGCTACAGGCGCGACGGGTTCGTTCCGAGCCGCGACCTGATCATGGTGCTCACGCTCGATGAGGAGACGGGGGGAAGGAGCATCGAGTGGCTGGTCCATGAGCGCCGCGACCTCGTGGACGCGGAGTTCGCCCTCAACACCGACGCGGGCGGGGGCGTGCTCCGGGAGGGCCGCGCGGTCATGAACGGCGTTCAGGCGAGCGAGAAGGTCTACCTGAGCTTCCGGCTGAAGGTGACGAACCCGGGCGGTCACAGCTCGCGGCCTCGCCCCGAGAACGCGATCTACACCCTGGCGGCCGGACTCGGCCGCCTGGCGAGCCACAGGTGGCCCGTCGAGCTGAACGAGGTGACCCGCGGATTCTTCGAGAGGGCGGCGTCGCTGGAGAACGGGCAGACGGCCGCGGACATGCGGGCCGTCGCGGCCACGCCTCCCGACCTCGCGGCGGCGGAGCGACTAGCCGCCCGCTCTCCCTACCACAACGCGCTGATGCGCACCACCTGCGTGGCCACGCGGCTCGAGGCGGGTCACGCCGACAACGCGCTCCCGCAGACGGCCCGCGCGATCGTGAACTGCCGAATCCTACCGGGAAGGTCGCCCGATCAGGTGGAGCGCACGCTCAACGACGTGCTCGCCGACCCGGCCATCACGGTGAGCCGCGACGACGAGCCGAGACCCAGCCCCCCATCGCCCCTCACCCCGGCCGTCCTCGGACCGATCGAGCGGCTGACGGATGCGATGTGGCCGGGCGTCCCCGTGGTGCCGGTGATGTCGACCGGTGCCACCGACGGCCTATACGTCCGCAACGCGGGCATCCCGGTGTACGGGGTGGCGGCGATCTTCGAGGACCAGGACGACGTGCGAGCCCACGGGAAGGACGAGCGGATCGAGGTCCGACGCTTCTACGAGGCGCTCGAGTTCTGGTACCGGCTGGTACAGGAGCTCAGCCGGTGAGCGCGACGGGTGGGCCCTCCCGGCCGGCTCCCGGTCAGGACTTCATCCGAGAGATGGTCGCGGCCGACGTGGCGGCAGGGAGGCACGGGGGCCGAGTGACCACCCGCTTCCCGCCCGAGCCGAACGGCTTTCTCCACATCGGTCACGCGAAGTCGATCTGCCTCAACTTCGGGCTGGCCGAGGAATTCGGGGGAACCTGCAACCTCCGCATGGACGACACGAACCCGACCACCGAGGACGTCGAGTACGTCCGGGCGATAGAGCGGGACGTCCGGTGGCTCGGCTACGAATGGAACGGCGACACCCTGCACGCCTCCGACTACTTCGAAAGGCTGTACGAGCTCGCCGAGCAGCTCATCCTGGATGGGAGGGCGTATGTCGATAGCCTGAGTGAGGAGGAGATCCGGGAGTACCGCGGCACGGTGACCGACCCCGGGCGCGAGAGCCCGTACCGCGACCGCTCCGCGGAGGAGAGCCTCGACCTCTTCCGCCGCATGCGGGCGGGCGAGTTCCCGGACGGGGCGCACGTGCTGCGCGCGAGGATCGACATGGCCGCGCGGAACATGAAGATGCGGGACCCGCTCCTCTACCGGATCCGGCACGCCCACCACTATCGGACGGGCGACGATTGGCCGATCTATCCGATGTACGACTGGGCCCACCCCCTGTCGGATGCGATCGAGGGGATCACGCACTCCCTCTGCACCCTGGAGTTCGAGCCCAACCGGGAGCTGTACGACTGGGTGGTGGACCACACCCGGCCGGCGGGGCCGGAGAGCGAGCCGGGATCCTGGGATCCCCGCCCCCGCCAGACCGAATTCGCGCGTCTCAACCTCGACTACACGGTGCTCAGCAAACGGAGGCTGCTGGCGCTCGTCGGAGAGGGGCACGTGGCCGGGTGGGACGATCCGCGCATGCCGACGATCGCCGGTCTCCGGCGGCGCGGGGTCACCTCGGAGACGATCCGCACGTTCTGCGATGCGATCGGCGTGGCGCGGGCCGACAACCGGGTGGACATGGGCAGGCTCGAGCACGCGGTGCGGGACGACCTGAACCGGAGGGCCCGCAGGGTCATGTGCGTGCTGCGGCCGCTCAGGGTGGTGATCGAGAACTACCCGGAGGGGGAGACGGAGCAGCTCGACGCGCCGTACTTCCCGCGAGATGTCCCGAAAGAGGGCTCGAGATCGGTGCCCTTCTCGCGCGTGCTGTACATCGAGCGGGAGGACTTCCTGGAGGACCCGCCGAAGGATTTCTATCGCCTCGCCCCGGGGCGGGAGGTGCGGCTCCGCTACGCCTACTTCATCCGGTGCACCGGAGTGGTGAAGGACGAGAGGACGGGCGAGGTGACCGAGCTCCGCTGCACGTACGACCCGGGCACGCGGGGGGGCTCGGCCCCGGACGGTCGTAAGGTGAGAGGTACGATCCACTGGGTCTCGGCCGAGGAGTCGCTCCCGTGCGAGGTTCGGCTGTACGATCGGCTCTTCTCGGCCCCGAACCCGGAGGAGGAGGACTTTCGGAGGCATCTGAATCCGGAGTCGGTGGTGATCCTCGAGGAGAGTCGCATCGAACCGAGCGTGGCGAAGGATTCACCGGGCGAGCGCTACCAGTTCGAGAGGCAGGGCTACTTCGTGAGGGACCTCGTGGACTCACGTCCCGACCGGCTCGTCTTCAACCGGACCGTCGCACTCCGCGACCGCTGGGAGAGAATCGCGGCCCGGGAAGCCGGGAAGAATGCCGCGGACGGCGAGGCCCTCCGGACGGGGGCGAGGAGCGAGCGGCCCGCGGGAGGTCGAGTCGGTGCGGCGCGCAAGGCGGGCGCGCAGGAAGGCCACGGGGTGGCGGCGACCCCTGCGCGTCCGGGGGCCAGAGGCGATAAGCCGGCGGCTGCCGGCGCCGTGCCGCGCGGGGCGGCCGATCGGGAGCGGGCCCGGGCCGGCTCGCCCGAGCTGGCCGAGCGGTTTCGCCGCTTCCAGCGTGAGCTGGGGCTATCCGAGGAGGACGCCGACATCCTCTCCGGCGATGTCGCGCTGGCCAGGCTGTACGAGGAGGCCGTCGACGCCCACCCCAACCCGCAGGCGGTGGCGAACTGGGTCATCCACGATCTGCGCGGCGCCATCGGGAGCCGCTTGTTGGGCGACCTTTCGTTCGGAGGTCGGGAAGTCGGCGCCCTCGTCGCGCTCATCGAGGAGGGAAAGATCTCCGGGCGGATCGCGAAGGAGGTGCTCGCCCGCATGCTGGAGAGGGGTGGGGACCCCCGGGAGATCGTGAAGCGGCACGATCTCGAGCAGATCGACGATCCCGGCGTCCTGACGCCGTTGATCGACCGCTTGCTCCTCGGGAATCCCGATCAGGCCAGGCGATACCGGGAGGGACAGAGCGGCCTCCTCGGCTTCTTCGTGGGCCTCGTGATGCGGGAGACGAAAGGGAAGGCGAACCCCGAGCTTGTACAGAAACTCGTTCGCGAAAGACTGGGCTGACGCGCGGCGACGAGCTCTACCGCGTCAGCGGGGTGTCCTCCCGAAGAGAAAGGCCCACGCGAAGGAAGCGGCGACCGCAGCGATGAGGACGGCCAGGAGGTGGTCCGACGCCCAACCGAGCCCGTCGCGTCCCAGGCTCCGGAGATCGGCCCACACGCGTGTGCCGGAGGCGCCGTACTCCGCCGCCCCCTGCGACGTCAGGATGACGACGCTCGGGAGCGTGGAAGCCCGCCATGCTCGAAGGCGTCGGGCCGGTCGGCCCAGGCCGCCGGAATCCTCCTTCCTCCTTGGGAGGCACACACCGGGTTCCCGTAAGACCCGAGAGCTTCGACCGCGTCGGAGTTCAGAAACAGAGCCGAGCATATACAAGACCCCTCGCTGCAAGGTGCCGCTCCCGTGTTCCGGCCCGGCCGCGGCCGGGCGCCACGGGCGTCGATGATCCGGCCGGCCGAGGCCGAGCACGCATCGCTGCTCCCTCCGGCGTCGATGCAAGAAACGTCGCTTCCCCGAGCGGGGCCGCTGCCGTCCCTTCCTGTGGCGGAGGCGCAACACCACGGGTGCCGCTCTTTCGCTCTCGGTCGTCCGGCTTCATCCTCTCTTGCCGCCCGGTTCTTGCACTCTCGACCCATTCGCCCCGGACGCCACCGCCCGCAGCTGACCCGCCGGGGCCGGAGGACGTATGCTCCCACCCGCCGTGACGGACATCGAGCTCGTCGGTAGCCGGACCCCGGAGGCGCCCCGCGTCCTCACCCCGCAGGCCCTGGCGTTCGCCGCCGATCTCCACCGCGAGTTTCGCGGCGTTCGCGAGAAGCTCCTCCGTAGCCGCGCGGAGAGGCAGGAGGAGTTGAGCGCGGGGGCACTCCCCGATTTCCTGTCCGGGACCCGCGACGTGCGTGAAGCGGAATGGAGCGTGCTCCCCCCGCCCGCCGATCTCGAGAAGCGCTGGGTGGAGATCACGGGTCCGGTGGACCGGAAGATGATGATCAACGCCCTGAACTCGGGGGCGGACGTCTTCATGGCCGACTTCGAGGACTCGCTTTCCCCCACGTGGGAGAACGTGGTGGCGGGGCAGGCGAACCTGGTCGATGCGGTGAGGCGGAGGCTGGAGTTCACCAGCCGCGATGGGAAGGAGTACCGGCTGAACGAGCAGACGGCCACGCTGCTCGTCCGGCCGCGCGGCTGGCACCTGGTCGAGAAGCACGTGCGGGTGGGCGGCGAACCGATCTCCGCCAGCCTCTTCGACTTCGGCCTCTACCTTTTTCACAACGGGCGCGAGCTGCTGGAGCGCGGGACGGGCCCGTACTACTACCTGCCCAAGCTCGAGAGCCACCTCGAGGCGCGGCTGTGGAACGACGTCTTCGAGTACGCCCAGGATGCCCTCTCGATTCCGCGCGGCTCCATCCGGGCCACCGTGCTCATCGAGAACATCCTCGTCGCCTTCGAGATGGAGGAGATCCTGTACGAGCTGCGCGACCACGCAGCGGGGCTCAATGCGGGGCGGTGGGACTACATCTTCAGCGTGATCAAGAAGTTCCGGAATCGCGCGGAGTTCATGCTCCCCGATCGCGCAAGGGTCACCATGACGGTCCCCTTCATGCGCGCCTACACCGAGCTCCTCGTGCGGAGCTGCCACAAGCGGGGGGCTCACGCCATCGGCGGGATGGCCGCCTTCATCCCGAGTCGCCGGGATCCGGAGGTCAACGCGCGGGCCCTCGAGATGGTGCGTGACGACAAGCTCCGCGAGGTCGGAGACGGGTTCGATGGCACCTGGGTGGCCCACCCCGATCTCGTTCCGCTGGCAAGAGAGGTGTTCGCCGAGAGGCTGGGCGAGCGGCCGCACCAGAAGGGGCGTCTCAGAGAGGAGGTGACGGTGGCCGCCGATGATCTCCTCGACTTCCGCGTGCCGGGCGGCGAGGTCACCGAGACCGGCGTCATCCAGAACGTGGGCGTGGCGCTCCAGTACCTCGACTCGTGGCTCCGCGGCATCGGTGCGGCGGCCATCTACAACCTCATGGAGGACACGGCGACGGCCGAGATCTCACGCGCGCAGCTCTGGCAGTGGATCCGCCACGGCGCGAAGCTGGCCGAAGGGGGGAGGGTCACCCGGGAGCGGTACGAGGCCACCCGGAGGGCGGAGGTCGAGCGGCTGGGGGAGGCGAGAGGCGAGGGCTCCCGACTGGCGGAGGCCGCCGCCCTGCTGGACGCGCTGGTGACGGCCGAGACGTTCACGGAGTTCCTGACGCTTCCCGGCTACGACCACCTCTGATCGGGGGACAGGAGGATGGCACTGGAAGACGGGTTCACGAGACAGACTGCGGAGCTGGCGCAGAGCTGGGCCACGGATCCCCGCTGGCAGGGGATCGAGCGCCCCTATTCGTCCGAAGCGGTGGTGCGCCTTCGCGGCTCGGTCCGCATCGAGCACACCCTGGGCCGCCTTGGCGCGGAGCGGCTGTGGAGACTCCTGAATCGGAAGGAGGGGGTCACCACGCTCGGGGCGCTCACCGGCGCGCAGGCCGTGCAGATGGTGCGGGCCGGCCTGGAGGCGCTCTACGTGAGCGGCTGGCAGGTGGCGGCCGACGCCAACCTGTCGGGGCACACGTATCCGGACCAGAGCCTGTATCCCTGTAACAGCGTGCCCGCCCTGGTCCGTCGGCTGAACAACGCGCTGCTCCGCGCCGACCAGATCGAGTGGAGCGAGGACCGGACCGGGCGCTCCTGGCTCGTCCCGATTCTCGCCGACGCCGAGGCCGGCTTCGGCGGCCCGATTCACGCCTTCGAGCTCATGAAGGCGATGATCGAGGCCGGAGCGGGCGGGGTTCACTTTGAGGATCAGCTCGCGGCGGAGAAGAAATGCGGTCACCTGGGCGGCAAGGTCCTGGTGCCGAGCTCGCAGTTCATCCGCGTGCTGAGCGCGGCGCGGCTCGCCTCGGACGTGCTCGGAGTGCCCACCGTCCTCGTGTCGCGAACCGATGCCCTGGCCGCGACCCTCCTCACCAGCGATGTGGATGAGCGGGACCGGGAATACCTCACCGGCGAGCGAACGCCGGAGGGCTACCATCGGGTCCGGGCGGGGCTGGAGCCGGCCATCGCCCGCAGCCTGACGTACGCGCCGCACGCCGATGTGCTGTGGTTTGAGACCTCACGACCGGATCTTGAGGAGGCACGGCGGTTCGCCGAGGCGATCCAGGAGCGCTGTCCCGGCAAGCCTCTCGCCTACAACTGCTCGCCCTCCTTCAACTGGAAGCGGCATCTGGACGAGTGGGAGGTCGACCGGTTCCAGCGCGAGCTGGTGGCTATGGGCTACCGGTTCCTCTTCGTCACTCTCGCCGGCTGGCATCTTCTGAACCTCCGAAGCTTCCAGCTGGCGCGGGAGTACGGAACCGAAGGGATGCCGGCGTACGTCCGGCTGCAGGAGGAGGAGTTCGGCCTGCAAGGGGAGGGCTACACGGCCACGCGTCACCAGCGCGAGTCCGGAGCCGGGTACTTCGACCTGGTCGTACAGGCGGCGAGCGGCGGGAAGGCCTCGACGAAGGCGCTTGAAGGCTCCACCGAGGCCGAGCAGTTCCGCTGAGCGGACCGGCCGGGCGGAGCCGCGGCCGGGGCGCGGCGATCCGGTCGACGAGGCATGGATGGTCTGCGAAGGCGGCGCGGTACAGCGGCGGCAGACGGACCGCATTCGCGCGGGCCCTTCGGTTCTCCGGCTGGACGTTCCATCGGGACCGGACGCCACGCTCGGTGGAGTGGGCGAGCTCTGCGTTCGGGCGGCCGCCGAAGCCGATGATCCCCGTCCTGACCGCGCGAGCTCCCCGGATGGGCCTGCGGGTCGGGCCAACTTGACCGGGGGTGCGGGGAAGCCGGAAGTTCCATTCTTCGCCACCATCCGTGTGCGTCCGGATCCCAGGAGCTTCACATGGCCGCCACGCGCAGCCTGCCCACCGCCCGCCGCACGCACGGCTTCACGGAGTCCGTGATCCGTGAGATGACCCGGGTGGCGAACGAGCACGGCGCGATCAACCTGGCGCAGGGATTCCCGGATTTCCCCTGCCCGGATGTGCTGAAGGAGGCGGCGATCCGCGCGATCGCCGACGACATCAACCAGTATGCGATCACCTGGGGCGCACCCCGCATCCGCAGCGCGCTCGCCCGGAAGTACGCCGAGTGGTACGGGATGGAGGTGGATCCAGAGCGGGAGATCACCATCACCTGCGGGGCCACCGAGGCGATGGCCTCCGCCCTGCTCGCCATCGTGGATCCGGGCGACGAGGTGGTGATCTTCGAGCCCTTCTACGAGAACTACGGCCCAGACGCGATCCTGTGTGACGCGAAGCCGGTCTTCGTGCCCATGCTCCCGGATGAGCCGCTCGACCTCGACCGCGCGGCGATCGCGTTCTCGCCTCGCACCCGGGCGATCGTGGTCAACACCCCGAACAACCCGACCGGGAAGGTATTGAGCCGCGTCGAGCTCGAGGGAATCGCCGAGCTGTGCCGGCGTCACGACGCCTGGGCGGTCACCGACGAGATCTACGAGCACATCCTGTACGAGGGGGAGCACATCCCGATCGCCACCCTTCCGGAGATGCGGGAGCGGACGATCACGATCAGCGGGGCCTCGAAGACGTTCAGCGTCACCGGGTGGCGGGTCGGGACGATCGTGGCGCCGGCCGGGGTGACCGACGCGATCCGCAAGGTGCACGACTTCGTCACCGTCGGATCTCCCGCTCCGCTGCAGGAGGGCGTGGCCGCGGCCATCGAGCAGCTCGGCCCGGAGTACTACGCGCGGCTCGCCGCCGACTACCGGGCGAGGCGCGACGTCCTGATGGGGGGCCTCCGGGCCGCGGGCTTCCGGTGTACCCCGCCCGGGGGCGCCTATTACGTGCTGGCCGACTTCTCCGGTCTGAGTGACCTGGATGACGCGGCCTTCTCGGAGTGGCTGACGCGCGAGGTAGGGGTGGCGCCGGTGCCGGGCTCGAGCTTCTTCAGCGTTCCGGAAGACGGGAGGATGCTGGTGCGCTTCGCCTTCTGCAAGACGGAGGCGCTGCTGCGGGAGGCATCGGAGCGGCTGGCCGGAATCCGGGCCGGGGCGTGACATGCGCCTGATGTGGGACGACCTTCCTCACGCATGGTCGGCCTCGCGGCGGCAGCTCGCGACCACACGACGGCCTTGAGGTCCCGATGACCCCTGACGCGGAGTGTTCGATGGGAAAGGCCACGTTCGCCGCCGGCTGCTTCTGGGGAGTGGAGGCGGCCTTTCGGAACCTGCCCGGGGTGCTCGCCACCCGCGTCGGATATACGGGCGGGAGCTTCGACCAGCCGACGTATCGCGATGTGTGCACAGGCCGAACGGGGCACGCGGAGGCTGTCGAGGTGACCTACGACCCGTCGCGGGTGAGCTACGAGGATCTGCTGGACGCCTTCTGGAAGCTGCACGATCCGACGACCCTGAACCGCCAGGGGCCGGACGTCGGCCCGCAGTATCGCTCTGCCATCTTCCATCACTCGGCCGCGCAGGAGAAGGCCGCGAAAGCCTCCAGGGATCGGCTCCAGGCATCGCCCGCGTACCGGGCCCGGCGCATCGTGACCGAGATCGTGCCCGCCTCCACCTTCTGGCCGGCCGAGGAATACCACCAGCGATACCTGGAGAAGCGCGGCCTGGCGACCTGTCGGATCTGAGGCGGTCGGGCCGGGAGCTCGCGCCGGCTCATCTCCTCCTCCCGCAAGCGATCCTCCCCCTTGGCGGAACTCCTCCGGGTCTCTTCCCCTTGACATCCTTCGCAGTCGAGAGGATCATACATACGTATGAATAAAACGAACGTATGAATCGGCGCGCGGAGGGCGGACGCGGGAGATCAGCGGGCTCTGCGGGCGGGGATGCCGAGGCCGAGGGAGAGGCTCGGGGAGCGGCGAGAGACACGGCGAGCCGCCTTCTCCGCGCGGCGCTGGAGCTCTTCGCCCGCCGGGGGTACGACGGGGCGTCACTTCGCTCCATCACGGCGCGAGCAGAGTCGAACCTGGGAGCCGTCGCCTACCACTACGGCTCCAAGTCGGGGCTGTATGAGGCGGTGGTGGCGTGGGTGGTGGGGCCGCTGCGCGAGGCGGCGACCCGGGCGGCCCACGCGCCGGGGCCGCCGCTCGAGCGGGTGGAGGGGATCGTGCGCGCGTTCTTCGCGCACCTCGAGCGGAGACCGGAGCTGCCGCAGCTCATGCTCCAGCGTCTGGCCGCCGGGCAGCCGATACCGAAGCCGGCCGCGGTCACCATTCAGCACAACCTCGGGATGCTGGTGTCGCTCATCCGCGAGGGCCAGAAGGACGGCACCATCCGGGAAGGGGATCCCGCGCTCATGGCGCTCAGCGTCGTAGCACAACCGCTCCATCTCAGCCTTGCCGGGGGTGCGATCGGCGAGGCCGGGATGGTCGATCCCACCGACCCCGAGAGCCGAAGGAAGGTGGTCGAGCACGCGGTCGCGTTCGTGCGAGCCGGTCTGGCAGCGGGGCGGACGGGATGAAGAGCCCGAGCGAACGCGCCGGCCGTGAGGTTGCGCGGGGAGGCCGACATCAGCCATGGACTGGCCGGTCGGGCGTCGGGGCCGCTGGCCGTCGCCGCGCTCTTGTGAGGGCGCTCCGCCCCGCCTACGATGGGCTCGATGAGCGAGCTACCGGCAACCGACCCACGGTCCGAGGTCTTTCGCGGCTCGATGGAGGAGCGGTTCGGAGTCCGCCACCGGATTTCCGTTCCCGCTCGGCGCAACGGGATCCTCTCCACCCTCATCGATCGTGTCAACGACAGCGATGAGATCTACGCCCTGTGGGTGGGGCAGAACGTGAACGCGGTGGACCGACAGGCGATGTCCGACCACGGTCCCGTTCACGTGCAGATCGTGGCGAACTCGGCCCTCCGTCTCCTTCGTCTGCTTCGGGACGGCGGCATCCAGCCTTCGGTGGTGCTGGACTACGGGCTCACCCCGGCGGACGCCGAGGTGGTGGTGGTTCTCGCGGCACTGTTTCATGACGTGGGCATGTCGATCCACCGGGATGGTCACGAGGCGTTCTCGCTCTTCGTAGCGCAACCGGTCCTCCGCTCCCTACTCTCCGAGGTGTACCCGCCGCCCAGCGACACCGTGATCCGGAACGAGATCTTGCATGCCATCATCTCGCACCGGGGAGGCGGCCGCCCGCTCACCCTGGAGGCCGGGGTGCTGCGGATCGCCGATGCGCTGGACATGGCGAAGGGGCGCTCGCGCATCCCCTTCACGGCCGGCTCGATGAGCATTCACTCCGTGTCGGCCGCGTCCATCGATGCCGTGCACATCGAGAAAGGTGAAGCGACCCCGGTCCGCATCCGGATCCAGATGGCGAACTCCGCCGGCGTCTTCCAGGTGGACCAGCTTCTGCGCGACAAGCTGAAGGGTTCGGGTCTGGAGACGTATCTCCAGATCGTCGCGCAGATCGAGGGCGAGACCGAGAAGCGGATCGTCGAGACCTTCCAGCTGTAGCCGTCCCCCGCTCACGGACGGCATCGCCTCCGTCGATCCCGGATCGACTTGACCACCATATGTGGTATCCTTACCTTGTAGATGCCCCAACATGTTGCGGTCATTGTGGACAACTCGGGTGCGATGCGTGGATTGGGGTGGAAAAGTCGTGCCGTCGTGTGCAGAGGCCGGGAAGGCCTGTGGAGAAGTCGGGGGCGGCGACACGTCGTTCCAATTGGACGACAGGTTGAGGCAGCCCGGCAGGGTCGCAGTTCGAGTTTCGTCGGCACTGGGTAGCCGGCGGAAGGAGCGCAGCCGATCGTGAGGAGGACCGAGATGGCCGAGGTCGGCGGGAGCGGCGAGGTCATCGTCGAGCGCGGGCGAATACTGAAACATCCTTCCCTCACGACGAAATGGCTTCGCGATGCGGTTTCGGCCGGCCGGTCGGCGTTCGAGCGCGAGATGCGTCGAGAGCGACGTGGCTTGGACGCCGAGTTCGACCGGTTCTGGAGAGAGAGGTCTGCCCGCCAGGCGTAGCGAAGGGAACCCAGCGAAGCGAAAGCACGAGGGGTAGGGCCGGTCGGCCGTAGCCGATCCGGAATCCCGGCGGGTGTGAGGCCCCGGGGCGCGAGGCCCCGGGGCCTCTGCACAGGGACCCGGTGCGGGCCCCGGGGTGCGGTGCCGGCTCGCCGGGCCGCTCCGGACCGCGCGCGCAACCGAAGCCCGGCCCGCTTTCGGACTGGTTCGCCGTCATTCTCGCCGGTAGAATACCCGGTGGAAGGCCCGACTCTGGTGGGACTGCCGCCCCCGGGGGTTGGAAGCGGGGGGCTCCCGGCGGGTCGAAGCGGGGACCTTCGGCGTGGCCGAAGCGCAGGCCTATCGAGAGCCGAAGGCGGAGCCGCCGCCCCCGGACACCGATGGAGAACTCCGGCGCGCGGCACATTGAAGCGAGAGCCTCTGACGGGTCGAGATCGAAGTACGTGACCAGCGACGATCCGAAGCGACGAGCCGCCGCCTCCGGGCGGTCCCACCCGGCAGCGGTATTCCGACCGCGCCGCAGGACGGTCACCGTGCGGGTCGGCGGCGTGGCCATCGGCTCCGATCACCCGATCGCCATCCAGTCGATGACAAACACCGACACGGCCGACGTCGACGCGACGGTCGCTCAAGCCGAGACGCTCGCGGCGGCGGGAAGCGAGCTTGTCCGGGTAACGGTGAACACGGCCGCGGCCGCGGCCGCCGTCCCCACGATCGTCGGCCGGCTGCGGGCGCGCGGGGTGGAGGCGCCGATCATCGGCGACTTCCACTTCAACGGACACATCCTTCTTCCGCGCAACCCGCAATGCGCCTCGGCCCTGGACAAGTACCGGATCAATCCCGGCAACGTGGGAAGCAGGCGGTGGGATGTGCACTTCGCAGCGATCATCGAGTGCGCGATCGAGCATGGGAAACCGGTTCGCATCGGCGTGAACTGGGGCTCGCTCGACCAGAAGCTGCTCACCCTCCTGATGGACGAGAACGGGCGGCGCCCCGAGCCGCGCGAGGCGCACGAGGTGACGCTGGAAGCGATGGTTGAGAGCGCCATGAGCTCGGCTCGCTTCGCCGAGGATGTGGGGCTTCCCCACGACGCGATCATCCTGAGCGCCAAGGTCTCCGGCGTTCGCGACCTGATCTCCGTGTACCGCGCTCTCGCCCCCCTGTGCGACTACCCGCTGCACCTCGGCCTGACTGAGGCGGGCATGGGCCGGAAGGGGACCGTGGCCAGCACGGCCGGCCTGGCGATCCTGCTCTCAGAAGGCATCGGAGACACGATCCGAGTTTCGCTCACCCCGCGCCCCGGGGAGGACCGAACGGAGGAGGTCCACATTGCCCGGCAGATCCTCCAATCGCTCAGCCTGCGCAGCTTCACGCCCCAGGTCACCGCGTGCCCCGGTTGTGGCCGCACCACCAGCACCTTCTTTCAGGAGATGGCGGAGGAGATCGAGGGCTACCTCGACCGCCACATTCCGGAGTGGCGCGCACGCTATCCCGGGGTCGAGGAGCTGACCGTCGCCGTGATGGGGTGCGTGGTCAACGGGCCGGGCGAATCCCGCCACGCCGACATTGGGATCTCGCTTCCGGGCACGTTCGAGGAACCGAGCGCGCCGGTGTACGTGGACGGCGAGCACCGGGTCACGTTGCGTGGCGATGGAATCGTCGAAGACTTCATCGAGATGCTCGAGCGATACGTCCGCGAGCGCTTCGGCTCGGGTGTCGGGGCAGCGAGCTAGAGGCGAACCGCGCAACTCCGCCTTCGAAGGCTCGTTCGACCGTACGGCGGGCACCGGCCGACCGGACCCTCCAGCAGGAAGACCGCGGTAACGTGGGGCAGGAAGGGGTCGGGAAGGGCCAGGCGCCGGCATCCGGCAAAGAGCCGTTCCGCCTTGCGCTGCCCGTCCGGGAGGGGCATCAGGGGCTTCCCCGCAGCCGCACCCCGCGCCGGAAACGGAGACGTCGAAGAGCGCGAGCGATCTGACGCAGCTCCTCCGGCCAGCCGAGGCGCCTGCCGTCCAGCCGGTGGACGCGCTCCATCCCTCGCACGGCGTTGGTCAGGAACACGCCCTCCGCCCGCGACAGTTCCGAGGGGGGAAAGTGGCCCTCCTCGACACGCAGGCCGGCCTCGCGGGCGACCTCGAGGACGAGGGAGCGGGTCACCCCGGGGTACAGCGGAAGCGCGGCCGACGGCGTCCGGAGCGTGCCGTCTGCAAGCCAGAAGAGGTTGGCGGCCGAGGCCTCGGTCAGCCGGCCGTCATCGAGGCGGAGGATTTCGTGCACCCCTCGCTCCGCCGCCGCGCGCGCGGCGAGAACGGCCGATAGGGCGCTGCAGCTCTTCACGCCGGGAATCGCCGGTCCGGGAAGGCGGAGGTCGGGCGCGGCAGTCGCGACGCTCAGACGACGTGCCGGCGGCGGGGCCGATAGCTCCACGAAAGCCCGGCTTCCTTCCGCCTCCGATCGGCCGTAGCCCCGTTCCGAGACGCCAGCGCTCACCTGCGCCCGCACCACGACCGCGCGCCGTTGCTCGATATCGAGGCAAGCGAGCACTTGGAGGAAGCGGTCCACCCCCGACAGCTCGGGCGGCACGGCGAGGCCGAGCGTCTCGCAGCCCAAAGCCAGCCGCGCAAGCTGTGCGGGCGCGTCGAGAAGTCGCCCTGATCGCCATGAGAGGGTCGCGAAGACGCCGTCGCCATACCGGAACGACCGGTCCCTCACCGAGACTTTCGCGTCGCGGGCCGCCCGCACCTCCCCCGCCACCCACACGAGGTCGCGGCTCATCGACCCCTCTCCCGCGACGGGGGACGAGCGGCGTCTCCTCCCTTGTCGGTCGGCCGGGCAGAGCGCAAGTTACAGAATGGGAGGCTGCTACTCGCCACTCGGATGCACCGGGAGGGAGCTACATGCGCTCGAGATTCGGAGTCGAGGTCTGGCTTCTGATCGCCGTCGCCGCCGCCACAGCCGGGTGTGCCCGTCAGGCCGTGGTCGCCTCCGAGCCGGGGAACCCCGGCGCCGTTCGGGCCTCGGTGGACGCGTCGCTCAGGGCCGATCTCGCGCGGCTCGCGGAGGCTCAGAGGAGTTATCGGGAAAGGGAGGGGAGATACGCGGACAACCTTGCCGCCCTCGGGTTCTCGCCGACGGCGGGGGTGACCGTGAGCATCCTCCAGGGAGATCGGAACGGCTTCTCGGCCATCGCGAACAGCGGTGACTTCGAGTGTGCTGTCTACTCCGGAAGCATACGGTCCCCGCGGTCGTATGTCACGTCTCCGGATGCGATAGCCTGTCGATCTTGAGCTGACTCGGCGGCCGGCGGCCGCCTGGCCCGCGGCGGGGCGATCGGGGGCGTCGGGTGGCCAGCCGAGTTCTCTTCGTTAACTTCGGCTGCGGCGTCGCGCGTTGCGCGCGAGGCGTCGCTGGGCCGCCTTTGCCTTCCGGCGCCGGGCTTCGCTCGGCTTCTCGTAGTGCCTCTTGCGCCTCATGTCCGCGAGAATCCCCGCCCGCTGGACCTTTCGTCGGAACTGGCGAAGGGCGCGTTCGAGATCCTCGCCCTCCTCGATACGGATCTCCAAACTCCCGACCTTTTGCGAGGTGGTTTGCGAGAACACAAGACCCGCCGGCATCGGTGCGGGCGGGTCTTCACGAGAGGGAACGACCGCCGGACCTTATACCTAACATCAACGGGGCGCCGAAATCAAGATAATCCGACGGCCCGGCTAGGAGCCTGTCCCCGTAATGGCGACTGACGAGGGTGGTAGTGTGCTCATGGT
>JBHIAV010000052.1:0-18688 GCA_046758745.1 Gemmatimonadota bacterium
GCTGGAGGGGCTCACCTTCCTGCTCTCGTCGCAGGGGAGGAACGGCGGGTCGCTCCGGCAAGAGGAGTGAGCCTTCCGATATGCCCGGCAGAGACCCCGCGGTACGGATTGACAGCGAGATCGGCCGTCTTCGTACGGTGCTGTACCACGCGCCGGGGCCCGAGCTCACGGTGGTCACCCCCGACAACCGCCGGGACTACCTGTTCGACGACCTCCTGGACCTCGAGCGATCCGTTCACGAGCACAGTCGCTTCCGAACCATTCTGGAGCGATTCGCCGAGGTGCACGACGTGGCGGATCTGCTTCGCGACGTGCTGGAGATCGGGGAAGGCCGCGAGTACCTGCTTCAGGCGTCGGGTGATGCCATCCGCGCTCGGGCGGAGCGCGCGAGCCCTGAAGAGATCGTCCGACTCTTCATCGAAGGGGAGGAGACGAGCGGCGGCACCCTGGCCGAGATGGTGAACGAGGCCGGGTACGCCCTGCCGCCCCTCCCGAACCTCTTCTTCACGCGGGACTCGGCCGCCGTGATCGGTGAACGGGTGATGGTCGCGTCGATGAAGCACGAGGTGCGGTGGTCCGAGGAGCTCTTCATGCGGGCCCTCTTCACCTATCACCCGCGGCTTTCCAACGCGGGCATCGTGTACGACGGTTCGGTGGAGCGCCGGCTGAACACGAGCATCGAGGGCGGCGATGTACACGTGCTCCGGAGCGATCTTCTCCTCGTGGGTCTATCGGAACGCACGACCGCGGCGGGGATCGACGCCCTCACCCACGGGCTCTTCCGCTTCGATGGGATCCGCGATGTCCTGGTGGTGGTGATGCCGCCACACCGCACGTCGATCCACCTGGACATGATCTTCACCATGATCGACCGTGAGCTCTGCTGCGTCTTTCCTCCGTATTTCATCGGTCCGGCGAGACTTCCCGTGCTGCATGTCCGGCGCGGCGAGACGGGGGTGCGCGAGATGCCCAACCTTTTCGCGGCGCTCACACGCCTCGGGCTTCCGCTCGAACCCGTTTTCTGTGGGGGGGAACGGCGCACCATGCAGGAGCGCGAGCAGTGGGGGAGCGGCTGCAACCTCTTTGCCGTCGGTCCGGGGCAACTCCTCGGGTACGACCGGAACGAGCACACGCTGGCGGCCCTGGAGAGAGACGGCGGGTTCAGGATCGTTTCGGGGGTCGACTTCCTGACGGGGGACGAAGAGGTCAGCGAGGGGGAGCGGTTCGTCATCGCGTTCGATGGGAGCGAGCTCGTGCGGGGTGGCGGGGGACCGCGGTGCATGACGCTGCCCGTGTTGCGAGAGGAGCCGGCGTGAGTCTCCGGGGCATGGACTTCTCCCCCGACTCCCCGCTCGTGGCGCGCGCCCTCAACCTGCTCGAGGCCGCTCCTTGCCCGACCGGCGCCTTGGCGAAAAGCGTCTTCGGCCTGACGAACGCGCCGCCGGGGCTGGCGGCGCGCCTCGTGTACGATCTCCTGGGGACTGACCGCCGCGTAGTGGTGAACGAGGAAGGGGTGTGGAGGCTCGCCTCGCCGGGGGACACCCGGATGGACGCTTCCCTCGCGGCGCTCGAGTACGCGGTGGTCGATGTAGAGACGACCGGGAGGTCGCCGGCCACTGGCGGCCGGATCATGGAGATCGCCTGCGTTCACGTGAGCCGCGGCGAGATCGTCGGCGAGTTCAGCTCCCTGGTGAACCCCCGGCGGCCGATCTCGCCCTGGGTGTCGCGCCTCACCGGCATCACGGACGCCATGGTGGCGACCGCCCCCCGGTTCGAGGAGCTCTGCGAGGCGCTGTGCGGACGGCTGCGTGGCCGGGTGTTCGTGGCGCACAACGCGGCCTTCGACTGGAGCTTTCTCGCCACGGAGCTGCGGCTCGCACGCGCCCTCCTGCCGACGGGCCCGCGGCTGTGCACCGTCCGCCTGGCGAGGCGGGCCATCCCGGGCCTTCGGCGCCGCGGCCTCGATGCGCTGGCCCGGTACTACGGGGTGGAGATCCGGGGGAGGCATCGGGCGGTGGGAGATGCCCTCGCTACTGCGGCCGTTCTCCTCCGGCTGCTGAGGGAGGCCGACCGGAAGGGGGTGCGGAGCTGGGGCGAGCTACAGAGATGGCTCGCCGGCCAGCGTCCCGGTATCGGGCAGCGACCCAGCGTACCGCCCGGCTGGCGGCCCGGCTCGTCACCCGTCGGGCGGCTCGACGGAGCGAGCGCGGAGGGTGATGCGGAAGGCGGCAGGTGCTCGTAGCCGAGGGAAGCGGGAGGCGCGTTCACGTGGTGGAGGGTGGGCGGCTGCGCCTCGACGGGGGGGCGATGTTCGGCGTGGTTCCGAAGCCTCTGTGGAGCCGCCGCATCGCGCCGGATGAGAGGAACCGGATCCCCCTGGCCATGCGCTGCCTCCTTATCGAGACGGCGGAGGACCGGATCCTTGTCGACACCGGGCTCGGCAACAAGGAGAGCGAGAAGTTCCGTGACATCTACGGGGTGGAGAACGACGGCGCCCCCACCCGCCTCGAGGACTCTCTCCGAGTTCTAGGCGTCGAGCCCGAAGGGGTGGACCTCGTGATCAACACCCACCTCCACTTCGATCATGCGGGTGGAAACACGCGGCGCGCCGAGGACGGTTCGGTTCGAGCCTCCTTTCCCAACGCTCGGTACGTGATCCGCCGGGGCGAGTGGGACTTCGCGCGGGTGGACAACGAGCGCATCCGAGCGAGCTACCTCCCGGACAACTTCGTCCTCCTGGCGGCGGAGGGCAGAATCGATTTCGTGGGCGAAGCGGAAGAGGAGGAGATCGTGCCCGGGGTGCGCGTGCTCCGCACTCCCGGCCACACTCCGCATCACCAATCCGTCCTGGTGGATGTTGGCGATCGGCAGGTCTGCTTCGTGGCGGACCTGGTGCCGACCGTGGCACATCTCTCCTTGCCGTGGATAATGGGCTACGACGTCGAGCCTCTCGTCACCCTGGAGAGCAAACGCCGCCTGCTGGGCCGCGCGGCCGCGGAGGGGTGGCTCCTCGTCTTCGAGCATGATCCGGTGGTGGCGTGGGGGCGCGCCGTAGCACCGGAGAGGGGAGACGCCGGGTGCGGTCTGGCCGACGAAGTGCGGGTGTAGAACCGGTGTCCGGCGGGGCGCGGTGGCCCCTGGCTCCACTTGCTCATCCGCTTCGCCTCCCTCGAGGCCACGATTCCGCTTGTCCCGGTGATTCGCCCGGCATAGTGTGCCGGTCCGGAGAGACGTGGGGCGTCGCGAAGCGGATCTGCTCAGGGACGGAGATAGATCGATGAGGGACAGGGAACGGACGGCCGTCATCGTGGGTGCCGCACGGCTTCCCACCGGGAGGTTCCTCGGGGCGCTCTCCCCGCTCACGGCGCCCGAGCTCGGCGCGCGCTCCATAGCCGGGGCCATCGGACGGGCCGGGGTGGATATGGATGAGGTGGAAGAGGTCATCATGGGGAACGTCGTACAGGCCGGCGTCGGCCAGGCGCCCGCCCGCCGAGCCGCGATCCTAGGCGGCGTCCCGGAAAGCGTGCCGGCCGTCACGATCAACAAGGTGTGCGGTTCGGGGCTGAAGGCGGTGATGCTCGCCGCGCAGGCGGTTCGTGCGGGAGACAGCCGGGTGGTAGTGGCGGGCGGCATGGAGTCGATGTCCAATGTCCCCTACCTCCTCCGTGGCTACCGCGAGGGGGTTAAGTTCGGCGACCGCCAGATCGTGGACGGACTGATTCACGATGGACTGTGGTGCTCGTTCGGCGAGTGCCACATGGGCGGGCACGCCGAGTACACGGCATGGAAGGCCGGGATAGGGCGTGAAGAGCAGGACCGCTTCGCGCTGGAGAGTCACCGGCGGGCGATCCAGGCGATCGACGCGTGTGAGTTCTCGGCCGAGATCGTCCCCGTGGACGTGCCGGGCAGGAAAGGATCCGTGCGGGTGGATACGGACGAGCCGCCTCGTCGGGACACGTCGCTCGAGGCGCTCTCCAGCCTTGATCCTGCGTTCACGGGTGACGCGCCGCCGGAGGTGAGCGAGCCGTCGGTCACGGCGGGGAACGCTCCGGGGCTCAACGATGGGGCCGCCGCCACCGTCGTGACATCGCAAGCATATGCGGAGGCACACGGGCTGGACATCCTCGCGAGAATCAGCGCATATTCGGTGGGCGCGACGGCACCCAGAGACCTGTTCTTCGCACCCGTCGTCGCCGTGCGGCGCCTCATGGAGAAGGAAGGCACCTCCATAGGGGACTACGGGCTGATCGAGCTCAACGAGGCGTTCGCCGTCCAGGTGCTCGCCGACGCCCGCCAGCTTGGGATGGATCTCGATCGGGTCAATGTGCGCGGCGGCGCCATCGCGCTCGGCCACCCGATCGGAGCGTCGGGGGCGCGCATCCTGACGACCCTCCTGTACGCGATGCGGGATCGTGACGTGGAGAAGGGTATGGCGACGCTTTGCCTCGGAGGTGGAAACGCGGTGGCCATGAGCGTGGAGCGAGCATGAGCGGGCTGGTGGATGGGAAAGAGTCTGTGGCGATCGGGTCGCGGGCGGGCGCCGCCGGCTCGTCGGCCTGGCGGCGAGCGGCGGGCGCGGCCGGCTTCGCCCTGCTCACGGCGCTGGCGGCGCGCGTGGCCGTCCCGCTGCCCGGGACGCCGGTGCCGTTCACTCTCCAGGTGGTCGCCGTCCTTCTCTCCGGGTTCCTGCTCGGTCCGAGGCTCGGCGCAGCGAGTCAGGCGCTCTACCTCGCCCTGGGCATGGGCGGACTGCCCGTGTTCGCGGCCGGAGGGGGTGCAGCGTATTTGCTCGGTCCCACGGGCGGCTATCTGCTTGCCTTTCCAGCGGCCTCCGCGATCGCCGGCTGGTTCGCGTGGCGGCGTGGCGGCGCGGCGCTGCCGGCGATCGGCCTGGTTCTCGCCCTCGCCGCCATCCACGCCGGCGGGCTGGCGTGGCTCACGGTTCTCATGAATCCGCGCAGCGCCCTGGCGACGGGTGTCCTCCCGTTCCTCCCGGGCGACCTGCTCAAGCTGCTGCTCGTCCTCCTCATCGGATCACGCTTTCGCGACCGCGCACTTCGGCTGCTCGGCTGAGCGCGGTGGGCGGGAGATACGGGCCGCTGCTCCTCGCTGCTTCTCACCGCCTGGAACCGAGGGGCGAGACATCCGGTGCCGCCATCCGCCGATCATCCGCGTTCGGGCTCGCGTCTCCCATCTGGCCGGGTGGCGCGGCGAGCGGAAGCGAAGCTCCAGGACCCGGGTAAACTCACTGAAGAGGAGATCTGTTGGCGAACGCGTCCGAGATTCAGCGGGTCGGAGTCGTGGGAGCGGGAACGATGGGAAACGGCATCGCTCACGTTTTCGCCCTCATCGGTCTTCCGGTGCGCCTGGTGGATGTCGAGCCGTCGGCGCTGGAGCAGGCGAGCAAGACGATCGAGAAGAACCTGGCTCGTGAGCTTTCGAAGGGCCGCATCGAGGCGGCGGACGCCAGAGCCGCCCTCGCCCGGATCCAGACGTCCACCGATCCGAGCGTCATGCAGGAGGTGGACGTGGTGGTGGAGGCGGTATCGGAGCGGCTCGACGTGAAGAGCGAGGTCTTCCGCCGGCTCAGCGGAATCTGCCGGCCGGATGCCGTTCTCGCCTCCAACACGAGCTCTATCTCCATCACCGCACTGGCCGCCTCCGTAGAGAACCCCGCCCGCTTCATCGGCATGCATTTCATGAACCCCGTTCCTGTGATGCAGCTGGTGGAGGTGATCCGAGGGCTCGAGACGTCGGATGATGTGACCCGCATCGCGCTGGACCTGTGTGTCCGTCTGGGAAAGACGCCCGTCGAGGTGCGAGACTATCCGGGGTTCGTTTCCAATCGGATCCTCATGCCGATGATCAACGAGGCGGTGTTCTGCCTCATGGAGGGAGTCGCCGACGCGGAAGCGATCGATACGGTCATGAAGCTCGGCATGAATCACCCCATGGGACCTCTGGCCCTCGCGGACCTCATCGGACTCGATGTCTGCCTCGCCGTGTGCGAAGTACTCCATAACGATCTCGGTGACGACAAGTACCGACCGTGCCCGCTGCTTCGAAAGTACGTAGCGGCCGGGCGTCTCGGACGGAAGACGGGTCGGGGGTTCTATCGGTACGATGGAGAGGCGGCTTGAGCGGTCGGGGGTCGGCCCGCGTCGACCGGGCTGCCAGCGGTTGCCCGTCAGGCCGTCGGGGAGGGTGCTGATGCGTCGCTCGTACGGCGGCGTCGCCCTCTCGGAGGAGCAGCGCGAGATCTGCGAGCTGGCCCGGGAGTTCGCCAGAGACGAGCTGCGGCCTGGAGCGCAGGAACGGGACGAGAGGGAGAACAGCTTCGACCGCGCTCCCATCGACATGCTCGGCGAGCTGGGCTTTCTCGGCATGCTGATCCCGCCGGAGTACGACGGGCTCGGGCTGGACATATTGACCTACCTGTACGCTCTCGAGGAGATCGCCTGGGGCGACGCGTCGGTGGCCGTTTCCATGAGCGTCCACAACTCGCTCCCGACGCAGATCCTCCTGCGCCGCGGGACCGAGGAGCAGAAGGAGAGATGGCTCAAGCCGATGGCGCGGGGAGAGCTCCTCGGGGCGTTCTCCCTTTCCGAGGCGGGATCCGGGAGCGACGCCGCCAGCCTGCAGACGCAAGCGGTGCGGGAGGATGATGGCTGGCGCATCAACGGGTCGAAGTTGTGGGTGACCAACGGAGCCGCGGCGGACCTCGTCCTCCTTTTCGCCCGAACCGATCGTCCGAACGAGCGGCGGGGATCCCGAGGGATCGGTGCGTTCCTGGTCCCGACCGACACGCCCGGGTACCGCCCCGGAAAGAAGGAGCGGAAGATGGGCCTACGGGGCTCCGAGACCGTCGCCGTCGCTCTCGAGGACATGCGCCTCGGTCCGGAGCACCTGATCGGTGAGCCCGACCGGGGATTCCGGTACGCCCTGGAGGCACTGGAGGGAGGCCGGCTCGGCATAGCCGCTCAGGCGATCGGCATCGCGGAGGCGGCCCTCGACCACTCCCTCGAATACGCGGCGGCACGGCGCCAGTTCGGGCAGCCGCTCAAGGACTTCCAGGGGATGCAGTTCAAGCTCGCAGAGATGGCCACCCGACTGGAGGCGGCCCGCGGCTTGCTGTACAGAGCGGCGCAGGCGTACATGCACGACGAGCCCCGCAAGCGCAAGCTGTCCAGCATGGCCAAGCTGTACGCGAGCGAGGCCGCGATGTGGATCACGCGGGAGGCCGTGCAGGTGTTCGGAGGCTACGGGTACAGCAGGGAGTACCCGGTGGAGCGTCTGTTTCGCGACGCCAAGGTGACGGAGATTTACGAAGGAACGAGCGAGATTCACCGGATGATCATCTCTCGCGAACTTTATCTGGAGAGGGGGACGGAGCCGTGAGCGACCATGCCACCCAGCTCCCAGAGCAGGTCAGACAGGTGGAGATGCCGCGTACCTCCGAGCTCTTCGACCTGCTGTCGGAATACAACCATGAGCAGGTTGTCCTTTACCACGACCCGTCGTGTGGCTATCGAGGAATCATCGCCATCCACGACACCACGCTCGGGCCGGCGCTGGGGGGGACCCGCTTCTGGAGCTACAACTCGGATCGCGACGCTCTGATCGATGTCCTCCGCCTGTCGCGCGGGATGACGTTCAAGGCGGCGGTGGCCGGCCTCAACCTGGGAGGCGGGAAGTCGGTGATCATCGGGGACAGCAAGACTCGGGACCGTGAGATGCTGATGCGCGCGCATGGCCGCGCGGTCGAGAGCCTCGGGGGTCGGTATATCACCGCCGAGGACGTGGGTACCTCGGTGGAAGACATGGATTTCGTCCATATGGAGACGAATCACGTCGTCGGGATCGCGGGTCGCTCCGGGGACCCGTCTCCCGTCACCGCGTTCGGCGTGTATCGAGGGATCAAAGCGTGTGCCCTGAAGCGGTACGGCTCGGACGACCTCCGCAGGAAGGCGATCGCCGTTCAGGGTGCGGGGCACGTCGGCTTCGCGCTGTGCGAGGATCTGGCGGCCGAGGGCGCCAAGGTGTTCGTGAGCGACATCGACGCGGCGAAGATAGCGCGGGTGGTCGACGAGCTTGGTGCGGAGACGGTGGGCGTGGACGAGATCTACGACGTGGAGGCGGATGTGTTCGCTCCGTGCGCTCTGGGGGCGATCCTGAACGACGAGACCATCCCCCGGCTCCGCGTGCACATCGTCGCCGGGGCGGCGAACAACCAGCTGGCACGGTCAAGACATGCAGAGATGCTGCGTGATCGCGGCATCCTGTACGCCCCCGACTATGTGATTAACGCCGGCGGCCTCATCAACGTCTACTCGGAGCTGGCAGGCTGGAGCCTAGAGCGCGCGAAGCGGAAAGCCGGGGAGATCTACAACACCCTGCTCCAGATCTTCGACCTCGCGGAAGGGTCCGGCATCACCAACGCGGAGGCGGCCGACGAAGTGGCACAGCGCCGGATCGACCGGGTCGCCCGCCTGCACCGAAGGCACGTCTGATGGTACTTCCGAAGCGGGGTGACCTGGCGGAGGTGGATCCCGAGATCCACCGGGCGATCGCGGCCGAAGCGCGGCGCCAGAGAGGCGGAGTGGAGCTCATCGCCAGCGAGAACTTCGTGTCGAGAGCCGTGCTGGACGCGCTTGGTTCCGTGCTGACGAACAAGTACGCGGAGGGATACCCTGGAAGGCGGTACTACGGGGGATGCGAGGTGGTGGACGAGGTGGAGAACCTCGCCACGCAGCGCGCGCTCGAGCTGTTCGGCGGCGACCACGCCAACGTGCAGCCGCACAGTGGCGCCCAGGCGAACATGGCCGCGTATTTTACGCTGTTGAGGCCGGGGGACACCATCCTCGGAATGGACCTTGCGCACGGCGGACACCTCACGCATGGCTCTCCGGTGAACTTCAGCGGCCAGCTGTATCGCGTCGTGTCGTACGGTGTCCGAGCCTCCGACCACCGGGTCGACTTCGATGCGTTGGCCAGGCTCGCCCGCGAGGAGCGGCCGGCCGTCATCGTGGCCGGGGCGAGCGCCTATCCTCGCACGCTCCACTTCGAGCGCTTCGCCGAGATCGCGGCCGATTGCGGCGCTCGGCTGCTGGTGGACATGGCGCACGTCGCCGGGCTGGTAGCGGCCGGAGTGCACCCCTCTCCCATCCCGGTGGCCGATGTGGTCACGACGACGACCCACAAGACTCTGCGCGGTCCACGGGGCGGACTGATCATCTGTCGGGAGGAGCACGCGCGGGCCATCGACAAGACCGTGTTTCCCGGCATGCAGGGCGGGCCTATGATGCACGTCATCGCGGCGAAGGCCGTGGCGCTGCGCGAGGCCCTGAGCGAGTCCTTCCGTCGGTATGCCGCGCGAGTGCTGGAGAACGCGCGCACGCTGGCACAACTTCTGATGGAGCGCGGCTATCGGCTGGTGGGTGGCGGCACCGATACGCACCTTCTCCTGGTGGATCTTCGGAACACCGAGCTCTCGGGCAAGGACGCGGAAGCGCTTCTGGGTCGGGCCGGCATCACCGTGAACAAGAACACCGTGCCGTTCGAGACGCGCTCGCCGTTCATCACCTCGGGGATCCGGATGGGAACGCCGGCCGTCACCACGCGCGGCATGGGAACGGAGGAGATGCGTGCGGTGGGAGACATGATCGACCGCGTCCTGCGATCCGGTGGGGAGGAGGTGGTGCTGGAGGCGGTGCGTGGCGAGGCCAGCGAGCTGGCGGAGGGCTTCCCCGTCGTGTGGGCCGCCGGCAACGGCTTCATCGATGCCGAGGACTCGCCGGGGAGTGCGAAGCACCGGAGCGAAGCCTCGCCCGCCTGATCGTCGCCTGCCGACCGGAGCAGCGGGGGAGCCACGACGGAGCCACCCGAGTGGGGTCGGCAGGCGGAGAGGCCTTGTCGCGTTCGCATGAGCGGCACTTGACGCGCTTTTTCGGGCATTTCTACATTTCCGGGCCTGCTCGGGCCGCGGTCCGCAGGCGGCAGCGAGCGCGCCGGCCGCAGTGGACGGCCAATGGCGTCCGGGGCCATGGGAGAGGAGGAGGCTGGTCAGGGATGAGCGAGCGGGGTGTCGAAGAGACGCTGGCCCAGCTTCGGCGGGAGAACCCGCGCTACGCGGAATCCGCCTATCTCTTCCTCCTGGCGGCCCTGCACGATCACCTGGAGAAGCTCGAGGCGCCACGCCACATATCGGGTGCGGAGCTGGCGGGGGCGGTGCGCGACCTCGCCCTCGAGCGCTTCGGTCCTCTCGCCCGCACGGTGCTGGAGTACTGGGGCATCCACTCCACGTCCGATCTGGGCGAGATCGTGTTTCAGCTGGTGGACCACGGCATACTCATAAAGCAGGCGACGGACCGGCGCGAAGATTTCGAGGGCCTGTTCAGCTTCCAGGAGGCCTTCGAGACCGAGTATCCGTGGGGGCGGTGAGCGTGCTCCCGATGTGTCGTTAGGCTGCTCCCCCGGCCGCGGGGCGCCACGGATCCAGGCGCCTCGTCTTTCTCTCCTGTCCAAGCTGTCCAGGTTGCGCACAGTGCCGTGAACGTCGGGAGGGGGGTGAACGCGTGGAACAGAGTGCCCAGTGGCCGCAGTGCCTTAAGTGTCAGGACGGTGCGCTGATACCGCTGTCGGACTACGGCCGGGACGGAGCGCCCATCCGGTACAAGGCCTGGGTATGCTCCAACCCGGGGTGCGGCTTCAACATCCGCATCGACAATGGTGAGATCAGCTACGGTCGCACCATAGCCCAGTCCTACAAGTAGTCGCCCGCACGCAGCGCGCGGCGTCTCTCCGGCCGGCCCTCTCCACGCCGCCCGGTCGGTGGGAGGGCGTCGCCGGGACCTCATGGAAGACCGCATAGCCGACCCGTCGCGGCTGGACTCGAGGCTCGCCTGGGAGGCGGCCGACGCCGTGGTTTGGCTTCCCACCGCGGAAGAGATGGCCGAGCTGGATCGGGTCGCGGTTGCGTCCGGGGCGACGACCGAGCGCGGCCTGATCGAGTCTGCGGGCCGTGAGATCGCGCGCATGGTGGCCCGTCGGTGGCCGGAGGGACCGGTGGTGGCCCTAGCCGGCAGCGGCCACAACGGGGCGGACGCCCTCGTCGCGCTCCGCAGCCTGGTCGCGTGGGGGAGGGAGGTAGCTGCGGTGCAGGGAGGGAGCTCCCCACCCAGCCCGGACGTACTTCAGGGGTGGCCGATCGCCCTTCTTCCTGCCGACCGGCTGGAGGAAACGGTGCGCAGGGGCTCGGTCCTGCTCGATGGCCTCCTCGGTACGGGGCTCACCGGTCCGCCTCGAGCCGCGCTGGCCGACCTCATAGAGCGGGTGAACGGTCTCGAAGTGCCCGTGGTGGCGGTGGACGGCCCGAGCGGGGCCGACTTCAGCACGGGGCGAGTGCCGGGAGCGTGCGTTCGGGCCGCACTCACGATATGCCTCGGCTGGCCCAAGCTGGGGCTCCTGCGCCACCCTGCCCGGACGTACTGCGGGGAGATCGTGGCGGTGGAGATCGGATTCCCGCCGCCGGGCGCTCCCATGGGCGCCCGGGCGATCACGGGGCGGTGGGTGCGCGAGATGCTCCGGCCGCGGCCGCCCGGGGCCCACAAGGGGGATGCCGGCTACCTGGCGCTCGTGGCCGGCCAGGCGGGCATGGCCGGAGCGGCGGCACTGGCCGCACGTGGGGCCCTGCGGGGAGGGGTGGGGATCGTGCGGATCATCTCCGACCCGGCCAACCGGGAAGTCCTGCAGGCCGCCATCCCGGGCGCGATCTTCGCCCCGTGGGACGACGAGCGGGCCGTTCGCGAGAGCCTCGCCTGGGCGCACGCCCTCGTCGTCGGCCCGGGACTCGGCCGCGGCGAGGAGAGACGGCGACTCGTGGAACGAGTGCTGGAGCTGCGTGGCGAGACACCGGTTCTTCTCGACGCGGATGCGCTGAGCGTGTGGCCCGGCGAGCTCGAAGCCCTCGGCCGTCACCTCGGCCCCGCCGACCTCCTCACACCTCACCCCGGAGAGCTGGCCCGGCTGAGCGGAGAGACGCTGCAGGGAGTCCGAGCGGATCCTCCGACCGCCGCAAGGAGGGCAGCCGCCACGGCCGGCTGCGCGGTCCTGCTCAAGGGCGCCCCCTCCGTGATCGCCGTCGGCGCAGAGCCCCTGCGCGTGAGCACGATCGGCGGGCCGGCGCTGGCGGCAGGTGGGACGGGCGATGTGCTGGCCGGTCTCGCGGGGGCGTATCTGGCGGCCGGCATGCCTCCCGCGGATGCGGGCTCGGCAGCCCTTCTCATCTCCGGGGTGGCGGCGGCTGCCTCGCCGGAGGCGGTGGGCCATGTGGCCGCGGACCTTCCGGACCGACTGCCGTCCATCCGGGCTCGGGTGGCGCGGCTGCGCCGCGAGCGGAACGATGCAGTCGTCTTTGCGGCCGCCCCGGACCCGCCGCTCGGGGGGGAGGGGCTCCGGGGAGTACCCCGCGAGTGAGGCGGAGCGCGGCGGTGAGGAGGGTGTGGAGAGCAGGATGACGGGGAGCGGGACGACGGGGAGGAAGATGACGGCAGGATCGAGCCTCGCCGTCGCGCTGCTCCTGGTCATCCCGGCCGTGCCCTCCGCCGTGCACGCCCAGATCGGCCCGGCGCACTGGCGACCGGACGATCGCATCCTGATCGGAGACTTCAGCTGGGTGGAGGCTCTCGCGCGGGGCTTCGACCGCCTGTACGCGGCGACGGGAGCCGGCCTGGTCGTGTACGACGATCTGTCTCGCCGCTTCGAGCCGCCGTTCACCCGCGAGGACGGCTATCCGGAGGCGCGGGTCACCGCGATGACGTACGACGACCGAGACGGCACGTTGTGGCTGGCCACCGACGAGCCCCGCCTCCTCCAGCTGCAGCCCGACACGTGGCGCTTCCAGGCGGAGCTCGGCGTCTCGGAGGAGCTTTTCGAGCTGGTGCCGGCGGAGATCTCGAACTCCGATCTGTTCGCCCGCACACGGCGCGGGTGGCTGCGCATCGACACCTTTCTCCGCGAGATCCGCCCGGTGAGCCCGGAGGTGGTGGCTGCCGAAGCGGCCCGGAACTCGTATCTGCGGCGGCGCGCAGACCTCCTTCGCGATCCGGGTTTCCAGTCCGTCTCCAGCTTGATCGGACGCGGTTCGGGCGCGCGCGCCGCGCCGCTTACGGACGTGATGCCGGGCCGGGGCGGCTCGCTGTACTGGGTCGGCACGGCGGGCGGATTCATCGTGGAGTACGATCACCTGACACGCACCTGGAGCCCGTTGGCGTTCGGCTTTCTCGGACGCGGAGCCGCTGCTTTCGCCGCGGATACCACCGGGGTGTGGTTCCTGCCACACGAGTCGGCGCGCGGTCGGTTCGGGGTGGCTCGGGCCGATGTCGAGCTGCAGCGGTGGCAGGTGTGGGACGTCGACTCCGTGCGCGCGGCACCGCAGGAGCCGCTCCGCGTGGCCGTGAGCACACGGGGGATCCTGTGGGCCGGCGGCCCTTCAGGCCTGTACCGGTACGCCGAAGAGGACGGGGGATGGACCGACGTGGGCAGGGCGGGGGTCCTCCGCGCGCGGGAGGTGACCGCGCTCGCAGCAGAGCCCGGGCGTGGCGTGTGGGTGGGGACATCACGGGGCGTGATCCTGCTCTCCGAGACGGGCGATCCGCTGGGTCGATCGGAGCTGTCGGGCGTGCGGGTGTACGCCCTCGCGGTGCACGCGGGCAGGCTGTGGGTGGGAACGTCCACCGGCCTGTACGCAATCGGGCTTGACGGCGGGGGACCGGAAGCCGTCTCGGGCTCCGGTGCGCTGCGCAGGCGGGTCGGCGCGCTCGCGGCGGAGGGGGAGATCCTGTACGCGGGGCTGGGCCACGAGGTGTGGCGATGGAGCGAGGGCTCCGAGTGGGCGCGGGTGGATCCGGTGGGACCGGTTGGGGGGCCGGTCACGGCCCTCGCGGTGCGCGACGGCGTCCTTTGGGTGGGGAGCGACGAGGGGATCGTTCGCTGGGACCCGCGCGCCGTCGAGCTCCGACGGTTCTCCTTTGCGGCAGGAGATCTCCCGACGGACCGGGGTCTTCGCGGGGTGTACGCGCTCCTTCCGATGGGTCCGTACGAGGTGTGGATCGGAACGCCCGCCGGCGCGCTCCGCCTCAAGGCCGAGTAGCGCGCGCGGCCTCCGCGCGAATCGAATGCGCTCGATACCGATGGCCGAAGGGCCCGAGTTCCTCCGCATCGAGGGCTTCCTGCGGGCGGCCGGCGCGGATCCGCGAGACCCCTGCGTGCGCGTCCCGCCGGGCGACGATGCGACGGTCATTGCTCCGTCGGCCGGAGAAGCCCTCGTCATCAGCTCGGACCTGTGTGTGGAAGGGGTTCATTTCCGCCGCGCGTGGCTCGACTGGGAGAGCGTGGGCTACCGAGCCGCCGCCGCGGCTCTCAGCGATCTTGCGGCGATGGCGGCGCGACCGATCGGCATCCTCGTCTCGCTCGCTTTGCCGCCCGAGCTCGATTCCGGAGTGTCCGACGCCCTTGCCGCCGGGATCGGAGCTTGCCTTCGCCGGCATGACGCCTCCCTGTTAGGCGGTGACCTCTCTGCCTCGCCGGGGCCGGTCCTGCTCGACGTGGTGGCCATCGGAAGCGCCGCCCGCCCGATCGGTCGGAGCGGAGCGCGGCCCGGCGACGAGCTGTGGGTGACGGGCACGCTGGGTGGGGCGGGCGTCGCGACGGCCGGGTGGGAGCGCGGCCTCGAGCCGGACCCGCGGGCGCGCGCCGCGTTCGAGCGACCGCATCCCCGGCTTTCCGAAGCGACCGCGCTGGCGGAGCGTGCCGTCATCCACGCCATCATAGACCTCTCGGATGGGCTGGCGAGCGACGCGGCTCACCTGGCCGCCGCGTCCGGAGTGCGCCTGGAGATCGAGCTCGCGGCCCTGCCCCTGCACGACATCCTGTTGGAGTACGCCGACCGGGAGACCGCCGTGCGGCTGGCCATCGGCGGCGGGGAGGACTACGAGCTCCTCATCGCGGCGCCGCCCGGTCTGCGATCCGTGGCAGCGGGCCTGGGCGGAGAGCTGGGCTGCGGGCTGTCGCGCGTCGGTCGCGTGGTGCCGGGAGAGCACGTGGCTTGGCTGGAGGAGAGCGGCAGGGAGGTGAGGATCGAAGTTCCGGGATGGAACCACTTCCGCCCCCGCGAGCGCGACGGATGATTCGAACCCTCCTCTTCTCCCTCGTGGCTGTCATCTCCACGACTTTCTTCTCGTTCGTGTCGGTGGTGGGAGGACTCCTCGGCGCGCCGAAGGGGCTGCACGACTGGGTGCACCGGCGGTGGTCGGCCTCGCTGCTCCACGCGGCCGGCGTTCGGGTGCGGGCCGGCGGCCTCCGGCACATTCGCCGCGATGGGCCGCAGATCTTCGTGTCGAACCACCAGTCGATGTTCGACATCTGGGCGCTGATGACCTGCCTGCCGGTGTCCATCCGGTTCGTGGCCAAGGAGGAGCTGAGCCGCATCCCCCTCTTCGCCCGGGCGTGTCGCTCCGCCGGACACGTGTTCATCGACCGCGGGGATCGGACGGGCGCCATCCGACGCATGCAGGAGGCGGGGAAGCGCATGGACCGCGAGAATCTGTCGCTCGGGCTCTTTCCGGAGGGTACGCGATCGCCGGATGGCCGCTTGCAACCGTTCAAGAAAGGCACGTTCGTCCTGGCGATCGAGACGCAGGCGCCTCTGGTGCCGGTGGCGGTCGACGGCGGAGCGAGAATCCTGCCGAAGGGGAAGCGTCGGGTCGTGCCCGGCACCCTGGATGTGCGCTTCGGTTCCCCGATCCCGACCCGCGGCCTCACCATCGAGGATCGCGATACGGTCCTCGAGCTCACCCGCTCCGCGATCGAGGAACTGCTCGCCGA
The DNA here is from genome assembly GCA_046758745.1 of Gemmatimonadota bacterium. Lineage (GTDB taxonomy): Bacteria > Gemmatimonadota > Gemmatimonadetes > Palauibacterales > Palauibacteraceae > JBHIAV01. The sequence goes on from JBHIAV010000052.1 coordinate 15,883, forward strand.
GCTGCGTGCTACTTCCGGTCCGGAGTGAAGAAGATCGGGATCCCTCCCTCCGTCGGCGCGATCACCAGGTTGTTGTCGCCGGTGGCCACCTCGCCGAGCACCTCCAGGTAGCGCCAGTACAGGTAGCGCTGGCCCGACACGCCGGTGAGGCTCGTCGCGATGACGTCTTGCGCGTCCCGGATCCCCTCCGCCTCGGCCCTCTTCTGGTTCGCCTGCTCCTGGACCACCTGCGTCTGGAAGGCTTCGGCCTGGACCTGCTGCTCCCTCGCCAGCTTCGCTTCGATCGCCGACCGGATCGCCTGCGGCGGTTCGATCTCCCGCACGAAGAAGTCGGTCACGATGATCCCGCGCGGCGTGAGCCGCTCGGCCATCAGCTCGCGGATCCGCTCCCCGATCCCCGCCCGCTCGAGCGACAGGATGTCCGCCGCCGCCACCTCGGCCACTGCGTCGCGCGTCGCCGAGCGGTAGGCGTTATAGACGAAGGTGTGGATCGCGGCCGGCTCACCGATCGTGAGGTTCAGGCTGACCACGGAGTCCGGGATCAGCCGGTAGCGGAACGCTGCGTCCACTGAGATCTGCAGCTGATCCGAGGTGAGGGCGGTTAGCTGCTCGCTGCGCCCCTCCGGCGGAAATTGCCTCTCGCGGCGCGGGTAGTTCGTCCACGACCGAAGGATCGAGTGATACAGCCCCTGGCCGTATGGTTTGTCCGCCACCGCCCCGGTGACCGGATTGCGCCTCACCGACACCTCGTACTCGTTGACCCGGTTGAAGCCGAAGAAGAGGAGGACCACGGCCAGGAGGGCCCCGAAACCGAGGCCGAGGGTGCCGAGCCGCTGAGGGAGCTTGCTCATGATCTCCGCTCCTCCGCGCGTGATTGGTGACTGCCTGGGCATGACCGTGCCTCCGTCAGAGTGGGTCCGTGATGCCCGGGACCGGTACGGTGCTGTCGACCGTTCCGAGACCACGTGGGGCGGGACACGACCGGGGAAGACCGGTGGTGTGCCTGCGCGGCGATCCGCGCCTTGTGTCCTTGGATCGCCGCGGCCAGTTTTCGCCCCGGCTCGTCCTGCGCGAACGAACCACAACCTACTCGCCGGGGGCCGGTATGTCAGCGATCCTGGAGGTTCGAGCGCGCGAGATCCTCGATTCCCGCGGTGATCCGACCGTGGAGGCCGAGGTGTTCTTGGAGTCCGGGGCGTCGGGCCGCGCCGCCGTGCCGAGCGGTGCCTCCACTGGACGGCACGAGGCGGTCGAGTTGCGCGACGGGGACGAGACGCGGTACGGCGGGAAGGGAGTGCTCCACGCCGTCGGCAACGTCAACGGGGAGATCCGCAGCGAGCTGCTCGGAGTCGAAGCGCTCGACCAGGCCGACCTCGACGAGCGTCTCATCGAACTCGACGGAACTCCGAACAAGGGCCGATTGGGGGCGAACGCGATCCTCGCCGTCTCGATGGCCACCACGCGCGCGGCCGCCGACGAGCTAGGGCTTCCCGTGTACCGCTACCTGGGCAGCCCCCTCAGTCAGGTCCTCCCTGTGCCGCTGCTCAACATCCTGAACGGCGGAGCACACGCAAACAACAACGTGGACATCCAGGAGTTCATGGTCGTGCCCGTCGGAGCTAAGAGCTTTGCCGAGGCCCTGCGCGCCGGTGCGGAGGTGTTCCATGCCCTCCGTCGACGGCTGGCGGCCGGTGGGCAATCGACGGCGGTGGGGGACGAGGGCGGGGTGGCGCCCGACCTGCGGTCGAACTCGGAGGCGCTGGACCTCATCCTGGCGGCGATCGAAGACGCCGGTTACGAGCCCGGGTCCGGGGTCGCCCTGGCGCTCGACTGCGCGGCCACGGAGCTGTTGGACGAGAACGCATCGGCCTACCGCTTCGCGAGTGATGGGGAGACGGGGGAGAAGTCGGCCAGCGAGCTCATCGACATGTACGAGGCCTGGCTGGACCGCTATCCGATCGTCTCCATAGAGGACGGTCTGGCGGAGGACGACTGGGATGGGTGGAGCCGGCTCTCCGAGCGGCTCGGCGACTGGGTGCAGCTCGTCGGCGATGACCTGTTCGTGACGAGCCCCGACCGGCTGCAACGCGGGATCGAGGAGGGCATCGCCAACGCGATCCTCATCAAGCTGAACCAGATCGGCACGGTCACCGAGACGCTGAGGACGATCGCCCTGGCCGACCGCGCCGGCTACAGCTCGGTCATCTCGCACCGCTCCGGCGAGACCGAGGACACCTTCATCGCCGACCTCGCCGTCGCGACGCGGGCGGGACAGATCAAGACCGGCTCGGCGTGCCGCTCCGAGCGTGTGGCCAAGTACAATCGACTCCTTCGCATCGAGGAGGAGCTGGAGAGGTCGGGCGAGTACCCGGGAGGGCGCGCGTATGTCTGAGCGGTTCCGCCGCTATGTGTTTCGGGCGGTGGTCGGCCTCCTGGCCCTGGCTTCGCTCTACTACCTCTTTCTCGCGGGGGAGTACAGCGCCTTCGACGTGCGGGCTCTCGAGCGTGAGCGCGCCCGGGCAGCGCTTCGGCTCGACTCACTTCGGGCCGGCACGGACTCTCTGCTCCGGCGGGCGGACAGCCTGATCGCCGATCCAACCGCCATCGAGACGGTGGCACGCGAGCAGCACGGCCTCATTCGGGACGGGGAGCGCGTATACCGCTTCGTCGAGCCGAAGGAGGAAACGATCGCGGCGCCTCGCGAGGCCGGCACGGTTGACGCCCCTGCGCCCTCTCGGTAGCTTCACGGGGCGCAATGCGGGGTGGAGCAGTCTGGTAGCTCGTCGGGCTCATAACCCGAAGGTCG
>JBHIAV010000053.1:0-17591 GCA_046758745.1 Gemmatimonadota bacterium
CGCGCAGAGGAAGAAAGAGGGTTATTTGGTTGCGCTCTCTGGATGTTCGTCGAAACATCCGCCGGAATTATTATTAAAGGGAACATGACAGTTATCATTATGCAACACAAAAACATTATCCGCATTGCGCTTGCCACAGCGTTCATATTGCTGCTGCCCTTGTTGACGATGCAGATCACTGATGAAGTGGTCTGGGACCTGGCCGATTTCGCTGTCGCCGGCGCCCTTCTGTTCGGCACTGGTCTCACGTATGAGCTGGTAGCGAGAAAGATGGGCAGTATCGCGTACCGAGTTGCCGTCGGCATTGCGCTTGCGGCAGCGTTCCTCCTCGTCTGGGTGAACCTTGCCGTGGGGCTCATCGGGAGTGAGGACGAACTCGCCAACTTGATGTATATCGGGGTGCTCGCCGTCGGAATCATCGGTGCCATCATCGCGCGCTTCCAGCCACATGGAATGGCACGCGCGTTGTTCGCGACGGCGCTCGCTCAGACGTTGGTCGCCGTGATCGCGCTGATCGCCGGGATGTACCAGTATCCTGGTAGCTCCGTGTCCGAGATCGTGAACGTGAACGGGTTCTTCGTCGCGCTGTTTCTCGGATCGGCCTGGCTGTTTCGGACTGCTGCGCGGGAGCAAACTCCCGCGGGCGCGGGGCCGGAGGATCGGAAGGTCGCCGCCTGATCATGCGCGACACCGGACACAACTTTTGACAATAGCTCCGAGTCAGGAGAGATCAGGATCAGGCTCTTGAGCTCCAAGCCTTCCTGAGCGGCTCGCCCAACTTCGGGTCCGCGCAGAGGGGGAGCGCATTCCTCATCGCCTCCTTGCGGGATCAGCCCGCGGGCCGAACGTCGATGTGGCCTTCGGTTACCCGAAGCTCCATCGGCCTGATGCCCTTGGCTCCCATGATCGGACCGTTGCACTCGACCATCAGCTCGCCGAGGTCTTCCGGGCCCTCATGAGCCCCTTCCGTCTTCTTCCCGAAGATCATGATCATGTTGAGACCGCCGGCGTACAGGTCGTCACCTTCATCGTAAACGAGCGTGCCGTGGCCGCTCTCGTCCACGTGAAAGGTCCCGAGGCTGTGCCAACTTTTGATGAGGGGCGCGATCTGATCGAAGGGCGGGGCGGGCTCGTTCAAACCCTTGTTGGGATTGCCCTCCTTGAAGAGCAGCTTCACGTACGCGGGCACCTCGATCTCGAAGAGGAAAACTTCATAGCCCAGGTCTCGCTGAGGAAAGCCCCACACCTCGGCACGCGCCACGCCCCTGCTCAGGTCGGACACGAAGTATCCCTTCGCACCGACCAGCGGCTTGTCGATGTAGATCTGCCGCACGGTTCCCTCCCAAAGCTCCACCGTCCCCTTGGTGTGCTGGGCCCGGAGGGTAGAGGGAAGGCCGACCAGCAGGAGCGACAGGGCCGCGGCGAAGGTGAGCTTGGCTCTCATGGCTGCCTCCTTTCGACGTGAGAAGCTCGGGCAGGCGGCTGTACTGTGCGCGCGCGTTCGCGCTGCCCGGACGAAGCGCTGAACAGAATGAGTTCCGCCTGGCCCCGCGTAAGGGTCCCCGATGTCAGGATACGGGCGCGGAGCCCACCGCGACCCCTCAGGAACTCTTCGGTGCCCGGGACCAGCGCCTGGTCCATCCAGTAGCACGGGCTGCACTCCTCGCTCCCGAAGAAGCGTACCCCGCCAACAGTGAACTCCCGCCCGACCAGGGCCTGCAGGTCGACCCTCTCCACAATCACGTTGCGGCGAAACACCGAGGGAGAGAAGCTCGGGAGGCCAAAGTGCTCTCGTGCCTTCCGGACGACTTCCGCGCTGAAGAAGGTGATCTGGCCCTTGTATTGGTCCTCGAACCCGAAGTAGCGGTCTCCCACCAGGCCCTTTCCTGCCACGCATTCCACGCGGTCGTGAGATTCGACTCCGTGGTTCTCGCGGGGGAGTCCATGGCGCCCTTTGAAGTCGTGACCGGGGGAGGTGAATATGTGTGCGATCGCGACGCCGAATCTCCGCTGATCCGGCCCATCGGCCCTGGCCTCAGCGATCCGCTCCCAGACCCGTTCGGGCTTGGGCAACCTGGCAACGAACTTTCCCAAGGTCTCCGGTGGCCTCGGTCCGCGGCCCATGCTTGCCTCCATGGAATCGGGGATCGACAGACGACCACGAGGATCGAACGGGCCGTCGTGTCCTAGTGGCGTCGGACAGTCCCGTCGGCCTCTGTCCTCACTCGAGTCAGCAGCCACGGCAGCCCGGGGTCCGCTCCGCGCCCGCTACCGTGCGATCTCCAGTTCGTACCAAGTACTGACTGCCTTCTGTCCGTCGCGGTCCTCTCGGTCGCCGTCCCACACCGCGAAGGCGATAGGGTACACCCTGCCGGGCGAGAACGAGACGTCCCCCCGGTCGCCGCTCCGGAGAGCCCGCCGGATGAGGACCTGCCACTCGCCGGATTTCCAGATGCCCATGCCCGTCACGTTCTGCTGCGGGGCCGGCTGGAGCGTCAGGGTTCCGAACCCCTCGGCATTGAGATCCTGCACGGCGGAGGGAAGGCGCACGGACGCCGCGAGGTTTCCCGCGTCGGCGGCCGTGGTGAAGTTCAGCGCTTCGGGGTAGTTGTCCGTCACCGTCGCCGGATACACCTCGAGCAGGCTCCGCCGCTGGGCTAGATCCAGCTGACGGTCCGCCCGCCAGTGCCAAATGTTCACAGCGGCGCCGGTCGAGCCCATGGCGAAGTGGGACGCAGCCGTGGCGAGGCTGAACTGGACGGCGGCAGCGTCGGCGAACTCTTCCCCCCGGAGGACGCTCCACGCGGGAGTCGGATCCTCCCACGTCAGGAGGATTGCCAGGGTGTCACCGTCATGAAGCGCGCGCACTCCGAGCGCCTCGATCGCCTCCTTCCGCTGCCAGAGGAGCATGAGCGGCACGCGGAAGGCGTCCACGTCGCGCCAACGCGGGTCATCGGGAGAGGCCGGCGCGGAACCGGAGGTGCGCCCCGCCACCAGGCGGCCGGTGGAGGGCTGTATGGCCACCTTCTCGCCGGCCAGCGACTTGACGTATCGAACGAGCGCCCAAATCTCCACGGGAGTGGCCGTCCCCTCGTAGCTCGGCATCGGCGTGCCGTCCATCCCGCTCGCGAAGCGGAGGTAGATGTCTTCTTCGCTCCCGCCACCTTTGTAGATCCCCCGGGTGAAGTCGTTGGCTCGTATCGGTCGCTTCCAGTTGTCGAAGAGCCCCTCCGACGATGGCCCGTCGCCGCGGCCCTTCTCGCCGTGGCACTTCCAGCAGCCGAGCTCACGATACTTCTGCGCGCCGAGCGCGAGCTCCGTCGCGTCGGCCGGAGGCCGGGCCGGGGGCGCGGGAAGGAGCTCCGGCTCGAGCTTTTCGAACGCCTCCGAGAAGCCCTTCACGACCTGGACCAGAGCGCGCCGGTCGTCCTCGCTCAACCAGTCGAAGCTCGGCATGGCCGAGCCTGGCATGCCGTTCGTGATGGTGCGGAAGAGATCCTCGTCTGTGGGCAACGACCCCGACGTGGTCGATCGGATCTTGAAATAGGCCCGCGTGAAGTCACGCGGCTTCGGAAAGAGCAGGTACGCGGCCGGCCCGTCGCCCTTCCCTCCCTGGCCGTGGCACACGGCACATTCTCGCTCATACAGCGCCCGGCCACCCCGCGCTTCGGACGCAAAGTCCTGCGAGCGACCGCATCCTTGGGCGAGGATGGCGAGCCCCACCCCCAACCCGGCGCCAACCACTGACGGGCGCCTCATGAAGCCTCCCTCCCTCCCAGGGCACGAGGGATCGGCGCGCACGATGCGCCGCACGGAAGGGATCCGGTGAACGCGGGAGGCGGCTCCAGTGTCTTCCTCCGCGTGGGCGTAACCGCCAGATAGACGAGCTCGGCCGCGGCGAAAGCGCGCAACACTTCACCATACAGCCGGAGAGGACCGCTCCCCGCCTGGCGCACGAGTCGTACCGCGAAGTCGTCGAGCCACGTGCCCAGGTGATCCCGCACGAACTTCTGCTGCGCCTCCCGGCAAGAGGCCGCGCGATCCGGGCCGTGGCACTCGAGGGCGTACGCCTCCTTGAAGGCGAGGAAGTGCATGAACTCGAGCTCGATGCCCACGTGGTCCAGCCGCTCGCCTCCTCCCTCCCGGACCCGGAGGCCGAACGCCCGGTAAAAGCCCGCGAGGTCTGCAAGCGTATTCGTCTGCTCGAAGATGTGCGGTGATCCGTACTGTGCCTCGTACGGCGGACATACCTTCGAGACGGTGTGACCGAAGACCCGCACGTACTCCGCCCCGACCAGCTCGGACTGCGCCGCGAGGAATAAGCTGCCGAGCTCCGCCAGAGGCCCGAGCACCTCGGCGGCGTACCCGGCTTCGGAAAGGATCTGGCAGGCGGCCTCGACCTCGGCGCGCCGATCCTCCCGCTCGGCGATCGGCCCTCCATCCCCCGCGCCGGGGTAGAGGGCGACTTCGGAGAGCAGCCGGTACACCGAGCTTCGGGCCAGCGCCTCCTCGAGACGTGCCCCGGAACCGGTCGGAGCTGTCGCGCTCATCGTCTAGATCGAGTTCGGGTGCTCGGACGGCCGTTCGTGGAACGGCTCCTCGACCGTAACGCGCACCACCTCCCTGCCCCGGCGATCGAACCCGATGACCGTGTCGTTGTACATCGCCCACGGTTTGCCGTTGATCTCGGTCTCGAAGACCTTCGGACCTTCCTCGATCTCGTACCGGAAGATGACGTCCTGAGCCGCGCGAAAGAGCTGGAGGACCGCGAGCAGCTCGCGAGACGGTGCGACGTACCGCTCGATCGCTCGGTCGACGCCCGGGCCGAACATCTGGCGGAGGTAGCCGCGTGGCACCCAGCGCGGCGGGATGTAGTAGCCGTTCGGTTCGGTACCAAACTGGGGGTAGAGGGGCAGCGCGATCTTCTCCACCTTCACCAGGAAATACAGGGGGTTTTGCCGATCCTCCACCCATGCCCCGGTCTGCCGATCGATCCGAACCAGACCCTGCAAACGGAGCTTGCCCACGCAGGCCGCCATACATCGGGTCTCGATCGGAACGCCGTCGGAAGAGAGCGTGCTGTCCCGCCCCTCCAGCCGGGGGTAGCAGGCTATGCATTTCTCACTGGTCTGTGTGGTGGCCCGGTACATGGCCTTCTTGTACGGGCAGCCCTCGACACACTTCCTGTAGCCACGGCAGCGCTTCTGATCGATGAGCACCACCCCGTCTTCGGGCCGCTTGTAGATCGCCTGGCGGGGGCAGGCGGCCAGGCATCCCGGGTACGTGCAGTGGTTGCAAATACGCTGCAGATGGAAGAACCAAGTGCTGTGCTCGGGAAGGGCCGCGGTACCGCCTTCGATCTTGCCGCCCCGCGCCGTGTCCTCGAAGATGTTCGGCGCACGCCATTCCTTGTCCGTCGGCAGGTAGCCGAGCGCGCGAACGGGACCTGTTTCCTCGTAGCGGTTCTCCGCGGCCTCAAAGATGGTCATCCCATCGTAGGTCCCGTACGGTCGGTCGGGATCCTGCGACCGACTCCCGTCCCACGTGGCCGACCTCCCCTGCGCGCGGTGCGCCTCGTCCAGCATGCGGAGCAGCTTGACGTCCCAGAACTGAGGGTAGCCGCCGTACGGCTTCGACTCGACGTTGTTCCACCACATGTACTCCTGCCCCTCCGAGAACGTCCACGTGGACTTGCAGGCCATGGTGCACGTCTGACAGCCGATGCAGCGGTTGATGTTGAACACGAAGGCGAATTGCCACTCCGGATGGGCTTCCGGATACGGATAGCTCATCCGCCGACCCAGCTGCCAGTTGTAGACGTCAGGCATCAGGCGCCCCTCGCTCGGTGAACCGGGGATGGCCCCAGCGGGCTCGGGCCCGATCGATCAGGTCCTGGACGTATTCCTCGCCTCTGGCACTCAGGATGGCATGTGTGAGGTCGTAGATGGGTGAGCGAAAGATTCTCCAAAGCTTCGCATCGTCCACACCCAGGCGCACGAACTCCTCGACGATGATGAATGCCATCTCGTCGAAGTCGCCTTCGGGCACGGGTGTCCCGACCAGCGCGCACGGATCTTCGGGATCGTACGGCTTGCTCACGTTACGCTACCGCGAACGCCCACGGTGTCGCCGGTCAGGTACCGTTCCATGAACTCATCCTCGGCCCCCGGGGAATACCCTGTGGTAGCCGGCTCCCAGATACCTCCCTCGAGGCCTCCGGGCTCCGCCCGGGTGATCCGCACCAGCGTCTCCTTCGGAACCGAGTTGATCGCGTGGTTGTCGATGTCGAATCCGAAGGTGAAGGCCATGGCTCCGGCCTTCTTGTGAAAGAGGCTGTCCGTTTGGTGCATCGGCATCATCCAGGCGCGGGTGATCGACTGGTGTGACCCGTATCGATAGCTGGCCTGGTACCCGGTCCCTTCGGCGAGAGCGCGGCCATCCTTGCGGCTCTCGTGGGCCTGGACCGACCGCTCCGTCGCCATCCAGCCCGTGTGTTTCATGATGGTGAAGTACTTCGGCAACCCCGGGCTGAACTTGACGCGGACCATGCAACGAAAGGCCTTGTACCGGTCCCCATCCGCCGACCAACCGACGAAGGGACGATCGGTGGGGTTCGCGTCGACGTAGACGTAATCCCCGTCGTGAAGTCCCAGCTCCTCGGCCGCCTCCGGACTCATCTGTATCTGGCGATCGCTCACGCCCGGCATTCGTTTATCCATCCGGTAGGGGTCGCCGAAGTTCGTGCTCCAGATCCAGTTCCAGTCGACGACGCTCCACGAGCTGTGCACGGAATGACGGCTCTTCGGCGTCGAGCAGAAGAAACGGAACCCCTGCTCCCAGAGAGGGTTGGTCGTCTTCTTCACGCGCCTCCACGGCATTCTGACGTTGCGCACCTGTCGGAGGTCCGCATCGACGGCCGTGAGGGAGATGCCGTAGTCCGCAGGACGGATGTACGGATTGCTCGACACGATCACGTTGGGCAGATACGGCGTCGCCTCCGGCCCCTCCCGATGGACGATGAAGTTCTCACCGTACTCGATGGCCTCGGGGATGTCGCAGTAGGCACTGAGCCGCCCGCAGTCCGTGTAGAACGGGAGCGAGTCGTGCACCTGCTCGTAGAAGGGGATCCGCGGATAAGTCCGGTACAGCATGAGAGCGACGCCGGCCTCACCGTATTTGCCGGCGAGGATGTCCCGGCAGGTGTACGCGCGACCGTCCGGCGTCCGCGTGGTCGACGAGGCCGCGAGTACCCGATCGATGTAGACGTCGGTGTCGCCGCTGAAGACGAAGTGCCAGTAATCACGGAAGCGGCGATCGCCGGTGAGCTCGGCAAGAGCCGCCGACACGCCGGCGAAGACCATGGCATCGTCGACGGAATCGTAGAGCGGGTCGATCCCCCGGATCGCCTCTTGCTTCCGGCCGCCCCACAGCTGGAGGAAAGGGTTGGAGCACGAACTGCCGGCCTCGAGAGTCTGCGATTCGATCCAGGAGTTGACCGGCAGCACCAGGTCCGCGTACTCGGCGGAACCCGTCCACTCTATCTGCTGGTCGACGATCATGTCGACCTTGGGGTTCACGTTGGTGATCAGGTGGTACGCCCACTTCGCCTGATTGATCAGGTTCGCGTTGTTGTACCAGATCAGTTTGGTCGGCGTAGGCATATGCGTCCTGCCCGTGAACACCTTCCGCCCCTTGGGCGTGTCCACGATCAGCGGCCGATCGCCGGCGCCCCAGTAGCCGACCTCTTCACCGTGCATCGTGTTGCGAAGGTCGGCAGCGGTGAGGCTGGCTTCCGGGTCCAGGACCGGGCGGAAGGGATCCTCCCGGACGTAGACCCCGGCGCCAGGCCCCGACCACGGCGAGGCCTGGAAGACCCCGCCCTTGTAGTTGCCGGCCCACGTGTACACGCCCGCACCGGGACGCCCGATGTTCCCGGTCAGCATCATCGGCAGGAAGACGGCGCGGTTGTGCAGCGTGGCGTGGAAGTAGTGGTTGATGCCCTCGCCGTGGTGAATGGCGGCCGGGCGGATGGTCGCCAGGTCGCGCGCCAGTCGCCGGATCAGGGCCCGGTCGGCGCCGGTGATCTCGGCGACCGTGTCGAGATCGTAGTCGCGCAGGTGGATCCGGTAGAGGGAGAAGACCGTCATCGCCTCGACAGACCGGCCGTCCACCGTACGGACGCTCCCCTGCCACTCGAGCGCCGGGTCGATCCCTGTTCGGGCCAGCCGTTCACCCACGTCGTCCCGCGTGATCGCTCTCAGAGCGCCCGAGGTCGCGTCCCACACCAGGAAGTCCCCGATCCGACGCCGCTGCTCGTCCGTCAGGCCCTGGATCGTGTAGCTCGGGCCGTCCGAGAGATCCGACTGCCGGTATCCCGGAAACACCTCCTCCGGTCGCAGCCGCTCGAGCGTATCCGTACGCACGAGCAGCGGAAAATCCGTGAACTGCTTGACGAAATCGACGTCGTAGAGCCCTTCGTCGATGAGATAGCGGGCCACGTAGAGGAAGAGCGCCGTGTCGGAGAGGCCGGGGCGCGCCTGGATCCAGTAGTCGGATTTGGTGGCCGGCGCATTGTACTCCGGTGCTATGGTTACGATCTTTCCGCCGCGCTCCATGATCTCGCTCATCCAGTGGGATTCGGGCATCTTGTTCTCTATCAGGTTCTTTCCCACCTGGATGTGGAGCTTCGTGCTTCGCAGATCATTGAAGTCGCAGTCCGAAGTCTGAAGCCCGGTCACGAAGGGTTGACCGGGGGCCTGATCCCCGCGCCACGTGTACTCCGTCCAATCGCGGCAGCCCTTTGCCTCCTCCGGGGAAACTCCCCGCACGTGGTGGTCGAGAAGCCCCATCAGATTCCCGAAGCGGAACAGGCCGAACTTCCCGACGATGCCGTGGAGCGGCAGGCTGGAGCCGATCTTCATCGTGCGCGTTCCGGCACCGCCCCAGTGCTCGAACATCTCTTCCAGATACCCATCCCGGAGCAGGCGCGCCCGGCCCTGCTCGCCGCTGTACGTCCGAGCGATCGCCACCAGGCCCTGGGCCGCATACCGGTAGGCTTCCTCCCAGGAGAGCCGCACAAACTCGTCGTTGCCGCGGTCATCGAACCGGTAGGTGCTGCGCAAGCGAGGGTTTTCGGAGAGCGAGGGAAAGCCGTCGTCGGCCCACTCCTTCCACCCACGCCGAACCACCGGATAGCGGAGGCGGTGCGGACCATACACACGACGGTGCATGGTGTAGCCCTTCAGGCAGCCGCGCGGGTTCCAGGCCGGCGTGGCCTTGTTCCCGTACAGATCCGCGTAGCGCTGGTGGTCGTAGTTCTGTTCCGAGCGGATGAGGACGCCGTTCCGCACGAAGCCCCGCAGCCGGCACATGTGGGTGTCGTTGGGAGCACACACCCAGGTGAAGGTGCGATCGTAGTCGTATTGGTCGCGGTAGAGTCTCTCCCAGTCCCGGTCCGGATAGTGTTCCAGCGGGTTCTCTACCCCGACCACGGGGACGAGCATGCGGCACGAGGCCGTGCCGCCCAGCGTCAGGCTGGCCGAGGCGATCGCGGATCTCTTCACGAATTCACGGCGGCTCAGTGACATCGCGCGCACCTCATCTCGGTCCGGTCAGCCAGCCCTCTTCGTACTCCGTGCCGCAGCCCGTATGGGCCGCCGCGTATGTCTTCCACTCCCGCTAGAGTTCGAGATCACCCCAACTCTAGCTGGAAAGTGCTCCGCCGGCCTGTCGGGAGGACTTGGCGACCTGATGTGGGGATTTGCCCTACGCGCTGAAGCGAAGAGGGCGGCACGCGGTCTGTGGACTTCCAGGTGATGAGATCAGGAGCGTGGCGTACGGCGAGCCGCCCGTCGGGCTGCCGCCCACGCCCGAACCGTCGCTTCCTCCGAGAAGATCGCGGGGGCAGTCAAAAGGGTATCACGTCGCGTCCAACCGCCATATCGACTGGAATGAAGTGTTCGCGGATGATCCTCTCGGCCTCTTCGTGCGTTCCGCGCTTGAACTTCCCTTAATGCACCTCATAGCAGGCCGCTTCGGCACGCCCCAGTCCCCTCAACGACTGGGGATTCCTCCGCGATTGACGTATATTTTTTCGTTAGGAGGCCTCTGAGAAGCCCATGGCTGCACTTCTCGTCTCGTCGCTGGTTGTCTTCCGCCCGCCTCTTGGCGCAGAAGAAGCGCCAATGAAGCCCACGGAACTGGGCGGCGGAGCAAGTCCGGCCCCATCGACCCCTAGCCAACGGTCGGCCGACTGGTTCTCGACACCCAGGGCGACCCTCCTCCAGGACGTCTTGACAGACCGTCGAATCCTATCCGTTTGACCCAAGGAGAGGCCGAATGACACGGTGGACGATCCCCAAGAAGCCGCGGCGTCTCTCGCTCTGGCAGGGAAGGACTGGTGCGCTGCTGCTGATCCTAGGAGCGCTGGGTGCCTGTTCCAGGAGGCCGGCCATACGGGGCGCGACGGATCTACCCTTCAGGCTGGACGGTCTGGAGACAGCTGAGATCGACGGCGAGCCAGTGTTCCTACCGCCCAACCCGTACAACATCTTCGTCAACTACGAGTTGGGGATGCACTGCGTCGGCTTCGACATGAACTACTGCTGTGTTATCCCGCCGTACAACAGCATCCAGGCTCAGGCGATGCGAACGGCGACGGCGGACGACCCGAGGCCTCGCCTGCTCTCACCGGAAGATGGGGTGACGTTGTGGTACGGTGTGGACGACAACACGTATTCCGAAGGCGACAAGATGGCCTACTGGGGGGTGCCCAAAGACGTGAATGGCGACGGGGACAAGGACGATCCCAACGACAACTTCGCCAACTACGTCTGGACGCACCTGTACATCTACGCGGACCTGGAAGGGACCCTGCCTGAAGGGCGTAGCCGAGCGGACCGGCTCCGCGTGGGCCGAGAGATCCCTGTGCAAGTGGACCACGGTCCCTCCGGCGCGCCGATGGCCGGCTTCGCGTCCTATGCGGACGAGGATGGCGGAAACGTCGTCTTCACCGAGTCCCGCTACGGAGGCCTGTCCGATATCCCGCTGACGCTGACAGCCAGCCACATCTGGGACGCGCTGGGCCTGCCGCTGACGGCCTTCAACGACGGCGTGTTGGATGGGGGCTCCCACCGCAGCATCGAGGAAACCTACCTGCAGCCGTTCCAGGTCTCGCGCGTCACGCTCTACGACGCCCGAACCGAGAGCCCGATCCGGACGAACGGCAATGAGGTCAGCTTCTTCGGCACCAACCCCGTGGACATCCCGAATTGCGTGTGGTGCCACGGCACCGAGCGGGCGAATGCCTTCGGCGACGAGATGTTCACGAGGTACCGGCAAGAGTACGACTACTGGACGTCGACCTATCCGGACCAGAGCGACTTCATGGCTCGGCTGAGCGCGGCTAACATCAGCATCCTAGAGATCCACGATTCGAAGCACGGCACGGCCTTCCTGGCGGAGTACGCCCCGAAGGCATCCAGCAACCGTCTCGGAAGCTCTGGACCGGTGAACTGTTCCGACTGCCACGGGGACAACGTGCAGGGGCGGCTGAAGGTGCAGGGCGAGACTCCGCAGCAGCAGGCCACGCCGCTGACCGAGGCGATCCATCAGACGCACCTTACGTTCGTGCCGGACGCCGACCAGTTCGGCCGTACCCAGGCCTGTCAGATGTGCCACCCGTCGCACTTCCAGAATCCGGAGTTGAACGTCACGGGGACGGGCTTCAGTCCGCTTACCAAGGACGGCCAGCCGCGATTCTCGGAGGGCGACATTCGCACCTCCGGCGGCGGCTGCTACCTCCGCCGTGACGCGCACACCAACCCGAGGGCCCAGCCGCCCTTCTTTCTGAATTCCGTGGGCGAGTACCTGCTGGCGAGCGTGGCGACCGTAGCGGAGGAACTGCGCGGCCTGTACTGCACCAATTGCCACAACCACAACGCGCAGGCGCTCTACGCGCGTGATGCTCTCGTGACGGGACAGAAGCCGAGCGCCGACGAGACGCTACGCGGCCAGTCGCTGGCGGAGATCGCCGCCGCCGTGACCGGATCCGACGACGTGGCCGCTTATGCGGCGTATTACCTCGATCCGGTCGTCGGGGCGGACGGCAATCCGCTGGTGGCGTACTATGCTGAGCACGAACCAGCCGCGCTGCCGGAGGTAGGCGAAAGCGCGACCTACGCCGACGCATCGGCTGGGATCGACTGGTGGCTGTCGGCCAGCCAACCGCACTGCGCGGACTGTCACGTGCCCCCCTTCGTCGAGAGCATGGGCGGCGCGTATTTCCCCATTGATCAGCAGGGCAAGTACTCGCTGTACCGCTACTCGAAGGCGCACGCCAACATCGCCTGCCAGTCCTGCCATGAGTCGATCCACGGCCTGTACGAGGCGGTGGAAGGTGAGGGCGCGGATCAGACCACGATCGCTCAGGCGCGTCAGTTCAGCCCCGACGGCAAATATGCCGGACCGGTGACCTGCGTGGCCTGTCACGTTGTCGGCCCGAACGGAGTCCCGGTCCAACTAGGCGACACGGACTACTACGACGACTATTGGGCCTCAGTCGTGCTGCTGCACTACATGCGGGGCGAAGACTTCACGCTTTCGATTGACGAGCTGCTGGCCAACTATCCATACGAGGACGCGGCCGCGATCGTGGCGAGCAGCGTGCAGGCACGATGAAGGTCCGTACGGGAATCGGCGAGATTCGAGTTCGTCGGTCCCTCGTCGTACTCGCGCTCGTCGTGGCGACCGGCGCATCCGTGCTGGCGGTGCTGGCTCCGGGCGGTGCGGCTCCCAGTGAAGCCTCGCCGTCAGCGACCGATGCCGGATCGGCTGCACCGTCCACTGCTTCGGAGACCCCGCCTCGCCGGGTCCACACCACACATGCGGGCGAGCGTCTGGCGCCCGGTTTCTCCCTTCCGGATGTCCTGCGTCAGGGGGAGCGGGTCACGTTGAGCGAATATTCCGGTCGGCCGGTGGTCGTCAATTTCTTTGCCAGTTGGTGCGTGCCGTGCCGGAAGGAGATGTCCGCCCTGGAGACTGCCTACCAGCGTCACAGGGATTCGGGCCTGGTGGTCATCGGCGTGGGCGCCAGGGACGGAAAGCGGCCGGTGATCGGCTTCGCCATCTCAGCGGGTGTGACCTTTCCGGTCGTGTGGGACGGCTCGGGGGAGGTGTCCACCGCCTACGGTCTGCGGGGCATGCCGACGACGTACTTCATTGACGCAACCGGAATCGTCAGGAACACGGTGATGGGCGCGCTCAAGTTGGAGCAGCTGGGGGAGCAGATCACGGCGATTCTGGACTGAGCGGGGCTCTCTGGAACAAGTCGTCGAGCCACTCCTCCCGGGCGCGTAAAGCGTCTGGTTCCACCGGCCGCCTCGTCTCAGTCGTGGGCGGTCGCGCCCGTCGGCCCGAGATGCCGCAAGTCCTCGCCAGACGGGTGCTGGAAGATCCGCAGGCCGAACTCCGGCACCGTGGCCAGGATATGGTCGAAAATGTCGGCCTGGATCCCCTCGTACTCGCCCCACTCCGTCGTTGCCGTGAAGCAGTAGATCTGGATCGGAAGGCCGGCCGGCGTCGGATCCCGCTGCTGCACCAGGAGCGTCATCTCCCGGTTGATACTGGGATGATTCTGCAGGTAGCGGAATATGTAGGCCCGGAACGTCCCGATGTTGGTGAGCCGGCGGGCGTTCACCTCGTCGCTGGATGCCCCGGCCAGGGGACGGTTCGCCTCGCCCAGGGCCTGCTGCTTCGCTTCGACGTAGTCCCTCAACAGCTCGAACCGCTTGAAGCGCTCGACCTCCTCATCGCTGAGGAAGCGGATGGTTCCCTGGTCGACGAACAGGGATCGTTTGATCCGCCGGCCGCCGGATTCCGACATGTAGCGCCAGTTGCGGAACCCTTCGGCGATGAACTTGTGCGTGGGAATCGTGGAGACCGTCTTGTCCCAGTTCTGGATCTTCACCGTGTGCAGGGCAATCTCGATGACGTCTCCGTCCGCTCCATGCTGAGGCAGCTCCACCCAATCGCCGATACGCATCATGTCGTTGCTGGCGATCTGGACGCTGGCGACCAGCGAGAGGATGGTGTCCTTGAAGACCAGAAGGAGAACGGCTGTCAGCGCCCCAAATCCGCCCAGCAGAATGAGCGGCGATTGATCCAGCGCGACGGAGACGATGAGGATGCCTCCCATCACGTACATGAAGATCTTGACGACCTGCACGTACCCCTTGATGGGACGGCTTCGGGAGATGGGGGCCTGCTCGTAGATCTCGTTGACGGCTGTGAGGAATCCGTCCGCCGAACGGATGACGATGAAGATCACGAGAATGATGGCGACGGCCCTGACGACGCTCACCGCCCCATCCGGCACCCCCGGGATGAGAGTGATGCCGAAGTAGATGACGGCCATGGGGACGAGGTGGGCAAGGCGCTCGAACACCCCGTGGTGCTGGACGATGTCGTCCCAGTCGACGGGCGATCGCTCGATGAGCCTTTCCAACGCCCGCAGGATGTACCGCCGGGCTGGGACGTCGGTCAGCCATGCGGCCAGGAGAAGTGCTACGACGCCCAGGCCGGTCTCAATGAGGGGATGCGTGTTGAGCCACGCCGTGATGGTCTCGACCATGGTTCCAGATGGGGCGGCCTGTATCCCGAGAAGCATTCTCCATGACCTCCGTACGCGCAGCGCCGGGTTCCGGGACCAGCGGCGGCTAGGTTTGGTAAGCGATACCGCTATGCTGGATCTTCGTCCCCTCGACAGCCCTCTGCAAGGACACGAGCCCGGGCTCGCCGTGCCGACTTGCGCCCCGGACGCTATCGAGCGCCGAGGCTCCCGCGATCGGAGGTGCAGGTGATCCGTCCGTGGAGGGGAGCGTTGCGGATGGCACGGCTACCATCCTCAGACGCGGGAGGGCTCGGCAACCTGTGGACCTACGAGGACGAGATCAGGAGCGCGGCGTGCGCAGCAGGTGGGTAGCGGCTGCCGCGCCCTCGCCCTCGAAGCGCTTGAGTCCGTCGATCCGCCACAGGTCGCCTTCGATCTTCTGCCGGGTGAAGATGAGGGTCCGGCCGTCCGCGGAGAGGTGCAGGTAGTCTATCCGCTCACTGGCCCCGGGATCGTACACGAGTCGCGGCTCGCCGCCGTCCAGCGGCACGGCCAGTACGAGCCGGTGATCGGCGAGGTAGACGACCGTGCGTCCGTCGGGTGACCAGAGTCCGTGGGCGTCCTGGCTCGGCTGGTCGGTCAAACGACGCGTCAAGCCGTCCGCAGGCCGCACCACGTAGATGTCCCGATCACCCTCGGCCATGGAGGTGAAGAGAATCCACTGGCCGTCGGGTGACCAGCGGGCCGTATGCGCCGTGACCCCGATGTCGGTAACGCGACGCCGCTCGGACCCGTCGGCCGCCATCGTCCAGATCTCCTGGCGCCCCGTACGGTCGGACATGAAGGCGATCCGGTCGCCGTCCGGTGACCAGTAGGGATTGATGTCGTCGGCCGGGTCCTCGGAGAGACGGAGGGGTGCTCCGCCGGAGGCCGGAACCATCCAGATGTCCTCGTTCCCGGATCGATCCGAGAAGAACAGGATCCGAGAACCGTCCGGCGACCAGCTCGGCTGCATTTCGCGGCCGGGTTCCGAGGTCAGTCGGCGCGGGCTGTCGGACGGGGGTTCGAGGATCCAGAGGTCGGAAGTCCCGCCCCGGTCGGACACGAACACGAGGGTCTTCCCATCGGGTGAGAGGGCCGGCGCTACATCGTTCCACACCGCAGCCGACAGCGGGCGTGCCTCGCCGCGAGCCACGAGCCTCTCCGGATCCAGCTCCACGGTCCAAAGGTTCTCGAGGTAGCGCATCGACGCATACGCGAGCGTCGTCCCACCCGGCGCCACGGTGGGGTCCACGTCGAACCCGGCTCCCGTCGTCAGCTGCACGGGCTCGCCCTGCACGTCCCCGGCGGATGGGTCGAACCCCACCATCCAGAGGTTCATGGCGCCCCCGCGGTCGGAGGCGAACACGATGGAGACATCGTCGATCCAGGCGGGTGTCAGGTCCCGCCATTCGGAGCGGGTGATCGAGACCGGCGTCCCGCCCTCCGCGGCCACGACCTGGATATCCACCGAGCTCCCGAGGCTGCCGGCCTGCCGCTCGTACACGATCCAGCGGCCGTTCGGTGACCAGCGCGGCCGGGTGTGCGCGGCGCCTTCCGATCGATCCGTGGATACCCTCCGGGCGTCCTCTCCCTCGGGGGTTGCCGTCCAGATCCGGCGGGGACCGTCGAGATCTCCGTCGAAGGCGATGCGACGCCCATCCGGGGACCAGTCAGGGTTGAAGCCGTTCTCCAGCACCCGCGACGGACTCCCCCCGAAGGCGGGGATGGTCCAGATGCCGCCGTTCAGTGAATATCCGAATTGCACGCTCTGGTCGAGCCGCCGTCCGTAGTCACGCGAGCTGACGAACACGAGCCGCCTGCCGTCGGGCGACCAGGAGGGCTGCGAGTCGTCCCCCTCGTGGACGGTGGTGCGGAGCTCCTCGCCCTCGAGCAGTCGAACCCAGATGTCGCGATTGCCCGACCGATCCGACACGTAAGCCAGGCTACGGCCGTCCGGTGACCAGGCTGGCTCGGCCTCGAGGCCGGCGGCGGCAGTGAGGCGGGTCGTCGTGAGACCGGTCAGGACGCGGGCTCCGACCGAATCCCAAGCACCCGCAGCTTCCCTCGTCCCGTCGGCGGGGCCGATCCCGGCGTTTCCACGGACCAGCGCGACGGCCGCCCCCGCGATGACAAGGATGCCGGTCAGCATCAACAGCTCCACACCACCCACGCGCTGCCGCCCCTTCTCGCCGTGGTACCAGGCGGCGACCAGAACTGCCAGCAGCCCGACGGCGAGAAGGATCGTGACACTGCGGAGCAGGCTGAGCGGCCAACCGAACTGCTCTCCGAGCAAGCTCAGGAGCTGAAGGAGCAGCCAGGCCCCTCCGAGATATGCGAGGGTCCACTGGACCAGCTTCCGCCGTCGCACGCGCTCGATCAGGGGAGGAGCCATGAGATCCCGAAGAACTACGTTCGCAAACCGAACCAGGCAGCCATGGACTGGAAAATACGCGCTCGTCCGTGTCGCGGCAGGCTCCCGGGCCGGCAGAACCGCACGCAGACCGAGCAGCAGGAGTGGTCCCTCTACGGCGGGATAGAATTCGGCTCCCGGCGGTTCGCGTTCGCGGTGGGTGCGGCGGGCCGGGCCAAGCGGATGCACATCATCCCTCCTCCGCCCACGATCCTGTCTACGTCACGCTGGCCGTGCCCGGCACCAAGACGGAGGCGAGCGAGGACGCCGGAGTGCCAGAAGTGCGGATTCAGCAGAGTCTCCGGCACGGCGATCCAAAGATGACCTCGGCGGTACACAAGGGCGCGGGATGTCGGTCAGGTGGCGGCCAACATGGACGAACTGCTGTTCGCGGACGCGACACCACGGACTGAGGTCGAGGAGGCATGAGCCCCACGGTTCGTCCGAGGGTGTGGAAAAGCGAGGCTCGTAGCTCTATGACCGGGCTGGGGATCGAACCCAGGACCTACGGATTAAAAGTCCGTTGCTCTA
>JBHIAV010000054.1:0-16226 GCA_046758745.1 Gemmatimonadota bacterium
GGCGAGGGAGCTGCCTATGGGTTCGTTAGTGCCCCCTACGCCGATTCTCTGGTAGTGTCAAGCAGAGCTCTCGGGAACGCAATAGATCCGACCTCGCCTATACTGGCGCGGGTCGAGTCCCCCCTGGGCGCGGGCGCCGCCGCATTTGGACGGTCATGAGAAGATGAGAGACCGGTTGGCTCTGCCGGGTATCGGGCTTGTGTCTGTTCTTGTGGTTCTGGGGGTGGCGTTCATTCTCTCGGGCCGACAGACGCCGATCCCCGGTGACGACGGGCTGCGGGCGCTGCCCGCCGTGAACGCCTTCCTCAACGCCGCCAGCGCTGTTCTCCTCTCGGTCGGCTATCTCTTCATCCGGCGGAAGAACGTGACCGCACACAGGATCTGCATGGTCTCGGCCTTCGCCGTCTCCTGCCTCTTCCTAGTCTCCTACCTGATCCACCACTACCGGGTGGGATCGATCGCATTTCCCGGGCTGGGCTGGATCCGCCCGGTCTATTTCACGCTCCTCGTCTCCCACATCTGCCTGGCCGCGCTCATCGTCCCGCTGGCCCTGACCACGATCTACCGCGCCCTGAGCGCACAGCTCGACAGGCACGTGAGAATCGCGCGTTGGACCCTCCCGATCTGGCTGTATGTCTGCTTGAGCGGCGTCCTCGTGTACGTGATGCTCTACCGGCTTTACCCGCCGCCCTGAGCGGGCGAGGCCTCCGACTGCCCATTCCCCATGGGCACGAGCTTGTGGAACCGATCCGGGCCGCCCGCGGACCGGACCCGGCTCCCGCGATCCCGACCGACTAACCGAGATCGGGCTCCACTTGTAGGGCGTCGTTGAATCGGTTCGTGAAGTTGGCCACGCAAATAACCAGGGTCAGCTCCACGATCTGATCCTCGCTGTAGTGCTTCCGGAGCTCCTCGAGCGTCCCGGAGCGAATTCCCGCGGCACCGCGGGTCGCCCGCTCCGCGTACAGCAGGGTCGCCTTCTCTTTGTCGTCGAACAGATCGCTCCTCTGGTAGAACTGGAGCGCCCCGATCTGCTCCTCGGTCAGGCCCATCCGCTTCGCCGAAGCGGTGTGAGCGCGTGTTCAATACTCGCACCCGTTCAGCAGGGCCGTCTTCAGGTATGCCAGCTCCTTGTACTTCGACTCGACGGTCCCCTCGTTCAGAATCGAGCCGTACAGCGGCAGGAAGCTCTTCAGGACCGCAGGGCGGTGGGCCATCACGCCGAAGAAGTTGGGCATCCGCCCGAATTTCTCCGTCAGAGCCCCGTAGATCCCCTTGAGATCCGCCGGGGCCCTTTCGCTCGAAACCGGATCGATCGGTGGCATGTCTGCTCCTCGATTCTGGTCCTGGGGCTCAGCCGCAGGAGTTTGGCGTGCATGGGGCTTCTCTGGACGTGCGTAGATGCTACCACCGCCGCGGACGGGTGGCGCGCGCTTCCACCCGCGGCTCCGGCCGGGAACGCGGGCCACTCCCGCCGGGACGACCGGGCGCCCCGGACGGGCTCGTACCGAGGTAGAATTGTGGCCGGGGAGGCCGAGCGGTGACCGTACGACTCACGCGCCTCGATCACGTGGCGATCTATGTCTCCGATCTCGCGATGGCGGAAAGATTCTACACAGGGCTGCTCGGGATGCGGCTCGTCGATCGGCTGGGCGACATGACGTTGGTGGAGTGCGGCGGGACGAACGTCGGCCTCATCAGGCGGCCCGAGCTGGCTCCGCGCGACCCGAGCATCATCCACAATCCCCTGGCCCGGGCACATCATGCCTTTCTCGTCGAGCCGGAGAGATTCTCGGAAGCCCGAACAGCGCTCGAGACGGCCGGCGTCCGCATCCACGGGCCCGTGGCCTGGGGGGACCACGACTGCTTTTACTTTCTCGATCCGGACTGCAACCTTCTCGAGATCGTGACTCCACCCGGGCGCCCGGCGTTAGGCAGGTCCTGAGCGCCTGGAAAATGCCCTACTTCAGTGCGGACGCGGACTTGTCAAGTCCATTGAATTCAATGGGTTCGTTCAAGATCCAGCCTCCGTGGCCTAGGGCGGACCGGCCTCAGGACGCAAGGGCTGGATTTCGGGGCGTCTAGGACGGCTGGAGGCGTTCGATCACCACGGTTGTAGGGCAGTTTCTAACAATTCTGAACCGGCGTTGCCGGTATACATATGTATCATTATACATTTACATTGACGTTCTATAAGAAATGCATATGTTAACACTGGAGACGGATCGGGAGATGTCAGGCCAGACAGGGAGATCCATGGCGAACAGCGCCGCCGGAACCGACCTCGGAGGGACGGCGGAAGGCTTCTCCCGCGGCATGCGCTCCGCCTGTCAGCCTGAGAGGCGTTCAGTTCTACTGATCGATGATGACCCCTCCGTGCGCACGTTCTTCCGGATGTCCCTGCCGCTGTTCGGTTATCAAGTGGATACAGTCCGTAGCTGTCGGGACGCCAGGAAGAAGCTCGCGTCCCGGCACTACTCGACCATTCTCCTGGATCTGGTGCTGCCCGACAGCAGCGGGATCTTTTTCTACTACCGGCTCAAGGCGCGGCGGCCGGAGCTCGCCGCCAAGGTGATCTTTCTGACCGGGGCCATCGAGCGGTTCCCGCGGCTTGGGGCGCTGCGCGCGGAAGGACGCCCGGTGTTGCTCAAGCCCACGCGGATCCGGGAAGTGCTCAACGCCATCCGGGCCATCGAATAATGCGAAGGGACAGCCTCGAGCACCGGCTACCTCCGCGGTCCGATCCGGCCGGGCAGGTCGCGTATCAGAACTCTTCACTCGTATCTCGAATCAGGCGGGCTTGATCGCCCGGCAGCATCAAGGAGACGACCATGGAGGCGGTTTCGATTCACAGGGAGCTTGAGCGGAAGGATGCATCCTCGGAGCCATCAGCTCCCCCGGCCCGACCGAGCAAGCGAGGAAGAAGGGTGCTTCTCGTCGACGACGATGATGGCGTCCGCGAATTCCTCGCCACGGTTCTGACACGAAAGGGACACGCCGTGGACGCGGTCCCGACCTGCCTCGACGCCCTGTTCCACTTCATCCGCATCCCCTATGACTGCCTGATCCTCGACCTGTGTCTTCCGGAAGGGAACGGCCTGCACGTGTACCATCAAGCAAGACGCATCGATCCGTATCTTGCCGAGCGGGTCGTGTTCATCACCGGCTACGATGAATCTCACCCTCTCTACCAGCAGGCCAGGGAGTTGTCCCTCCCGGTCCTTTCCAAGCCGCTCTCGATCCCGCGCCTGATTGAGATCCTCAATGGGTACTCGTGAAGCCTGCACCTCCCGAGTGTCCTGAGGCACCGCCCGACCCACCGACCCCCGGTCCCCGTGCGTCCACGCAGCTGCAAACGCGAGGTCCGGACGGGACGGGCCTTTCGCAAGTGACGACGACACCCCTTACGGCTGCGTCCATCCCAGGACCTGACCTGACTCGTCGAAGCTGACCCACCCGCCCGCGGCATCAGGGTAATACCAGATCTCGATGGACGTGGACCGGCTCGTCTTCACGGGCTCGCCCAAGATGTGGATGACATCATCCTTGGTCATGCCCTTGCTCAAGGAGCGCCAGCTCCTCTCGTCTCGCCAGCGCGCCGGGCCGGCTGCCTCCGCGGAGGGCGCGCCGACCGACAACCTTTCCTCGAGGTGCGCCACACGAAGCCGGAGCTTTTCCACCTCCTTCTCGAGCTTTCCGACCCTCTCGGAGAGGGTCTCCCCCGCACCCTCCTGACTCCAATTGGTTGCCGCCCCGAGACCGACCAGGAATGCGACGAGCAGTAGGCTGGACCCGACAATTCTTCTTGGCTTCATTCTCGTCTCCCATCTTGAGGAGTCCCACACCGGCGCTGAGCGCTTGCAGGATCGGAGGGCCCTCATGTCTCTATTATCCATGCGCGGGAGCCGAACGGCGCGACGAAAGCTGACTGCCGAAATTTGCGGCGTCCTTCGCGACCCGGGCGGGGCTCGAGATCCCGCGGGGGCGCCCGTCTCCTGCGTCGTGGAGCGGCCGCAAAGGCCGAGACACGCATGATTCATGTAGGATACACGGCATGGGCCCACTCGACACGGTGATGCGGTATCACCTCGAGAGCAAGCACCACTTGAGTCGGTATGCGCGCTCCCCCGGCCGCCTGGACTGGGCGAACCAGCCGAACCCGTTCCGCCGCTTCGACGGCGCGCCGCTCATTCGATTGCCGATCCTCGGCCCGGAGGAGGAGCCGCTCTCGCCCCTATACGACGATCTGTACCGGCCCTTCGCAGCGCCGAGCGCGTCCGTCTCCATCCGCAGCCTATCGAGATTGCTCGAGTATGCCCTTGCCCTCTCCGCGTGGAAGCAACTCGGCCACGCGCGTTGGGCCCTTCGCAGCAATCCCTCCAGCGGCAACCTGCATCCCACCGAGGGCTACCTGTTGATCGGAGGGCTTAACGATACCGCGCTGACCGCCGGCCTCTACCATTACGCCCCGAAGGAGCACGGGCTCGAACGGCGCGCGGAGATCTCCGACGAGGTGCTCTCGGCACTCATGAAGGAGTTTCCCCCGGGATCCTTCTTGATGGGCCTTTCCTCCGTTCACTGGCGGGAGGCGTGGAAATACGGCGAGCGCGCGTTTCGCTATTGCCAGCATGACGCGGGGCACGCGATTGCGGCGATCCGGATCGCGGCCGCGGCGTTGGGATGGAATGCCGTGATCCTCCACGGCCTGGCGGATCGCACCATCGAGGCGCTGCTAGGGCTCGATCGGGCCGATGATTTCGAGGGCTCCGAGGGCGAAGATCCGGAGTTGGTGATGGTCGTCTGGCCGGCCGATGCTGGAGCTTGCGGACCGGACGGCCCGGGACGGCGACTTCCGCTCCACCTTGATCTCGATGCAGTTCGCGAGCTCACGAGACAACACTGGTGCGGGAGGGCAAACCGGCTGAGCGCGGATGATCCGGTCTCCTGGGAGATCATCGATCATGTGGCGGCGGCGTCGCGGAAGCCGAGCGGCGAACGAATGACCCTCGAGCTCGTCCGTCCGGCGAAGCCGCGGGGCGGGGCCGGGGGGACCTGCAGCGGGCCCTCCGCCGGGCGGATCATCCGGCAACGCCGAAGCCTCCTGGGCTGCGACGCCGAGACGGCGATTTCGGCGCAGAGTTTCTACCGCATGCTCTCCCGGGCGATGCCGCGCCTCGAACGCGATGTGAGCCGGCGTCCCATGCCATGGGACGCGATCCCCTGGGACCCAGCGATCCATCTGGCCCTGTTCGTGCACAGGGTCGTTGACATCCCACCCGGGCTGTACATGCTGCCCCGCAACTCCGGCAAGGTGGAGGCGCTGCGAGGCGCCATGCGGGCGGAATTCTCCTGGGAGACCCCGCCGCGTTGCCCTCCCGATCTCCCCCTCCGCCTGCTCGCGGAGGGGGACGCGAGGGACATCGCCACGACGGTCAGCTGTCACCAGGGGATCGCGGGAGACGGCGCGTTCGCCGTCGGCATGATCGCCGAGTTCGAGCCGACCTTGCGACGGCGAGGCCCGTGGTTCTATCGGCGATTGTTCTGGGAGACGGGGGCAATCGGGCAGGTCCTCTATCTAGAGGCGGAAGCGGCCGGCGTCCGGGCGACGGGCGTCGGCTGCTTTTTCGATGATCTGGTCCACGAGGTCTTCGGTTTCCAGGATACCGCGTTCCAGTCGCTCTATCACTTCACGATCGGCGGGCCCGTGGACGACCCCCGCCTCACGACGCTGCCTCCGTACGGCCCCCACGTCGATGCGGGACCACCTGACCGGACCGGGGGATCGTAGCGGGTCCGTCATCCTCCCCGTTGAAGCTCCTTCCTGACCTCACCGGAGATGGCGGGATCGCGATCGACGTACCGCTTGATTCGCTCGAGCGCGTCGAACCTGGTCATCTGCACGACACGCTCAATCGCCGCGTGGCCGCGCCACTCGCAGTGGTCGACATGGTGTTCCCGACTGACGCTGCAGTTGCGACACTGCGTGGCGCCCCATGGCGCGAGCCAACACGGGCACGCCTCGTGGGCCGTCGCCACATCTTCCTCAAGGCTCATCGAGACGCTTCCCTCCGCCGCCCACGGGATCGCCCACCTACCGGCCCGGAGTGCAGAAGGGGCTCTTGCCGGCCGCGTGATCCGTGGCGTCGACCAGCGAGATCCTTCCGCCGTGACGCTCCACAGCCGGATCGACCTCGTCCTCCAGCAGGGATCGGACGTCTTCTCTGATCTCGGCCTCGCCTCGAGGGCCGTTGCGCCGGGCGGCGCGCTTGTCGAGGATGGCGGGAACCGGCGGCGTCGGTTGGGTGCGGATCGCGGCCCCGATCGGCCTCATGAGGTCGGACCACCCGGCGGACGCCGTCTTCCCCACGCTCACGACATCTCCCGCGACCAGTGTCGGGGTCGGCGGGAGAGGGCTGCGCCCTGATGGTGATCGCGCCCGCGACGCGAATCTTCTCAGTCATCGTCCTTCGTGGCCCGTGTCGATCCGCGCTCGGCGAGGGAGCGAAGAAGCTCGAAGGAATAGAACCCCGTGCGATGGCCGTCGTTCCAGGCGATGTTGATCGCGTAGCTGCCGACGCTCGAGATGACCCGTGGTGCCACGTCCCGGCGCACGGTCTTGGGATCGAGCCTCCTCCGACCGGTCGTCTCATCGACGCACGCGGCGCAGGGACAGGCGAGCCGGAGGTCTCGGACGTCGTGGTCTTGCCGCCGTCCATCCTGCCAGAGGATCGACAGCGTCCGCGGGTCACGCCGCCGAAGTCCAACCGGGACGATCGTTCCTCCCTCCGGGGCGGCCACCCTCTCGAGCCAGGACGGAGCCGTCTTGTCGTCACCCCAGCTCCAGACGAACGGCTCCAGAACGACCTCCGGCGTCGCGTCGAGGCTCCGCACCAGTTGCGTGGCGATGGCGCGGTAGGCGACGGCCGCCCGGGAATCCGGGCTGCCCGTAACGATCGGCCGACCCTCGTCTCCGCCCGTGACGATCTCCGGGTCGATCGGTACGGCGCCGAGGAACGGAACGCCCAGTTCTTCGCTCATGCGACGGCCTCCACCCCGGCGGAAGATGTCCGTCGTCTCGCCGCAGTGCGAGCACAGGAAGCTGCTCATGTTCTCGATGATGCCGAGGATGGGGACCTGGACCTTCTCGAACATCCGGAGCCCTCGGCGGGCGATGCGGAGGCTGACGTCCTGCGGTGTCGTCACGATGATCGCGCCGGAGAGCGGCACTCCCTGGGAGAGCGTGAGCTGCGTATCGCCGGTCCCCGGCGGAAGATCGAGGATCAGGTGGTCCACTTTACCCCAGGCGACCCCGGTCACGAACGCCTGGAGATACTTCGAGACCATGGGCCCGCGGAGGATCGCCGGCTCGTCATCGCCGGTCAGGATGCCCATCGAGATCACTTTCAGCCCCGAGCGTTCGAGGGGCACGATCCGTCCCTCCGCGGTCATCGTCGGTCGTGGGCCCCGCGGGATCCCGAGCATGACCGGTATGCTGGGCCCGAAGAGGTCCGCGTCGACGAGCCCCGTCGGCGTGCCCATCCGGCTCAGGGCGAGCGCGAGGTTGACGCTGACGGTCGATTTCCCCACACCCCCCTTTCCGCTTGCGACCGCGACGATGTGGCGGACCCCCGGCAGCTTCTCCCGTACGGGGGCACCTCCCGGGGGCCGGGTGGGCGACTGGTCGGGGCCTGGAGCGCGGTCGGTTGGCACAAGGTACAATGTATCAAAAGTGTACCATTTAGTCAATTATTAATTCGAACCGCCCTGCCCGTCCCCGAGCCCACCTCTCTTCGCGTCAGCGCCCCGCCGCCACCTCGGAGCGAACCTGCCGCGCCGCTTCGACCATCGCGATAAGCGCGGGCCGGATCTCGTCCCAGGTCCGAGTCTTGAGGCCGCAGTCCGGATTGACCCAGATCTGCTCCGGCCGGAGCACGGAGAGCGCCTTGCGCAGAAGCTCCTCGATCTCCTCGCGCTTCGGCACCCGAGGGGAGTGGATGTCGTAGACGCCGGGACCAATGTCCCCCGGGTAGCCGGAGCTGGCGAAGGAGTCGAGCAGCTCCATGTGCGAACGGGACGCCTCGACCGAGATGACATCGGCATCCATGGTGCTCACCGCGTCGATGATGTCGTTGAACTCCGAGTAGCACATATGGGTGTGTATCTGGGTCCCGTCCGAGGCGCCCGCGGAGGCGAGGCGAAACGCCTCTATCGCCCAGTCCAGATAGGCCTTCCAGCGCTCGCGCCGCAGAGGCAGGCCCTCGCGCATCGCCGGCTCGTCGATCTGGATCACCCTCAGGCCGGCCGCCTCGAGGTCGGCGACCTCGTCGCGGATGGCGAGCGCGATCTGACGGCAGATGACGGCTCGAGGCAGGTCATCCCTGACGAAGGACCATTGGAGAATCGTCACGGGGCCCGTCAGCATGCCCTTGACGGGCCGCTCGGTCAGGGACTGAGCGTATCTCGACCAGTCCACCGTCATCGGGCCCCGGCGGGAAACATCGCCGAAGATGATCGGCGGCTTGACGCACCGCGATCCGTAGCTTTGGACCCAACCGTTCTGGGTGAACGCGAAGCCGGCGAGCTGCTCGCCGAAATACTCGACCATGTCGTTGCGCTCGAACTCGCCGTGCACCAATACATCGAGTCCGATCTCCTCCTGGAACGTGATGGCCCGTTTCGTCTCCTCCCGCAGGAATTTCTCGTAGCTCCCGACGCCTCGAGTTCCGGCACGGAACTCCGCGCGCGCCTTCCGCACCGCGCTCGTCTGGGGAAACGACCCAATGGTTGTCGTCGGGAGGGCCGGTAGCTTCAGGCGGGCTCTCTGTTTCTTCCGGCGGGTCCCGTACGCGCTGCCCCGGCGCAGCATCGGCCCACCAATGGCGGAGAGTCGGGCCCGCACGGCGCTGTCGTGGACTCGGGGCGAGGCGCGGCGTCCGCCGAGCGCTCGGCGGGCCGCCTCGAGGTCCGCGCGCACCGCGTCCCGACCTTCATGGAGCGCCCTGGTGAGCACGGTGATCTCGCGCAGCTTCTGCCCCGCGAACGCCAGCCAGCTCGTCAGCTCCGGGTCCATACGTTCTTCCAGATCGAGATCGACCGGGACGTGGAGAAGGGAGCACGACGGCGCGACCATCACGCGGTCCGGGCCGAGCGCCGCGACGGCCCGCTCCAGGGTGGCCAGGGCGGCATCGAGATCCGCGCGAAAGATGTTGCGACCGTCCACGACGCCGAGCGACAGGGCCAGGCTCGGCGGCACCTGTCTCAAAGCACGATCGAGACAGTCCGGGGCCCGCACCAGGTCGAGGTGGAGGGCGTGGATGGGAAGCCCGAGAGCCATCCCCAAGTTATCGCCCAGGTCTCCGAAGTACGCGGCCACGAGCAGGCGCGTCCGCACAGCCGCGGCGCCGAGCCGCCCATAGGCGGAGGCGAACGCCTCACGAGAGGTGCTGCTCAGGTCGAGCGCCAGGCACGGCTCGTCGAGCTGTACCCAAGGCGCCCCGGCTTCCTGCAGCCTCCCCAGAACCTCTTCATACACGGGCAGTAGGGCCGGCAGGAGCTCCAGCGACGATCCCGCTCGATCGCCGTACATCTTGCTCAGCAGCAGGAAGGAGACCGGGCCGAGGATCACCGGTCGCGTCGTGATCCCCAGCGCCCTGGCCTCGAGGAACTCGTCAATCGGCTTCGTGGAACCCAGCCGGAAAGTCTGGTCCTTCCGGAGCTCCGGCACGATGAAGTGGTAGTTCGTGTCGAACCACTTCGTCAGCTCCATCGCCGGAACGCTCACCGCGCCGCTCGCATCGCTCTCCTGGAGTCCCCGCGCCATGGCGAAGTAGGTCTTCAGGCCGATCGTCGTGCCTTCCGGCGCGTAGCGCTCGGGCACGGCGCCGACCATCACCGCCGTGTCGAGCACGTGGTCGTACAGGGAGAAATCGTTGCTCGGGATCGCATCCAGGCCGAGGTCGATCTGAACCCTCCAATTCCGGGCGCGCAACGCCCGGCACTCGCCGATCAGATCCGCCTCGCCGAGGCTTCCCGACCAGTAGTGCTCGAGCGCCCGCTTCAGCTCCCGCCGCGGGCCGATCCGTGGGTAACCGAGATTCGTCGCCATCACCACGGCGTCGCCCTCCTCCTCAGCTCACAGATGCGCGCAATCGATCGCCGTCGTTCCGTCCTCGAATCGGGATGACGAGCAGACGGTTCTCGAACCGCACCGGGTTCATGAGATCAATGAACAGCCGGATCGGCCAGGCGAAACAACCCGACATCCGTCGCGCCGGGCGCCGCCATCAGAGCGTCGTGGGCGACATCGGCACGGTCGCCGGTGAGCTTGCGTTCCGAGGTGGCGAAGTTCTTGACCTCGGCCGGCAGGACTCGGGCGTTCGTCTGGTCCCTCGACACGCCCCGGACCGGTACGGTGATGTTCGCGGGGGAAACTCCTCCCGTCGCGACCTGGCACGATGGCGGCTGGAAGGGGCGGAAGTGCCGCCGGTCGATCAGCGTCACGCCGGGGGACGCATCCGCGAGACGACGCGCGGCATGGAGTCCGCCGAGCCCGCCACCGACGATCACCACGCGATGGGGCGCTTCCATCCGAATCTCCCGGTTCAGAGGCGGCTGAGCGGGGCGTCGCTCGGCTCGAACAGACCGAGGCCGGGACGTGCACACGGGCGGTCCCATGGACGAGGAGGGTCAGGGCCGAGGTGACGGACACCTCGCCCCTTCACGCTTGGAAGACCGCCGGACCCGGCCGGCGGCGTTCAGGGGATCTCGACCTCGACGTCGTTTCCCTCAACGCGCACCTTATACGACGGCACCTCCCCTGGTGCCGGTGGCGTCAGGTTCTTGCCCGTCGTCACCTCGAACTCGGCGCCGTGCAGCGGACAGGTGACCGTGGTCCCTTCGAGCGCCCCTTCAGAGAGAGAGCCCCCGCGGTGCGTGCAGGCGTCCCCGATCGCGTAGAACGTCCCTCCGACGTTGAATAGCGCGATCTGCCGCCCTCCCACCTCGACCGCCTTGCCGGTCCCGGGAGCCAGCTCGTTGACGTCAGCGACCTTATGAAAAGTGGCCATCGTGTTTTGCCTCCTCGTTCGCT
Source organism: Gemmatimonadota bacterium (assembly GCA_046758745.1). Lineage (GTDB taxonomy): Bacteria > Gemmatimonadota > Gemmatimonadetes > Palauibacterales > Palauibacteraceae > JBHIAV01. Next base: position 11,090 of record JBHIAV010000054.1, read on the forward strand.
CCGCGCCGCCCGGACCAATCGGCAAGACGGGCACCGCGGAGCCCACCCCTCGAGTGGAAGCGCCGAGCCGAGATCGGCTCCGCCTCCAGAGCGTCACCGAATTGCGGCATTCTAGCCCTTTCATTGCCGTTGAACAAGCCTCCAGAGGCACGGGAAACACAGCTGACCTCTCCCCTCAGCTTCTCGAGTGATTGATCCCCACTCTCATGCCATTTGAAGAGTTCATGTGCTTTCTGGTAGTCCGCCTCAACAAACGCCGCCATGACGAACGCCTCGGCCCGATCGGCTGCAATGCTGGGGCTGTGACCGAGGCGCTGTACCCTTGGAACTCGACAACCGGAAACCATAGGCAGCAGCAGTGCCGGATTCCTCTTCACGGCCACCTCCCACTGCCCCCTGGACGTCCGATATCACCCGCGGGGTTCGAGCCCCCGGACGTTATGTGATGAACACTCTCTGACCCAACAACGCGTTTCACTGCGCCTAGGATGTCAGCACGTCGAATGTATGAGACCCCCTACCCGCCCCTTTCGTGCGAGTTCGTTATAGAGGCGGACGGCTTCCTCGGTCTGCAGCAGGTGCGTTGAGATGCCCCGCCCCTTCAGCATCTGCAAGGTCCCGGGGCGGACCTGAAGGCGTTCGTATACACCCTTCGACAGGACGACCACAGTAGCAACCCGCTTCAGAAGTTCCTCGACGTCCGCAGGCTGAATACCCGGAACGTGCTCAGTACCCGTCTCTTTCCAGTTCCACTCTCGTGCCCCACCCCGGGAAGAGCTTCGCGTCCTTGAACGCGCCGTGTCCTTCCACATCCACCCTCCCCCAGGACAGGCCGGCGATCCTCGGCGAGCCTGCGCCTGCAGTCATCGCACGATTCCCTCCTGTAGCATCCTCGGCCGTAGCCCCGCGCCACCTGCGCCGGGCGACCGCCGGCCCCGGTCCGCCGCAAGCGCATGCGCCCGCCGTCAGCTGAATGCCGGTGCTGCGCGGCCGGACGAACTACGCTGCGGTTCTCTAGCTACCTTTCGGGCCCGCACGAACACTCTAGCCGGTGGAATCGCTAAGGTGGCGCCCACGTGTCCCGAACGCGTGACCTACGGTAGTGCTGCGATGATCTTCCGGTACTCCTCCTCTGTAAAAGCGCGCAGAGTCTCGGTGCGGACATTCCCCAGCGCAGACAACGAAAGCGCGAGCTTGACTGCTGCTGCCTCGTCAGGAGCTTCGGTGATGACAATCGCGTCGTACCGTCCCGTGACCAGATAGAACTCCTTGATCTGTGCACCGGCGCTTCTAAACATCTTGCGGGCTGCCTCGAGGCGCGCCGGGCTTTCCTTAATGTTCTGGATTCCTTTTTGCGTGAAGCGGCTGAGAAACACGAACGTGGCCATGAGCTTTCCTCCTTCGAGTCCGATCGGTCCGCACCAACCAGTTGCTACCGAGAGACGAGAGTCCTCGTTACAGCCGCCGCAGAGCTAGAACCAACCGTACGAGTGGTCGTACCGAGCCGGGACGCCTCCCATGCTTCATCCCTGCTCGGTCCGTTCCTGTCGAATGCCAGGGCGGCGCGCGACCGCGGGCTCCAGCCCGCTGCCAGCCGCCGCCCCCGCCACTGCCTTCATGTTGTGACTACGTGCCCACGTATTTCGCATAGCCCAGCCCGAATGACACACTGATCACGATGACGACTACGTACTGAGGCCAAAAGCTACCAGCCAGGTAAGACACATCCAGCGGATGGGAGAGCCCACGGGTGACGAAATGAGTGAACATCGCGGTTCCAAGCACCGCGGCGACCAGGGGCAGGACCAGCCTCGGTCGCCGCGGCGCAACCCACCTTCGGACGGCAAAGAGTAACGGGGCGTAGAACAACGGCAGGGCCACCATGACAATAACAAAAGTTATTGGGCCCATCGCAACTGCGAACGCGGCACAAGCGCGGATGCTCCGAGTCACCCTGACCGTGTCGACCACCATTAGGAGAAAGCCGACGGCCCAAGAGAACGTCGCAATCAGCACTACCGTCCCGAGCCTACCCAGCAACTTCATGGTCCCAACGTCACCTATCAGCCGCGCCGGGTGCTCGACGTCACGACCGCTTCGGGAGCGCGGCGCCCGCGCGGGACGTCGGTGAACTCAATGCTGAAACCGCCGATCCGCGCTACCCCGCGTCGGGTTCGTGGGCTGCAACACCTTCCGAGACTCCATCGAAAGCATGTTGTGAATCACGCTCGCTAGGTCTTCCTCGTCGATCAGAATCGCCTCCTGCCGCCGGATCTCGCATGGATTGCCGATGGAGGGGCCTGAGGAGGTCGAGCATCTTGTCGAGCGGGCCAGAGGACAAGTCCGCTCAGAACGCTGTCGCGCATTCGATCCCCTTTTCGAACGAGAGATGGTACAGGTTCCACACGATGCCCCTCGTCAAGAGGACCCGAGGGGCGAAGTCCAGGTATTCTCTGGCGTGTATCAGCATCGTTGAGGTTGTCTTCCGGCGCCTTGGCGAGGTGAGGGAGCAGCTTCTTCAGCGGCTCCCGGATATCGATGGCCACCGAGCCTTTCCCTCCTCCGCTCGAGCAGGAATACTGCCCAACGTGCGTGGCCTCGGCCTCGCGTTGGACTTTTCCGAATGTCCTTCCAGGTGGTCTGTACGGCGGAATATACGCCTGGTCTCAGTCTTGAACAAGACCCTCGGAGTCGACCCGGCGGAGACCAACTCGGCTCCACGGAACTGCTTGCCTAGTCAGGCCTTCGGCCGCGGGGGTTTCCGCGTGGCGCGGAGAGTCAGACAACCCAACGGCCACGCAGATCCCCTCGCGGTGATGCCGAGGGTTCTCTCCGAGGCCGGGCCGAGGGGACGGGTTTGCTGGGCCGAACCCCGCACGCTCGGGGACATTCGGGGAGATGAAGAGGCGGGCCGATGTTGGCCGCAGCGCGCCTTTCCCGAAAGCAATTTCGGCCCCCCACGCGTTCCGCGTTTCGAAACACTTTCCTGACAAGCCGTTACCGTGGGGTCGGGGCTCCCTGCAGGTTAAGGGAACCAGTTCCCGGACCCACTCCACTGACCTATGCGTGTCTTGAATCCCGCCGAGAGTTGATGATGGGCTCAGCCGATATATCGTGGGCCCGCTCCCTTCAGCGCGGGGGCTCCCGAGGACCGGTCTCCAGGACGGTCAGATCGAAGATCGCGAGATCCACGACCATGTGGTATGCGGCCGCCGCGTGGTAGCGCGTTCTAAGAATTGCCCGCATCTCCTCCGTGTACCGCGAGCCGAACAGCCATTCGGGCCGCGTCTGGGCGATCACGGTTCGGATCCGGCCGTCCGCGAGCGCTTCGAGAAACGGTCTCTGGTCCCAGCGGCCCGCTTCCGCGAGCTGGGTCATGACGAACGGCTGAAAGATGACCTCCTTGCCGGCGCACCGGAGAAGGACCGCGTCGTCGGAGACGGCCGGCCCGGGCCGCGCCGCCAGGTCCCGGCACATCAGATCGAAGACCGTCGGCTCGGCAGAGAGAGCCTGGTGCGTCTGGCGGACGTCAACGAAACGGACCGCACCCAGGAGGACGGCGGCGGCGCCCAGCGCCGCGCAGGCAACCCGTCCCGGTCGGCCGCGATCCCGCAGCCACGGAAGCGGAAACTCGTTCGCCGCCAGCAGCGCAACGGCGGCTAGCGGCTCGATGAAGTAGTTCGAGTCGGAGCCGAGCTTGCCGGAGCTGAGGGACACGGCCGCCGCGATAACGGCATAGAGGCCGAAGATCGACAGACGCCTTGCGGTCGCGAGAGCAGCGAGCGCGGGCGACATGAGGAGCAGCTCCGGCGCATGAGAGGCGAGGAACCTCCCCGCGAGAGTCCACGCGCCCGCCCAGGAGAACGGGTTGCGGTTGGCCGTGACCGTGTGGAAAAGAAACCAGCCATCCGAGTACCAGGACAACGCGGTGGCGGCGCCCCCAAGCAGGACCGCGAGTGAGGCGGCGAACACGAGTCCACGCCGCGGCGAGCGCGCGATGAGGAAGATCGTCACCGCCAGGGCGGCCGCGACGTAGCTCTGCTTCGTCAGGATCGCGGCGGCCAGCAGCGGCGCGGCCCAGAGAAGCCCAGGGCGCGCCGCGCCGCGCGCGGCGACGAGAATCCCCAGGGCAGAGAGGAGCGCCGCTGTGTAATCGGGCCGGGCCACCAACAACCAGGAGCGCTGCAGCGGAGCAAGTAGGAACAGGAACGCGGCGATGGGTGCGACCGCTCCCGCCCAGCGCCTCTCCGAGATGCCGATGATCCCCGCGAGCAGCGTCGCGGACAGAAGCGAGACGAGTCGCGCCGCCAGCAGACCAGGCAGTCCCAGCGCGATCAACAAGGCGACGAGAGAGGTGTAAAGAGGCGTGTAGACGCTCACCACGAAGGGCGGCTCTGAGGGGTCGCCGTACAGAGCCTCCCCACGCGCCAGCCGAGCGGCGTCGTTGACGTTGAATCCTTCGGCGTAGCTGAACGCCTGAGGCAGCTCGATCCGTGCGACGAGCCCGTCCAGGACGGTCCATGCGGCGAGGACTGCCAGCACCAGGAGCGCCACATGATGGGCGAGGCGCCCGGCCGAAGAGCCCGACGGTATGCGGCTCGGGTTAATCGGGCCGGCACCTTCCAGCGGAGCGTGATCTCCTGACAGCGCGCGAGTCACCAGAGGAAAAGGCTCCGTAGAGCATGTGCCGGTTCAGCGATTTCAAACACCCTGTGCTGGTTCAGCGATTCTTACTCATTTTCGACAGTTTCGTCGATTTCGCGCGGGACGATTCGCTGGGACAGCGCGTCATTGCTGGATCGGGCCTTCGGTTGCGCGCGGAGTGTAGTGCCAACAATCGACAGGACGCCTTCGATTTCCTATTCATCCGTGATCGGTTAAGGGATCTGTTTTCAGCGGGATAGCTTGATGGACGCTGGGTTTCAGCGATCATTGTGTTGCTCCATTCTCGACTCTCGCAAGGAGCAATTGTCGGGAGAGGTTGGGATCGATCACCTCGTGGAGAAGCATCGCTTCGATCCCCTTTGCCGCCTCCCGCGCGAGATGCGCCGGGGCGAGCCACCAGAGGGAGGTACCCTCATTGGGTGTGTAAATAGAACGAGGGCGATGTAGCCTTCCGGGTGATGAACCCCGGGCC
>JBHIAV010000055.1:0-16183 GCA_046758745.1 Gemmatimonadota bacterium
TGCACCCCGTCCCCAGACCGGCGAAGTCCTCGTCCGTGAGGCCGTCGCAGTCGTTGTCCAGACCGTCACACAACTCCGGCGCTGGGCTGCCCGCTGTAGCTCGACACTCTGTCCCTAGTCCATCCGCCGTGCACCCCATCACCCCGACCGCCGTGCACTCCCCCACGCCCACGGTGCAGTTGCTCTCCAGCACCGCGAAGTCCTCGTCCGTGAGGCCGTCGCAGTCATTGTCCAGACCATCACACAGCTCTGGTGCTCCCGGGTGGCTAGTAGCACTCAGGTCGTCGCAGTCGGGCGGAGATGCCTGGGCCCTGACGAGCATCCGGTCGAGATAGAGCGAATCGAGGCTCGTGTTTCCTGGCGTTTGGTCGTCATCGACTGCGCGAAGGATCAGTGTCCCTTGGATGAAGGGCGGCAGGACGAACGAGTCCAGCGCATCGTCGTCTGATGTCTTGGTCAGGAGGAGCATGTCGACGAAGTTGGTGCCGTCGGTAGAGTAGGAGAATCGGATGTCATCCCCTTCGACGTTGGCAGCGTGGTAGGCCTCTAGCAGGAAGGTCTGCGAGATCTCGCCTCCGAGCTCGAACGTCCATCGGTGTTCGAGGAAGCTGAAGCGATCCGCCGGATTGCCGCTGCTTGACGTTTCCTCGACGACCTCGTAGATGTTGTCGCTGGCATGGGCGAACACATGGGTGCCGGTGATCGTTCCTGAGACCGGAAGATCGCCCGAGCACAGGACCTCCGAGACCGGACCACCAGCTTCCTCGAAGCCGTCGCCGTCCGCGTCGCTGTCGCATTCATCCCCGAGGCCGTCGCCGTCGAGGTCCGCCTGGGAGGGATTGGAGATGAGGGGACAGTTGTCTACGGCATCGGCAACCGTGTCATTGTCGTCATCCGGGTCACCGGCATCGCATAGCCCGTCCCCATCGGTGTCCAGCCCGTCGTTCCCCGTGTCTGCGGTCTGGACCACTCCGCAGTCATCGCAGGTGTCACCGTCGAGGTCCCGGCACTGAGCCGGGTCCAGGGGCGCGCTGTCTTCTCCGTCCGAGACACCGTCGTTGTCATCATCCGGATCCCCAACGTCACACAGTCCGTCCCCGTCCGTGTCCAGCCCGTCATTGACCGGGTCTGGTCCCGATCCCGTCGTGCAGTCATCACAGGTGTCGAGATCAGCGTCGAGACCGCACACCGTCGGGTCCGCATCGTTCGGGTCGGCGGCACAGACGACCGTGTCGGAATCGCCATCCACTGTCGCGTCGTCGGCGAGCCCGTTACAGTTCTCATCAACCCCGTTGCAGCCGAGCTCCGCTGCCCCGGTGAAGATCAGAGGGTCTACCGGGGCACAGTCCGTCGCGTCGGGGTCGCCGTCGCCGTCATCATCCTGATCGCCGGCGTCGCACTGACCGTCGGCGTCCGTGTCCAGCCCATCGTTGATCGGATCCGGTCCCGATCCCGCGGTGCAGTCATCACAGCTGTCGAGATCGGCATCGAGACCGCATACCGTCGAATCCAGAGGAGCCGGATCGCTCGCGTCAGGCACCGTGTCGCCGTCATCATCCGAATCGCAGACATCCCCGAGACCGTCGCCGTCGGTATCAGTCTGACCGGGATTGTAGTCAGTCGGACAGTTGTCGATCTGGCAAGTGTTCTCGGGGAACCCTGGATCACCATAACCGTCTGCATCGCTGTCGGTGCACGTATCGGAACAGTCGGCGACCCCGTCCCCGTCCTGATCCACGAAACCCTCCGTCGGTGCTCCACAGGTGATCGTTCCCTCGAAGAGACCGCTTCCTCGCGTCCCAGCGAATAACGTCAGCGGGTCGTTGGCAGAGAAATACAGGCGGGTGTCGCTCAGATTCATCAGGCCGCCGCTCGGAAGCAGTGTCCAGGTTGCCCCCCCGTCCACGCTCTTGTGGATTCCCGCGCGCTGTCCGGTGAACGTGGTCGTCCCCGTCACCTGTCCGACCGCCGCGTAGAGGATCGAATCGTCCAGCGGGCTGACCGCAACCCAGTTCACCTCGGGCTGGCAGAGGACCTTGGTCCACGCCCAGACGCCGTCGCTGCCCCGGGTACCCTTGTAAAGACCTCCCGCTCCGTCGTAATCCGGCGGACAACTCAAGCTGGTGCTCGTCTTGCGGGCGTACCAGGTTCCTACGAAAAGCGTATCCGGACCGATCGGCAGAATCGTCATGGGCGGTTCCCGATCCATCTCGGCGCTGGTGTCGGTGATCTTGCGCCACGTCGCCCCGTTGTCCGACGACTCCCAGACGCCGGTAGATCTGGGATCGGGCGGACCGGTGGTGTCGGGATCGCCCGCGCTGACGTAGAGCCGGCCCGATGTCGGCTCACGAGCTAGAAGGTACGTCTGCCAGTTCAGGGGGGGTTCCGGCGTCCAGTTCGGATTGGTCGGATCACCGTTGTACGTATCAACCCAGGGTCCCGATCCAGCCACCAGCTTGAAGACGCCCTTGGCGAACACGGCGGCATAGAAGTTCCCGTCGCCGTCACGTATGAGGTCTACACCGCCGCCTTTGGGAAGGGTCGATGGATCCCCGAGGTGGGTCCATGTCCAGTAGCGGCCGTCGGGCGGGTTGGGGTCGAAGGTTCCCTGGACGACACCACCCTTCCCCTGCGTCGATCCGATACTCGCCTTGCCGGCCGCCACGCCGACGTACAGGCGATCCGGGTCGCCGGGATCGAGAACGATGGAGGTCGCCGAACCGCCAAGAACCGGCGGGTTGAGGGTATCCCACTGCCACCCCTCCAGCGCGAAGCTCAGACCCCCGTTGTAACTGACCTGCAGATAGTTGTCTTCATCCCCGTAGTAGATCCTCTCGGGGACGCGCGAGTCCGTGACCACCGGATAGACGTAGACGTCCGTCGACTCGCCTCGGGCGCTCCACGTTCCCGGCGGCTCACCGGGCGCCGGGGTGTACGGGTCCGAACTCACCTCGATCCACGTCTCCCCGCCGTCCGTCGTCCTGTAGCGCCACGAGCCGAAATACAGGATCTGGTGCCCCGCGACACCGCTCCCGATCCCGATGGCCCAGGCGCCATAGCCGCCACCTCGTCCCGTTCCGCCGTAGTAGATGACCCGCGTGATCGGGTCGCGATGTCGCCTGACCTCGTAGTAGGGCCTGGGGTTCGGGTCGGGATCCGTCGGACAGTCCACGAGACAGTTGTCCGTGTCCTCCCCACTGGCGGTGTCGCAGACGTTGTCCCCGCAGCACGCCGGTGGCGAGGCAGGCCAGTACGAGTGCGTGCAGTCATAGGGGCAGGTGTTGCAGTCCTCCCATCGTCCGCCGCAAACGTTGTCACCGCAGATGGGCGTCGAGCCGATGTTGTCCTGGACGTTGTCCTGGAACTGTTTGCGCGTCACGTGCACCCACGTCATGCCCCCGTCGGTCGTCCTCCAGATGCCGCCCACATCGGCCTGGTCCAGGATATCCAGGTAGGATCCGCGCTCCGTTCCAACGTACAAGACGTTGGGGTCGAGCGGATCGACGACGAGGGGCGAATAGCTCACGAAGTAGGGAGTCTGGCCTTTGCCCGAAATGGCGGGGAGGGTGCCAGCCGGCTCGAGCGCGGCATCGTCGATCCAGATGGTGCCTGCGCCGTACGAGGGGCGGAGCTCGACTCTCATGAAACGAGCCGCGCCCTGTGGCCGGATCAACACTTCGAATCTCCGCCAGTCGAAGCTGGCGGGGACATCCGCGGATTTGATGCGGAAGGCCCATGGCTCGATCGACGACCACGTCACCCCCGGGAACGGGAGAGGGATCCCTGCCGCATCGTAATAGAACACCTTCGCGTAGGCGGGGTAACCGGACGCGTTGCTGACCTTGAACCAGGCCGAGAACTTGTAGAGTGTGCCGCCCTCTATCGGGACAAGCGGATCGGTCTGGACGCCGTGGACCCCGCTGGGGTCCACGTAATCAACTTTGATGGAGCAGGAGCCGGAAGGGTCATGACTCACGGTGCAATCGAGGGCCACGACTGCTGGGTCTCCGAGAACCTTCCAGCTGGCTGCCGGGTGTTCGGCGTCGCCGCCCGCGATCTCGAAGTCCGCGTTCGGGAGGATGTTCGGATCGTCCACGCCACTGATGCTCGTCCAGTTCCTTCCCCAGTCGTTGCTCTTGTAGACGCCCCCCTGCCACGAATCGACATCCACCCAAGTCGAGGACTTCCCCTTATGCGGCAGCGTATCCAGACTCAGGAAAAGCGTTCCCGTCCCGGAATACAGCGCCAGATCATTGCAGTTCTGAGCCGGGATACCGGACGCGCTGATCTGAGTCCAGGTGGTCGCGCCGTCTTGGCTCTCGTAGAGGCCCGAATCGGCGCAGGCGAGCAGGCGCGTGCGGTCGGCCGGATCGAGCACAAGCGCATTGATCCGATCGTCGTACTGAAGACAACCCGGTGATGAGGTCAGCCCCGAACCCGCCGCCGGAAGGCACGACTTCGTGTACAGCGGCTCGCCTTGGGGACAGGGGTTCTCCCATCCACAGGTGCTCTTGTAGACGTTGGCGTAACCGGCCACATAGACGATTTCCGGATCGACCGGGTCGATGACCGTGATCGTGCCGGTGATCTGATTGTCGATGACGTTGAGCGTCCAGTGCTGGCCGGTATCCGTACTCTTGAACGGCCCGAGATACACGATGTTCGGGTCGAACGGATGGAAGGCGAAGTTGCCGTCGATGCCGTATCGCGACCCAAGCGACGGCTGTGCGATTCCGCTGTTGGCCAGGCGCCAGGTCTGCCCCCCGTCACCGGACCAGAAAATCCCCCCGACGTCCGACCCGGCAAGGACGATGTTCGGATCCGCGGGGCTGATGTCGAAGGCCATGATATTCCCGCCGCCACCGGGACCGAGACTCCGCCACTGTATCTCGTCGGCCGCACTGACTGGGCCGCCCTCGGAAGTCGCCACCGCCAGCAGGAGGAACGCGGCTCGAGCGCGCCGTAGGTCGCGCCTGCTGCTGGAAGCTGTGCGAGGATGCGCGGCTTCGGGGTGGGGAGATCGGCTGCTCACTGGCGGCTTCGACCGGTGTCGCAGCCGCATCCTGCGGCGGCACGGGAGGGGCCCGTCGACGGCCGATCCCAGTCGGGGCACCGGCTGCGCACCCCACCCAGTGCCGATGCCTGTCTCGAGAACGGGGGGTCAGAAGGCCCGAGGGCTCGAGGGCCAGGGGCGACAGAACCAGAGGTGTGTCGGCGGGCGCCGCCCGGAGGGCTCCCCGGGTTCCGAAGGCCAGTCCGGCCATCGGTTAGTCCGAGTTGGCCAGGGAGCGGGGCAGGGGCGGAACCGGCGCGCCACGCAACGCGCCATACATAGCGTTTCACGATCCGGACCGGCGACCCTCGCATCCGGCTCCCTTTTCGGCTCGAAAGAGAAAAACGGCCCCTGTCGTCGGCGGAGACGAGGGTCCTGAAGACTCACGACCTCAGCAGTTGCACGATGCTCGCTAGTCTTCCGGGCCCCCGGGCCACCGACGATCCGGGAGGTTTGCGCAATTAGGTACTGTGATTTTCCAATACGTCAATCAATAATGCTAATGGTTTAACGATGCGGGTGACATCCCCGTCCGCACCCGGGCCGCTCGCTCCTGTGGCAGGAAATGCCATCCCGCTCGTCGAGCTCGATCCCGTCCGTGCTGGAGGAGCGGGTCCGAGAGACGCGGGACGGCCCCCCCCCCGCCCTTCCTACCTGCAGTCGCGGTCCGCCGGCCGGGCGGCCCACCCCAGCGCCCAGCCCCCTCCACGGCCACGTCCGTGCACCTCAAAAGACGTCTGACCTCTCGACTTCCTGGACAACGATCGGTATCCTCCCCCTGCGTTATCGGAGGCCGAGTCAGTCACCGGATCGAGGGACCCACGGCAGCGAGGACCCGCCCCCTTGAAACCCTCTCCACCAGCCTCGGCCGACCTCCGCCGCAGACGTCGTTTCCCCCGCGTGAGGGCCCCGAGATGGGTGTCGCTCGTCGTCTCTCTGTACGCCTTCCTCGTGAGCATCGGCATGCTGAGCAAGGCGTTCAAGCTGTTCGGGGGAGGACTCGTCGACGACATCCTGCGGAGCGCCTCCAACCCGGTGGTTGGGCTGTTCGTCGGGATCCTCGCGACCACCCTGGTTCAATCCTCGTCCACGACCACCTCCCTGGTGGTCGCGATGGTCGGCGGCGGGACCATGCCGGTCTCCACCGCCATCCCCGTCATCATGGGGGCCAACATCGGGACGTCTGTCACCAACACCCTGGTGAGCCTGGGTCATCTGCGGCGCGGCCGCGAGTTCTACCGGGCTTTCTCGGCCTCCACGGTCCACGACTTCTTCAACATGCTCTCGGTCGCATTACTCTTCCCCCTGCAGATGGCGACGAACTTCCTCGGGAGGCTGTCGATGTTCGCGGCCGAGCTCCTCGACGAGGTCGGGGGGCTGACCTTCACCAGCCCGCTCAAGGCCGTAACGGCGCCGGTGGTCCACGCGGCCGTGGCGCTGCTCGGCAGCAACCCGCTTTTGCTGCTGCTGATCTCCTTGGCCATCCTCTTCACCTCGCTGCACCGTCTCGTGGTCACGCTCAAGGCGCTGGTCGTGACGAGAGTCGAATCGTTCTTCGATCAGGTGGTCTTCAGGAACACCGCGCGGGCGATGATCTTCGGCATGGGGCTGACGGTTCTGGTCCAGTCGAGCAGCATCACCACGTCGCTGGTGGTCCCTCTGGCCGGGGCCGGGATCCTGACGCTGCGCCAGATCTTTCCCTACACCCTAGGGGCCAACGTCGGGACGACGATCACCGCCATACTGGCCTCGCTGGCGGTCGGGGAGGTGAGCGCGGTCACCGTGGCCTTGGCTCATCTGCTGTTCAACGTCTCCGGGATCGCGCTAATCTGGCCCCTACCGTCGATCCGCAAGATCCCGATGAACCTGGCCCGCCGGCTGGCGCATATCTCCAGTCGAACCCGCTGGGTTCCGCTGCTTTATCTATTCGTGTTCTTCTACTTGGTCCCGTTTCTGGTTATCATGATCCTGAGGTGAGACGATGTTCAAAGAGTTCTTCGACATCTTTCGCAAGGGGGACCAGCTCCAGCAGGCCTTCGACCGCTCGCACGAGATGCTCCGGGAGGACAGGGAGATGTTCGAGTCCGCCATGCGCTCTCTCAGGGAACAGGAGGATGCTCGGCTGGACCTGGACATCTACGCCAAGGACCAGTTGATCAACGCCTACCAGCGGGAGGTGCGGCGAAAAGTGTTCACGCACCTGACCATCGCCAGCGGACGCGACCTGCATGCCGGGCTGGCGCTGGTCAGCGTGGTCGTCGACATCGAGAGGATCGGTGACTATACCAAGAACATCGTCGAGCTGGCCCTGAACCATCCCGCGCGGCTGAAGTGCGGCCGCTTTGAGGACACCATCAGGCGGATCGAGACGACCGTGAAGACGATGTTCGGGCTTCTCCTCGAGGCCCTCCCGGAGAACGACGAGGCCAAGGCCCGCGAGGTCATGTCGGAGCACTGGTGGATCGCCCGGAGGAGCGACGAGATCGTCGACGCGCTGATCCAGAAGGACGAGCCGGAGCTGCCGGGACGGGAGGCGGTCACCACCGCCCTGTACGTTCGCTACCTCAAGCGTGTCTCGGCCCATCTCATGGACATCGCCTCAAGCGTGGCCAATCCGTTCGACCGCATCGGCTTCCGCGGCGAAGATCCCAGCGCTTAGCCCGACGCTCCCGACCCCTGACCCGCGGCGGACCCGACCCCGTCCACATCGTCTCCCGCCCTGGCCCTCGGTGCGCCCGGTCGCGCCCCCCTTTCACGGGTCCTCGCGAGCGGTCCCGGCCGCGCGCCCCCGCACGCCCCTGTCCCGAGTCGCCCGCCCGCGGCTGCGCTTCAGGGGGATCGCGCAGTAGATGCTGAAGATCTCGGTCCCGGGGTTGTCCTCCCCGATGCCGGCATTGGAGATATGACCGAGGGCGAAGCCGAGGCGCGAGCCCTGCTCGAGACGGCGGGCGATCTCGATTTGGGTGCGGAACTCGATGATGTGTCCCAGATCCTTGCCGTCGCCGTCCTCGTAGGCGCCGACCCCAGCGCTGCCCGTCAGCATCCAGCGCGGCCCGAGGTCGAAGTCGACCAGCACGCCGCCCACCCCATACACCGCGCCGTCCGTCGTGAGCTCAAGACCGAACCAGGGTTTGAGGATCCAGATCGCCAGACCCGATCGATACTCGACCCGCAGATCGGCCGATTCCTCATCCGCGTCGATGATGTCGTAGAAGCCGACACCGAGCGCGAGCAGGGGGGGATCGCCGCCGGCACCGGTCGAGGCTGCCGCCGACGGCACGACGGGCAGGGCTGCGGCCAGCGCCGTAAGCAGCGCTCGAGACCATCGCATCACGACCTCCAGCCGGACGATGGTTCCCGATCATAGGCCAGGACCGACCCGCCGCGACGAACCGGTGATCGTCAGTCCTGCTTCCGCCGCGATTCCGGCGTCGGGGCCAGGAAGAAGGCGTAGGCGCTCAGGACCACGCCGATGAAGAGAGGGATGAGCCCGACCGTCCAGATCCGCGCCTCTCCGACGACCTCGTGCGGGACGATCAGCAGCCGCAAACCCACCGCGGCCGTTATGAAGCCGCCGAGTTTCTGACCCTCGCGGGGGCGGCGCATCGCGTTATCCTCCTCCTCCCGGATCATCTCGAGGAACGGCCTCGAATCGGCTTCCGGCCTGTCCGCGAGCTTCTTGAGGATCTCGCTCCGGCAGAAAGCCTCCCGTTCCCTCCTTCGCTCCTCACTCCAGGAGGCGACGGCCAGAAAGGTGTACAGGGCCACGCCACCGATGGCGGGAACCAACCCGGCGAAGAGTATCCCCATCAGCATCCTCCCCTTCACATTGCGTTCGGCATCCTGGTTCCTCCGTCCGCTCGGTGGGACGCGCCGCGCACCCGCGCGGTTGCGTTTTCCAATCCGCGCGTGACCCGACCTGAGACAAAATGCAACCGGATGCTTGGCCGTGGCGTCCCAATCCATGTAAGGAAGGGCCCGGTGCCCGAGGATCGAGATGCCCCTGACGTGCAACGTGTCCTGGCGGGAGACCTCTCCGCCTTCGAGGGGATCGTCCGGCGGTGGCAGGGACCACTCGTCAACCTGGCTTTCCGCTTCTGCCGGGACAGGAGCCGGGCCGGGGAGATGGCCCAGGAGGCGTTCATCAAGGCCTACAGGCCGCTGCGGGGCTGCCGAGCCGACTCCGCCTTCTCCACTTGGCTCTTCGCGGTGGCCGCGAACCTCGACCGTTCCAGGATGAGACGCCCGACCCCTCCCGAGGATTCCCTGGAGGTGATCGCGGAGCTGGCCGATCCGCGCTCGGCGCACGGCTTGCCGGGGGAGGATCGGCGGGAGATGGTGCACCGCGCGGGCGCCTCACTCCCCGCCGCGCACCGCGACGCGGTGATCCTGTACTACTTCCTCGATATGAACGTCGGGGCCGCCGCGCGCGCCCTCGGGCTGCCCACGGGCACCATCAAGGCGAGGCCGCACCGCGGGCGGGATATGTGGCGCCGAAAGCTCCGCCCTATGTTCCCGTCAGGCACCGCGCCCGAGGAGACCTGAGAGTGGACGAACTGGTAAGTATCCTGGGGACGGAGCTTCCGATCAGACCCTCGCCGGAGTTCACCAGTTCGGTCATGCAGGCGATCCGCCGCGAAGCCGAGTCGCCGCCGACGCTTCCCTTCCCATGGCTGAAGGTCCCGCCCGGGGCGCTGGCTGCTGGCCTCCTGCTCCTCGGCGGCCTCATCGCCCTGCCCCACCTTCCGGCGCTACCCGGCTCAAGGGCCGCTGACCCGGTCGGGGAGCTCGCCGTGAACGTGCCGGCGGAGCCGGCCGCGCACCTGGTCTCGGCGTTATCGGCCAGCTGTCTGTGCTTGCGACTTTTCCTGCCCATCGCCGGCGATCGCCCCTGATCCGGCGGCGCCGCACCGGGGTCGATTCAGCGCAGATCCTTGCGCACCTCGGCGATCCGCTTCTCCAGCCGCTCCTTGCGCTTCAACAGCGCCTCCACATCCGCCGTGGTGTCCATGCCCGTCAGCCCGGCGGCGCGGCCGGCGGCAGCGATCTGATCGTTGACCGAGGCCAGCTCCTTCTCGAGATCGCGGAGCCTGCGCTGTTCCTCGCTCATCTCGGTCGGGAACAGGCTGACGTGCCCGGTGCGCACGTAGTTCACGCCGACCCAGGCGCCGGCGAGCACCAGCATCAGCAGGACGAGCTTTTTCATCGGAACCTCCCTGAGGGGTGGAACGCGGGGACAGCTGCCACCTCCGCACCGTGGCCGACGGCGGCGTTGGTGCTCGCGGCGCGGCTGATCCGACCTAGGCGCCGTCTACGGCGGGCGCTACGTTGGAGGCCCCGGCCTGCGCCGTCCGTCCCTCGGGCATCACCGTGCCCTCGTGCCCCGGCGCTCCGGGGACCTTCGTCCGGATCGCGTGGGCTACCTTCCTCATCCCGTAGCGGCTCACCAGGTAGTTGCGCGCAATGTGTGAGAGACCCCACGAGATGTCGAGCGCGCTCCCCCGAAAGCGACGGAGGATCCCGGTCAACGAGTAGGCCTC
This sequence comes from Gemmatimonadota bacterium, assembly GCA_046758745.1. GTDB lineage: Bacteria > Gemmatimonadota > Gemmatimonadetes > Palauibacterales > Palauibacteraceae > JBHIAV01. Next base: position 10,594 of record JBHIAV010000055.1, read on the forward strand.
GCGAAGGAAGTAATGGTATCCCTCCTGCAGCTGCTCGACGCTCATCCCCTTCGGGCGGATCAGGACGTGGGCCCCGTCGAACAGCGGCCAGTTGTAGTCCATCCCGACGTCCGAATCCGGCGGACAATAGGCCCAGGGAAGCAGGCACTTGCCCTCGACCGCATCCCGGAACGTGCCCGTCCCGGGATAGGGCTGGATGATGTTGGCCACCACGAAGTCGATGTCGGTCTCGTAGATGAACTCGAGCGTCCGATCGAAACAGGAGATGTCGTCTCCATCCAGCCCGAAGACGAAAGCCCCCATGACATTGATGCCGGCGTCGTGCACGCGCTGCACGCTTTCCTTCATCGACCTCGTGTCGTTCGACCACTTGTCGAGGCCGTCGATGGCCGGTTGGCTCACCGATTCGATTCCCAGGAAGAGGTCGCGACAGCCGCTCTCGTAGGCGAGCTTCAACAGCTCCGGCTTGCCGGCGACATCGATCGTCATCTCCCCTCCCCACGGACGTCCGAGGGGCCGAACCGCCTCGCACAGCGCTCTGAACGAACCGGGCGCGTTATACAGGTTGTCGTCCCAGAAGAAGAACTGGCGGCTGAATCCCGGGCCCATGCCGGCGATCAGACGCTCTCCACATCGGGGCCCGATGATGGGGATCCTCACCAGAGCGCGGAGCACCGAATTGTAGAAGCCCGGCCCGACCCGATCGACCGTCTCGCGGGTGACCGTCGGGCCCTGGCTCCGGATCTCCTCGGTGACGTCCGCCACATCGCGGTTGCGGACGGTTGGGCCGTTGGTCAGAAAGACCGCGCAGAAGCGGCAGTCGAGCTTGCACCCGCGGGCGTAATGTGTGGAGGCGACGATCTGCTGGGGCCTTCTCGTCAAGCCGCGCCAGATGCTCATGTCGAGGGCGAGGGTTCGCCGCCCGCGGATTCGATCGAAGTTGGCCCTGTAGACCGGCCTGACGGGTTGTCCCGCCTTGATGTCGTTGAGCAACGTGGAAGCCGCCCACTCTCCTTCGCCGACGACGGCCGCATCGACGTGGCCTCGCCGCGTGCCCTCGTCCGGCACTGCGGAGGCGTGGGCCCCGCCGAAGACCACCGTTAGCCTCTTGCCCGCTGCAGCGTAAGCGGCCCGCGCCTCACGCGCCCGCCGGTACGCCTCCCGCGCCGAGTTCGTGTAGCCCGTGACGAACAGGAGATCGTGGTCACCGCGCCTTAGGTCGACCTTGTCGCTGAGGATCCGCCCGAAGGCGATCGGGCCCTCGATCTTGTCGTGCTGCACCACCACCCGCGTGTCGTCCGCGAGGACACCGTTCTTCCGGAAGAACCCAACCAGGTAGGGGAAACCGATCCCGGGGCTGCGCACGAACGGTCCGGTCCATCGCTCGAGGCACCCGAGCAGCCCCAGTCTCTTGACGGGCTCGTCGACCACATAGGAGTCACGGGGGGTGAGGCAGATCAGATTCCCGATGCTGGCCATTGCGCCTCCATTCGCCGTCGCCCGTCGAACGAGGCCCGAGCGAAGCGCACGGACTCTATCGTGCCGGGAGTAGAAATGCAATCGGGATCGACTGTCGGGTCCTGGCGAACGGATCTGACAACCGGCGGCACGATTTGGGGGCGCGACGGGCCGAGTGAGGATCAAGGGGGCGATGGCAACCCGCGAGGCGCGAGCTTAGGAGAGATGCCTCACTTGACACTTCGCGGGCGCGGAACTAGGCTCCGGATGAAACGACACTGTGTCGCGAGAAAGCCCTTGACGCACCGCCATCGCCCCACCCGGGTCCTGATCATCGGTTACGGCGCCATCGGCACCGCAGCGCTTCCCCTGCTCCTCGACCGCCTCCCGGTGCCCGCGGGGCGGGTCACCGTCGTGGATCGAGTGGACCGCCGTCGCGCCCTTCGTGCGTTTCTCGAGCGCGGCCTCCGCTTCGAGCGGCTCACGGTGACGAAGGAGAACCACGGCGCGCTGCTGCGGGAACGATTGGGACCCGGTGATCTCCTGATCGATCTTGCCTCCTTCATCGATACCCTGGCCCTGGTGGCATGGTGCCAGGGGCGCGGGGTCCTGTTCCTCAACTCCTCCATCGAGCGATGGCCCGGGGAAGAGGGCCTGTCGTATCGGCCGGAGGACGGTCTTCTCTACCCCCGGTTGTGGCGCTTCCGTAGATGGATGATCCGCCACGGGCGCTCCGACGGGCCGACCGCGGTCATCGATCATGGGGCCAACCCGGGCCTCGTGAGCCACTTCGTGAAACAGGGCCTGGAGCAGATCGCGGAGGCCGCTCTTGGCAGGTCCGCGGCTGCGAGGCGCCGGCACGCGGCCGCGCGCGACGCACTCGGGGCGCGGGCCTGGGGCCGCCTGGCCGAGGCCCTCGGCGTCCGAGTGATCCAGATCAGCGAGCTCGACACCCAGGAGGCGGCCTCCTCCCGCCCGGGAGGGGAGTTCCAGTCCACCTGGTCGGCCGCCACGATGTACGAGGAGGCGTTGACCCTGTCGGAGCTCTGCTGGGGGACTCACGAGACGCGTGTTCCGGCTGGCGCTTCGACCTTCGAAGACGGACCGGGACACATGATCTGTCTTCCCGGATCGGGGATCGACACGTGGGTCGCGTCGTGGTCACCGGGGGGTCGCTTCCCGGGCATGCTGATCGGGCACGACGAGGCGTACACCATCGGCGAGCAGCTGACGGTGAAGGAGGGCGATCGCGTGCGCTACCGACCGACGGTGTACTTCGCCTATCAGCCCTGCCGCCCGACGCTCGATTCACTGTGCGAATGCGTGCAGACCGGAGGCATCTTGCAGCCGCGCGTCCGCGTGCTGACCGATGCCCTCGTATCGGGCTGCGATCAACTCGGCTGTCTCCTCATGGGACACCCGCAGAGGAGCTGGTGGATAGGGAGTCTGCTGTCCGTCAATGAGGCCCGTGCCCTCGCCGGACCCGAAGTCAACGCCACCACCCTTCAGGTTGCCGCCGCTCTGGCCGCGGGCCTCCAATGGCTGCTGGCGAACCCCACCGCCGGCCCCCGGCTCCCGGAGAACCTTCCGCACGAGGAGATCCTGCCCGCCGCGCGAAGGTACCTCGGACCATGCCTCTCGAGGCCGGTCGACTGGGGCCCGAGACGCGGCAGGGGAGACGGAAGGGATAGCTGGCGCTTCCAGGATTTCCGGACGGGCGACTCGCTCTGCACCGTCACCAACCTCCCCCCCACGCGTCGCCGGCCGCGGGATCCCATCCTTCCGGTCGATCTCGAAGACGCGATGGCGTGAGCGCTTCGCGGACGCGGGGCGGTCTCCGAATGTGCTCGAGGGGCCACGCCCGTGCGGCCCACGGTCCCGGCCGCGTCCCGGTCCCCTCCAGCCGCCATTCCGGGGGGAGCGGGCTTCTTTGAACCACCGCTGGCAGGGGGGATGGTTCATGTCGGCCGTTTTCGGCTCCATGTCCGGAAAGCCACCACTTCACAATCTCACCCGCAAGTACTGATGGATCAGTGGGTTGCAATGTCCAGCGTGGAAGCATACGTTCATCTCGCTGGTGGCACCGCCGTTGCTTCTAAAGGGGGGGCCGGGCTGGAGGTGACGGACAATGGCCCCTCATGAGTCGGGAGAAAGGAAAGAGACCGGGCAGAAAGGGTTCACTCTCGTCGAGCTGATGGTGGTCCTGGCCATCGTCGCGATCCTCGCGCTCATTCTGACGACCGGAGTTACAGACATCCTCGACAGGACGCGGGCCACCCGGACGGTCAACGACATGCGGGTGATCTCCGCGGCCCTTGAAGGTTTCTATTTCGACCACGGTGCTTTCCCCGAGCTGAGCGGAATGGCGGAGGTCGGTGACCTCGTGTCCTCGCTGGTCCCGAACTACCTAAAGGCCCTGCCCACGACAGACGGTTGGGGCAACCCCATCTATTACGAGACGATCGTCGTCGATTCTGACGATGACGTCGACGGCGACGATGATGACGACGATGGGGACGACGATGACGACGATGGGGACGACGATGACGACGACGATGATGACGACGATGGGGACGACGACCATCGGCGTTCGGTTAAGGCCTTTGATCTGATTGAGGGGGAGGGGAGTTGCGAAAGGGCCACGTCCTCTGTTCTCATTGGGTTATGACAGCCTTTTGAGAAGGAGGAGCTACCGTGGCCCGATGTCAGTGTATCGGAATCCGCCATGAGTTGACCAGCCTGATTTCGACCCGCCGGTTGAACTTCCTCGCCCGACTGAGCGGCCTGGTGCAGAGGCGCCGGAAGGTCGATCCGATGGCTCTTTTCTGGACGATCGTTCTCGGGTTTGGGGCGGGCCCGCAGAGAACGCTGGCCGGGTTGCGGCGCGCCTATCAGCGAAGCACCGGTGCGACGCTCGTTCCGTCAGCCTTTTACGACCGCTTCACGAAATCGCTGTCGGTGTTCTTCCGCCACGTCGTGGAGGAGTTGTTGGAGCGGCTGCAGGGGACGGAGATCCGGTTCGGGGGTGTCTTGCAATCGTTCCGGGACGTGGTGGTGACCGACTCGACGCTGGTGAAGCTGCATGATCTTCTGGAGCGACGCTACCCGGCCTGCCGGGCGAACCACACGCGAGCGGCGGCCAAGATGCACCTGGTGATGAGCGTGAAGGGTGGTGGTCCGCGCAGCGTCAAGCTGACCTCCGGCCGCCAGCATGATGGCCCGGTGTTCCGGGTTGGACGCTGGGTCCGGGATCGGTTGCTGGTCTTCGACCTGGGATACTTCCGTTACCAGCTGTTCGATTGCATCGACCGTCACGGGGGATATTTCATCTCGCGGTTGAAAGAGAACGCCAACCCGCAGATCACCGCCACGCTGCGGCACTGGCGGGGGCGGAGCGTGCCCCTGGTCGGGGAGCGGCTGCGGGACGTCATCGCACGGCTGCAGCGCGAGGTGCTCGACGTCGAGGTGGAGGTCGCCTTCCGGCGACGGGAGTATCTCGGGGTCCGATCCGGAGCCCGCCGCACATTGCGACTGGTCGGCGTGCGCAACACGGACACCGGCCGCTATCACCTCTACGTCACCAACATCCCCCCCGACCGGCTGACGGCCGAAGAAGTTGCGCGCGTGTATGCCTGCCGCTGGCAGATCGAGCTCCTGTTCAAGGAGATGAAGTCTTACTATCGGCTGGGGCATATCCCGAGCCGCAAGCCGCACATCGTCGAGGCGCTGCTGTATGCCACGCTGACCACGCTGGTGGTGAGCCGTCGGTTGCTGCAGGCGGTGCGCGAGGCGCTGCGTCCACGACAGCGCATCATTCCCGAGGGGCGTTGGGCGGCGATCTTCACGACGGTGTCCACGGCGATCCTTGATCTGGTGCGAGGTTTTGTCAAGAGGTGTGGAAACACAACTCAGGCGGCAGCCTCCTCGGATGACTCGACGACCTTGATTCCGTCCACGTATGCCGCTCCCTCGTAGACCTCACTCATGAGCTCGGGCGCGTTGAGGCGGCGGAAGCGCTTCTCGGCGACGAGCAGCATCTTCCAGATCACCGCGAGGGCGTTCTCGATCCTCTTGAAGTGAGTATGCTACGATTTAATCTGACAGCACGGTGGAGTCCTCGGGTCATCACTCC
>JBHIAV010000056.1:0-15907 GCA_046758745.1 Gemmatimonadota bacterium
TCGTGCGCCGGCGCTCCGTGACGACCCGCGAGCAGCAGATCACCGGCATCTCCGAGAGCAGTACCCTCGGCGTGGGGGTCCGATCGTTCGTGGACGGGAGCTGGGGCTTCGCGGCGACGCAGGAGCTCGCGGTCGATTCCGTCACACGCGCGGCGAGGTCCTCCGCCGAGATCGCAAAGGCGAACGCGAAGGTGGAGCGGGCCCCGGTGCGGCTAGCTCCGGTCGAGGCATACGGCGACGTGAGCTGGACGAGCGAGTTCGAGATCGATCCGTGGGACGTCCCGCTCGAGGACCAGGTCGGCCTCCTCCTCTCCCTGAACGACGTGGCACTAGCGGCGCCGGACGTCCGTTTCGTGTCGAGCGGTGTCCAGTTCGTCAAGATCGACAAGACGGTGGCCACGACGGAGGGGACCACGGCCGCGCAGCGCATCATCCGGCTCCTTCCGTTCATGACGATCACCGCCGTCTCCTCCGATCGCACCGACTTCCAGAGCCGCGGCTCGGTGCTGGAACCGGCCGGGCGCGGATGGGAGTACGTGCGGGACAACTTCACCGGCGAGAACGTCGAGGTGTGGGCCGCCGAGGCATCCCGGAAGCTGAGCGCGACACCCGTGGAGCCGGGGCGGTACGATCTCGTGCTACACCCGTCGAACCTGTGGCTCACCATCCACGAATCGATCGGCCATCCGACCGAGCTCGACCGGGCGTACGGCTACGAGGCGAACTACGCGGGAACCAGCTTCCTGGCGCCCCCGCAGGCCGTGATAGGGAAGCTCCGGTACGGTCCGGATTTCATGCAGGTGGAAGCCGAGCGCACCTCGCCCGGCGGACTGGCTTCGATCGGGTGGGACGACGAGGGCGTGCCGGCGGACCGCTGGTCCCTCGTCGAGGACGGGGTCTTCGTCGACTACCAGACCACGCGGGAGCAGGTGGACTGGATCGCCGGCCTCACGGGTGTGACCCGCAGCCATGGGTGCGCGTTTGCGGACGGCTGGAACAGCATCCCCTTTCAGCGCATGCCTAACATCAACCTCCTCCCCGGAGCGGAGGGCTTTTCCGAAGAGGACGTGATCGGGGCGGTGGATCGGGGGGTGTACGTGGAGGGCCGCGGCTCGTATTCGATTGACCAGCAGCGCTACAACTTCCAGTTCGGCGGACAGGTGTTCTGGGAGGTCCGGGGTGGGAGGAAGACGCGCATGCTGAAGGACGTCGGCTACCAGGCGCGGACGACCGACTTCTGGAACTCGCTCGTTGTGCTCGGCGGCTCCTCGACCTACCGCGTCGGCGGCACCTTCACCGACGGCAAGGGACAGCCGCCGCAGGTGAACGCGGTCTCGCACGGCTGCCCGATCGCGGTCTTCCGGAACATCGAGATCCTGAACACCGGCCGCTCCGGCTAGCGGCCATGCCGGCGTCGTCGGGCCCCCGTGCGGCGCGCCCCCCCCGACCGAGGGGTCTCGCGAGCCCCGTGGCGGCGGCGGCCACAAGCCTCCTGGCGCCGCGTGCGAGCCCCCTGGCGCCGGGCGCGAGGCCCTGGGCGGCGGGTGGTGCGATGCCTCTGGCAGCGGGCGCCCTGCTCGCGGCGGTGGGGATTGTCCTTCTCCTCGCCTTCCTCCGGCCCGCCGTCTGGGTCGTGGTGGGGGTGATCGCGCTTCTCCTTCTCCCGGGCCGCTGGTGGCGTTGGCGGACGCGGCGGTTCCGTCGCGGGGTGCGGCTGCTCGAACGGGGCGACGCGACCGGTGCCAGGGAGGCCCTGACGGGCTTCCTCGAGCGGCTCGACGCGACGTTCGAGAGGGCGCAGCCGTTCTTCAACCTGGGCCGCCGCTACCCGTACGCGGTGGCCGCGCAGGCGAACCTGGGTGTCGCACATCTGAAGCTCGGCGACATCGACGCGGCGCTCGCCGCCTTCGCGGAGGCCCTCGAGGGCGAGCCGGAGTGGGTTCCCGCCCTGTTCGGCCGGGCGCTGGCGCTTCGGCGTTACGGAGAGCTCACCGCCGCCGAGCGCTCCGCGGCCGCCGCGCTCGAGGCGCGGCCGGGCTACCTTGCTGCGCGGCTTCTGCTGGGGCTCATCCGCCGCGAGCGCGGGGATGTGGCCGGCGCCGAGGCGGTCCTCCGGCCCTTGAAGGAGGACGGGGAGGACGTCGAGGAGCTGCTCGGGCGGCTCGAGCGGGCTTGGGAGGGGTAGGAGTCGGAGCGCCCGGGGGGACGGGCGCGCGGGGTGTATCGGCGCGCCGGTCGAGTTTGGCCCGGGGGGCGCGAGACCGATGGCCCGTTCCGACGGAAAAGCTGCGAGTGCGGAGCGTACGGATGGCATGGGGAGCGGGCCGTTGAAGGCGGCTCGGGTCGCCGGCGCACTGGCTTGGGTGGCGGTCGCGGCGCTCGCCGTCTCCGTGGCGCCGACCTCCTCCGCCCTCCCCACATCGCGACATCGGCTTCCGAGCCGCGCCTCGCCGCCGACCCTCCCCGACACTCTTCCTCGCTTCATCCGCTCCGCCCTGTCGCTATACCGTGCCGCGCCCGACTCCGGAGATGTGGCGAAGCTGCTGGCACGGTGGGCGCAAATCGGCGGTCCGGCGAGCGCCGCCGACTCGCTCGCGGCCTCGATGCTTTGGCGCCGGGCGGGCCGGAGCGGTCTCGCCATCGGCGCGCTCCCCGGCCCGGCTCCCGACGGCCCGAGCGCGGCCCGGGTCGAGCTGGAGCGGGCGAGGATCCTCTTCGCGGCCGGAACATCGCCCGCTGCGGCGCCGACCGCCTTCTGGCTCGCCTGCGATGGGATGGATGGAGAGACGAAGCGCGAGCTGTGGCTCGACCTCCGGAGCCTCGCGACGCCGGCCGAGCAGGCGGAGTGGGGGGAGCTCGCTCCCGGCGGTCCTGCGTGCAGCTGGCTGCGCCGCTTTGTGGCGGAGCGCGCGTGGCGCATGGCCGTCCCTCCCGACGAGCGCGTGGCGCTGCACTACCGGCGACTCGCGCGGGCACGAGAGCGGTACTGGCTGCGCCGTCCCCGCTTCACCCGTGACCTGACGGACTGGCTCGGCCGACCGGACAGCTTGGAATTCGACGATCGCGGCCTCGTCTACGTGCGGATGGGCCGGCCGGAGGGAACGGTCGGGGCGGGTGCGGCCGACCTGGAGACCAACGAGAGCTGGGCCTACTATCGCCCGCAGGGAGCGCGCATCTACCACTTCGCGGCGGTCTCCAGGGCGTACGGAGGGGGTTTTCAGCCCGTCGGCGACTACCGCCTCCTGGAGAACCTGGCGCACGCCACCGGGCTCACCATGACGAGCGAGCTCATGGCCGTCGGCGGCGCGCGCATCGCCGCCCTGTACGGCTCGCGCGGGTTGCTGGACCTCGGCTTCCGCCGGACCGCGTTCCGGTACGGGGAGGCGGACCGGCGCATGCGGGCCGCCGGCCGGCCGTTCGACCCGGGCTTCCTCGGCGTCCTCATGAAGGAGCGGCAGCAGACCAAGGAGGATGCGAGGTACGTCGTCCAGACTGTTCCGGATGTCCCGCAGGTCGAGCCGCGCGTGCGCTTCGCCTACGAGACGCTGCGCTTCGAGGAACCTGGCGGTGAGCGAGCCGAGGTCTGGGTGGTCGTCTCGGCCCGCGCGGGAGATCTGACCGACGGTGGCGTCGCGGGCACGCACCGCTACGGGGTGGGGGCCAGGGTGGCGCTCCTCACACCGGAAGGCTACCGCGAGGCGCGACAGGTAAGCAGCCTCATCCGGCCACGTCCGGTGAGCGATGACGACGGCGTGCCGGTGAGGATCTCCCTGGAGCTGCCGCCCGGCCGCTACCCGCTCACCGTGGCGATCCGCGACGAGCACGCAGGCGAGCCGGCCGTCGGCAACTGGGCGCACGACACTCTCATCGTCGGGGTGGGCGGCTTCCTACCACGACTGAGCGACATCGCGGTGGCGCAGGACTCCGGGGGGAGCTGGACCCGAGACGGGGCCGTCTTCCTGAAGCCCGTCCCGAACCACGTCGTCGGAGGGGACGGGACCCTGCACCTGTACTTCGAGCTGTACGGCCTGCGTCCCCGGAGTGCGTACGAGGTGGATCTCCGTCTCGTGCCGCGGGAAGCGGGCGGCCGAATCTTCCAGCTGGATGCAGAGGAGGTAGCGTTCGGGCTCCGCTACCTCTCCGAGATGCCCGCCGGCGCGGCTCCGGGCCGGCAGCATCTGCGCCTGAACCTCGCAGACACGGAGCCGGGGGACTACCTCCTCGCCGTGCGAGCGACGGACCTCGAGGCCGGGGCAGCGAGCCTCCCGGCCCTGACGACGGTGACGCGGTGAGCGCTCAGCCCCGCGCCACGAGGAACACGCCCGCCAGGATCACCAGCGTGCCGGCGAGCCGGGACGCCGCGAAGCGCTCGCTGAAGAAGAACGTTCCGAGCAACACAGTCAGCATCGCCCCGCTTCGCTTGATCGTGATCACGTTGGCGGCCAGGGATCGACCCAGCGCCTCCATCTGGCACATGAACATCGCGGCGAAAAGGAGCCCCTGCACGACCAGCAGCCAGCGCGCCTCCGGCCGCATCGCGTTTCGCAGCCCTCCGCCCCGCCGGCTGACGAGCGGAAGGAAGGCCACACCGATGGCGCCGGTGAGGACGGTCCCGTACAGGGCGGGCGAGGAGTCGAGAACGGCCACCCGGTCCACCGTACCGCTCACCGCCCAGATGAGGGCGACGCCCAGCATCCGTCGGGCCCCGGGGTCTCGCGCCACCGCTCGCAGCGGCCCGAACAGGTCGGCCCGCGAGGGGTCGTACCCGAGCAGATATACCCCGGCGACGACCAGGCACACACCCGCCAGGCCGCCGGCGCCGGGAGCATCCCTCAGCAGCAGCCATTCGACGGGGACGAGGAAGATCGGCGTGAGGGCGAGCAGCGGATAGGTGAGACCGATATCGCCGCGGTTCAGAGCGGAGACGTACAGGGAAAAGGAGAAGCAGGAAAGCACGACGTTTACGACGACCGCCGGCCAGAACCGGTCCCCGATCGCGGCGGGCGGCCCCTGCAGGGCCAGATAGATGAACAGAACGGGAAACGCGAAGGCGAAGATGGCCCAGGTGGCGGCGGAGCCCGAGGCCCGGCTCCCGATGTGCTTGGTCCACGCGCCCTGCAGGGCGTAGAAGACAGCCGCCCCGAGGGCGAGCAGAACCCAGCTCACCTTCGAGGAGGCCCTCGGTCAGATCGACCTACCTCGTCCGTGTTCCCACCGAGACTCGCGATCCGCCGGCCTTGGCCGTGCCGTGGGTCTGATCGCGGTGGCCGGCCTCATGCTCGCCGGCCTCCTCACGCGGCGCCGTTTCCTCACTGCTCTGGTGGCCGTGCTCGTGCGCTGCGGCCCGGAATGGGGCCTCCAATGTGTTCCGGAGATCCGCCACGTAGACCTCGTCGGAGCGGCTGAACTCGGGCCACTCGGCGTCCTTCGAAGCCCAGACGATTCCGCCGATCGCTCCCATCCCCCGGCTCGGGGCCGGCGCGTCCGTCGGATTGTAGTACTCGACCACCGCACGATACACGTGGTCCTTGTAGAGCTTGACTCCCAGCCGCCAGAAGAGCTTGCTGCTGGGCACGCCGACGACCCGACCTGCCGCGTCCCGCTCGGGCTCGGCCCTCCAGATCACCCTACCGGTCGTCACGTCCTCGAGGCGGATGTGGTCGGCGTATTCGTGTAGGTGCGCTCCGATCGCCAGAAGACGTCCGTCGATCGCCGGGCTACCCTCCCAGTAGTGAACGGTTCTCCCAGGCGGCACGGGGAAGTCTTTCTCCCCGACCGGACCCATCACGTCCACGTAGAAGGGGTAGACGTCGCGCGGCTGTATGAGCCCGTCCCCTTCTTCGCTGTAGAAGAGTCGAACGTGCAGGTACGCGTCCTCGATCTCCCGCCCGGTCGTGTTCGAGAACATGGAGGAGACAAGGAGCCGCTGCCCCGCTTCGATCGGATACCCCAACAGGCGGGGCATCCGCTGCGCCCCGGTCTCGTTGCCCGCTGCCATCACCCGACGCGCCGTCGGGTTGAAGAGCTCGCGGTTGTCCGGGTCGATGAGATTGACGTGGTGAAGGAGCGACCGCGGGAGCTCGTTCCCCGATCCATCCCGCATCACCCATTCGAAACCGTGCAGCCAGCCGTCCACCGGGAAGGTCGTCATCTGGACCGGTAGGCGAAGGTGCTCCATGTCGGCGGCGAGGTGCACGGGGCCCACCACGACCTCGACCACCCGCTCCTCCTCGAGAACTTCGAACCTCACCAGGTCCCCTCCGACGTCGGCCAACGACCTCGGTGCCGCCTGCCCCGACGCCGCAGCCGGCAGCAGGACAAGCCCCGCCACGGCTGCGACTCCCACGTTTCCTCGCATCGGTTCCCTTCCTATCCGATATGCCGTTCCCGCTACCGAATCCGGCCAGCCGGGCCGGCCGGTGGGGAGGTAGTCTCCGCAAGAGCCGGCCGAATATAGGGTTCGGACCGCAGCCGTTCAATTCCCCCCGGGCGGGAGCTCCGCAAGACGGCCCGAAGGCGTGCCCGGCGCGCGGGGCCGCTCGGCGTCCGCCGAAGGCCTCGGGAGTGTGGAAAACCCGCCCTGAGGGCCCGTTCCACGTGGGAAAGCGGGCAGTTATCCACTATTTCGGCCGGCCCAGCCCGGGTAGAGGGCGGGTCGTGCCGGGCTGCCGGACGGGTCCCGGGCGGCCTGCCGAAACGGGTCCCGGGCGGCCTGCCGAGGCGGGTCGGGGAGGGTCTCCGAGGGCTCCCAGCCGGGTCGGGGGGTGTCTCCAAGTGGGTTCCCGGGCGGCCGCTCCGGCGCGGCGTCTCCGGCGCGGGGCGTCTCCGGCGCGGCGTAGCGCGACCAAGAGAGGCTCGGAGGTGGGCCCTGACGGGCGGTCAACCCTTCCGCTGCCACAACCTCCGACGCTCGATGAAAAAAACCCGGTCTCCGTCGGAGTCCGGGCCGGAACGCCCCCATCTCCCGCCGCCCCGTCAGGAGGGAACGGGAACGTTGAACTGGTCGTAGTTCTTGGCGATATACTCCTTCCACTGCTCCGGCACCTCGTCGTCCGGAAAGATCGCCTCCACCGGGCACTCGGGCACGCACGCGCCACAGTCGATGCACTCCTCGGGGTGGATGTAGAATTGATCTTCGGCCTCATAGATGCAGTCGACGGGGCAGACATCGACGCACGATCCGTCCTTCGTGCCTATGCAGGGTTGGGCAATGATGTAGGTCATAAGTTCCTCGGCTCTGTGCGCAAGCGCCGCCGCCGAAGGCGGTCCTTTCGGTGGCCGAGCCACCAACGCGGTAAGAATAGGCACGGCTCGTCGCCCCTGCAACGCTCGCGGTCGCGGGTTCTCACCAGGGCGGGAATCGGATGCTCGCGCCCGGCCGCGCTCGCCGATCCACCGCGCGTCGCCCGAGCGCGGGAAACCGAGCGGCGAGACGGTCCGGCTTCCGTCGTCCCGGGCTGGCTTCCAAGCGCGGATCCATTCGCCGTCGGGGCGCGTTCCTTGCGAGTGGACGCGGCGGGCGATGGCGGGTAGCTTTTTACGTTTTGGTGCGGCCGGCCATGACCGGCGGGATGGCTCAGCGGATAGGAGACGCATTGAGGCAGCTCACGGTTCTCCAGCCCAACGGAAGCGGTGCTCCGCCGATGGCGCAGGGGCACCCGCCGGCGGGCCACCTCGGGCAAAAGGCGATGGAGGCCGCGCCGTCCACCGCCCCGTGGCCGGAGAAGAAACCCCGCTGGCTCAAGGTGCGAGCGCCGGGCGGTGAGAACTATCGGCGCTTGCAAGGCCTCATGCGGAACCTGGTTCTTCACTCGGTGTGTGAGGAAGCCCACTGCCCCAATATCGGAGAGTGCTGGGAGACAGGCACCGCGACGTTCCTGATCATGGGCGATGTGTGCACGCGCAACTGCCCGTACTGCGCGATCGCACACGGGCGCCCCGCGCAGCTGGACGAGGACGAACCGCGCCGCGTCGCGGAGGCAATCGGGCGACTCGCCCTGAGTCACGTGGTGATCACCTCGGTGGACCGCGACGACCTGCCGGACGGAGGGGCCCGCATCTTCGCCGAGGTGATCCGGGAGATTCGCCAGCGTCTGCCGGCCTGCTCGATCGAGGTCCTGACACCCGATTTCCAGGGAGACCCGGAAGCGGTGGCGACCGTCATCGCCGCCCGACCGGCGATCTTCAACCACAACATGGAGACCGTGCGGCGCCTCCACCGTACGGCCCGACCGGGCGGGCGCTATGACCGCTCGCTGGGAGTGCTGCGGAAGGCGCGCGAACTGGACCCCCACGTGCTGATCAAGACCGGGGCCATGCTCGGTCTCGGTGAGCGGGCGGAGGAGGTGCGCGAGTTCATGGCCGATGCCCTGGAGGCGGGCGTGCAGATCCTGACCCTCGGTCAGTATCTCCGGCCGTCGCCGGCGCACCTGCCGATCGACCGCTACGTGACGCCGGACGAGTTCACTGAGTGGAAGCGGGTCGGCGAGCAGATCGGCTTCCTGCACGTGGAGAGCGGCCCGCTCGTCCGCAGCAGCTATCACGCCAGGGAGCAGGTGGTCGAGCTGAAGGCCCGGGCGGGGATGGCCTGAGCCGCCGGCCGCGAGCCCCGGCCCGGTGGAGGGCCGTGGCGGGCCGGCCGGTGGAAATCGAACCGAGAGCGTCCCGGCAGCTTGCCGGCGGACGCAGGAGTCGAAACTTGGCAACGACAGCGAGAGAGATGACGGGGGACGAGCTCCTGGGACTCTCCCCGGAGGAGCTCCGGGAGATGCTCCGCTCGATGCTCCTGTCACGTCGGTTCGAGGAGAAGTGCGTCGAGGCTTACCAGATGGGCAAGATCGGCGGTTTCTGTCACCTCTACATCGGCCAGGAAGCGGTCGCCACCGGCGCCATCTCGGCGCTTCGGTCGGACGACTACGTGATCACGGCCTACCGCGACCATGCGCAGGCGTTGGTGCGGGGGGTGAGCCCGGAGTCGGTGATGGCCGAGCTGTACGGCCGCATCGACGGCTGCTCGAGAGGGAAGGGCGGCTCGATGCATCTGTTCGACCGAAGCGTGAACTTTCTCGGTGGCCACGCGATCGTTGGGGCTCATCTGCCGCTCGCCGCCGGCGTCGGTTACGCCATCCGCTACCGGGGCGGAGACCAGGTGTGCCTGTGCCTGTTCGGCGATTCGGTGGTGAACATCGGAGCCTTCCACGAAACCTTCAACATGGTGGCCCGCTGGGAGCTTCCTGTCATCTTCATCGTAGAGAACAACGAATACGGGATGGGGACGGGGATCCGTCGCGTCGCAGCCGTGCGCGAGCTGGTGGATCGCGCCTGCGCGTACGAGGGGATGGACTCCGTCCAGGTGGATGGCATGGACGTCCTCGCGGTCCGGGAGACCACCGACCACGCCGTGCGGTTGGCGCGCCAGGAGAAGCGACCCACCTTCATCGAGGCCAAGTGCTACCGGTACCTGGGTCACTCCATGGCCGATCCTTCCCACGGCACCTATCGCACGCGCGACGAGGTGCAAAGGGAGCGGGAGAACGACCCGATCATCGGCTTCCGGCAGCGCCTGCTGAACGCCGGCCTGATCACCGATAGCGAGTTCGACGAGATGGACGCCGAGGTGATCGAGCGGGTGGAGTCCGCGGCGC
Organism: Gemmatimonadota bacterium; assembly: GCA_046758745.1. Lineage (GTDB taxonomy): Bacteria > Gemmatimonadota > Gemmatimonadetes > Palauibacterales > Palauibacteraceae > JBHIAV01. The sequence continues at coordinate 9,645 of JBHIAV010000056.1, forward strand.
GCCGTGCGGACGAGAGCTCTGAGCCGGACTACTCGGAGATCTACACGGACGTCTACTCGGACGAGTTCCCCGGCGGCCTCGAGCGGAGGGACGCATGGCGCTGATCACCTACCGGGAGGCGCTGAACCAGGCGCTGATCGAGGAGATGGATCGGGACGATGGCGTCATCCTGCTCGGGGAAGAGGTCGGCCTGTACGATGGGGCGTACAAGGTGTCCAAGGGGTTGCTCGACCGCTTCGGCGAGTGGAGGGTGCGGGACACGCCGATCGCCGAGTACAGCTTCGCCGGGCTCGGCATCGGGATGGCCGCCGTCGGGCTGCGTCCCGTGGTGGAGTTCATGACCTGGAACTTCGCCCTGCTCGCGCACGATGCGATCGTGAACACCGCCGCCAAGCTGCACCACATGTCCGGCGGCCAGTACAACGTCCCGATCGTGTTTCGTGGCCCGGGCGGGGCGGCGCTGCAGCTATCCTCGCAGCATTCGCAGGTCCCCGATCCCTGGTACGCCAACATCCCGGGGCTCAAGGTGTGCGTCCCGGCTACACCGGCGGACGCCAAGGGGCTGCTGAAAAGCGCGATTCGGGACGACGACCCGGTCGTGTTCATAGAGGGCGAGCTCCTGTACAACGTGAAGGGAGAGGTGCCGGACGTCGAGCACCTGACGCCCATCGGGGTGGCGGATGTGAAGCGGGAGGGCAGCGACGTGACGGTGATCGCGCACTCGCGGATGGTTCACGAGGCGCTGCGGGCCGCCGACACCCTGGCGGATCGGTACGGGGTGAGCGCCGAGGTGGTCGACCTGCGCACGCTCCGTCCCCTCGACGTGGACGCGGTCCTCGCCTCCGTCAGGAAGACGAACCGGGCCGTGGTGGTCGAGGAGGGGTGGCCGGTGTGCGGCATCGGGGCTCAGGTCGTGGACGACATCCAGCGTGAGGCGTTCGACTGGCTCGACGCCCCGATCGCGCGCGTCTCCGGCCTGGACGTCCCGATGCACTACGCCCGGCAGCTCGAAAAGCGGATCATCCCAAGCGCCCCCAACGTGGTGGAGGCGGTCAAGCACGTCTGCTATCTGAACTGACACGTCCGGCGGCGGCGACGCGCACCTGCCGGAGTGGAGGTACGTCGGCTGGTCCCCCCGGTGACGGCGGGCGTGATTCCTTTCTCCCAGAGCGACGGCGAAACCGGAGGGAATGGCAACCAAGGTCGTGATGGCGCAGCTCAGCCCGACGATGGAGGAGGGCAAGCTGCTCGAGTGGAAAGTAGAGGAAGGCGCCGAGATCGCCCAGGGTGACATCCTGGCCGAGATCGAGACCGACAAGGCCAACATGGACGTCGAGGCGCTGGGCAGCGGGGTGCTGCGGAAGATCCTCGTGTCGGCGGGCCGCACCGTGCCGGTCGGTGCGATCATCGGCGTGATCGCGGCTCCGGACGAGGACATCTCGGCGATCCTGGCGCAAGCCGAGGCCGAAGCCGCCGCGGCGGCACCACCGGAGGCCGGCCTCGCGGCCGTCTCGGCCGGGTCGGGGGCGGAGGGGGCACCCGCGGCGCCGACCGGCGGCGCCGGCGTCGCTTCGGGTGCCGCGGAACCCCCCCCGCCCGAGCCGCGAGCGGCCGAGGCGCCGGCGCCGGGGACGGAGGCCAGAGAAGATGGTCGCGCCAAGGCCTCGCCGCTCGCCCGCAAGATGGCGCGGGAGGAGGGACTCCGGATCTCGGACATCACCGGCTCCGGCCCGGCCGGCAGGATCATCAAGAGAGACATCGAGGCGGCGCTGGCCGGGCGCACGGCCGCCCCGGCGCGCCTCGTCGAACAGACGATCGGGCTGAGCCAGATGCGGAAGGCGATCGCCCGCCGGCTCACGCAGTCGATCGGTCCCGTCCCGACCTTCTACCTGACGACCGAGATCGACATGGAGCGGGCTCTCGAGCTCCGGGCCGACATGAACGCCAGACTGGAGAGCGGCAAGATCGGAGTGAACCACCTGCTCATCAAGGTGGCGGCGGAAGCGCTCGTCCGGCACCCCGAGATCAACGCCTCGTGGACCGGTGAGGCGATCCGGCGGCATGGGAGCGCGGACATCGGAATCGCGGTGGCGATCGAGGACGGCCTCATCACACCGGTCCTCCGGTTGGCCGACCGCAAGGGGCTTCTGGCGATCTCCGTCGAGGCTCGCGACCTGATCGAGCGCGCCCGTGCCCGCCGGCTGTCGCCCGAAGAGTACCAGGGAGCCACCTTCACGATCAGCAATCTCGGGATGTTCGAGATCGATCAGTTCACCGCGATCATCAATCCTCCCGAGGCGGCGATCCTCGCCGTCGGGCGCACCGAGGAGAAGCCCGTCGTCGTGGATGGCCAGATCGCGGTGCGCAGGAGGATGCGGGTGACCCTGTCATGCGACCACCGGGTCATCGACGGGGCGACGGGAGCCCGCTTCCTCGACACCTTCAAGGTGATGCTCGAGAACCCGCTCGAGCTGGTTCTCTAGCGGGCCCCGTATGCCGCCGCCGGAGCGGGCCGGCCGGGAGCGGGGCGCGTGTGCCGTCCCCCGTGTGCGTCGCCGGAGCGGGCCGGCCGGGAGCGGGTGCGTGCGCCGTCCCCCGTGTGCGCAGCCGGAGGCCCGCGCCGCCCGCGGCATCCGTCCGGGCGGGTACGGATCCGAGACACATCCCGAGCGATGAGGCGAATCCATGGCTGATGCGTTCGATGTCGTGGTGATCGGGGCTGGACCGGCCGGCTACACCTGCGCGATCCGAGCCGCCCAGCTCGGCCTGAAGACGGCGTGCGTGGAGAACGACTCGTACGAAGGTGGCCTCGGCGGCACCTGTCTGAACTGGGGGTGCATCCCGGCGAAGGCGCTGCTGGAGAGCGCCGCCCTGGCGCAGAACCTGAGGTCACACGGCGCCGAGATGGGCGTGAATCCGATCCAGGTCGAGTACGACATCCGGACCGCGGTGGATCGCAGCCGCTCGATCAGCGAGAAGCTGACGAAGGGGATCGGCTACCTCTTCAAGAAGAATGAGGTGGAGCCGCTGAAGGGCGCCGGCCGTCTCGCCGGGACCGGGGCGGTGCGCGTGGAGCCAGAGGACGGCGAGCCGTACACGGTCGCGGCGAAGAACGTGGTGATCGCCACCGGAGCGGTGATGGAGTCGCTGCCGGGCTTCGAGATCGACGGGGACAGGGTGATCGGAAGCCGCGAGGCGTTGGCGCTCCGCGTAGCGCCCGAGAAGATGGTGATCGTCGGGGCGGGCTTCGTGGGCGTGGAGTTCGCCGACGTCTTCAGCGCCTTCGGGGTCCATGTGACCCTCGTGGAGGCGCTCGGTACTCTGGTCCCGCTGGAGGACGCCGAGATCGGGAAGGCACTCGCCCGATCCTTCAAGAAGCGCGGGATGACCGTGAAGACGGAAACGAAGGTGAAGACTCTTGAGCGTGATGCTCGGCCCATGGTCCTCACGATGGAGACCGATGAGGGTGAGGAGAAGATAGAGACCGACATCGTGCTCATGGCGGTGGGTCGGAGGCCGGTGACAGAGGAGATCGGCCTCGAGGAGGCCGGAGTGAAGGTCGAGGACGGCTTCATCAAGATCGACGAGTGGTGCCGCACAGCTGTCCCCGGCGTGTACGCGATCGGGGACGTCGCCGGTCCGCCCATGCTTGCACACAAGGGCTCCCACGAGGGGATCGTGGTCGCGGAGCATATCGCCGGGCATGCCACGCATCCGGTGCGGTACGACAACATCCCGAGCGTGGGGTACTGCCATCCGGAGGTGGCCAGCATCGGGATGACCGAGGAGAAGGCGAAGGCGGCGGGGCTCGAGGTGCGAGTCGGCAAGTACCCGTTGGGCTCGCACGGCCGTGCCCTCACGGCGGGGCAGAACGACGGATTCGTCAAAGTGGTGGCCGAAGCGAAGTACGGAGAGATCCTCGGCGTGCACATGATCGGGCACAACGTCAGCGAGCTCGTGGCCGAGGCGGGCATCGCGCGGGCGCTCGAGGCGACGCTGGACGAGATCGTCGCCCACGCCCACGCGCACCCGAGCATGGCCGAGGCCGTGATGGAGGCCGCCTTCGCGGCCCTCGGCCGGCCGATCAATATCTGAGCCGACCGTGGGACCATCCGCCGCGGGCGGCCCGCCGGGCCTGCCCCCCGCCGGCCAGGATCAGGTAGGAGGCAGCGACCAGCGGTGAGCCGCACGATCTTCCTGGTGCCCGTCGAGGGACGTGTCCGGTACGGCCTCGGGCTCGAATGGCAGCGTCGGCTCGCCAGCGAGCGGATCGACGGGTCGCTCGCCGCCGACGTGGTGCTCCTGCTGGAGCACGAGCCGGTGCTCACACTGGGCAGGGGAGCGGCCGACCCGCATGTGGTGGCGGCTCCAGACCTCCTCGAGCGGGCTGGCGTCGACCGGTTCGAGGTCGAGCGAGGCGGGGACGTCACCTATCACGGGCCGGGGCAGCTGGTCGGGTACCCGATCCTCGATCTCCGCGGCTACCGAAAGGATCTCCACTGGTATCTTCGCACGCTCGAGGAGGCGATCATCACGGCGCTCGGAGTTCTCGATGCGCCGGCCTTCCGCGTCCCGGCGTACACCGGCGTGTGGGTCGGAGACCCGGTCCGTCTCGATGAGGGCCGCGATCCCACGGCGGTGCACGGGCTTGTGCCGACGGGGCGGATTCGCAAGATCGCATCGATCGGGGTGCATGTGAGCCGCTGGGTGACCTGGCACGGCTTTGCCCTCAACGTCACGGAGGAGCCCCTTCGAAGCTTCAGCCTCATCATCCCGTGCGGCATCGACGGGGTCCGGATGACGAGTCTCGAGTCGGAGGGAGTCGAGGCCGGAGCGGAGGCGCTTCGCGGGGCCTTGGCCACGGGCTTCGCCCGGGCGTTCGGCGCGGACGTGCGCATCGCAGCCCCCACGAGACCCGGTGAGCGGGTCGATCTCGGCGTCCCTACGCCTCCCTGAGGGGGCGGTTCGGCGCCTCCCCGGAGGCGGGGCGTCGCTTGCTTTGGGAGACGTCATGGCGAAGCTGTTCGATATCCTGGGCCCGACCATGGTGGGACCATCGAGTTCCCACACGGCCGGTGCCTGCCGCCTCGGCTACGTTGTGCAGGCGGTGATCGGGGGGACCCCGGAGCGAGCCCGCATTGGGCTGCACGGGAGCTTTGCCATGACCGGTGAGGGCCACGGAACGAAGCCCGCGATCGTCGGGGGCCTCCTCGGATTCCTTCCCGACGACGTTCGGCTGCGAGACAGCCTGGAGCGATCGGAGGGAGCGGGGCTGGACTACGAGTTCGTGAACGTCGATCTCGGGGAGACGGCCCACCCGAACACCGTGAGCTTTCAGGTGTGGCGCGCCGGCACCGAAACGAGGATCGTCGGCTGTTCGATCGGCGGCGGTCAGATCCAGGTTCGCGAGATCGACGGCTTCGAGGTCGACCTCACCGGAACGCTGCCGACATTGGTCGTAGTCGCCGACGACGTTCCTGGGACGGTGGCGCAGATCACCGGCTTGCTGGCGGCGCGGGGCCTGAACCTCGCGACGATGCGGGTAGACCGTACCGGGCGTGGCGAGCGCGCCCTCATGACCATCGAGACCGACGCGGAGGTGCCCGCGGATCTCGTCGAGGAGCTTCGCCGCCAGACGTGGGTGCACTGGATACGTAACGTCCGGCAGCTGAACGCCTGAACGTGCCGGCCGGAGGACCATGTTTCTCTCAATCGCGGAGTGGTTCGAGACGGCGGAGCGCCAGGGAGTGAACCTGGCGGAGGCCGTCCTGCGCTGGGAGGCGAACGAAACGGGGGTGGACGGGTCCTCCATACGCCACCGCATCGAAGATACCCTCGCCGTGATGCGCCGCGCGGTCGACGAGGGGCTTGCCTCGGCGGAGGAGAGCCCGACCCGGATGACCGGCGGCCGAGCGCGCCGGCTGGCGGCGACCGGCCCCCGGTTGTTGGGGGACGACTTCACCGCCATGCTTGCGCGCGCCATCGCCACCCTGGAGGTGAACGCCCGTATGGGTCTCATTGTCGCCGCGCCGACGGCGGGCGCGGCGGGTGTGGTGCCCGGCGTTCTCCTCACATTGCGCGAGTCGCGTGCGTGGTCGGCGGAGGACATGGTAAACGGCATGCTCGTCGCCGGTGGGACCGGGGCGGTGATCGCCGACCGTGCCTCCATCGCGGGGGCGGGGGGCGGGTGTCAGGCGGAGACCGGGAGTGGGGGGGCGCCGGGGGCCCCGGCGGGGGCCCCACATGGGGGGGGGGGGGCGCCG
>JBHIAV010000057.1:0-15775 GCA_046758745.1 Gemmatimonadota bacterium
CAGGGGGCGTTCCGGCTCGGCGTCATCTCACGGCCTCCCTGGGACCGGGCGACCTAGGCGCGGGATCGCCGTGCTCATCGCGGCGTGCGCGGGCCCTCCCGTTGAGATCTGGTTGTCGGCCTGCCCTACCCTTGGGTCGCAGGTCACGAGAAACGGGCGAAGGGACGCCTTCCTCGCGGAGGACGAGCACGCCGAGGAAGACCCGCGCAGCCGAACTTCCCGAGACCGGTGGGAACATGGACCGATCTTTTGGTTAAAAGTGACCAGATTTCCTGATCGATCCCGTTCGACCCGGGGGTGGGAGTTGGCTCGTAGCGTTTCCCTGGCTGAAGCGAAGGCGAAGCTCTCCGAGTGCGTGCGCGAGGCGGAGCGCGGAGAGTCCGTCGTCCTCACGCGACATGGAAAGCCGGTGGCCGCCATCGTCCGTTCGGAGGAGCTGGAACGGCTCGAGCGTCTCCGGGCCGCCGGGCCGGAAGGAGGGCTCGCCGGTCTCGCGGGCGGCTGGGAGGGCTCCGAGGAACTCGTGCAGGCGCTCGAGGCCCGAACGCGGGACCGGCGGTCGCGGAGGCCGCGAGGCTGAACGGGGTGGCGTACCTCTTCGATACCGACGCGATCTCGGAGCTCTTTCGTCCGCGCCCTCTCCCCGGCTACGTGGCGTGGCTCCGGCGGGTCTCCCGGGAGGACCAGTTCACCAGCGCCGTCGTGGTGGGAGAGCTCTTCGAGGGAGCCTTCCTCTCGGGCTCGACCCGGCACCTCGAAAACCTCGAGCGGCGGGTGCTTCCGACGGTCATCGTCCTGCCCTACGACGCGGGCGTGGCTCGCGTGTTCGGCCGAATCGGGGCCGTGCTTCGGGCGCGGAACCACCGGCTCGCGGACGCCGATCTCCAGATCGCGGCCACGGCGCTTCATCACGGTCTCGAGCTGGTGACCGGAAACGTGCGCCACTTTAAGCGGGTCCCGGAGCTCAAGGTCGGCCGGGCGCTCGCCGATGCGCGCGGCGAGGGGTAGGCCGCAGCGGCCGGCAAAGGCTCCGCCCTCCATCGCCTCCGAAACGGGGAATAGGTACTCGGCACGTCTGGTCCGCCCCAATAACCTCATCCGCCCCTCACCCTTTCCCATCGGTGCGTCGCGGCGCCCCGGGACCGACCCTCCCGACGGATATCCCACCGGCGGCCTGGATGTTCGGGTTATGTTCGGGAGACGGCTTGCCCGTCCCTTCAGGAACTCCTACGTTGTACACAATGTTTACGATGTATACATTCAGGGAATGAACGCTGCCACGGGGCACGAGAAGAGAGAGAAACCCATGGCTTCCACGGCGACCTTGAGCACCCGAATCCCGCGCTGGCTCGAGGAGGAGCTCCGGTCCGTCTTCCAGCGCCAGGGAGAGGGACCCTCGGAAGGGCTGCGGCGGATCGTCTCGGAGTGGTGGGCGTGCCGGACGTTCGGCGCGATCGAGTTTCGCGATGCGCTCGGAGGCCGGCGGGCCGCCCTTCGCGACGGCCCCGAGATCTGGGAGATCATCTCCGTGCAGCGGGACTATGGCGACGACGCGGAGGCATTGCGCGCCCACTTCTCCTGGATTCCGGCCGAGGCGCTCGGTCAGGCCGTCGAGTATTACCGCCGCTTCGGGGACGAGGTCGACGCCCTCATCGCGGAGAACGAGCGCGCCGAGGAGTACCTGCGCGCCCGGGGCGCCTGAGCCGGCGCGCTCTTGCGATTCCTCTTCGACGTGCATCTGCACGCCGGCGCCTGCCGCGAGCTCCGGCGCCGCGGAGTCGGCGTGGCGCACGCGGGAGAGGATGCAGAGCTGCGGACGCTGGCGGACCCGCTCCTGCTCGAGCGTTCGATCGAGCACGGGCGGATCTTCGTCACCCGGAACTGCCGCGACTACGTTCCTCTCGTTCGGAGGCTGGCCCGTGACGGTCGCGAGTTCCCCGGCGTCCTGTTCGTGCCCTCGTCCATCCGCCACGCCGATGCCGGCGGGCTGGTCCGCGCGCTCCGTCGCTGGATCGCCGATGCCCCGCCAGGGGCGAACCCGGTCGCGAGCAGCTCGGGCTGGCTGAGCCGCTGATGCCCGGCCCGCTCCCTTGACGCGCTCCATCACCTGCTCCTCGCCGCTTCCCAGCGGTCCGCCACCAGCCCGCGGTCGGGGTGGTGGGCCGGGTTCCGGGGGGTGGAGACCGGCCGCCCGTGGAAGTCCGTGAGGATCGCCGTCGGCTTCTCGTCCGCATGCTCGAGACGTTCCCGAAAGACGTGGACCCTCAGCTCTGGCGTGATCCCGATCAGCTCCCGGTCGAACGCGCGGTGGTGCAGCGTGCAGAGAGCCAGGCCGTTCGAGACCTCTCCACCGTCTTCCGCAGCGACTGAGCACCGCGCCGTCATCTCGGCCGCTTCGCTAGCGGCAGGACGCGCTACGGAGCTCATAGAGGTCGGTGGTGACGCGAGGGACCCGTCTGTTTCGCTGCTCGAGCACTCCGGTATGAAAGCTTGGCGCCTAGGGTCATCCCGGCCCTGAACCAGGTGACCGCATGGCGCGCCCGCGCCTCGTGCTCGGACCCCGATGGCTGGCACCTCTAAGCTATGGCCGTCTTGGGCGTTCGGCCAGTTGGGCCAGCCGGGCCACGGTCTCCTGCCTGCGTCTCGAAGATCTCGGGTCGAGACGGCGCTCATGGACACGGGCACGCCGGGACGCGGATGAATCGAACGGCGGTTGGGGGGGCCGTTGATCGCCGTACCGATCCTCCGGTGCCCGCTCGATGACAGCCGCCCGAGTGCGGAGGTATAATGTGGATCGTATGGCGCTCCCTCAGATCACGTGGCAGGACGTCCAGCAGCTCCCGGACGACGGGAATCGCTACGAAGCGATCGAGGGGGAGCTGTACGTGACGCCCGCGCCGACGGTGCGTCACCAGCGGATCAGCCGCAGGCTCGAACGGGCCCTCGACCCCCTCCTCACAGATGCAGGACATGGTGAGATCCTGCATGCTCCCGTGGGCGTGGAGTTTCCGGCCACGAGTGAGGGCGTCCAGCCGGACATCGTGTTCATCTCGAGAGCCCGCCGCTCGATCGTCGGCGAGGACTGGATCCGCGGCGCGCCGGATCTGGTGGTCGAGATCCTCTCCCCGACCACGGCGCACCGCGACCGCGGGGTGAAGCTCAAGCTGTATGACCGCCAGGGGGTCGAGGAGTACTGGATCGTGGACCCCGACGGCGACTCGGTCGAAGTCTGGCGCTTCCAGGGCGAGCCCCGCTTCGAGCGGTTCACGGAACGGCTCCCGGTGCGGCTCGGCGGGGAGATGATCGGCGAGATCAACCTGTCGCAGATCTTCCTGCGCGACCGACGGGCGGGCGGGTAGCGCTCGGCGCGGCCGATCAGATCTCCGCCTCTCCTTCGCCGGCCCGCCGCCTCTCCCCCTCCCCCGCCGCCGCCAATGCCTTTTCTCTTCGGCCCCGTCACCGGGGCGGCGCAGATGCCGCCACCATCGCGCTCTCCAGCGCTGACCCTCGCCCCCTGGCAGCCGCTATTATACCATAGTAGATTTTGTATATAATGGTGTACACACCGGACTCCGGCGGCACCCCGGGCTCATGAAAGGCGGTTGACCATGGCCCTCAACATCAAGAACGCCGAGGTGGAGCGGCTCACTCGCGAGGTGGCCGAGATGACGGGAGAGAACAAGACCGAGGCGATCCTGAGGGCGCTGGCCGAGCGACACGCGCGTCTTCGGGCGGACGCCGGCGGAACGGCGAGCGCGAGGCTCCGCCGCTTCCTCGAGGACGAGCTCTGGCCGAGCGTGCCCGAGCGCGAGAGAGGCCGGCGGATGAGCCGCACCGAGGAGGACGCGATCCTCGGCTACGGTTCCGAGGGCGTGTGATCCTCGGCTACGGTTCCGAGGGCGTGTGATCCTCGACACCTCGGCCATCGTGGCGATCGCCGTACGGGAGCCCGGCCATGAGGATCTCCTCGGCAAGATGCTCCGCGCCCCGGCGGTGGGCGTAGGGGTTCCCACCCTCACGGAAACGGCGATCGTCCTGTCCGCTCGTCTCGGGGAGGATGCGCGCGGCCTGCTCGCCCGCTTCCTGCTGGAAGGGTCGATCCAGACGATCGCGTTCGGCGAGGCCCACTTCGGGGTCGCGGTGCACGCCTGGCTCCGCTACGGCCGCGGCCGGCACCCGGCGGACCTCAACTTCGGGGACTGCCTGTCGTACGCGACGGCGAAGGTGGCGGACCGGCCGCTCCTCTGCACAGGGGACGACTTCGCGAAGACCGATCTCCGCCTCGCGTGAGCGCTGACGCCCCGGACGCGCCCGCCATGCAGCGGTCCGCCGCCCGGAGGCGACGCGCGGGCAGGTCCCGCGCGCGCTCGGAGGCACTATATTTGAGGCAGGTTGGTTCCTACCGGGCCCCCCGGGGCCCGAGACCGCCAGGACATCTGCCGCGCCCCGCGGGCCGTCCGGCGTTCGCCGCGCTGCTGCGCCCGCCGAGGGGTGTTGCGGGCAAGCAACGAGGAGGCGATGCGCCATGCTTACGATCAGCGCCATCAAAGCCGATGTCGGGGGGGTCGGCGGCCACACGAGGCCGTCCAGCCGCATGCTCGCGGCCGCGCGGGACGAGCTCGCGAAAGCGGCCAAACGGGGGCTGCTCCTCGATCACGACGCGACCCACACCGGCGACGACGTGTGTCTCCTCATGGTGCACCGCCAGGGGAGCGACAATCCGGAGATCCACGACTTCGCGTGGAGCGTCTTCGAGACCGCCACGGCGATCGCCCAGGAGGAGGGGCTGTACGGGGCCGGACAGGACCTCCTGAAGGACGCCCCCTCGGGGAACGTGCGGGGGGCGGGCCCGGGTGCGGCGGAGGTCACCTTCGACGAGACGGCGGCCGAGCGACCCGCCGAGTCCTTCCTGGTCTTCACGGCCGACAAGTGCGGCCCCGGGGCCTTCAACTTCCCGCTGTGGACGGTCTTCACCAGCCCGCTCTACTGCGCCGGTCTCATGCTCCCGAAGATGAAGGCGGGCTTCCGCTTCACCATCATCGACATGGAGCACGCGGGCGCCGACCGGGTGGTCGAGCTGGACACGCCCGAGCGGCACATCGACATCGCGGTGCTGCTCAGGGACGAGAACCGCTTCGGCATCAAGGCGATCCGCTCCCGCCGCTTCCCGCACCAGCAGGTCGTGTCGGTCTCCACGGACCGCCTGCACACCATCGCGGGCGAGTACAAGGGCAAGGACGATCCGGTGGCGATCGTGCGCTCGCAGAGCATCTTCCCTGCCCCGGAGGAGATCGTGAGCCCCTATCTCACGGCCCACTTCGTGGCGGGCGACGCGCGGGGGAGCCACCACATGCCCCTCATGCCGATGCCCATCAACTCGCCCATCGCCGGGGCGTACTGCCTGCCCATCGTCTGCTGCCTCGCCTACTCGGTGACCAAGGAGGGGCGGCTCTCGGAGGGCGTGGACCTGTTCGGCAACGCCGCGTGGGACCACACTCGCCTCAAGGCGCAGCAGAAGGCGGACGAGATCCGTCGGCAGGGCTTCGTCGGCGCCGCCATGCTCCCCACGCAGGAGCTCGAGTACAGCGCGTTCCGCACCTCGCTGGCCGAGCTGGAGGAGCAGTTCCAGATCGTGGAGCGGCCGGAAGCGGCGAAGGTCGCGGCGGAGTAGGAGAGCAGGCTCTTCCCGCGTCAGTCCGCCCGACCAGAGAGATAGCGGCGGGGTGTGAGCACCCGGACTCCGGCTACCCGCCGGCCGAGCCAGGGCCCGAAGTGTCTCACGTCACCAGTGAGCAGGTGGGTCGAGCCCGCCGCCAGGGCGGCCTGTAGGATCGGACGATCCTTTGCCGGAACGTCCAGCCCTTCGGGCAGCTTCCGGTCCGGCGCCTCGGGGACGATCCGCACCTCTCGGAGCAGATCCCCGAGCCGGGCTCGCTGCTCCTCACCGGCCAGGTTCCGGCGCGCCTCCTCGGCGGCATACCCCGAGGTCACCAGCTCGGCGCCAGCGAGATCCCACAGGCGTGCCAAGCCGGTATCCGGCCGCCAGGCCGCGGAGAAGAGCACATTGGCGTCGAGGAACACGACGTCCAGGCGCTACTCCGGGGGCGGCTCGTGCGGGATCGCCTCTGGATCGAGGCCCATGCGACGGACCTCCTTCACCGCCCGTCGATAGTCCTCCGCATCGACCGCGTTGGTGAGCAGGAACTCCGCCCGGCGCTCCGGCGTGTACGTCTCCACGGCCAGAACGGTCGCGGGGCGGATCAACACTCCTTCATCCCGCGCTTCCGCGATCACGTAGGAACCCTCCTCGAGCCCGAACCGACGGCGGAGGGGAGCGGGGATCACGATCGTGCCCCGCCGTCCAACCCTCGTCGTCTCCTCGCGCGCGGGGCCGCCTCGATCCTTCTTTTTCTGTCTGGGTCCGGCCGTCATGGTGACTCTCCCGTGATGCGCCGGCAGGCGCTTGAGTCAGATATTCAGATACTCTGAATATCTGCCAAACTGCGCGTGGGAGCAAGACCCGGTGGGCACCTTCCGTAGGGCGGCCGTCGCCACTCTCGGGCGCGGAGCATGGTGGCGGAATGGGCTGTGCTGCACCAGAATGAGCTTCGCCGCGTTTGGAGTCAGGCCCGCAGCCACGAGCCACTGAGTAGGATCGAACCGGTTCGGATCCCACTCGAGCGCGTCCGGGATGATGCGAATCCGCGTCGCACTCTTCGGCCTTCTTCTCCCGCTCCTCGCTGGATGCACACGGCCGGAGTCGCCGGCGACCGGCAGGGCGACGCATCCGAACGCGGTGCAGCTCGTCTTCCTGGACGTCGGGCAGGGGGACGCGATCCTCGTTCGCTCCCCGGACGGCAAGACAGCGCTCATCGACGGAGGACGGGGATCCGAGATCGTCGGCAAGCTGCGCGCGCAGGGCGTGGCTTCGCTCGACCTCGTCATCGCCTCGCACGCTCACGCGGACCATATCGGAGGCCTCGGGAGCGTGTTGCGGTCGATGCCCGTGCGCTTCTACATGGACAACGCGGTGCCGTACACGACGTCCACGTATCTCGACCTCCTGACGACCGTTCGGGAATCGGGGGCCACCTACCTGCGACCCACGGCGCGGACGCTGGAGCTCGGAAGGGTCACGCTCCGCATTCTGGAGCCACCGCCGCGGAGCGACGAACCGGAGCAGAACGATGCATCCATCGGCGTCGTGGTGGAGTTCGGCGAGTTCCGGGCCCTTCTCACGGGAGACTCCGAAGTCGGCGAGATCAACCACTGGCTGACCCTGGGCGTTCCGGCCGTCACGCTGCTCAAGGCGGCGCATCACGGGAGCCGCAACGGCGTCACGCCCGCCTGGCTGTCCGCCACCCGACCCGAGCTCGTCGTCATCTCCGTCGGACGAGGGAATCCGTACGGGCACCCCCATCCCATGGCCCTTCGTTACTATGCAGCCGTCGCCAAGTCGCTGTACCGAACGGATCGCGACGGTGACGTGACCGTATGGGGACGCAGGGACGGTAGCTATGCGGTAGATGTCGCTCGAGGAGGACGGTAGGCGGGAGGTCGCGCCCGGCGCGGTGCGGCGGCGAGTCAGCCTGCGCAGATGGGGTGCGGTGCGGAGGCGCGACGAGGCGCGGAGCCCGCGCTCATCTCGCGCGGCCCGCGCGTCCGCCCGCAGCGGAGGAGAGCGATGGCGGAAACATCGGATAGAGACGAGGTCCTGCTCGTAGTGGATCGGATCGAGGGCTCGCTGGCCGTCCTCGTCTCCGACTCCGGGGACGAGGAAACGGTCCCCGTGCGGCTCCTCCCCTCCGGGGTCCGCGAGGGAGCGGTCCTTCGCGTGACGCGCGACGCCGCCGAGGGCTTCCTGTGGTCGACTGCGCGTCTCGACCCGGCCGAAGCCGAGCGCCGCCTCGATCGGGCCCGCAGGATGCTGGAGGAGCTGAGCGAGCAGGATACGGGTTCGGATCTCGAGCTGTAGGCTCATGCGCCGCAAGCGGCACCGGGCGCGCTCGCCGGTCTCCTCTTTGAAGGCGCGCGCATCGAGAGCGGGCGGTCACAACCTCGCCAGCCGCTCCGACACGGTCGAGTTCTTCGGCTCCGGGTCGGCGGGTCGCTCGTGCAGACCCTTCCGCTGAACTATGCACCTGTCTGCAACTATGAGATTGAATGCAGCCTCAGCCGGCCAGCCGCGTCTCGCGCGAACTATGCCTCGCTTCGGAGCTGGCGAAGGCGCTCCGGCATGTCTTCGCGCCCCGGGATGGCGGCAAACTCCTCCGCCCACCGCTCGATGTACGACCAGTCGAGCGTATCTCCCTGCCGCCGCGCCACGCCGATCGCGTCCTCGAGATCCCGCGGCCGCGCCGCGAACAGTTTGTGGATGATCAGGTCCTCCGCGGTGGCAAAGGGTATCTGTTGCCCGGCAACCGAAACGCGAATCGCCCGCTGAATCGCCTGCCTCTCGTAGGGAGTCGTGGAGAAGATGAAATCGACGCGCAGGCGTGACACGGGATCGATGGACGGAAGCACGTACGTACGTGTGGCGAAGGCCTCGACGTCTTCCGGAAGGGGCTCCAGGCCCGAGGCCGAGCACACGGCAACAAGGTCTCCAACCCGGCGCGGATCGGCCGCCACGGTGAGGTCGATGTCTTCCGTCAGCCTCGGGCGACCGTGGAGCAGCACCGCCTGACCCCCGATCACCATGAACGCCAGCGCACGGGATTCCAGCTCTCGAGATACCTGCGCGAGCAGCTCCTGAAAGTCCCTCACAGGGGCGGCAGTCCGTTCACGGCACGCGCGATGGCCAGATCGGCCTCGATGTCGTCCTCCCACGGACCGGGGAAGGACTCGTTGAGCTCACGCGCCTGCTTCCACATCGCCGCGAAGATCTCGAGCGCCCGCTCGTAGGTGAGGTCGGCGAAGGCCTCGCGCCCGTAGCGCTTCTCGAATTCCGACAGGGTGGAGCAGTCACGGATCATGCGTTTCCAGGCCTCCTCGGTAGCATTTCAATATATCAAGAATCAACCTTTAGTACAACTACTTATATTACTATAGCTACGAGAGTTACAACCGCTGCCCAGAGCCGCGAGCTACGGGTCCGACGCGGCCCGCCGGATGAGCTGCTGGAACCGCGGGTCGTCCCGCAGCGGGTCCCACGCAGGGTCGAGGCGCAGCATGGCCACCGAGAGGTCGCCCGGGATCGAGAGCAGCCGCTCCAGGATGTCGATCGCTTCACCCGGGCGGCCCACCATGCCGTAGATCCGGGCCAGCTGCCCGAGCCGGAAGCTGCCGCGCCACGCCTCCTTCTCGACAGGCATCAGCTCGGCGGCCAGCTCTCCCTCCCGGATCGCCTCCTCTGCCCGACCGAGACCGGCGTAGGCGATCCCCAGCGCGCCGTGGTAGCGAGGGTCCTCGGGATCGGAGGCGATGAGGGACTCCAGCGCGACGCGCGCCGAGTCGTAGTACGCCCGCGCCCGCGGCCCGTCGCCCGCGAGGGCGTACGCCTCCGCGTAGGCGAGGGCCCTGGGCTTGTACTCGAACTGTCCCTTCCACACGGGGTCCGGGCTGACGGCCAGCGACGCCAGGGCGCGCTCGACGTCGCGGTCCAGGTACGCGAGCCAGGGAAACAGCCCCCTGTACTGCACGATGGCCCCCAGCTCGACGCCCCGCTGAGCCGCCAAGAGCGCCGCCTTGGTATCCCCATCTGCCCGGACCGGCAGGTAGGTGAGCCACAGGTGGGCGATCTCGGAGCTTGGCTTCAGGTCGGCCGCCCGGCGGATCCAGGGCGCGGCCTCGTCGTATCGCCGGAGGAGGAGCAGGGTCTCGCCGACGGAAACGGCGGCGGCGGTGGAGCGGGGGTCGAGCTCCTGCCCCCGCAGGTAGCGCTCCAGCGCCTTTTCCACCTCGCCGGCGCGGCGGAGGATATCGCCGGTCAGCAGGTGGACCTCGGCGCTTCCCGGCTGGGCGCGCTCCGCGATCCCGACCTCTTCCAGAGCCCGGGCGTAGTCCAGAGGGATCCGGTAGAAGTAGTGGGCGAGCGCCCTGTGACCTTCCGGGAGCTCCGGATCGAGCTCCAGCGCCCGCTGCGCTGTCTCCAGCGCGCTGCGCGCCCGCTCGGCCGAGCGGTCGTGGTGGAACCAGTAGAGGAGGGAGTGGGCGACGGAGAGCTCCGCCCAGGCGAGCGCGAACTCCGGATCCAGCTCCACGGCGCGGGCATACGTCTGTTCTCCGCCCCGAAGCTCCCCCTCCGTATACCCGCCGAACAGGTAGTCCTTGCCCAGCAGGTAGAAGTCGTACGCCTCGAGGTTCTCGGTAGGAAGCGCGGCGATGCTCTCGCGCTCCTCCGTGGTGAGCCTGGCCTCCAGGGCATCGGCGATCGCTTGCGCGATCTCGCTCTGGATGGCGAAGATGTTGGCCACCGTGAGGGTCCGGTTGTACCGCTCCGCCCACAGGTGCTCGTCAGCCCGGGCGTCGATGAGCTGCACGTTGATGCGCACCTGGTCGCCGGCCCGCTGCACGCCCCCCTCCAGCACGTGCCCGACGCCGAGCTCCCTCGCGATCTGCCGGACGTTCCTGGTCGTGGTCCGGTACTCCTGGACGGACGTTCGCGATATGACCCGCAGCTCGCGGATCTTCGAGAGCTGCGTCAGCAGGTCGTCGTGGATCCCGTCCGTGAAGGGGCGGGTCTCATCGTCGCCGCTCAGGTTGGCAAAGGGGAGAACGGCGATGGAGGGGCGTTCCGCGGCGCCCGGTCGGTCGGGAGAGGTGGCCGGGCGGTCGGCTGCCGCGCCCGGGGCCGCAGCCCGCTCGGCGTCGCCCGGCCGCAGGAACCACCAGCCTCCAGCGAGCAGGAGCGCCGTCCCGGCCAGCGCCAGGATCCCCGCCGGCCAGCGCTTCGCCGGCGGCTGGGCCACGATCGCCTCCAGCTCGGCGGCCGAAGCCGGATCCGTACGCTTCACCCCTTCGGGCGTCACCTGAAAGGCCCACGCGAGCACGAGGGCGATCGGGAAGCCGGCGAAGAGCAGGACGCCCACCAGGCGGTAGGCCCACTCCGGCAGCAGAAGCATGGGGACCAGCAGCTCCACCGCCTGGAGGACCACGAATCCCACCGCCCCGTACACGGCCGCCACCCTGAACACGCGGCGCCGCTTGAGCTCCGCGAAGAAGGTCTGGTATCGGGGGCTGCGCCGCGAGCGCTCCGGAACCTCCATCATGGGCGCAAAGATCGGGGCAGCGCCGCGGGCGTGGCAAGCGAGCGCCTCGGACACCGGAATGCGGGGGCCGGGAGTTGATCTCGAGTTGACGGGCCCGAGTCAGCTCTTCGTGGGGCTCCGCCCTATGGCCGCGCAAGGCTTCCCCCGGACTGGCCTCCGGCCCGGCCGCCCTCCAGGAGATCTTCGCAGGCCGAGGCGGCCGCGCCCCGACCGGGCCCTGTGGTGCCATCCTTGACGCGGGAGGCATGGTTGACTACTTATAGTCATGTAATGGCCAGAAACGAGGTGAGGATCGCCGAGCTCAAGGCCCGGCTGAGCGAGCACCTGCGGCGCGTGCGGCGCGGCCACGTGCTCACGGTCCTGGACCGGGAGACACCGATCGCCAGGCTGATCCCCTACGCCGAGCCCGGTCCCCTGCGGGCGCGGGAGCCGATGGGGCGCGCGCCTCTACGGGCCGTCCCGCTTCCCCCGCCCCTCCCCATCGATTTCGACATCGGGGAGCTCCTCCGGGAGGAGAGACAGGAAGATCGTTGATCGCCTACCTCGACTCCTCGGTCCTCCTCCGGGTGATCCTCGGTCAGCACGATCGCCTGGCCGAATGGGACTCGATCGACACCGGTGTGGCGAGCGCCCTCGTTGAGGTCGAGTGTCTGCGCACCCTCGACCGCCTCCGGCTACGAGCTGGGATCTCCGGTGAGGAGATCGCCCTGCGGCGCGAGACCGTCTTTCGGCTGACGGAGGAGCTGGTGCTGATCGAGCCCACGGCCGCGGTGCTGAGGCGGGCCGGACAGCCGCTTCCGACGTCGCTCGGGACGCTCGATGCGATCCACCTCGCCACCGCCCTCCTGTGGCGCGAGCTGCGGAGCGAGGAGCCGGTCATGGCCACGCACGATGAGGCGCTCGCCATGGCGGCGCGCGCGTCGGGGCTTCGTGTGGTGGGGGTATAGCCTCGGCGGGCAGGCTCCGCATCACCCACCGGGCGGCACCCCTTCTTAGAGGCCTATTCCCCCGTGGCCGCCCCGGTCACCGTTCTCGCCCGCTGTGAGCACCATGCGCCGCATGAGGAGCGTGACGATGACCGCCAGCCCGATGTAGAGCAGGGTGAAGGCGAGGAACGGGACGACGAGGTGGGGCATCGGGGTGACCGCGTCGGCCGTCCGCATCACGCCGTAGATGATCCACGGCTGCCGTCCGACCTCTGTGACCACCCAGCCCGCCTCGAGCGCCACGAAGCCGAGCGGCGCGCACAGGGCGAGCAGGTTCACGAACCAGCGGGCGTCCAGCGGATCGGGGCGGCGGCGCCAGCGCCACCCCGCGACGACGGCCACCACGGCCAGGAAGGTCCCGATCGCCACCATGAGCTGCCATGCCAGCCGCACCACGAGGAGCGGCGGCCATTCGTCGCGCGGAAACTCCTCCAGCCCCCTCACCTCGGCGTTGGGGTCGTGGAATGTGAGAAGGCTCAAGGCCTTCGGGATCTCGATGGCGCCGATGCTGCGCCCCGCCTCGGCGTCGGGGATGCCGCCGATGCGAAGGGGTGCGCCCCTCTGCGTCTCGAAGTGCCCCTCCATGGCGGCGAGCTTGATCGGCTGGCGGATGGCCGTCGAGCGCGCGAGGAGGTCGCCGGAGATGGGCTGGAGGAGGGCCATCGGCGCCCCCATCGCCAGTGCGATCCCGAGCGCCGCCCGGTGGAGCCGGTTCCGGGGGTCGCGCCGCAGCAGCCACGCGTGGACACCGGCCACACCGAAGCCGACGGAGAGGTAGGCGGCGATGACCATGTGGACAGTCATCCCCTTCCACGCCGGATTGAACATCGCCGCCACCGGGTCGATCTCGGTGAACCGTCCGTCCACCAGCTCGAAGCCGGCCGGGCTGTTCATCCAGGCGTTCGCCGTCATCACGAAGAAGGCCGAGGCCGCACCGCTCAGCGCAACCATCACCCCCGCGGCGAGGTGCGCCCGCTCCGGCACCCGCTCCCAACCGTACAGGTAGATGCCGAGGAAGATCGCCTCCGTGAAGAAGGCGAACCCCTCGAGCGAGAAAGGCATGCCGATGAGGGCCCCGGCGTGCTCCATGAAGGCGGGCCACAGCAGGCCGAGCTCGAAGGAGAGCACCGTTCCGGAGACGGCGCCGACCGCGAAGAAGATCGCCGTCCCCTTCGCCCACTGCCGCGCCAGAGTCCGGTAGATGGGGTCGCGGGTGCGCCGCCAGCGCCACTCGGCGACCACCATCAGCAGGGGCATGGCGATGCCGATCGCCGCGAAGACGATGTGGAAGGCGAGCGAGACACCCATCTGGGCGCGGGCGGAGAGGAGATCGGTCATCGCCTATTCAGATCGAGCCGAACGGGGTCGCCGCACGCACGCGACATGAGCCGGGCGGTGCCGTCCCCACCCACGCGATACGAGCCGGGCGGCAAGCTCCCACCCACGCGACACGAGCCGGGCGGCGGGGCCGCGAGCGAGGCCGCGGCGCGCAAACCTCGACGCCTCTCGGGGTGCGTGCGTGGGCCGACGCCGTCAGGCGGGCCCGCCACGGTCCTCCGGCCGCGCGGAGAGAGCCGCCCCACCGCGAAACTTGTTGAACGTCACGAAGAGGTAGGCGAAGGCGGGAACGATCAGCGCCCCGCCGGCCACCAGGGCGATCGCCACGAGGCGGAGGGTGCGCTCCGGGGCGGCGGCCCCGGCGATGGTGAGGTCGGGCACCACCAGGTACGGGTACTGCGAGACGAGCCACCCCCACAGGATGAGGGAGGCCTGCGCGATCGCCAGCACCCGCGCGGCGTGGAAGCGCCGCACCAGGAGGGCCCAGATCGCCCCCAGCGCCGCCGCGCCGGTCGCCGCGTGGAAGACGAGGGCTCGAGGATCCGTCACGAGCGTCTCCCACACGCGGGGCGCGCCGCTCCGGCTCACCATCACGGCGAGGCCGGCGATCGCCCCCGTCGCCAGGGCGGCGAGGAGGGCCCTCCGGCGAAAATCCTCGCGCAGCTTCGGATCCTCCGCCTCGCAGGTCAGATAGACCGCGGCGAGGAGGCTGAACAGGGCGAGCGTGTAGGCCCCGACGGCGAAGGGGAACGGGGCGAGCCACGAGCCCACGAACCCGAGCTCCGGCACACCGCCGACGAGGCGCACCCGTCCGGCGGCCAGGGCGCCCACGCACATCCCGAGCACCACGGGCGTCACGGTGCTGGCTACCGCGAAGACGCGCCCCCACCGGCGCTGCTCCCGGCTTCCCACCGCGCCGTAGCTCCGGAACGCGAAGGAGGAGCCCCTGAGCACGATCCCGATGAGCGCGACGGTCATCGGGATGTGAAGCACGATCATGTAGGTGGAGAAGGCCGGCGGGAACGCGGTGAAGAGCAACACGATGACCAGGATGAGCCACACGTGGTTCGCCTCCCAGATCGGGCCGATCGCCCGCTCGATGAGGGAGCTGTGGGCATCCCGGCGCGGACCGGTGGCGAACAGGTCCCACACGCCGCCGCCGAAGTCGGCCCCCCCGAGCAGCAGGTACAGGTTGAGGGCCACTCCCATGGCCAGGGCGAGGAGAAGGGAGAGCTCCATCGTCGGACCTCAGCCCGCCGCGTTCCGTCGCGGCGCGGTCACGGGAGCTGCGTCAGCGGAGGGCGTGGCTTCACGCGCGAAAGATCGGGAGACGGCCCGGGCTCCAGCAAGTGGCGACCATCGCGGCTGCTTCGCCGTATCTTACGAGGCGCCGGCGATTAGCCTATGTTGGTGCGGGTCCCAGCGGCCGGATCGGGCCCTGCGGAGACGTGGTGGAAGGCGAGGTGGAGGCGATGCTCACCCCGGCGCGGAGGCTCTCGCATGGGCAGAGTACTGGCCTTGCTCTACGGCATCGTGGCGTACGTCATCTTCCTGGTGACCTTCCTGTACGCCATCGGGTTCGTCGGGAATCTGGCGGTGCCCAAGTCGATCGACGGCGCCCCGATCGAGTCCACCGGGACCGCGATCCTCCTCAATGCACTGCTCCTTGGGCTCTTCGCGGTTCAGCACAGCGTGATGGCGCGGCAGTGGTTCAAGAGAGGCTGGACGCGGGTCGTCCCGAAACCGGTGGAGCGGAGCACCTATGTTCTGATCGCGAGCCTCATCCTGGCGCTGGTCTTCTGGCAGTGGCGGCCGATCCCACAGACGGTGTGGCGCGTGGATGGCGCCGTCGGGACGACGGTCCTCAGCGCCCTGTTCTGGCTCGGATGGGCGATCGTGCTGCTCTCGACCTTCTGGATCGACCACTTCGATCTCTTCGGCCTGCGTCAGGTGTACTTGCACTGGCGGGGCCGTGAGCACGAGCCCGTGCCCTTCCAGCAGCCGGCGCTGTACAAGGTGGTGCGCCACCCGCTCTACCTGGGCTTCATCCTGGCCTTCTGGTCTACGCCCCACATGACGGGCGGGCACCTGCTCTTCGCCGTCGCCACCACGGGCTACATGCTGCTCGCTATCCAGTTCGAGGAACGAGACTTGATCGCCGCGTACGGCGACGCATACAGGGAGTACCGGCGCAGGGTGCGGATGCTCATCCCGCTGGGGAGGAAGTAGGGAGAGGGACCGCTC
>JBHIAV010000058.1:0-15272 GCA_046758745.1 Gemmatimonadota bacterium
TCGGCCACCAGGGGTGGCCGAGCCAGACATCCCGGTAGTCGAGGACGAGCGGCCTTCTCCACCACAGCTTGAGAAGCCACCCGAGCAGATAGGGGGAGAAAGGGGGTCCCGAGCAGAAGAGGGCGGCGGGGGGGCGGCCGGCGAGGCTCTTCACGGCCGTCGCCCAGCCGAACGGGGTCCAGTAGACCTGCGGGTCCGGAAAGAATACCGCCTGCCGGATCAGGGATCGCGCAGCGGAGATCCACGGCGCCGGGCCCTTCCGCGCATCTGTCCCCCTCCCGGTCCCCGGTCTCCCTCGCGGGAAAGGGCTGTAGGCCGGCAGGACGCGGACGTCGTTGACCCGGTGAGGGTGGTCCTGTCCATGAGATCGGCCGCACAGGACGATGACCTCCCAGCCCGCGGCCTTCAGGTTGCGTGAGAGTCGTGCCGTTCGATGGGTTCCAGGGCCGCCTCCTGACGGGTGCCAGAAGGATATGTAGAGGAGAGGTCCCGCCATCAGGGGCTCCTCCATATCCCCGCGGACCTCAGGAAGCGGGCGAGGATCCTGTGGGCCTCCCCGATCCGGAACGCCCGCAGCAGCACGAGGTAAGTGAGCGCGCCGAGCGTCGTGCCGGACAGGAACTCTACGAACCGCGATGCTTCTCCCGTCGGCGAGAGCCAGGAAGAGACTGCAAAGGCCCATCCCAACACGACGCCTCCCATCAAAGCAGCACCTGCTAGGACTCTGAAGAGATACCGCCATTCGGCGCGTGGATAGAATGCACCGACCTCTCGCCGCACGATCGGAACGAGTATGAGTAAATGGAGGAGCTGAACCACCGACGTGGCGGCGGCGATGCCGTAGATGCCGAACGGCCGCATCAACAGAGAGTCCAGCACGAGATTCGCGACAACTGCGCCTGCGGAACACCACGCGACCTGCTTGAATCTCCGTCGCGCCACGAGCGCCCGCCAGAAGAGACTGAGGTACCCGGCGAATAGCATTCCCGGACCGTAGCAGATCAGCAGACCGGCCACAGCCCTGGTGTCACCCGGGCCGAAGCGGCCGCGCTCCAGCAGAAGCCTCACCATCGGGCCGCCGAACGTCATGAGGCCCGCCACTAAAGGTGCGGCGCCGAGGACCATGTA
Organism: Gemmatimonadota bacterium; assembly: GCA_046758745.1. Taxonomy (GTDB): domain Bacteria; phylum Gemmatimonadota; class Gemmatimonadetes; order Palauibacterales; family Palauibacteraceae; genus JBHIAV01. The sequence continues at coordinate 1,129 of JBHIAV010000058.1, forward strand.
GCGCAGGTTCACCCGCAGGGTCTCTCCGAGAGCCCCACCGCCTTGCTGATCAGCCACAGCCATTCTGGGGAATGCCACCTCGGCCAGCGAAAGAGTGGTCAGCAACTGCACGTTCGTGACGACGACGAACGCGAATCCGAGCAGCGCGATGCTTCCCGTGGGGAGAAAAGATGCAAACGCGTTGTCCACAAGCAGATTCACCTGGGCGAAGTTGGCGCTGACGCTCATTAGGAAGAAGTCGCGCCAGAAATTCCCGTGCTGGGCGGGCAGCCGGTCGCGCGAGCCGGCGCCAGGTTGACCGGGTGGAGCCTTTCTCACCATGCGGACGCCGAGAAGCGTGATGACGATCGCCGCCGCGAGTGTGCCTGCCAAGGAGCCGACGGCGAGGGCGAAGATGCCGATCTGATCCACCATGGCGACGAGGCATCCGATAGAGAGCAGGCCGATCAGTAGGTTAGTGAGCCCAGGGACCGCGAAGTGACCCCGGGAGTTGAACAACGACTTCATCAGAGCGAAATGGACAGCGCCGACCATGGTGAGGGTCGTGATCGTGAGAAGGCGCCCCGCAAGGATCACCTGCCCGGCTCGAAAGCCGGGTGCGATAAGGCGGATGACCGGCTGGGGCATGAGCATCGCCACCAGCAACACGGGCGCCAGCATGAAGCTGATGCGCCGGAGCGTCCAGCGCAGGTGATGGAGCTGCGCCGTGCCGCCCTCCGCGCCGCCGATCCGGCTGAGCGCCACGAGGAGGGTGGAATAGAGTCCGCCGACGATGAGCGTGGTCAGGAGCCTAGGTATCATCTCGGCCACGACGAGACAATCCTTCTCCCTGCTCGCGCCGAAATAGGCTGCCGAAAGGACCCCGAGGATGAGGGACAGGATCGTCGCGAGGGCGCGCAGGGCGGATACGGTGATCGTGGACCGAAGCGGGCTGGGGCCGTCAGGCATCTCAGGCGCCCTGCCGGGACGGCCCCGGCTGGGTGTCCGTCGCGCGGCGCCCTTCGGGGCGAGCCTTTCGGTTGTGGAGGCGGGCCGCGCCGCCTAGAGCCGGTGCATCGGCCGGCCTGAAGCGGGGCACTGAGATGAACGAGGTTGAGGCCTCAGCTCTCATGTCCATGGGGGAGAGCATCATGCCGCCGGCCGGCCCGATTCGAGGTGAGTCTCCGGTTGCGAACGGACCGGCGCCGCGGTCGAAATGCGTTGCAAACCCTTGCAGTATAGCGTATTTTGCTCACTCCGCTTCAGCGGGGCGCCACGGATGCCGCTGTACAGACGCCGACTGCTCGACTGGGGCCTAGCGCGCGCGCGCGCGCTGAAGTGGCGCCGACCACTCAGGCGCGGCACGAGGATCGTATGCCGATCCTCCGGATGGGTTCAGCTCGAGCCGTTCGAGCTGCCGGCCCCCGGCCCCGGTGAGATACTCGTGCGCGCCAGCCTTACCGCAGTGAGCCCAGGGACGGAGAGGGCCCGGTACAACAGGCTCCCGAATGTCACGGCACGGTACCCCTACACTCCGGGGTACTCGGGTGTGGGCACGGTCGTCGAGGCGGGCGCAGGCTCGACGTTTCGCGCCGGGCAGAGGGTTACAGGCGTGCTGCCCCACGCGAGCGTGGCCGCGGTGCGCGTTGAGAGATGCTTCGCCGTGCCGCCCGGAGTTTCGGACGAGAACGCGGCCTTCCTGAACCTCGTCGTCATCACCCTTCAAGGAGTCCGCAAGGCGGGGATACGCTGGGGCGACCGCGTCGCCGTCCTGGGCCGGGGGCTCCTCGGCCACCTCGCCCTCCAGATCGCGGGGGCGGCCGGGGCATCGGAGGTCGTGCTCCTAGGCCGGCAAGAGCTCGCGGCGGCGCGTGCGGGGCTTCCTGTCGGTTCTGCGGACCGCGGGCCCACCGACGGGTACGAGATCGTCCTCGACGTGACCGGGAATCCCGAGGTACTTCGAGATGCGCTCCCGCTGGCCTCGGCCGGAGGGGCCGTCGTTCTCCTGGGGAGCTCGCGCGGAGTCTCACCGCCGTGGCCCGCGAACATCGAGAGCGTGCGGGTGAGAGGAGCGCACGCACAGACGATGTCCGGGCGGGAGCCCTCTCCAGGGCGATGGACGTACAGGATGGAGGGAGAGCTCGGTCTCGATCTACTGGCCTCCGGGGACGTCCTCCCGACCAAGGGCGGATGTGAGCTCGTCGATCCAAGAGAAGCCTGGCGGTTCTACCGGCGCCTCGGGCGGGGTCACCCTCCGGTGCGGGCCGCGCTCTTCGACTGGCGCCTCCTGGCGGATCGGGAGAGGGCTCGGAAGAGCACACTTCTGCCTCCGACCTCCCTTTGGAGACGTGACCCTGTCGGCGAGGCGCTCTCGGAGCGGACGCGCGGGCTCGGTGGGCTCGGCCGGAGGATCTCACGGGAGAGGGGACGCATGTCTCGAAGCGCAGCGCACGGGGACAGAGTGATCGGCATCGCCATGATTGGATGCGGGGAGATCGCCGTCCGGAACGCCAGGGCGGTGGCGGAGTCCGGCGCGGCGGCCGTGAGGTGGGCGGTCGATCCCGCGGAAGAGCTGGCTCGCGATCTGGCACGGCGATTCGGGGCTCATGCGGCCGGTTCGTCCGAGCAGGCGCTCCGCGATGCGGAGGTGGATGCGGTCTTCATCTGCGCTCCCCACCACCTGCATGCGACACTGGGCCTGCAGGCGATCGGGGCTCGCAAGCACGTGATCGTCGAGAAGCCGACCGCGCGCACGGCGCGAGAGGCCGAACAGTTGGCGGACGCGGCGCGCTCCGCGGGCGTCCTGTTGATGACCTCCTACCCCATGCGATTCCTGCCCCAGGTGACTGCCGCGCGCAAGCTCGTCGCGCAGGGGTCCATCGGACGGATCCAGGGCGTCACCATCGCCGAGCACATCTACAAGGAGGTCTCCTACTGGTTCGGGGGTGCCTCGGGGCGCTCGCGCTCCAACTGGCGCGCGCACCGGGAGACCAGCGGCGGAGGCGTGATCCTCATGAATCTCTGCCACCACCTGGATGTCGTGTTGCACGTGACGGGCCTGGCGCCGCGGCGAATCCACTGCGAGGTCGAGCGCTGGGACGCGCCGGGCGACGTGGAGGACATGGCCGCACTGGTGGTGAGGATGGAAGGAGGCGCGATCGTGTCCGTGGACGCGAGCACCTGCACTCCGGGGGGTCGCGAATCGCGCTTCCACATCTGGGGGTCGGAGGGGCAGATCGCTCTCGATACGCCTCCACGGTTCCTCAGCCTCCACGAGACCCCGGACGGGAGGGCCAACCGATGGAACCACCTTCCGACCGGGGCGGAGCAGGACGCCCGGCGGGCCATGGTTCGGAGCTTCGCCGAGGCCGTGCTCTGCGGCTCGGAGGCGCCCATCCCAATGACCGATTCTCTGGCGGTCATGCGTCTGATCGACGTCGCCTACGCTTCGGCCGAAAGTCGGCACCCCATGGAACTCCCTGCCGGTGAGCCCAGTCGGTCGGCGGATGTGCTCTCGAACGGTTGAGATCACTTCGCGCCCCGAGGGCGCGACGCTCCGCGACCGGACGGAGGACGGCCCGGCCTGCGCCCTGCGGGCGGCCCTCGTGCACCGAGGCGCGGGGGGGCGCGAGGCGGCCGCCCTCCCCGCACTGACCCTCTCCGGGCTCGCCTGGGAGGGACCGGACGGGGGCACCCTCTGGGGCTGGCCTGACGACCGGGGACGGGTGGAGCTGCGCGCATCGCAGGAGAGTCCGGTGCTCTGTTGCCTCCTCCCCCTGGCGCTGTCTCTGGCCCTCGCGCTGAGAAGGGGGCGGATCGAGTTCGGAGCCCGGGCGCTCGTCACCGGTGAGGGGATCGTGTCGCGGATAGCCGGAGCCGTGGCGGCGCTGCTCGGCTGCCGGGTGACGTACTCGGCGAACCCCCTCGACGCGGAGCCCGAGCGCCCCCGCCCCGAGCTCATCCTCTGTGTCACGGAAGAGACGCGGGTCGTCGAGTGGGCGCTCTCCCGGTGTCGCGACTGGGGCCACGTCTACTCGATCGGGTCGGGGCTGACGAGCGGTCCGTTGGACTACTACCACGATATACACCGGCGGGCGCTGACGCTGCACAGAGTGCCCTGCCGTCCGGTCCTCCGGCCGGAGGAGATCGGTGCAGCGCAGCGCGGTCTCCCGGGGCTCGCAGGGGCGTTGAGGGACGTCCATCCGGATCAGCACGTCGGGCGGCTTCCCCCGGAGAAGCTCTCGGACGCTCCCGCCTGGTCCCTGCCTCCCGGTCCGGCCGGGTGGAGCCTGCTCGCCTCAGGACGATGAGGCCGACGGGAGATTCTCCGCGGGACGGCTGGGCGGTGGCCGTGGGGCTGGGGCTGGGGTCCGCGCTGGCGGCGCTGGCGGCCCGCGGCGTCGCCTACGGCACGAGCGATCACTCGCTGCTGGTGCCGATCATCAGACGGCTCGCCGACCCGAAGGCCTACCCCGGCGACTACCTGTTCGCCTCGCTCGAGGGGTACTCGACCTACTTCTACCATCTGGTCGCGGCGCTGCGTCTGTCCGACGGAGGCCTGGAGGCCTTCTTCTTGACCGGAGCGGTCCTGTTCGCCGCCGCGGGCTTGGCTCTTCTGTCGCGCTACTGCCTGGTTCGCGGCCTCACCAAGACCGAGGTCTGGCTTGCGGCGTCGGCCTTCGCGCTCGGCTACAACCCCTCCCTCGGACGCAGCTTCTTCGATCTGCACCTGTCCCACGCGCTCCCCGGGATCGTCCTGGGGCTGCTGGCCGTGCTGTTGTTCGCTCGGGAGCGGCACCTGTGGGCATTCGCCGTCGTCGGCCTCATGCTCAACCTCCACGGCATGTATGCGGCGTTCCTCTTTGGGGTTCTCGCCGTGTCGTCGCTCCTGGAGCCGCGTCGAGACTGGCGCCGTCTGATTCTGGGGACGGGCCTCACACTGCTGATCGGGCTCCCGATCCTGTGGGCGCAGCTCGGCATCGCGGGTTCGGACGTGCCTCTCGAGTCCTGGCTGCAGATCCTTCGCATCAGGAGTCCGCATCACATCTTCCTGAGCGGCGTCAAAGCCAGGTATTGGCTGCAGCTCCTGACCTTCCTCGTGCTGCTCGCGCGCCCCTGGTCCCCGGCGGCGGACTGGTCGGGAATGGGACGCCTCACACGCTCGGCGCTGCTGATCGCCGGCCTCGGGATACTCGCCAGTGGGGTGCTGGTCGAGTGGCACCCGGTGATGTCCGCGGTCCGGGCGCAGACGCTGCGCGCCACTTTCTGGCTGTTCGTCATCGGGCTGCCGTGGTGGGCGCGCTCCTTGAGCGCTGGGCTGACGCGGCCGGGGATCCTGATCCCGGCGTCCACGTCGGTGGTGCTGGCCAGCCTGCTCCTCCCGCCGCTGCACCTCAAGGTGCTGGCGTTGGGATATCTCGCGTCCCTGGTCGCGGCGCGGCGGCTGCGGCTGGCGCACGCGGCGGATGCGCTGAGCGGCGCCTATCTGGCGGGCGTCGCGGCCGCGTCGCTGGGCCGTCCTCTGTGCGCCGCAGTCGGCCTGTCACCTCCCCCGATCTGGCCCCTGACCGGCGTCCACACCTGGATCCTCGTCGCCACCGCGATCGCCGGCGTCCTCGCCTGCGCCGCCCGGAAGCTCCGGCGGACCGGCTCCGGCGCGCCGGCACTCGCGAGCGCTGCGGTCCTGGTCCTCGGTCTCGTCATCGCCGGGCTCCGGGGTCGCGGCGGCTCGCTGCTGAGGACGCAGGAGCCCGCCTGGAGGGATGTCCAGCTATGGGCCTCGACGCAGACACCGGTGGGATCGACGTTCGTCGTTCCCCCGTACCTCGAGGGGTTTCGCGTGTTCAGCCGGAGGAATCAGTTCGTGGACTGGAAGGACGGGACTCTCGGCAATTTCAACCCGGACTTCGCCGTCGCCTGGTGGAGGCGGATGACGGTCCTCGGGCTGGACTTCGACCTGTGGGCCGAGCCCGGGCGCGGACGTGCGGCGTACCGCGCAGTGGGGAGGCGACGCGTGTGCGGGGCGCGGACCCTGGGGGAGATCGATTTCCTCATCACGGAGGAGCCGGGGCAGGCGGAGGATCTGGCCCTCGCGTACTCCAACTCCCGATTCTACGTGCGCAGGGTGGAGTGCGGAGCGGCCGCGGGCGCAGAAGGACCGGTCAGGAGAACGCCGAGTGGCCGGTGAGGGCCTCTCCGATGATGAGGGTGTGGATGTCGTGCGTGCCCTCGTAGGTGTAGACGCTCTCGATGTTGCACAGGTGCCGGCCGACCTGGTAGTCGTCCGTGATGCCGGCTGCGCCCAGCATCTCCCTGGCCAATCTGGCGCACTCCCGGGCGACCCAGACGTTGTTCCTCTTGCCCATTGAGATCTGGGCGGGAGTGGCCTTCCCCTGGTCCTTCAGGCGTCCCAGGCGGAGGGCGAGCAGCTGAGCCTTGGTGATCTCGCTGGCCATCCAGACGAGCCTCGCCTGCTGGATCTGAAACGACGCGACGGGCCGGCCGAAGGCGATCCGGCTCCTGGCGAAGGAGAGGGCCTCATCGAATACGGCCTGGGCCGATCCGATCCCGCCCCAGGCGATCCCGTAGCGCGCCTGGTTCAGACACATCAGGGCCGACTTGAGGCCCGTGGCGCCCGGCAGCAGGTTCTCCTCCGGGATCGCGCAGTCCTGCAGGACCAGCTCCGACGTCACGGAGGCACGCAGCGAGAACTTGCCGACGTGGTCGCGGGCCGTGAACCCCCGGGTGCCGCGCTCGACCAGGAATCCCCTGATGCGCCCGTCCTCCGTGCGGGCCCAGATGACCGCGAGGTCGGCGATCGAGCCGTTGGTGATCCAGGCCTTCGATCCGTCGAGGACGTACGTGCCCCCTCGCTTCGCGGCCCGGGTGCGCATGCGGGCGGGATCGCTGCCGGCGTCCGGCTCGGTCAGGCCGAAGCATCCGATCGCCTCGCCGCGGGCCATCTTCGGCAGCCAGCGCTCCTTCTGCAGCTCGGACCCGAAGGTGAGGATCGGGTACATGCACAGGGCTCCCTGCACCGAGACGAACGATCGCAGGCCGCTGTCGCCCCTTTCCAGCTCCTGCATGATCAGCCCGTAGGCCACGCTGTTCAGGCCGGGGCAACCGTACCCCGCCAGGTTGGCCCCCAGCAGCCCCATGCGGGCCATCAGTGGGACCAGATCGGTCGGGAAAGTGCCCTCCCGAAAGTGTGCCTCGATGATCGGGAGGACGCGATCGGACACGAAGGCGCGGACGGTGTCCCGCACCAGGCGCTCCTCGTCGTCGAGCAGGGCCTCGACGTCATAGAAGTCGAGCGGGTGAAAGGGTCGTCGCATGGATCAGCAGGAGGCCGACTCGAGCAGGAGCGCGATGCCGAGGCCGCCGCTGATGCAGAGGGTCGAAAGGCCGAAGCGCGCCCGTCGCCGTCGCATCTCGTGGAGGAGCGAGACCGTGATCCGGGCGCCGGTGGCGCCGATGGGATGTCCGAGCGCGATCGCTCCGCCGTTGACGTTCGTCCGCTCGAGATCGAAACTCAGTTCCCGGTGGCAGGCGAGGACCTGGGCCGCGAAAGCCTCGTTGATCTCGATCAGGTCGAGATCCTCGAGGCGCATTCCCGTTTTCTCCAGCAGGCGGCGGATCGCGGGGACGGGCCCGATGCCCATGACGGCGGGGTCCACTCCGACGCTCGTGTAGTCGACGATCCGGGCCATCGGCCGGACACCGAGCCGGCGGATCGCCGCCTCCGAAAGGAGGACCATCGCCGCCCCCGCGTCCACCAAGCCCGAGGACGATCCCGCATGGACGGTGCCTTCCTTGCGGAAGACCGGTGGGAGCCTCGACAGCGACTCCGGCGTGACCCCGTCGCGCGGGTGCTCGTCCTCCGACACGAGGGTGTCGCCGTGCCGTCCGGGCACCCTGACGGGCACGATCTCGTCCCTGAAGATGCCCGCCCTGCGCGCGCGCTCGCAGCGCTGCTGCGTCTCGGCGGAGTAGGCGTCCTGCTCGGCCCGGCCGATCCCGTACTTGTCCACCAGGTTCTCGGCCGTTTCCCCCATGACCTGGCCGCAGAGCGGGCACAGGAACCCGTCGCGGTACATCGCATCCGTGAGCCGTTGATGACCCATCCGATACCCGAACCGTGCGCCCTCGAGCAGATACGGAGTGCGGCTCATCGCCTCGGCGCCCCCGACGAGGACGACCTCCCGGTCTCCCGCGATGATGCTCTGGTGCCCATTGAGGATCGCCCGCAGGCTCGAGCCGCAGGCCATATTGACCGTGTAGGCGGGCGAGGAGTCCGGGACGCCCGCGCGGCGGGCGATCTGGCGAGCTGGATTCGGCCCGACTCCGGCGGCCCGGGCGTTGCCCATCACCGTCTCCTCGATGTGCGAAGGCCGCAGACCGGCTCGGCCGATGGCCTCCCGAGCCGCGATCCCTCCGAGCTCAGGTGCCGTCAGTGCCGACAAGGACCCACCGAAATTCCCCATGGGCGTCCTGACGGCTCCCGCGATGAACACCTCGGTCTTGTCGCTCATGGATGGCGCTCCTGCGCGCGAGATCATCCGGAGCGCTTATACCACAGACCCGGAAAGGGCTCAAACGCGTGCGGCACGCCATCCCGGGGGCAGGGCGTCTCCCGATCCTGCCGCGATCCCGGAGCCGATGGGGATCGGCTTCAGGCGAGATCGCTGTCCGCCAGGGTGAGGTGCCAGGTTCCGAATTCGAGGCCCCGCTCCCGCTGGGCGCCCTCGAGGTGCGAGGCCATCCACACGACGTACGGGCGCGGGCGCAGGAACCGCGGCACGCGCCAGAGGCCGGCCGACCGGAGCGCCCGTAGGAGGGGGGAGTGGGGTGGAAGGTACGTCAGGATGGCCGCGGCTTCCGCCTCTCGTGCCAGATGACGGGCGGCGTGGAGCAGGCGGCTCACCGTGCCGGCATCCGGGACCGCGGCGATCAGCTCCACGAGGAACAGGATCCGTCGTCCGAGAAGCGTCCCCGTTCCGGTGACGGCCAGGCCCCGAGCGGTGCCGCCCGAGTGGTCGACGACGAACCTGTACCGCCGTCCCAGGGAGGGGCGGAATCGCCACCGCAGGAACTCCGGAGTGCGCACGATCATCGAGGGTGCGACGCGGGCGAACCTCCGCAGAAGAGTGGTCACGGAATCCGGGAGATCTTCCGAAACCTGGATGTCATCCGGCAAGCTTTCTCGCCCGCCACCGGCTCCCCCGAGGTCCCGGCGAGGGGCGGAGAGGGGAGCGAGCAGGCGCCGCCACCCGGCCGTTCCCGCGAGGAGGCCTACCGTGTCGACCGGGAGGACGAGCGGGCTCAGCTCTCCTAGGGGCCGCCATGCGGAAAACGTCTCGAACCCGCGGGCCGCGGCCTGATTAGGGGTCGTCAGAAGAACCCGGATCCCCTGCTCGCGACAGGAGAGCCGCAGGTGCTCCACCACCCCCGCGAAGACCCCGCGCCGCCGATAGGCGGGATGGGTCATCACGTCCAGCAGCACCGCGCCCCGCGCGTCCCTCCCGTTCACCTGCACGGCGATCTCGTAGCTCGGCTGCGCCCCGACGACCCGTCCGTCGATCTCCGCGAGGCTGATGGTGGCGCTCGTCAGCGGGTGGTCGAGGTACCGCCAGGCGGACGTCTTGGCGCCATGGGCTTCTCCGTAGACCGCCTCGAGGAGGGTGAGGAACCTCTGCCGATCGGACGGATCGTAGAGCCTGAACCGGATCCGATGGTTCACGGTGGCCCCAAGCGCCTCGGGAGGAGACATCGGCGCAGGCGGAGGTAGCGGTCGACCCCAAGATACCTCTTGAGGGCGTCCCGCAATACCTGTCGCCGCCGCAGGCCGGAGAGGAGGTGCGGATCACCGAGCACGAGCCGACGGAAATCGGCCAAAGACATTCCCCGCTTCACGGGTATCCTCGGGACCGCGTAGGGATCATCGCATTCGCGCCAAAGGCCGATTCGGCTCAAGCACAGGGCCCGATATCCCACCTCCCGGCAGACCGACGGCAGCGACGGATTGAAGAATCCAGTAGGAGAGGAGGCGCTCAGGACGGGCCGACCGAGGCGGTCCTCGAGTGCCTTCTTCGAGTCGCGCATCTCCGCCCTCAGTTCCGCGAGCTTCAGGGTCGCGGGTGGTCGGTGCGTCATCGAGTGGGAGCCGATCTCCATGCCCTGCCCAGCGAGGGTCCTGATCTGCTCCCATGTCATGTAGGGCGAGCTGCCCACCCACCCGACCGTGATGAAAAAGGTGGCCCGGAAACCTGCATCCTGCAGTGATCGCATGGCTGTAGTGTAGTTGCTCTCGTGGCCATCGTCGAAAGTGAGCACGCACGCCGGGTGCTCTATGGCCTTTGTCATCTCGTGTCGGGGAAGGACATCTTCCAGTTTCAGGCCGCGGATCGACAGGTCGGCCAGGGCGTGAAGCTGTTCGAGGAAACAGGCTGTCGCCAAGGTATACCCTCGATGGGTTTGCGGGACGGCGCCGGCGTCGTCGGTGATGTCGTGGTACATCAGCACCGGCACGGAGTCCCGGGTCCAGGACGGCGCGCTCATCTAGCGGGTCAGCAGGAAGGCCGCAGCGGTCACGGCCGCGAGGGCCAGCACCAGGGCGATCATCTTCAACCTTCGCATGATGAAGAGAGCGCGAAGGGGAGAGCTGAACAGCCTCTCCCGCACGGCCATGTAACGGGTTGCGCCGAGAACGCGAGGCGGCACTTTCTTGAGGGCGGCGATCAGCTTCCTCGTGCAGATGGCGAACGGCCGCAGGTTGCTCTCGAACTCGTCCAGCGAGAAATTACCCTCGACGATGAGCCGGGGTATCCGGGTGAGTTCGGTCGCGCCAGTGACGGTCCCGACATCGGCCGTGAACACCGCCCGGTACCCGCACTCCTCGGCGATTCTCCGGATCCGGCGATCGTAGAAGTTGCCGGGGATGGAGAGGTAGATGCACGGCGTGCCCGTGATGCTCTCGAGCGTTTTCTTGGACTCCTCGAACTCCTTCCTGATCCGATCGTCCGGCAGCTCGATAAGGTGCGGGTGCGTGACCGAGTGCGATCCGATCTCGTACCCCGCCTCGTGCAGGGCCGCGACCTGGTCCCTCGACAGGGGAGCATCCAGGCCCCGGAACTTGTCGTAGATCCAGGCCTCCGGGCTTGTCGTCACAAAAAACGCCGCAGGAACGCCGTGCTTGCGGAGGATCGGCAGCATGATCTCGACGTCGCTCGTCCAACCGTCATCGACGGTGATCGCCACTGCGCGCGGCGGCATGGGTTCCCGGAGGGCCACGATGTCGTGGATGTCCCGCAGGCGCAGGAAATTGTATCCCCTTTCCTTGAGGAGCAGGATCTGCGCCTCGAAACAGTCGCCCGTAATCGTGAAGATCTTCTCCGTGCCCGGATATCGCTCGATGTCCGCCGGACGACGCACGAAGCGATGGTAGAGCAGGATCGGGCATCGGGTGGGGGAGAATTCCCGGCGGTTGATCGCGAGAAAGACGCTGGCGAGGAGCGCCAGGACCAGTACAAGCCAGAGGACCGTCATTCCGCACCCCCCGTCAGCAGCCAGCGGGGGACCGAGGTGCCCTGGACCGTCAGGTCGAGGACACGGCCGCCGGTGAGGTCCGGTAGATCCGAGAGTCGATCCCGGGCCGGACCCCATGCGAATTCGCTCAGCAGACGGCGGAGACGCCGTTCCACGCTTTCGCGACGGAGGCCCTGGGAGACGCGCACCGCCCAGGGAACCGGCTGAGTCAGGCTGCGGATCTCATCGGGGTCGATCTCGTAGGGGTGGAAGTACACGGTTGCCGGGCTCCCGGCGGCGTTCAAGCGCCGGATCGCGACGCGCGCGATGGAGTAGGGAAGAAGCCGGAAATACCCGCCCCCGGCGGCCGGGATACGCAGGCCAAAGAAATCGATGGTCGCGAGCGGGAACTCGACGAAATCCCTGCCGGCGGAAGACAGTACCCGGTGGGGCATCCGGAAAGCGGAACGGATACCGTAGCGCGGTCCCGCGAACGGGAAGATGCTCGAGTCGTATCGCAGGCCCTCCTCCGCCAGAACTTCCAGATCCCTCAGCCTCTCCGCAGGGATGGAGAAGTCCGGGGCCCTGTATCCGAGCACCCTGGTCCCGGTTGCCTCTTCGAGGAGCCTCACGGACCGGTGGATGTCGGTGCGGAAGGCCTCCCGTGTCATGGAGTGGACTGGACGATGGTCATACCCGTGGCTGGCCACTTCGTGTCCGGCCTCGTGGATCTTCCTGGCAAGCCGGGGGAACCTCTCGGCCACCATGCCGAGCATGAAGAATGTCGCTCGAATCCCCCTCCTCGAGAGCATTTCGAGGATCCGCGTGGTGTTGCTCACCACCCTCCCCGACAGGGGAAGGCCGGGGTCGAGGGTCGACTGCGGCCAGTCCTCCACATCGAAGGTGAGGACGTTCCTGATGGCGCTCATCACCGGGCTCCGACGGGCTGCCAGCGGCCGATGTGTCGCCCCATCAGGACGTTCACGAGACCGATGAGGGCCCCGAGATTCGACACGCAGAAGTACAGGGGCACGCTCAGGAAAGGGCTCCGGAGGCGGCCCCCGGAGAAGAGACCGAGAGCGGCCAAGGTGTAGAAGGTCGCTTGGAGCAACGCCGCGGCCAGGTAGACCGGCTGACGGATCAGAGCGCAGCTCAGCACGAAAAGCAGCGGAAGCGCGACCGGGACAAACCACCGGAGGAGCTTGTGGCTCGCCAGGGAGAACGAGACGCCGCCATAGCGGAAGGGGTTCAGAAGAAAGCGATGCTTCAGGGTGGCTTCCAAGTCGCGCGTCACCATGCGGATCCTCCGCGCGAGGAGCCCGGACGGCGTCTCGGTGGCGACCTCCTGCGCCACGATCTCGGGATCGTACAGGACTCTACGCCGGGCCGCGACGACGTTGAGCGGGCTGACGCAATCGTCCGCGAAGTCGGCCGGGATCTCCTTCCACACGGATCGACGCAGGGAGTAGTTGGCGCCCGGCACGTACGCGAGGATCCCGAGGTCGCTCTCGTTCCTGCGGATCCAGGACTCGTAGCGCCAGTAGAGTCCGTGTCCGGCGCTCACGCCGCTCCGGGACGTGTTCAGGAACTCCAGGTCGCCGCCCACGCAGCCCACGGTCTCGTCCGCGTAATGGCGCGCGTGCCGGACCAGGGCGTCCGGCCGCAGGAGGGTCGACGCGTCCGTGAACACCAGGATCTCGCCGGAGGCCAGCGATACGGTGCGGTTCAGCAGCACGCTCTTGCCGGTGCGCTCTTTCTGAATGTTGGCGCGGATCAGGCCGCGCCGCCGGTACTGCTCCAGCATCTCGGCTGAGCCGTCGTCGGATCCGTCCGACGCCGCGAGGATCTCAAGCCGATCCTTCGGGTATTCGAGCGCCAGGCAGTTGCGCAGCTTCTCCTCGAGCACCTCCGCCTCGTTGTGGACGCAGAACAGCAGGCTCACGCGCGGGCATGCCCTGAGGATCGGGATGGGGCGGCGTCGGCGGAGCGACGCCAGCGCGCCGGCGATCAGGGGGTATCCAGCGTAGACGTAGACCACCACGAGGGTGAGCGCCCAGAAGCCGTACTCCAGCAAATCATTGTCCATCAGAGGGTTTCAGCGTGTTCCACAGCGATCGACTCAATCTACAGAGGCCCGTCGGGCTTGTCAAGGAATGCGGGACGCACCCTCTCGGGCAGCGAAATTGACACTCCTAGGGGCTTCTGCTACTTTCCGCCGGGCCATGGCGACGACGCCGGACACCGGACGGCCCAATCGACCCCTGAGGTGGCTCCTCGCGAGCCTGTCGCTCTGGTGCTTCGCTGCGCCGGCGGTGAGGGCGGCCGAGCCCGGTCCCCGATTGGGACTCGGGTACGAAGTCGATCTGAGCGGCGCCACGGAGGAATACCTGGTGCCCGATCCTCTGGCCGACGCTTCCGTCACGCTCGAGCACCCGATGTACGCGCGGATCCGGGTTCCCTGGTCCGTGCTCGAGCGGGAGCCGGGCGCCTACGACTGGGACGAGGTGGATCGCGTCGTCGATCGCTACAGGGAGGCGAGCTACGAGGTGGTGCTCGCGCTGTACGGTGGGAACCGCGCGATAGACCCGGCCGGCTCGCTGCCCTCCGCCGAGCGGGCCCCGATCCTGAAGGCGTGGCTGGAG
>JBHIAV010000059.1:0-14350 GCA_046758745.1 Gemmatimonadota bacterium
TCCACCCGTTCCGGGCCAAGGGGTCCGGTCGGAGCGAAGCGACGCTGGTCGGCCGCTCAGGCGGCCTTGGAGGTTCCGGATGACTTCCCTTTCTTGCTCTCCTTTCGCATCGACGGTCCTTTGAGCGTGATCTTGTGGGCGCGATGGACCAGCCGGTCGAGGATGGCATCCCCGAAGGTGGGATCTCCGATCACCTCGTGCCAGTGGTCCAGGGGCAGCTGGCTGGTGACCAGGGTGGCGCGTCGGCCATAGCGGTCCTCGAGCACTTCGAGCAAGTCCCGCCGCTCGATGTCGGAGAGCGGGGCGAGACCGAAGTCGTCGAGTTATGTGGAGCTCCACATAAGTCGACGAGGTCGGCTTTCAGCCACTCACCCGGCAGGAAGCGAGCCTCTTATTCCGGCTCGTGAGCTACCGCTACGAGCGGGGCTCGACCCTCATCACCACCAACAAGGCCGTCAAGGACTGGCCCGAGGTGCTGGCCGGCGACGAGGTCATGGCCGCCGCGCTTCTGGACCGGCTCCTTCACCGCTGCCACGTCCTCAACATCAAGGGCCGCAGCTACCGGCTTCGCGGCCTGGAACGCCTGGCGAAATGAGAACGCGTCCCGACACCCGAGACCCGGAGGTGCCCGATCACTCACATACGGCAGGGTCGTAAAAGTAGACGTTTCCTAAGCTCGTGCAACTGGACGTCATTTGACAACCACGACCTAATCTGGAGTCTCAAGCCTCCAACCCCTCCGTTCAAGGTCGTTCAGCCGTGCGCGCACAAGGGGGTCTTGCACCCGGCTCTCCGCCTGGAGACGCTGAAGGGCGGCGCGACCGGACGTCCCCATTTGCGCGAGCGCGTCGACAGCGGCCACTGCTACCGGCCACTCACGGTTGCGATCTTCGGGACGATCTTCGCGGGCGACCGCCATGAGGAAGTCTATTGCCTGATCCCGCTCCGCCTGGAGACTCATCCACCGCACGATCAAGCTCCGAAGCTCCGCATTCTCCGTTGCCGTGTAGATTGCCCCCAACCGCGCGACGATTCCCGGATAGCGAATCTCCGGCGGAGGGCTATCCTCGTCTGGATGCGTGATGTACCAGAATCGGCCGGGTGACCCAACTCCAATAATAGCAGCTACTCGTTCATTCCAATCGGGCGACGTTAGGGCTACCGCCTGCAAGCTGTCGAGCTTCGCCTCGATCCGCGAGTTCGGGAGCAAAGGCTATCAACCTGTCCGACTGCCATGGACGGCGTCAGGGCTCCCAAAGCTGCGACCATACACAAAGCCCCGTGTCGCTGCTCTGAACGCATCAGCATATCACCTCTCATACCCCCAGTTACCCTACATACATACGGTCTGACCGCTCTGGTTTATCTGCACGGCCGAAATCTGCTCGTAAGCCACGGCGGCAGTATCAAGCGCCCACAACTTGCCACACTTCTTGTGGACAATGTAGTTGTCCTTCACAAAGGCATGCTCCGCATCGGCCGACGCGGTGATCCGCGTATCGAGACTTCCTAAACTGTCCAGAATGGCCGCGGACAGCAATTCGGCGCTTGTGTTTACGAACGGAGTGAACCCCAAACGCTGTACAGCTGACCCCCGGGTTTATTGTGATGCTCAGCCCTCGCGGTAGAGGTCTTCGATGAACGCCCGGGGAGGCCGGTTCCCGAGGGAGGAGTGCCGACGCTCCCGATTATAGTAGCGAGTTCGAGTCTGGACGACCGCCCGGAGAGCTATTGTCAAAAGTTGTGGATCGGGGATCGCGCATGATCAGGCGGCTTCCTTGGTGACCCGCTGCCTCAGCCTCACGGTGGCGAACGGCGACTCGATCACGTTCGTCGTCCTCAGGTGCTTCCAGTGCTCGGCCGGGAAATCGAAGAACGTGAGGAGTTTCCCTTGGTCGCGCGTGAGAGACTCGACCGCCTTCGGGTACTTGGCCCCATACTCCTCGCTGAACGTCGCGATCTCTCGCTCGGCCGCCTCCCGAATCTCGGCGTACAGGATCTCGCGCAGCTTCTCCTTCGCCCGCCCCTGGAGCCGCTTCGGCAGCTTGTCCAGGACGTTCGAAAGCCGGTGCACCCAGAGAGTCCCGCTGCTCTCTCGTCTCCGGCCAGATGTCCCTCACGGCCGACCAGAAGCCCAGCGCTCCGTCCCCGATCGCCAGGACCGGGGCACGCATGCCGCGGCGCCTCAGATCCCGAAGCACCGCGCTCCAGCTCTCCTTTGACTCCCGGTAGCCGTCCTCCACGGCCAACAGCTCCTTCGTCCCGTCCGGCCTCGCCCCGATCATCACCAGCAGGCACAGCCGGTCGTCTTCGAGCCGGATGGTCAGATGGATCCCATCCACCCACACGTACACGTAGTCGAGCTCGGAGAGGTCCCGGCGCCGGAACGCCTCGTACTCCTCGCGCCACACCTCCACCAGCCGCGCGATGTTCGACGCCGAAAGCCCTGCTGCATCCTCCCCCAACAACACCGGCAGCGCTTCCCGGAAGTCCCCCGTCGAGAGGCCCCGCAGATACAGGATCGGAAGCACCTCGGCCACCTTCGGGCTCCGCCTCATGTACGGCGGCAGGATCCGGCTACTGAACCGCTCGCCCGCCCGCCGGTCGTTCACCCTCGAAGCCGTGATCTCAAGCGTCCCGGAGCCGATCGTTACCTTCCGGGGCCGAGCCCTCCCGTTCCTCACGACCTGAGCATGGCCCCGCTGGTCACGCTCCCCGCGGCGCTTCTCCACGTAGGCGGTGACCGCCTCGAGCGCCGCCTCCAGCATCCGCTTCGCCCCCTGGCGCGCGATCTCGTCCAGGTCCAGCCCGACCCCTTCCGTCGGGGGCGCCCTGTCCACTACCTTGAGCATGGGTGGCGTCTCCTTCCTCCCGGCCCGCCAGCCGGGCTTCGTGTGTTCGATCCGAAACCACACGGAAGGATACGCCGCCTCTTTTCATCCGCTCAAATCACTCGATCCACAACTTTCCGTGATAACTCGGATCGAAAAGCCAGAATGCGTCCGGGGACCACGGCACCTACCGGGCAGCGCTCGAGCACGGCCGTGACCAGATCTCCATGCGGATCGATCACGCAGCAGGCGCGGCCCGCACGAATGTCGTCCAGAATGAGGTGCAGAAAGAGTGTGGACTTGCCGACCCCCGGTAGGCCGGACACATAGAGGCCGAGGGGGCGGTTGGCCGAGGGAAATCGAAGAACGTGAGGAGATTCTCCTGATCGCGCCGGAGGGACTTTACAACGGGATATTCTTCACTCAATCACCCGCGCGGCACTGTGTTGGCAAGCTTCGAGTGAACGGCGTAAACGGATCTGGGTTTTGGTGTGACCGTTTCCTGGGTCGCGCTACAAAGGTGTTCGCCCCTGAGAGCCTGAAGCCTCAAAAACCAGGTCGCAGCGCAGCCGCCCGCCCTCAAGGCACCAGAATGTGTCGGTCAGCTCCCAAGTGTCGTCAGGGGCCCAATCGATGTAGCTGATCCCGTCGCGCCTCAGCTGCCGCACGAGCTCGTCCAGGGTGGCCGGGGAGAAGTAGCCGACCAGAATGCCCTGTTCCTCCTCGCAGTGGCGCACCCAGACGTCAACGACGTTAACCGGCAGACGCCCAGCACTACTCTTCCAGAACATGCAAGCAGTTCCGCGTCATGCAACAATCCACACATCGGCCAGGCTAGGAGCGTCTTCGTATCACCCAGAGTGAGCACTTCTAGGCCATAACCGTACTTCGGTTCCAATCTGCGCCGCGAATCGCATGCCACGGGCTTTCTCCCGGTGTGGCTGTGCCACGCCTTGTTGGTACCGGACACCACCCTATACCGAAAGCAGAGGTTAGCGGAAAGGAGGGAAGTCCGTGCGCTGGACGATTAACCTGTTCTGTACCGCATAACGAACCAGCTCCGGAGTGTTTCTGAGTCCTATCTTGCGCAGGATTCGCGCCCTGTGGGAACTCACCGTCTTGGGACTCAGTGACAGCTCCTTGGCAATCTCTCCAGTTGTTCGCCCCGTCCCGTACATGCACAGAATCTCGTATTCGCGCTCCGTCAAGCTGTCGTGCAGCTGCAGTCCGCCTTTCTCTCCACTGTGAGCCACCACGTGGAAGGCAAGCCGCTCGCCCATGGAGGGCGTTACGTACTTTCCTTTCTTGCGGACGTACCGGATGGCTCTCGCAAGTACGCCAGGCGATTCCTCCGAGGTGATATATCCTGAAGCACCGACTTTCAACGCCAACAGGGCATAGTGGTCCTCCCGTGCTGTGCCTAATACGAGCAATCGAAGCTGGGGCCGCTCATCCGTGAGTCGGCTGATCATTTTGAGAACCGATGGGTCCGGGGTGGGAATGGGCAGCAGCAGGACGTCGGCGCCCGCGATTTCAGCTTTCGCGAGCAACTCGTCGACATCCGCGGCCTCTCGCCGACCACCTGCATGTCTGAAAAGGCCGCCACGACGCGCTTCAGTCCCTCGCGGTAGAGCGGTCGGCTGTCCAGAATGGCAACGTGGATCTCGATAGTTTCGGAAGTCTCCTGTCGCCGCTGTACGGACCTTCTACCGAATGCGTGGCACCGCCACACCCCCGGAGCCGGCCCCCTTGATGTTGCAGTACCGCACATGAGTAGGATGCCAGCAATCGACCGGATCTTACACGTCTGAGAAGACTAACCGTCTAGGTACAGCCGGTGAGCACCGCAGAAGTTTGTCCGTCTAGGGGATGATGGGGAACACCTTCGGAAGCCCGGGGTGAACAAGACCACCACGTGCGGCTGAGCGCGCGAATACGAGGCTCGTCCCTTTGGTCCAGTGTAACATTTTCGGCCGCCACAATCGGGACATTCCCATCCGCCACTGACAGCGGGCGAACATTCTCAACCTCCTCCTTGAACCACTGGAGGTGACCCGGTTTGGTGGACACCCGATCTCTTGGGAGAGAGGAGAAGTCCACGATGCCGAGAACGAGACCGCCGTACGCGCCGGAGTTCCGGCGGCAGATGGTCGAGCTGGTGTGGATCGGACCGGACGCCAGGTCGCGGAGGGGCTACTCGCCCTCCACCCTTCGGTCCAGCACCCGGTAGTGGACGGCCTCGGTCACCTGATCGGCGGCGATCTTGTCACCGCAGCCCAGGTCGGCGATGGTTCGCGAGATCTTTAGGATCCGGTGATACGCCCGGGCGCTGAGCCCGAAGCGCTCCACGGCCGCCCGGAGGATGGCCTCCGCCTGCGCGTCCAGTCGGCAGAACTGCCGGATCTCCTCGGGCCCCATCTCCGCGTTCGCCTTTCCCGCCAGCCGCCGGCCCGCCCGCGCCCGGGCTTCCACCACCCGCTCCCGCACCCGGGCGCTCGACTCGCCGGCTCGCCCGTTCGTCAGCTCCCGCCACTTCACCGCCGGGACGTCCACGTGGAGGTCGATCCGGTCCAGCAGCGGCCCGCTGATCCGGCTCAGGTATCGCCGCACGACCGTCGGGTCGCAGGTGCACCGGCCAGAACCACTTCCATGATACCCGCACGGGCACGGGTTCATCGCGGCGACGAGCGTGAACCGCGCCGGGAAGGTAACGGCCGCCCTCGCCCGCACCACGCTCACCACCCCCTCCTCGAGCGGCTGCCGCAGCACCTCCAGAGACCGGCGCTGGAACTCCGGCAGCTCATCGAGAAAGAGCACGCCCCGGTGCGCGAGGGACGCCTCCCCGGGCCGCGGGATGGAGCCGCCGCCGATGAGGCCGGCGTAACTGATCGTGTGATGGGGAGCGCGGAAGGGACGCTCCTCGATGAGCCCGGAGCGCGGGCGGAGCCGTCCCGCCACGCTGTGGACCGCCGTGACCTCGACCTTCTCGGCGAGGGTCATGCGGGGGAGGATGGTCGGCAGGCGCCGCGCCAGCATCGTCTTGCCGGCTCCGGGCTCCCCGCGCAGCAACAGGTTGTGGC
Organism: Gemmatimonadota bacterium; assembly: GCA_046758745.1. GTDB lineage: Bacteria > Gemmatimonadota > Gemmatimonadetes > Palauibacterales > Palauibacteraceae > JBHIAV01. The sequence goes on from JBHIAV010000059.1 coordinate 5,912, forward strand.
CGCCCGCCGCTGCGATCTCCAGCGCCCTTCGCGCTCGCTCCTGTCCCCGCACATCGGCCATGTCCAGCCTCGGACCGGGCGCGCCCGGCTCCGCGCGCTTCAGCTCGTCCGATCGGGTGAGCGGCGCTTTCTCCCGGAGGAAATCGAGCACCGCCTGGAGGCCTCCGGCACCTAGCACGGGGAAATCCCGGACCGGACGTGTCTCGGAGAGGTTGTCGAGCGGAAGGATCAGCCCCTCCAGACCGGGCTCGGACCGGCAGCGGAGGGCGATCGGGAGGGCTCCGCGCACGGCGCGAAGGCTCCCGTCGAGACCGACCTCGCCGACCCAGGCGTACCGGCGGGCACGGCGGCCGTCGACCTGCCCGGCCGCGGCCAGGATCCCCACCAGGATGGGAAGGTCGAAAGCGGAACCGTGCTTGCGGGTATCCGCCGGTGCCAGGTTCACGGTGATCCGCAGCCCCGGAATGTGCAGGCCGAGCTGTGCGGCAGCCGCGCGGATCCGCTCCTTCCCCTCGCGCACCGCGCTCTCCGCCAGCCCGACGACCTGGATCATCGGCGTGCCTCGCGTGATCGCCACTTCGACCCGCACCAGGTACGCATCCAGGCCGAGGAGCGTCACCGAGGTGACGGTCTCGAGCATACCTGCCACGGTGCCGGGGCCGGTCAACGGGCGATCAATCGGCTCCCGGCGAGGTTCGGGCCCGTCCGGCCCCGGCTCACACGAAGGTCGCGATCTCGCGCAAGGCCCTGCGCTCGAGATCCGGTACGAGCGCGTCTTCCGCGGGATAGCCGACGACGAGGAGAAGAAAGGGCCGCTCGTTCGGGGGCCGGCCGAGGATCTCGTTCAGGAAGCGCATCGGGCTCGGCGTGTGGGTGAGGGAGGCGAGGCCGGCGTGGTGGATCGAGGTGATGAGGATGCCGGTGGCGATCCCGACGGACTCCTGCACGTAGTAGTTCTTGATCCGCTCGCCTGCCGGAGTCAGCCCGTAGCTTCTGGCGAAGATCGCGATGAGATAGGGTGCCGTCTCGAGAAACGGCTTGTGCTCGTTCGTGCCGAGCGGCGCCAGGGCCTCCAGCCATTCGCGCGGCGCCCGCTCGTGATAGAACTCCCGCTCCTCCGTCTCGGCCGCCTGGCGGATCCGGCGCTTCAAGGCGGGATCGGAGACGACCACGAAGTGCCACGGCTGCCGGTGCGCGCCGCTCGGCGCCGTCCCCGCCGCGCGCAGGCAGTCCTCGATGATCTCTCGCGGCACCGGACGATCGGCGAAATGGCGGACGGTGCGCCGGCGCCGCACCTCGGCGTAGAAGGAGGCTGCGCGTTGCCGCATCTCCTCGACCGGATACTCCCGGTAACCCGAAAGGGGTACGAAGGCCGGTTTCGTCATGGCTTACCACACTCGCGTGGCTGCGGGCCTCGTGGCGCGACGGATCCCCTCGGCCTCTCCGTCGGCGTTCCCTATGGGCGGCACGCCGCGCCCGCCTGATCCACCGTCGATGTTCCGCTGCGCGGAATCCCTCGGCCTCCTGCTCGGTTCGCGGCTCGGCCGGCTCGGTGCACGGCCGGAAGTTCGAGGATGCGGGCGAGCGACGCCAGATCGGGGCGCCGGGATGAGACTCTCTGTCCGGTCTTGCCGCCGCGTCGCCCGAGCCACACTCTCCCGGCGTGACACGAGGCTTCGAGCGGCAGCGCGCGAGTGGCTGAGGACGACGCCGGGAGATCGAGAGTCGGAACCGACCCTGTCTCTCCCCGAGTGCCCCGTCTCGACCACCTATCGTGGAGCGAGACTGCGGCGTGGCTTCGCCGCGATCCTCGCCTCCTCCTCCCGGTGGGAACGTGTCTTCAGCACGGGACCCACCTCCCGCTCGGAACCGACACGATCATCATCGCCCGCATCGCCGAGGAGATCGCGCTTCGCCACCGCATCCTTCTCGCGCCGACGGTCCCCTACGGCGTGAGCTCGGAGCGTGAGTCCGACTACGCCGGCACCGCTTCCCTGGACCGCAAGACCCTCCACCGGGTGCTGAACGAGCTGGTCGCAACCTGGGCGCGCCAGGGGCTGCATGAGGTGATCCTGATGACGGCCCACGGCTTCGGACCGCACGTCGAGGCACTCGCCACGGTGGTGAGCGGTCGGGTCCGCGTTCGCGCGGTGGACCTGAATGCCATCGATCTCTCCCGATTCTTCGGCGGCCGGCGGCCGGTGGAGCACGCGGGAGAGCTGGAGACCTCCCTCCTCCTGCACCTCGCTCCCCGGCTGGTGCGTCCGGTGGAGCCGCGCGAGGGAGGCGCCGTCGAGGAGAATGGTCCGGCGCGCCGACGAGAGCCGGAGGAGCCGGTGCCGGCGCCCGGGTCGGACGGCGTGGTCGGCTGCCCGTGGCTCGCGTCGGCGGAAAGGGGCCGACTGATATACGACTACCTGGTCTCCACGATCGGTGAGCGGCTGGCGGCATAGGGCCATGCCGACCGCGCGTATGCGGGCCGCCCACCTGGTGGCCGCGTGGGCCCTCCTCGGCCACCTCGGCGGCGTGCGGGAGGCCGCCGGTCAGATCCCGCGGGAGCTGCACGCCGGTCGGTTCGAGATCCACGTCGACGGACAGCGCGCGGCAATGGAGGTGTTCGCCATCCGCCGTCAGGGCGCCGGGCGGATGGCCGTCGGGCGGGTGATCGCAGAGTTGCCCGGCGTCGCCACTTCGTTCGAGGTCGGGCTCGAGGTGGATTCCAAGCTCCGCCCGGTGCGCTATGAGCTGCGCCCGCGCGACCACTCGACCGTCGGAATCGTGGGAACGCTGGGCGGCGGACGCTTTCGCCTCGTCGTGTCCGGAGCGGAGGGGGAACGCCTGAAGGAGTTCCTGGCGACCGACGATCTTCTCATCGTGGAGCGGTCGGTGGCGCACCACTACTTCTTCGTCGCCGAGCGGGCCCTCGAGGCGAGCCGCGACGGGAGCCCGCGAGTCGTCGAGGCGCTGTCCCCACTCGACGCCCGGCAGGTGACCGTCGTGCTGAGGGGCGTGCGCAACGATACGATCCGCATCGGAGAGGCGGAGCGGCCCGCGCGGCGCATCGATCTCGTCTTCGGAGAGGAGCCGCGTAGCGTGTGGGTCGGTCCGGCCGGCGAGGTCCTTCGGGTGGAGATCCCGTCTCGCGGCTGGAGCGCGATCCGTCAGCCACAGGAGTGAAGGATGAACAACGACTCGCCGATGGAAACGAGCCCGGGACCCGAGGCGCAGGCCGCCCCGCCCCCCCTGCCCAATCTGGCCGTTCGCGTCGTGCAGGTCTTCGTCTCGCCGGCCGCCCTGTTCGACCGCCTGAAGGAGAACCCGGCCTGGCTGGGCGCGCTCCTGCTCATCATCGGGCTCGGGCTCGGGGCGCAGCTCATCATCCCCTCGGATCTCGTGCGGGAGGCGATCCTCGCCCGGCTGCCGGAGAACGTCCCCCCGGATGCCGTGGAGGGGCAGATCCGATTCGCCAACGCCTTTCGCTTCATCGGCACGGTGCTCATCAGCCCGATCGTCTTCGCGATCCTCGCGGGAGTGCTGCTCCTCCTGTTCAACGTGTTCGGCGGAGGGGAGGCGAGCTTCAAGCAGCTGTTCAGCGCCGCCATCCACAGCAACTTCGTCGTGACCATCGGCGGTCTGTTCACGCTTCCGCTGATGCTGGCGGCGCGCGACCTCGAGCTCTCCCTGTCGCTCCGGCTTCTGGCCCCCTTCGCCGAATCCGGCACCTACCTGTACCGGTTTCTGGGGGGGCTGAACATCTTCGGCATGTGGGCCACCGTGGTGCTCGGGATCGCGGTGAGCCGGATCTACCCGCGGCGCTCCGCGGGCGGGGCGGGGGCGCTTCTGCTCGGGCTGTACGTTCTACTCAAGGCGATCTTCGCGATCTTCGGAGGGAGGGGAGGCTGAGGCCGCCAACGTCTACCGGGCGGGTAACGTCCCTCGGCCGAAGGGTGTTAGGTTGATGGCCGACGACACGCCGCCCGGCTGTCCCCACCGCGGGCGCCCAAGGCGCGTCATCACTGAAACATCGGCCCTCCGCCGATCGTATATTCTCGCCGGCGGACCCCCCGAATGAGAGGCTCGCGGAAGAGGCAGGATGTCCCGTAGGAATAAAGCTCTGGTTGCGATCGGCGTGCTCGCCCTCCTCGGCACGATGGCCGCGTTCGCCCTGCGAGGGAGCGGAGGCGATGCCGTCCGCGTGCGCGTCGAGGATGTGAAGCGGCGCGATCTGGTGGCCAGGGTGACCGCCACCGGCCATATCGAGCCGAAGACCTCGGTGGACATCAGCGCCGACGTCTCCGGCCGCATCGTCGAGCTCCCGGTGGAGGAGGGACAGGATGTGAGCGAGGGCGATCTCCTGCTCGTCATCGACCCGACCCAGTTCGACGCGGCTCTCCAGCGTAGCCTGGCGGCGCTCGCCGAGGCGGAGGCGCGGGAGGCGCAGGCGCGCGCGAACCACCAGCAGGCCCGGCGCGACTGGGAGCGGATCCGACAGCTCAAGGAGGCGGTGAGCGATCTGGTCACCGACACGGAGTACGAACAGGCCCGCACGGCGGCGGAGGTCCAGGAGGCGATGTGGAAGGCCGCCAGGCACGCGGTGGAGATGGCACGGGCCGGGGTGCAGGAAGCCAGGGACATGCTGGCCAAGACGGTGATCCGCGCCCCGATGAGCGGACGGATCACTCGCCTCAACGTGGAGAAGGGGGAGACGGCGATCGTCGGAACGATGAACAACCCCGGAAGCCTTCTCCTCACGGTCGCCGACCTGTCGGTGATGGAGGCGGTGATCGAGGTGGACGAGACCGACGTGCCCGAGATCTCCGTCGGGGACTCGGCCACCGTGGAGATCGACGCGTTTCCCGACCGGGTCTTCTACGGGCGGGTGACGAAGATCGGGAACAGCTCGATCATCCCCCGCGCCTCCATGCAGGCCAGGGGTCGCGAGGACGCGATCGATTTCGAGGTGCGGATCACCCTGAACGATCCGGAGGGCCGCTTGCGGCCGGATCTCTCTGCCACCGCGGACGTGATCACGGCGGTCCGCGAGCAGGTGCTGTCGATACCGATCATCGCGCTCACCCTTCTCGGCCCGGACGACTTCGAGCCGATCCCGAACGAGAACCTGCCGGTGGACACGACCTCCACGAAGGGAAAAGAAGAAGTGGAAGGCGTGTTCGTGGTGGAGGGCGACATCGCGCGATTCCGACCGGTGGAGGTGGGCATCGCCGGCGACAACTACTTCGAGGTGGCGAGCGGGCTCGAGGAGGGAGAGACCGTGGTGTCGGGGTCGTACCAGGCGATCCGGGATCTGGAAGACGGCTCCCGGATCAAGGTGACCGCCCGCGATAGCACCGAGTCTCCGCGGACGACGGCGAGCACCCGGTAAGGCGCGCCCGCTAGCTTCGAGGAACGGCCCTTCTCCCGAGGCGTGCGCTGGGGTCGGCGGCGCCGAAACCGAAGGACGGGACATCGGGATGGACGACGTGATCATATACACGCGCGACCTTCGCAAAGACTACGCCATGGGCGCCGAAACGGTGCACGCCCTGCGGGGCGTGGACATAGAGATCCGGCGCAACGAGTTCATCGCGATCATGGGCCCGTCGGGCTCCGGCAAGTCCACGCTCATGAACCTCATTGGCTGTCTCGACACGCCGACCTCGGGCGAGTACGTGCTGAACGGTCAGCCGGTCCAGGACCTGGACGACGACGAGCTGGCCCGCATCCGGAACCGCGAGATCGGGTTCGTCTTCCAGACCTTCAACCTCCTGCCCAGGGCTACGGCGCTGCACAACGTGGAGCTCCCGCTCATCTACGGTGGAGTTTCCGCCAGGAAGCGGATCGAGCGGGCGAAGGAGGTGCTCGGCCAGGTCGACCTTGCGGATCGCATGGATCACAAGCCCACCGAGCTCTCCGGCGGGGAGCGGCAGCGGGTGGCGATCGCCCGAGCGCTGGTGAACAACCCGTCCATCCTGCTCGCGGACGAGCCGACCGGCAACCTCGATTCCGTCACCTCCGGCGAGATCATGCGCGTCTTCGAGAGTCTGCACGCGCACGGGCAGACGATCCTCATGGTCACGCACGAGCTGCACGTCGCGGCGCACGCGCGGCGGGTCATCACGCTGCTGGACGGGAGGATCGAGTCCCACGACGCGGTTCTCGAGGCGACATCGGCAGCGAGCTCGTCGTGAACTTCCTCGAGGGGATCCGGCTGGCGCTGCAGCAGATTCGTGCCCACAAGCTGAAGTCGTTCTTCACCCTGGTCGGCGTGATCATCGGGATCACCTTCCTCATCGCGGTGATCACCGTGGTGGAGGGGATGAACCGGTACGTGCGGGAAGACTTCGCGGGCTCGATCTTCGGCGTGAACACCTTCACCGTGGTGCGGCGCAGACAGGTCTCGACGGGCGCCGAATCGGAGGAGCAGCGGCGCAGGCAGGCCCGCAACCCGGAGCTCACGATCCGCGAAGTCGACGTGGTGCGGGCGGCGGTGCCGAACGCGTGGCGCTTCGCCTACTTGCAGGACCGAGGCCTGTCGGAGGTCTCGTACGGGGAGCGGCGGAGGCGCAACGTCTGGCTTCGCGGCGGCTCGGAGGGGTATGAGGAGCTGCAGGGGTGGGACGTGGAGCGGGGCCGGGGACTCTCTTCGCTCGACCACCGACGCGGCCTCAAGGTGGCGGTCATCGGTCACGCGATCTCCGAGAAGCTCTTCCCCGACGGGAACCCGCTCGGGAAGCGGATCCGTCTGGCCGGACACCGGTTCGAGGTGGTCGGCGTCCTCGAGAAGCAGGGCGGCTGGCTCGGAATCATCCGTGACGCTTCGGTGCTCATCCCCTTCTCCACGTACGCCCAGACCTTCGCCTGGAAGCGGGACCGAGTGGAGGAGATCCACGTCAAGATGCGAAGCGCCGGAGAGATGCAGGCCGCCATGGCCTCCGTCGAAGAAGCGCTTCGCCGCACGCGGCGCCTGAGGCCCGGGGAGGAGAATGACTTCTGGCTTCAGACGTCGAACGACCTGCTGAGCGCATGGGAGAAGATCAACCAGATCCTGCTCGCCGCCCTCCCGGGTCTCGTCTCGGTGTCACTGGTGGTCGGCGGAATCGTGATCATGAACATCATGCTCCTCTCCGTGGCCACCCGCATCCGGGAGATCGGCATCCGCAAGGCGATGGGGGCGAGGCGGCGGGACATCCTCCTCCAGTTCCTGGCCGAAGCCTCGACCCTGTCGCTCCTCGGCGCCGCGATCGGCGTGGGGCTCGGGATCGGGCTCGGGAAGGCGGTCGACCTGCTCACTCCCCTCCCCGTCTCGGTGCCGGCGTGGGCGATCCTCGTCTCGCTCGGCCTCGGCCTCGCCGTGGGGGTGGGCTCGGGTCTCTACCCGGCGTACCGGGCGGCGAAGCAGGAGCCGATCGTGGCGCTGCGGTATGAGTAGCCGTCGGCGCAGCGGGATGGGCTGGTTCAGCACCCTGCTCGAGGGCGGTCGGGTCGCATTCGATTCGCTCCGCGCGAACAAGGTGAGGAGCGGCCTCACCATCCTCGGCGTGACGATCGGCGTGATGGTCGTGATGGTGATGGCGGCCGTGATCACCGGCATCAACACGAGCTTCACGGAGCTCATCGCGTCGCGCGGACCGACCACCTTCTACGTCTCTCACGCCCCGTTCGGCGGAGGCAGCGTCACTGTGCTGGACGAGGACGAGCCGGAGTGGCTTCGCAACCCACCCCTCGACACCCGCTGGGTGGCGGAGCTCGGGCGTCTTCCCGGCATCCTGGACGCGACGGCGTACGCCGACCTGGGCGGCATGGGCTACCAGGCGAAGGCGGGTTCCGAGCAGGTCGGGATCACCCTCGGAGGGGCGGCTCCCAACTTCCTGGAGATCGATGCCGGAGATCTCATGGACGGCCGCTTCTTCACGGAGACCGAGGACGAGAGGAGGCGGGCGGTGGCCGTGATCGATTCCGCGACAGCGCGGGATCTGTTCGGGGGTCGGGATCCGATCGGGAAGACGATCCTCATAGGCCAGCGCTCCAACATCCGCGCCCCTTTCCAGGTGATCGGCGTGTACCGCCCGCCGCCGAACCTGTTCGCCGGGCTCGCCTCGCACTACGTGCTCGTGCCGTTCCACTCGGCAGAGAAGCACATCGATTTCTGGGACCGGCTGGTGAGCTTCATCATCCGACCGGCGCCGGGGACGACGCAGCAGGAGGCGATGGACGCCGTGTACGGGAGGATGCGGCAGCTGCGCCATCTGCGTCCGGGAGAAGACGACAACTTCGCCGTCATCACGAACGACGAGATCTTCAACGTCTGGAGTCAGATGACCGGCGTCCTGTTCGCCGTCATGGTGGCCCTGTCGGGCGTCGGGCTCATGGTAGGCGGCGTCGGCGTGATCGGAATCATGATGATCTCGGTCACCGAGCGCACCCGGGAGATCGGCCTCC
>JBHIAV010000060.1:0-14294 GCA_046758745.1 Gemmatimonadota bacterium
CTCGTCTGTCGGGAGAGGCCCGAGCGCGCCTGTCGGGGATCTCCCCTCCCGCATGTCTGTGGCGGGTTCTGCAGCAACTGGCAGCGCCCCGGGGCGGGACCAGGACCGACTGGCTCGCTCGTACACCGCGACGCTGCTCGCGGAGGGAGCGGCGGCGGCACAGAAGGTGGCCGAGGGGGCGGTGGAGACGGCCTTGGCGGCGGTCGCCCAGTCGGAACGCCTAGCGGAGGAGTCCGCGGACCTCCTCTTTCACCTGCGCGTCCGTGGCGCGCTGGCGGAGTCGAGCCTGAGGAGGTCGCAGCCGTGCTTGCCGCGCGCCGCGGGGGTCGTACCTCTGGCGGCCTCGGTCGCGAGCTTCAGCCTAAGTGATGAAGCTCCGTAGCGTTCTGCGCCGGACGGGCCATCCCGCGCCCTTTAGTCGAGTGCAGCCAGACCCTCGACCCCGGTCCGGATCTTCGTCACGCCGAGGACGGGATGAACGGAAACGATGCCATCACCCCGCCGCCCTGTCCGGGCCGCCCGGGCGATGATCTCCGTGTACATGCCGCATTGCTCACCTGCGCATATGAAATGCACCATCGCTTTGTCCACGAATTCGGTGCCTTCCTCGAAAGAGATCTTCGCGTACGCGGGATCCACGCCAGACCCGATCGCGTGCACCCACTCGACGCTGAGCCGGGGAACCCCCGACTCCTTCAGGCAGTGCACCACGCGATCGAGCATCTCCGTGCGCACGATGGCACGTATCTCCACCATCGCCTGAGATTCTTCAATCCTCTTGGTCTTCCCCATCCTTCTCTCCCGATTGACCGCGCTAGTCGGCCGGAACGAGCGCCATCTCATCTCGCAAGGCCTCACGGACGGCCTCCTCGGGCCGGCGTCGCACCTGCCACTGGCGCCACAGGAGGTAGATCGCGGGTATGACGGCCAAGGTGAGCCCGGAACCTGACAACATTCCTCCCACCATCGGCGAGGCGATCCGCTTCATCACATCCGCCCCGGTTCCGCTGCTCCAGAGGATCGGAGCCAGACCAGCTGTGATCGCCGCGAAGGTCATCACGACCGGCCGAAGCCTGTCCAGAGCGCCCTCGCGCACGGCCTCGGCCACGTCGGATGCCGTCCGCATCCGGCCTTCTAGGCTCCGGCGGTGGAACGATTCGTCCAGGTAGATCAGCATCACAACGCCCGTCTCCGCGACCACGCCGGCCAGGGCGATGAACCCCACCCAGACGGCGACGCTGGTGTTGTAACCCAGCAGCCATAGGAACCACACGCCACCCACCAGCGAGAACGGGAGCGTGAGCATGACGATGAGAGACTCGAAGACCCCGCGGAAGTTGAAATAGAGCAGCAGAAAGATGATGCCCAGCGTGACGGGCAGGACGATACGCAGCTTCTGCGTCACCCGCTGCATGAACTCGTACTGTCCGCTCCAGGTTAGGGTGTAGCCGGGCGGCAGGCTCAGCTGCTCGGCGACCACCCGCTTGGCCTCGTCCACGTAACCACCCACGTCGCGACCTGTGATGTCCACGAACACGATCGTGACGGGAAAGGCATTCTCGGTCTTCACGGCCATCGGCCCCTGGAGAGGCTCGATCCGCGCCACCTGGCCCAGGGGAATCTGGGCGCCGCTCGGCGCGGGAATAATCACCTCGCGCAGCTTCTCAATGTCGTCGCGAAGCTCGCGGGGGTATCGCACGTTCACCGCGTAGCGCTCCCGTCCCTCCACGGTGATTGTCGCGTTTATGCCGCCGACCGTGGCCATGATGGCGCTGTGGATATCGCCCACGTTGAGGCCGTACCTGGAGGCTTCTTCGCGGTCGATGTTTATGTCGACGTAATAGCCCGACACGCCTCGCTCTGCGAAGACGCTCCGCGTTCCCGGTACCTGCTGCATGATCCGTTCGACCTGCTCTCCCAATGCTTGCAGGGTGTCCAGATCGGGACCGAATATCTTGATTCCCACCGGGGTGCGGATACCGGTGGCGAGCATGTCGATGCGGCCCTTGATCGGCATCGTCCAGGAGTTCGTCACTCCCGGCAACGCCACCTCCCGGTCCATTTCCGCGATCAAGCGCTCGTACGTCATGCCCGGCCGCCACTTCTCCTTCCGTTTGAGCGTGATCGTGGTCTCCAACATGTCGAGGGGGGCGGGGTCGGTGGCGGTCCCTGCTCGGCCCGCCTTCCCGAGCACCGTCTCCACCTCCGGGAAGGAAGCGAGCACGCTGTCCTGGTAGCGCATGATCTCCCTCACCTGCGCGATGGAGACGCCTGGTACCGTCGACGGCATGAAGAGCAGGGATCCCTCCTTCAGGGGCGGCATGAACTCGCTCCCGAGGCGTTGCCAGGGAAAGACGGTCCCCGCCAGGATGACCCCAGCTGCGGCGATGACCAACCAAGGCTGCCGCAGCACGAAGTCGATGACCGGACGGTAGGCGCGGCGCAGCGCGCGGTTCACGGGGTTCTGCGCCTCCGGCCGGACCCGCCCCCGCACAAGATAGCCCATGAGCACCGGAACGAGCGTGATGGCCAGCAGCGCCGATCCCCCCATGGCGAACGTCTTGGTGTACGCCAGGGGCTTGAAGAGACGACCCTCTTGCTGCTCCAGGGCGAAGACGGGCAGGAAGCTGAACGTGATGATGAGAATGGAGAAGAAGAGCGGGGCCCCCACCTGCTTGGCACTCTCGTACACGATCTCCCAGCGGGACGTTTCCCCGTCGGCGCGCTCCAGGTGCTTGTGCATGTTCTCGATCATCACGATCGCGCCGGGAATCATGGCGCCGATGGCGATCGCGATCCCGCCCAGGCTCATGATGTTCGCGCCTACGCCGATCACTCGCATCACGATGAAGGAGATCAGGATGCCGAGCGGAAGCGTGATGATGGCCACCAGCGCCGAGCGGAAGTGCAGCAGGAAGATCACCGCGACAATCGCGACGATCGAGGACTCCTCGAAGAGCTTGTGCGTCAGGGTTTCAATCGCCTGATCGATCAGGTCGCCGCGGTCATAGGCTGGCCGCAGCCGGGTTCCGGGCGGGAGACCCTCCTGGATCTCGACCAGCCGCTCCCTGATGGCCTTGATCGTCTTCAGCGCATCGGTGCCGAAGCGCATCACCACGATACCCGCCACCACCTCGCCCCGCCCGTCGAGGTCGGCCGCGCCGCGCCGGGGCGCCGGCCCGATCTGGACCGTGGCCACGTCGCCGACTCGGATCGGAGTCCCGTTGGGGGTCGCTCCGACTGCCACGTTCTCGATGTCCTCTATGCCTTTGAAGTATCCGAGACCGCGGATCATGTACTCGCGCCCGCCCATCTCCAGCACTCGCGCCCCGATGTCGATGTTGTGGGCGCCGATCGCCTGCGCCACGCGGGTTACCGGGATGTTGAAGGCCCGGAGCCGCTCCGGATTCACTTCGACCTGGTACTGCTTCACGAAGCCACCCAGGCTCGCCACCTCGGAGACGCCGGGGACGGCCGTGAGCTGGTAACGGATGTACCAGTCCTGGAGCGTGCGCAGTTCCGACAGATCCAGGCTGTCCGACTCCAGCACGTATTCGTAGACCCAGCCGACCCCGGTGGCGTCCGGACCGAGGGTGGGCTCGACCCCGGGCGGGAGCTGCTGTCGGATGCCGTTCAGATACTCCAGGACGCGGGAGCGGGCCCAGTAGATGTCGGTCCCGTCCTCGAAAATCACATACACCAGGCTGAGCCCGAAGAAGGAGTAGCCGCGCACGACACTCGCTCCAGGAACCTTGAGCATCTCCGAGGCGATGGGATACGTGACCTGGTCCTCGACGATGTCCGGCGCCTGCTCGCGGAAGTCCGTCTGGACGATGACCTGGACGTCAGAGAGGTCCGGAATCGCGTCGAGGGGAGTGCGGCTGATTGCTATCAAGCCGCCACCGACCACCGCGACGGTCGCAAGGAGAACGAGGAACCGGTTCTGGAGCGACCAGGCGATGATCCGGTTAATCATCGTCGGGCTCCCCCCGAACTGGTGTCCCGCGCCGAGGGTCGGTCCTCCGAATCCCCGGCGGAGCCGCTGCCCACGTGCTGCATCCCCACCATCTCGCCACCCGTTCCGGCCAGCCGGGACTCGGCGTCGACCAGGAAGTTGGCGGAGGCCACGATCGTCTCCCCCTCGGACACTCCTTGGAGGATGTGTACGCGGCCTCCCGCGCGGGACCCGAGGACGACCTCCCGGGGAACCAACATGCCCTCCTCGTCTCGGAGAAAGACCACGTTCCGCTCACCGGTCACGACGACGGCCTCGAGGGGAACCGTCACTCCATCGGCGATCGCCTGCACGTCGAAGAAGACTGTCGCGAACATTCCCGGCTTCAACCGCAGATCCGGATTCGGCACGCTGACGCGCACCCGGTTCGTCCGGCTCTTCACGTCGACGGTCGGGTACACGAAGCTCACGGTTCCCATCACGTGCTCGCCCGGATACGCAGCCAACTCGATGTGGGACCGGGATCCTTCCCGCACGAACTGCAGATCCTGCTCGAACAGCTCGCCCTCGACCCAGACCATCGAGAGGTCCGCGATCCGGTACAGACGCATCCCGGGCATCACACGCTGGCCCTCCCACACGTCCTTCTCCAGGACGATGCCGCTCGCCGGCGCGACCAGGGTGAGCGTCTTCATCACCTCCCCGGTGCTCTCCAGTCGATCGATCTGCTCGGAGGTGATATCCCAGTATCTCAGTCGGCGCCGGGCCGCTTCGAGCATGTCTCCGGCGCTAGCCCAGGCCTCGCCCGCCGTCGGATCAACTTGCGAGACGAGACGCTTGGCGGTGAGTAGCTCCTCCTGGGCGGCTACGAGCATGGGGCTGTACAGGGAGAGGAGCGGCTGTCCCTTCCCCACGGTCTCCCCGGTGGTATTCACATACAGCCGCTCCACGAATCCGCTGATCTTAAGGGTGACATCGGAGACATCGGGTTCCGGTGCCACGACAAAACCGACCGTGCGAATCGTCCGCATGAGGGTCTCGCGGCGGGCCGTCGTGTAGATCACACCGAGCGCTTGCTCCTGCGCGGGGGTGAGGTGCACGGGCCGGCGGATCGCCGCCCCCGTGCTGTCCATCGCCCCCTGCGTGCCACCGGCCTGCATCCGGGCATGTTCCTCGGCCGTCATGCCGAGCGTGTCTGAACTTCCTTCGTCCGGTCCGCAGGCCACGAGGAGAACCGCAGTCAGCAGCAGGGCGGCCGCTCGCACCTTCATCTGACACCTCCCGGGTCGGCGCCGACAAGCGCCTCCACCTGCGCAAGAGCGCGCTGGTAGTCGGCGGCGAGGCGCACGCGATCGATCTCGTATCGGTTCACAGTCATCTCGTTCTGTACCAGCGTCATGAAATCCACCCTCCCAACCCGGTAGGCAGAGAGCGCCGATTCTACGGCAGCCCGAGCCTGTGGCAGCACCGAGGTCGCGTAGAGTTGCGTGAGGTTCCGGGCTCGTTCCGCCTCTGCCCTGAGCTCGGTGATCCGCGCGTAGGTCTCGTTATAGAGGTCGATTTCCCTGGCCTCCTCCATGCTCAGCGTGGCGCTCATCTGACGGCGAAGCGGGAGCTGGCGTGAGCCTGCCCACACTGGAATGCTGACCCCCAGCATCAGGGTGAGGAAGTCATCGAACTGCGGACGCTGTCCATAGCCGAGGGTGACCGTGAGATCGGGATAGAGGGCTCGTCGAGCCGCCTTGTAGCCGGCTTCCGCCGCCTGCGCCCGCGCTCGGGCGGCGCGCAGGGCGGGACGCCGCCGGGCGGCCAGGGCCATCAGCGAGTCCACCGGCGGCAGGTCGCCCGCCGGCACCGGCAGTTCGAGGGCTCCGACCGGCGCGGTGGCCTGGCGGCCGAGAAGCGCGTTGAGTCGGGCGGCCATCGCCAGGCGATCCTGCTCCATCACGGTGATCTCCTCGGTCATCTGGGCGACCGACACCTGGGCCTGGAGAACATCCTGCTGAAGGCCAGTCCCCACGCTGTACATGGTAGAGGACACATCGAGGAATTCGCGTAGCAGCTGCCGCGTGTCCTCCAGGATCCCGAGGGCGCGGTCCACGTAGGCCAGCCCGTAATAGACGGACTTGACGCCGGCGACGAGCGATACCCCGGACTCCTCCGCCTCCAGCTCCGCCGCCTGGGCGAGGTACCGTGCCCGCTCCTCGGCGAACCCCAGCTTGCCCGGCCACGGGAAGCGCTGCGTGAGCTGCACGCTGTTCATCGTCATGGATTGGTCGGTCCTCCCCAGGTCCACGACCGGCCGATTCAGGAAACCGAAGGAGAGCTGCGGGTCGGGGAGCGCGCCGGCCTGGGGAATTCGCTCAATCGCAGCGTCCGCGCGAAGGCGGACCGCCTGCAAGAGCGGATTCGCCTCCCGAGCGAGCGCGACTGCATCCTCGAGGGTGAGGGTGTCTGCAGCCTGCTGGGCGAACGTCGGGCGCGAGAAGGCCAGGAGCGCCGTCGCGAGAGGAGGCATGCACACCCACCTCATCGGTAGCCCACTAATCGCTGGTGTGGCAAGATGATTCCCCATCCAATGAAGGGGGGTCTGTCCGAATGGCGGTGGACCGACCCGGTTCTGAGGAGGCTTCTTTCTGTCATCCGGCTCCGCGGCAGAGACGGCCCCCCTGCCAAGGAGCCGTGCTACTTGATCGTCTGGGCCTCAATGTGAGTTGGGCGGGCTTAAGATTCCCCTAAGTCGCCTCTAAGATTTCTTAGTTATCGGACCCGGGGAGAAGACGACTTGAAGACGGCGAGCACATGGGGGCTGGTGAGATCAAGTCGAGGAGAAGTTTATGAAGTCAACGGACCCAAACTGAAGACCTGCGGCACAGCCAGGCCGGTGAAGGCGAGATTCGGGCGGCCCGGTTGGCTCGCCGATCCTCAGTTGATGCGCGGGTTCGGGTACGACGGCACCGTGACGAGGCCCGGAATCCCGAACACCCGGGAGAAGCCGACAATGAGTTCGACGTTGCCTCGCCCCCGCTCCCACTCGTCGAGCCGCGTGGCAAGCCCGAAATCGAGTACGCTCAGGTTCGTCAGCTGCCAGCGGGACCCCAGCTCCAGCCAGACGCGGCTGCGGCCTGAACCGTTCGGCACCTCGGCGTAGATGTCCCCCATGATCGCCCTGCTGAACAGGCCGATCGGATAGTCGAACGCCATGCCCCCCAGCCAGAAGTCGCCGCCGTCGGCCGCGCTCGCTGCCGCGTAGCCGCCGTTCAGGTGGATGCGAAGGCGCCCGAAGGACCGGGTCGCGAGGCCCTTCCCCGAGATCGCCCAATTCTCCCTTCCGAGTCTCCCGGCTCCCGGACTCTCCACATCCAAACGCGCGGCGAACGCAGGCCAGCTCCAGGTCTCGCGGTTGAAGTTGTACAGGAGGTGCGCGCCAGCGCTCTCGATCCCCCCTGCCGTGCTTCCCTCGGCGTCCTCCCCTCCGGCCTTGATCTCCAAGCCTACCTGCCCGTTCAGGAAGAGCCCCGTCTTCAGCTCACCGATCCCGGACACGCCGTCTCCACCCTCTCGGAGCGCACCCCGAATCCCCAACTCGACCTCCCACTCCCGGAACTTCACGGGGTACGCGTCCTCGACCTGAATCGGCCGGTCGAGGTCGGCCGAACGGAAGTCTTCCTGTGCGGTGACCGGTGATACGGATCCGGCGATCGCAGCAAGGCCAGCCGCCACCGGTCCGAGCAGGCCCGCCCGAAAAGGTCCGGCAGACGCCGAGGCGATTCGATTCTTCACCGATCCATCCCTTCGTGCCGGGGGTGTGCGGGCACGCTGTCGGTCGGCAGCTTCTCCAGCCGGACACCCAGCGGCATCCTGAACTCCTCCATCGTGGCCAAGCGCGCGTCGGGATGACCCTGCGGGAGCCAGCTTCCGTCGGGCAGTCGCGTGGGGACACGCATGGACCCCTCGCTCATGCTGTGTCCGGTCATCGGCATGCCGGGCGCGGTCACGGCGTCCTGAGCCGCGTAGGTCATGTTCCGACGCATCCTCTCGATCTCCGCCTCCTTCTCGGCCCGCGAGAGCGAGGCGTCGGCCATGATGTCGTTCACCACGTCATGCATCATGTGGAGGTTGTCGAAGATCTGGGCCGCGGCCGGCAACATGCGCGAGAAGCGAGGGGCCATCTCGGCCGCCAGGGGCATCACCTTCGGCGGATTCCTCAGCACCGAGTCCTTGAAGACGGCGATGACCCGATTAAGCTCCTGCCGTCGAGCCTCCGGATCGGGCTCCATGAGCGCCTCGTAGACCGCCGCGTGATGCCAGTGGTACGCCCACAGGATGCCATTGATGCCGGGGTATTTCTTGCGAAAGGTGCCGGCCCAGGCGCCGCCTCCCTCCATCCAGCGGTGACCGTATCCGCGCGTGGAAAACGCGGTGTTGGCGCGCGACAGGTAGTACGCGATCGCGCGCTCGCCGGCAGTCTTCTTATCCCTCACTCGATCGTCTGTGAGGATGTCGTAGAGCTGGGAGTGGAGCATGTGGGTCCAGTCCATGGCGCGCCCGGTCTCGAACGCCATCTTCGACCAGTTGGGCGCGATAACCTCGGCGGGTGGCTCGAAGCGCGGCGGATGGTCCAGGTACTCCACGACACGCGCGCGGAACGTCTCCATCTCCGCCACCGCGTCCTCTCCGCGATTCAAGAGGGTCTCGTACGCTCCGAAGTGCGCGTAATGTGCCGCGTAGAAGGACCGCGCCGCCTCGTTGTAGGTATCGTAGAACGCGAAGTTGTAGGCGGCGGGAAGCCGGTAGACCTCGTTCCGCTGCGGCGCGCTGCTGCAGGCAGAGAGAAACAGCGCGGCTCCCAGAAGCGTCACGCGATCAGCGCGGGCCGGGATCACATCCCGGAAAGTCATCTTCTCCATACCGAACCCCTGTCCTACCAGCCGGTCCTTCTCTCTCTCACTCTCTCTCTCTCTCTCTCTCTCTCACTCACTCAGACGTCTCGACTTCCCAGCGGAAGCAAGCCCAAGCCAAGTCCTCCGGCCAGACCCACCAGGAGGCCGATCACGCCCCATTCGGCGGCACTCCGGTTGCGTTCGATTCGGATGTCGTCCGCCCGGACCCCTCCATCGCCCACGTCATGGCGGTACGAAGCCCAACTCTCCGTGGCCAGCTTGTGTTCGTTCTCATCGACGCTCCTGCGGGCCCCCAGCACAGTCAGGTCCAGCGTGGCTACCGCGTCCCCATCGGCGGCAATTGCCGTCACCCGGTAGGCTCCAGAGGTGACGCCTAGCGGAATGATCAGTTCGAGCGAGAACCTGCCCGCGGAATCTGACTGCACCTGCCGGAGCTCGTACTCGCGCAGCGCCCCCACGAGCCTTAGAAGGTAAGTTTGCTTCTTGCTGAAGTCGCTGCCGTGGAGCTCCAGTACCTCACCCGCCACGACGGACGACTGCGGGCTCGTCAAGACCGCATCCTCGTGCGAGACGGCCCGCCCTGCCGATGCGAGCAAGAAGCTCAGAAACAGCGTGAGGACCTTTGCCACATTCATACTTTGCCGTCCTTTGGGCTACATGCCAAGATGCTGCTGGCGCGCACCAAACGCCCCGTACAGCCAGAGGGCGAGGACCGCGAGCCCGAGCAGGAGCCCCACCCACCCCACCCAGCCGTGCCTTCCAGGCCTATCGTCGCCCCCGCGATCCAGGAGCGGGATGGTTGCGAGAAAGCCGAAGAGGATGGCGGGTCCGATAATCATGCCCCAGGTGCCCAGGAGGTTCTCGAGTCCGTAGACCCAGAGCACCGGCCAGAACGGCTTGGTGACCTCCACACCGGCAACGGCCGGATAGCCCAAGTTTTCGGGTGCAACGACCGCCAGGAGCCCTATGGTCGCGAAGGCGAGCGATGCGACGCCCGCAAGCCGTATGGCATGTGTCCGAAAGACGCTAGTCTCCGAAGCATCGGCGTGAATACCCAGATGGCGGATAAGCCAGAAGTGAAGTCCCATGAGGCCGATGAGAGCGAGCGGCAGGAGGCTCGTGTGAAGGCTGAAGATCCGCGAGAGCAACGAGGTGCTCCGCGTGAAGCTCTCGGTGAAGAAGGCACCCAGCGCGCCCGTGAGCTCGCCTCCTGTCACGAAATGCGACAGCGCCTCGAATCCTTCCTGGTCGTTACGCAGTGCTGTGCCAGTCACGATGAGGAGGAAGAGTAGCCCGGCCATTCCGACGCCGGCCCACCAGGTAACCTCACGCGGCTTCTTGTAGGAGCGTCGCCAAAACACGTAGATGAGGTGTGTCGTGATGGTCACGGTCACCGCGCCCGCGGACCAATAGTGGAGGCTCCGCACCCAGTCCCCGAGCGGCGCACGAGCGATGATATACAGGACGCTGTCGTGGGCTCCGATCGGGTTTGGATTGTAGAACTGCGCGAGGTAGATGCCGGTGAGCAGAAGGAGAATAATGAAGAATGCGGTCAGCCCTCCCAACATGTACGTCCAGCGGTTGGTCACTTTCGGGATGGGATAGTCGAGCGCCTTGAGCGCTGCTCGCTCCGCTAGCCAGCTGGCGTACGAATCGCTCTCGCCTGCCTCGTCAGCCACGTTCACCCCCGACATAGAAAGGACGGAGTGAAGCCTAGCCGACTATGGACTAAGATCGCCCCAACTTCTCGTTAAGATCTCTTTAGAATCTTACAATCGCCCTGGAAACCGAAGGAGAGGGTTCTTAGCGGGGCCTCATCGCCTATTTTGGGATCGCAGCGAGGCAAGATTTTCACCTCCAGAGGACCGGGGAGGAGGATCGATCCGTCCCCCTTTCCGGCTCGGCGTAGGGCCATGAAGATACTTCTCGTCGAAGATGACGCTCGGGTGGCCCGCTTCATCGAGAAAGGACTGCGGGAGGAGGGTCATGTGGTTGACCTGGCTACCGACGGCGTTGAAGCCGTGGCGCTCGCGCACGTGACCGACTACGACGTGATCGTGCTCGACGTGATGCTCCCCGGCAAGAGCGGCTTTCACGTGACCTCCGAGCTTCGCTCCCAAGGCAACCCCACCCCGATCCTCATGCTGACGGCCCGGGATTCCCGGGAGGACATCGTGCAGGGCCTCGACGTCGGGGCTGACGACTATCTGACTAAGCCGTTCGACTTCGAGGAGCTGCTAGCGCGCATCCGCGCGCTCGCCCGGCGCATTGGCGCTATCGACGAGGGCACGCTCCGCTTCCAGGACATCGAGTTGGATCGACTCCAGCACGAAGCGCGGCGCGGCGGCCAGCGCATCAACCTCACGCCGACCGAGTTCAAACTCCTCGAGGCCCTGATGCGCAAGCCTGGACAGGTGGTGAAGCGCCTCGAGCTCTTGGATCGCGTGTGGGGGATGAGCTTCGATCCGGGCACGAACCTGATCGATGTGCACATGGCGAACCTTCGGAAGAAGCTGGAGAAGGAGGGGGGGAGCCGGGTTATCTCCACTGTCCGCGGTGTCGGATTCCGGCTGGCGAGCGTAGAAGGCCATGAGTAAGCTCGGTCGTTCCTTTCGGGGGCGCCTTGCCCTCCGCTTCGGAGCCACCGTCATGCTGGTCGCCGCCGCAGGCTCCCTCTTCGGTTACCTGGTACTGCGCAGTCTGCTAATCGACCAGCTCGACAGGACGCTTCTGCGTTTGGCAGGGATCGAGGCAGCTGCCGCCGCCGACACTCCGGACTCCACAGTACATTTCCACGACGAGGTCTTCCTCGCTGTCGGCCCCGGACACAAGGCGATCCTGAGCCGTTACGCGGAGGTGTGGAGCCTGGAGGGAGAACCGGTCCTGCGAACCGAGAACCTGGCAGGCGGCAATCTTCCGCTCGACGGGGAGGTTCGAAGCCGCGTCGTCTCTACCGGTGACCCGGAGCTCTTCAGCTTCGAGTGGGGGGGCACCGAATACCGGAGCGTTCTCTACCCCCTGGGTCTGGTGGGTCCGCAGCATGAGCCGCATCTGCTTCAGGTGGCCGCTGCCACCGACCAGACAAGGGCTGTGCTCGGCAATTTCTTGAAGGTGTTGGCCGTGCTTGCGTTCCTGGGGGCTCTGGCGGGTCTAGGATTGGGATGGTGGGTGGCCGGATCCGCCATCCGGCCGGTGATGGAGATCACTCGGCAGGCGGAATCCCTCGAGATGTCGCGGGGCAAGCACCGGATCATTGCGCAGGCAGAGACCGAGGAGATGAGCCGACTCGTTTCCGTTCTGAACTCCATGCTGGGAAGGATCGATACCGCATTCGAAAGTCAGCGACGCTTCCTCGCCGATGTCGGACACGAAATCCGCACGCCCCTCACCGTGCTTCGCGGAGATGTCGAGGTTGCCCTCCGCCGGCATCGCTCACTGGAAGAGTACGAGGCGATCCTGGGACAGACGTTGGAGGATCTCAAGGATGTCTCAGCTCTGGCCGATGACCTCATCACCCTGGCCCGCGGAGAGAGTGGCGCCCTGACCCCCGAGTTTCGCCCCATCCAAGCGGAGAACCTGCTCCGCGAGGTCGCCGAACGGTACCAGGGAGCCGCCGAGAAAGGGGGAGCCTGCCTCAAGATTGGAAGCGACCCATCGGCCGTGGTCGTGGGGGACCGTACGCTGCTCGCGCGGGCCTTGGGCAACCTTGTGGACAACGCCATCAAATACGGAGGCGACGGAGAGATCACCGTTGGAGCCAGCTTGGCGGACCATGGCAGCGTCGAGATCCGCGTGGCAGATGAGGGCCCCGGAGTCCTGCCAGATGAGCTGCCGCACCTCTTCGACCGCTTTGTCCGCGGGGAAGCGGGCCGGCGGGTTGGGAGAGGCTCCGGGCTCGGCCTATCAATCGTCAAGGCGATCGTGGAGAGCCATGGCGGAACGATCCAAGTGGATAGCGTCGTCGGCCGCGGAACGACTTTTCGGCTCCACCTACCTGCCGTGGCTCACAGGCAAATCCGATCGCGGAAGGTCGATGTCGTGGGGACCCACTCCGGAGATTAGCCAGTCCGCGGTTCAGCGAAGCTCCCGTCCCTTCCGCTCGAACTCCTCCCGGTCGATCTCTCCCCGAGCGTAGCGCTGCTAGAAGATCTCGACGGCGGACTCGGGGCTGCCGACTGTCCCTGTTCGCCCGAAGAGCAGCCGCCAGAGGGCGAAGACGATCAGTACGAGCAGAACGCTCCAAAGGAGCATCCAGAGGAAACCCCACGGCGTCCACATCGTGTGGTGCTGCAGCTTCTGCCGGTAATCGGATCGAGCTCGACGCGTCCCTTCCGTTGGAGCTGCTGGATGGTTTCATGAACGTGCAGGGGGGGACAGCATCGCGTCCGCGACAGTGCGGTCTCGAGCACCGAGGAGTCGCGCAGGCGAGGGTTCAATTCCGCTCGCCCGTGCTTGACCTCGCCGATGATCAGATCCATCCCGGCAGTTGGGATCTTCAGTGCCGGGTCTACCTCGAGCCGGATGGGCTCAAGCGGGCTTCTGTTCTTCCCACCGCCACGAACTGGAATTTCGTGTGCCGTGTAAGGGAATCGAAGGGCAAGAATGTCGATGCCGGTGGCGCTGCTATAGCGCTGACCCCGGGCGGAGGCTTCCACGACCGGGAATTCCGTGATCGTAAATTAGCCGTTCAGCTGAACGGTAAGCACGCACGATCTGCACCGCGTTGTCCTCCGCTCTAAGCTCCTTGTCGCGCACTCGCCTTAGTGCTCCCGTTCCGATGCCGCGTCGGCCGCCGCACAGAGACGTGTGCAGACATCTCGCAGAGAATGCTGCCATTCACCCCGCAGGGAGACACCCAGCTCCACACGTCCGGTGGGAATCGCGATTCGGCAATGCGTCACGTGCGGGAGGTCGAGCAGCTCCCTTCTCAGCGCCTCGAGACGTCCGGAAGAGCCGACGAGCCAGGTCGTCACGCGCGCCTCGGCCATATGCACCGAATAGCCGCGACGCTCGAGGATCCGTATAACCTCTTCCAACCACGGTAGGGCGTCGACCTCGATCGACACCGTGTCTCGCATGGGATTGACCGCCGCCCCTCGCACCCCATCCAGCTTCCTCAGAGTCCGCTCGAGCGGTGCTCCCTCCGACGCACAGCCAAGCTCCGAGATCGTGAGGCAGACTCGGAAGCCGGACGCGCCGGCCACGGCGTACGGCGTTTGCTCTTCAGGGGAACCGGTTTCGCTCATGCTTCCTCCGGCGCCGGATCCCGCCGACCTGCGATGGGCCTCGTCGCCTCCGGGCAGGTCGCTCTCCGTCCGAAGCACCAGGATCGCCCGTCCCAGCAGTGCAGCGCTCCTCCCGTGGAACTATCAGGAGTCCGCGACGTAACGGCCCGGTTCCTTCTCAAACCGCCTCCGACAGGCCATCGTGCAAAA
>JBHIAV010000061.1:0-13994 GCA_046758745.1 Gemmatimonadota bacterium
CCGGGCTGGGGATGACCCGCAGGGCGATGGTGCCGCCGCCCGGGGCGGTCGGGGCCGGCGGAGGCCGGCCCCTTCTCGTTGCTCGCCGGGGGACGCGTGGTGGCCGTCGCCGGCGTGGAGATGTAGCTGCCAGGAGGGCGGACGCGGTGGGATCGATGGCTACTCGTTCACGCCCTGTCCGCGCCCTGCTTCGCGGCGATGAGGGCCCGCTTCCTAGCCACGCCTTCGGCCATGTCGGCGAGGGTCGTGCGCTTCAGATACTCCTTCAGCGCCGTGCGCAGTGATTTCCAGGTCTCATGCAGCGGGCAGGGGGTCTCGTCGGAGCAGGGGTCCAGGCCGACGGCACAGGCCTCGAGATCCTCGGTGCCGTCCAGAGCCGCTCTGATGTCCAGCAGGCTGATCTCGGACGCCGGCCGGGCCAGCACGAACCCTCCCATCGGCCCCCTGGCCGAGCGCAGCAATCCCGCCCGCACCAGGCGCCCCAACACCTTCCCGAGGAACGGGTGCGGAAGATCCTCGGCAGCGGCGATCTCAGCGAGCGGCGTGCGCCGTTCGGCGGGGCGTTGTGCCAGGAAGGTCATGGCACGGATGGCGTTCTCGCACGCGCTGGAGTAGAGCATAGGGTTGCTTTTCGGATATAAAGATCCTAATCTCTGTATATGCCGGGCCATACCCGCGCGGTCGCCGGGGATCCGTCGATCAAGTCAACGCGAGCGCCCGGCCGCACGACACAACCTGTCGGGCTCGAAGGTGAACGGGCGGACGCCGTTTGGCGTCGCCTTCGGCCACGGTAGGCCCCCGGCGACCGCAGAGCTGCCAGTCATTTCGGGAGCGCCATGCACGAGGATCGACAGACCCCCGAGCTGATCGCCCTCATCCTCCTCTTCCTCGGCATCACGACCTTCACCGTCGTCGGCTTCGCCACGAAGGAGTGGCTGCCCGTCGCCGCCTCGCGACACGCGGCCGGCGTGGATGGGGTGATCCGATATCTGCTCCTCACCACGGGGGCCATCCTCGTGCTCGGGACATTGGCACTCACCGCCTTCCTGTGGCGATACGGCAGGGGGCGGCCGACGCGCTCGCCACGGACGACCCCGAGGGCGGAGCGCTGGTGGTCGCTCATTCCGGTGCTCGGCATGGCCCTCATCGCCGAAGCGGGCGTGCTCCTCAAGGGCCTCCCGGTGTGGGAGCAGGTGTACGGCCCGCCGCCCGAGGACGCGCTCGTCGTCGAGGTGACCGGGAAGCAGTTCGAGTGGATCGTCCGCTACCCGGGCCGGGACGGCGCGTTCGGCCGCACGGCTCCCGCTCTCATCGATGACCGGACCAACCCCGCCGGACTCGACGAGGACGACCCGGCGGGGCGTGACGATGTGGTATTTCGAAAAGCGCTCCACCTACCCGTCGGGCAAACCGTCCACCTGAGGCTTCGCGCCCGCGACGTGCTGCACAGCTTCACGGTCCCTGCCTTCCGTGTCAAACAGGACGTCGTTCCGGGCATCGTGACGAGGACCGTGTTCGTCCCGACGCGACCCGGCGAGTACGCGATGGGGTGCGCTGAGCTATGCGGCATGGGTCACTACCGGATGGGCGGCACCGTGTTCGTGCACTCGCCGGAGGACTTCGAACGGTGGCTCGATCAGCAGACCGGGTGGTTCGAATGAGCGCGGCACACGCTCCGCAGGGCTTCTGGAGAAGGTACGTCTTCAGCACGGACCACAAGACGATCGGGAAGCAGTACCTGCTGACCGGCCTCCTCATGGGAATCTTCGGCGTCGCGTGGTCGATCCTCATCCGCCTGCAGCTCGCCTGGCCGGACGCCACCTGGCCTGTGCTGGGAAGGCTCCTCCCCGGCCTGTTCGAAAGCGGGGTGCTGCTGCCGGAGCGCTACCTGAGCCTGGTCACCATGCACGGGACGGTCATGATCTTCTTCGTGGTCTCCTTCGCGCTGGTGAGCGGGTTCGGCAACTTCATCATCCCGCTCCACGTCGGGGCGCGGGACATGGCGTACCCCTTCCTCAACATGCTCTCCTACTGGATCATCGTGCCGGCCTGCCTCCTCATGCTCGGCTCGTTCTTCGTCCCGGACGGGGCGGCGGCGGCCGGCTGGACCGTCTACCCGCCCCTCTCCGCCCTACCGGAGGCGGTGCCCGGATCGGGGGCCGGACAGACGCTGTGGCTGCTGGCGATGGCGCTGTTCATCGTCTCCTTCACCATGGGGAGCCTCAACTTCGTCACCACGATCCTCAACCTCCGCACCCGCGGGATGTCGATGTTCCGGATGCCGCTGACCGTGTGGACGCTGTTCATCGCGTCGATCCTCGGCCTCCTGGCCTTCCCGGCCATCACCGCGGCGGCGATCATGCTGCTGCTGGATCGCCTCGGGGGGACGAGCTTCTTCCTGCCCGAGGGGCTGGTGCTCGGGGGACGCCTCCTGGAGACCGGGGGCGGGACGCCTCTCCTCTTCCAGCACCTCTTCTGGTTCATGGGGCATCCGGAGGTGTACGTGCTCGTCCTCCCGGCGGTGGGGATCGCCTTCGACGTGCTGGCGGCCTTCGGGCGGCGGCCGGTGTTCGGGTACCGGACGTCGGTTTGGTCGCTGGTCGTGATCGCCTTCCTAAGCATGATCGTGTGGGGGCATCACATGTTCACCAGCGGGATGAACCCCTACCTCGGCGAGTACTTCTCGATCGCCACCGTCGCGATCACCGTGCCGTTCGCCGTGCTGGGGATGAACCTCATCGCGAGCCTGTGGCGCGCGCGGATCCGGCTGACCTCGGCGATGCTCTTCGCCCTCGGCATCGTGGCCGCCATCGGCATCGGCGGGCTCGGTGGACTGTGGCTCGGGACGGCGACGTCGGACATGTACCTGCACGACTCGTACTTCGTCGTCGGCCACTTCCACTTCATGATCGGCACGGTGACGCTCTTCGGCGTGTTCGCCGCCAGCTACTACTGGTTCCCGAAGATGTTCGGGCGGTTCATGAGCGAGAGGCTGGGCAAGATCCACTTCTGGCTGACCGCCGCGACGGTCTTTCCGGCATTTGTCTCCATGCACTACCTGGGCCTTGCCGGGCACCTGCGGCGCCTGTACGACCCGACGGCATACGGGTACGCCGAGCCGACCCAGTGGCTGAACGTCTTCATCACGATCGCGCTGCTCGCCGCCATCGCCGGCCAGCTCGTCTACCTGGCGAACTTCTTCTGGAGCCTGTTCCGCGGCGAGCGGGCGGGGGCCAACCCCTGGGAGGCCGCGTCGCTGGAGTGGACGGCTGCCTCGCCGGCGCCGCATCTGAACTGGGAGGAGCTGCCTGCGGTGTACCGGGGGCCTTACGAGTACCGGGTGGACGGGCTGCGGGACGGGTACCGCCCGCAGGCGGCGCCGCCGGCCGAGGTTGAGGCGACGGTGCGGTGAGCGGCATCGGAGGGGACGGGGAGGCGCTTCCAAGGAGCACGGCCGGCGGGGCTCAGGGGGATGGGATATCGGCCGGAGCGGTAGTAGCGCTCGGGCACGCCCCGCCGGCCCCCGGACCGTACCCGATCGGGCTGGCGGCGATCCTGGCCACCGTCGGCATGCTCTTCGCCGCCTTCACGGCAGCGCTGCTGGTGCGCCGGACCGGCGCGGATTGGGTCCCGGTGCGCCTTCCGGGCATCGTGTGGCTGAACACCGCGCTGCTCGTCGCCTCGAGCGCCGCGGTCCAGCGGGCGCGGGGCGTGATGCGCCGTGGTGCCTCGGGGCCGGCAGTCCGCTGGCTGGCGGCCGGCAGCGTCCTGGGGCTTCTCTTCCTGGCCGGCCAGCTCGTCGCGTGGCGCATGCTCGCGGCCCGCGGCGTGTTCCTGCCGACCAACCCCCACGCCGCCTTCTTCTACACCCTCTCGGCGGTGCATGGGGCGCACGTGCTCGGGGGGCTGGGGGCTCTCGGCTGGACCCTGCGCCGGGCGGCCGGAGGCGCGTACACCGCCGCCCGGCACATCGGCCTCTCCCACGCCGCCATCTTCTGGCACTTCGTAGGCGGCGTGTGGGTGTACCTTCTGACCCTGCTTTCGACCCTGTAGGAGGACCGATGGCGAGTGTGGACGTACCGGCGGCCGAGGTTCACTGGCAGGGCGGGGTGTCGCCCTTCGGGGTGTCGTGGCAGAAGCTGATGATGTGGCTGTTCCTCATCACCGATGCCCTGCTCTTCGCCGGGTTCCTCGCCGCCTACGGCTTCGAGCGGCTGGCGAGCGCCGCGTGGCCGGAGCAGGGCGATGTCTTTCCGATGCTCAAGATCGGGACCATGACGTTCGTCCTCATCACCTCGAGCGCCACCATGGCCACGGCGGTGGGGGCGGCGCACCGCGGGGACCTCGCGCGGGCCGCCCGGTTCGTGCTCCTCACCGCGCTGGGCGGGCTCACCTTTCTCCTCTTCCAGGCGAGCGAGTGGACGAGCGTGATCCGGGAAGGGGCGCGTCTGACCCACAACCCGTGGGGCGTCCCGGCCTTCTCGGCCTTCTTCTTCACGATCACCGGCTTCCACGGCACTCACGTCCTGATCGGCGTGATCATCCTGTCGGTGGTGGTGGCGCGCCTGCGGGCCGGCCGCACGTCGGGGTCGGGGGTGGAGCTGGCGGGCCTCTACTGGCACTTCGTGGACCTGGTATGGGTCTTCATCTTCACCTGCTTCTATCTGATCTGAAGAAAGCGTTCACCCCGATTCCAGGGAGAGTGAGTGTGATGGAAGGAGCCACGTCGTACCGCAGCTACTGGTTCGTGTGGGTCGTCCTCCTGATCCTGACCCTTTTCATGATCGCCGTGGAAGCGTCCGGACTGGCGCGGGCCGCGGCGGTGCTCATCCTGGCCGGGGCGATGCTGACGAAGGCGACGCTGATCGCCGGCTGGTTCATGCACCTGCGATACGAGCGGATGGCGCTGGTGGCGTGTGTGGCGGTGGGAATCCTGGCGACGGCGGCTTTTCTCTTCTTCCTCATCGCCACGGACGGCGTTTCGATGGCTCGGCTCGCCGCCTGACCGCTCACCGCCGCACCCCGCCGAGTGGCCGGTGGCACGATGGCGAACGCTATGGCCGGGGGGGCGACTTCCTCCGGAAGTAGAAACGCCGCACCTCGTCGCCCCGGCTCCCCCCGCCGATCATGGTGAGGCGGTAGCCGAGCTCCGACATCACCGCGACCAGCTCACTCTCGTGCGAGAGGTCGGCCGGGAGCGCGGGCGCGCCCTCCGCGGAGGTGTCTAGCGAGAAGCGGCGGGCTCCCTCCTCGGCCGGCCGGCTGGTCACCACGACGACGCCCTCCGAGCCCTCGCGCTCTCCCTCTCGCATCCGTTCCACCTCCGACAAGGCAGCCGGGGGTTGCGGGCCTTCGGGTCAGTCGGCCGGCGGGGCCGCCGGACCGAGCCGCCGTCGCCCGGTCACTCTGCCGCGGTCGCCGGGCCGATCCGCACCGCGCAGAACTTGAACTCCGGGATCTTCCCGAACGGATCGAGCTCGTCGATGGTGAGGACGTTGGCGCCGGCCTCCCGGAAGTGGAAGGGGATGAAGAGGGAGCCCGGGCTCACCTGCGTGGAGCTGCGGGCACGCAGGATGATGCTTCCGCGGCGCGACGCCACCTCGACCATGTCACCGTCGGCCAGGCCGTGGGCCGAGAGATCATCCGGGTGGATCTCCACGCTGGCCTCCGGCTCGATCGCGTCCAGGATGCGGGCCCGCCGGGTCATCGTCCCGGTGTGCCAGTGCTCGAGGAGGCGGCCGGTGTTGAGGACGAGCGGATACTCCTCATCGGGAAGCTCCTTGGCCGGGGCGAAGACGGCCGGAACGAACTTCCCGCGGCCGCTCGGTGTGGGGAAGCCGTCCCCGAACAGGACCTGGATCCCATCCCCGCTCTCCGGCTCGGGGCAGGGCCACAGCTTGCCCGTGAGGCCGAGGTTCCGATGGGTGAGGCCCGCGTAGGACGGCGCGAGGGAAGTGAACTCGTCGAACACGTCGGAAGGAGAGTCGTAGCGCATCGGATAACCCATGCGGGTCGAGATCTCGCAGATGATCTCCCAGTCCTGCCTCGCCTGTCCCGGCGGGTCCAGCGCCCTCCGCCCCACCTGAACCCGCCGGTCCGTGTTCGTGTACGTGCCGGTCTTCTCGAAGAAGCTCGCGGCGGGGAGGATGACGTCGGCGAACTCGGCCGTCTCGGTGAGGAAGATGTCCTGCACGACGAGGAACTCGAGGCTCGACAGGGCCTTCCGCACCTTGTTCGTGTTGGGGTCGGAGAGGAAGGGGTTCTCCCCCATCATGTACATTCCGCGGATCTCGCCGCTGAGCGCGCCGGACATGATCTCGACCACGGTGAGACCGGCTTTCGGGTCGAGGGACGCGCCCCACGCCTTCTCGAACTTCGCGCGCACGTCCGGACTCTCCACGCTCTGGTAGTCGGGGTACACCATCGGGATGAGCCCGGCGTCGGAGGCGCCCTGCACGTTGTTCTGCCCGCGGAGCGGGTGGAGGCCCGTCCCCGGCCGTCCGACGTTTCCGGTGAGCAGCATGAGGGAGATGAGGCCGCGCGCGTTGTCGGTGCCGTGCGTGTGCTGCGAGATCCCCATCCCCCAGAAGACGATCGCGGCCTCCGCGCGGCCGAACAGGCGTGCCGCCTCGACGATCCTCTCCTCCTCCACCCCGCAGAGGCGCGACGCCAGCTCGGGCGGGTAGTCCGCCACCACCTTCCGGAGCTCCTCGAACCCCTCGGTTCGCGTCTCGATGAAGCGGCGGTCTACCAGGTTCTCCTCGATCAGCACCTTCATCCACGCGTTGTACAGAGCCACGTCGGTGCCCGGGTTGATCTGGAGGAAGTGCGCCGCGTGATCTGCCATGTCGTGGCGGCGCGTGTCCACCACGACGAGCTTCGTGCGGCCGGACTTCGCCGCCTGCTTCATGAAGGTGGCGGCCACCGGGTGGTTGGCCGTCGTGTTCGAGCCTGCGATGAGCGCCACGTCGGCGTTCTTCACATCCGCGAAGACGTTCGTCACGGCGCCGGAGCCGATCGTCTCGAGCAGGGCGGCCACGGAGGAGGCGTGGCAGAGTCGGGTGCAGTGGTCCACGTTGTTCGTGCCGAAGACCGCCCGCACCAGCTTCTGGAAGAGGTAGGCCTCCTCGTTGCTGCACTTCGCGCTCCCGAAGCCGGCGAGCGCGCCGGGGCCGTGCCGATCGCGGATCTCATTCAGGCGGGACGCCGTGAGGTCGAGCGCCTCCTCCCATGTCGCCTCTCGGAAGTGGGGGAGGACGTCGGCATAGTCCACCAGCCCGCCAGGCTTCCTTCCGCTCCCGGGACCCGTCGAGCCCCGTACCTCCGGGGAGAGAGGACCCTTGGGGTAGGCGGACTCGCGACGGATGAGAGCGGCGGTGAGGCGCTGCGGGTGCGTGGCGTACTCGAAGCCGAACCTCCCCTTCACGCACAGCCGCTCCCGGTTGACCGGACTGTCCCGGCCGTCGGCGTACGCGATTCGCCCCGATGCCTCGTCCACGAAGTAGCGGATCGCGCAGCCGACGCCGCAGTACGGGCACACCGAGTCGACGCGTCCAAGCTGGCCTTTGGGCGTGGAGAGGCGGAGCTGTCGCAGCAGCTCGGAGCGGTGCTCACGGATCGAGGCGCGCAGCTCCGGGGTCAGCGCGCCGTTCGGGTCGCGCAGGGCCAGGCTGTCGCCGCTCGGTCGGAGCTCGACGCCTCGCTGGCGAAGCTCCGCCAGCAGGGTCGTCGTGGTCATATCACCTCCCACCCGTCGCGCATCGCGCCGGGGCCGGCGGGCGCGGCCGGCTCGAAGAGGTCCTGCAGGGTGAGCGCCCCGGTGGGACACACCTTCTCACACTCCCCGCACGCGACGCACGTGCTGCGGCCCATCGGGTCGTCGAGGTCGAAGCCGATCCGCGTGGCGTACCCTTTTCCGGTGCGCCCGATCACCTGGTTCACCTGGATGTCGTCGCACGCCCGGATGCACCGGTCGCAGAGGATGCATGCCTGATGGTCCACCCGGATGACCGGCGAGGAGGGGTCGATCGGCCGCCCGCCGCCCGCCGGGATCCCTCCGACCGGCCGGGTGCGCCCGCCGAGCGCGAGCTCGGCGACCGGCGGTCCGCCCACACCCCCGGGCGCCCTCTCGGGGCGCCTGCCGTCACGGTCCCCGCGGGCCGGCACGCTACCGGGGTGGGCGTCCCCGCCCGCGCGGTCGTGCGCGATCCCGTAGCGACGCGCCAGCTCGAGAAGCTCGTCCGCACCCGTCTTGAGCCTCGCCTCTCCATCGACCGGATAGTCGGAGAGAAGGAGCTCGACGAGCCCGCGCCGGCACGCCTCGATCTTCTCGCTGGTCGTCTCTACGGACATGCCGGCCTCGGCCTTCCGGATGCAGGCGGCGGTGAGCCGCTTCTCGCCGACATCGACGAGGCAGAGCCGACATACCCCGACGGGGGCCAGTCGCGGATCGTGGCACAGCACGGGGATGTCGATCCCGAGGGCCCGCGCCGCATCCCAGATCGTGGAGCGGGCGGACACGTCGACCTCCCGCCCGTCCACCGTCAGGCGGATGGTCTCCCTCGCCGTCGGGCTATCGCTCATGGCGTACCTTGCGGCGCGCCTTCCCTCGTCCGCGTCGCCAGCGTGGTGCCGGGGTCCGGACCCTCACGGCGGGGAACCTCCTCGGGCCAGTGCTCCGCTGCGGAGAGGAGCGGGTTGAGCGCCACGTAGCCCAGCCCGCAGATCGACGTCTCGGAGAGGAGGAGGTCGAGCTTCTCGATCGTCTCCCAGTCCAGCGGCTCGCCGGACTCCATCGTCTGCGTCAGCATGGCGACGGCCTTCGCGGTTCCGTCGCGACACGGGACGCACTTTCCGCACGACTCGTTTCGGAAGAAGCGAACCACGTTGGCGGCGAGCGGGAGCATGGGCGTGCCCTCGGCGACCACCACGAGGGCGCCCGATCCCATCATGCTCCCCGCGTCGGCCAGCGACCCGAAGTCGATCGCCACGTCGGCCCGGTCGGCCGGGAGGAAGCGGGAGGAGGCGCCGCCGGGCGCGAACGCCTTCAGCGTCCGTCCACCGCTCACCCCACCCGCCACATCGATGAGCTCCGCGACCGGCGTGCCCATCGGGATCTCGTATACCCCCGGTCGCTCGACGTGGCCCGAGACGGCCATGAACTTGAGGCCCGCGTGGCCGTTCTTCCCCTGCGCCATCCACCACGATGCGCCGCGCAGCGAGATGGCAGGCACGAAGGCGAAGGTCTCGACGTTGTTCATGAGGGTGGGCCGGCCCCACAGCCCGTGCTGGCCCGGGAAGGGAGGCTTGTTGCGGGGCTCGCCCCGGCGGTCCTCGAGTGCCTCGAGGAGGGCCGTCTCCTCACCCAGGATGTAGCCGCCCGGCGAGACGAAGATGTCGAGCTCGAAGTCGAAGCCGGAGCCCAGGATGTCCCGGCCGATGAGGCCGGCCTCCTCGACCCGGGCGAGCTCGGCCTCCAGAGCCTCGCGCGCGGACCGGTACTCGTGCCGCACATAGATCGTCCCCCGGGAAGAGCCCACGGCGAAGCCGCCCAGAAGCATGCCCTCGATCACCAGGTGAGGGAGCTCCTCGAGGATGACCCGATCCTTGAAGGTGCCGGGCTCGCTCTCGTCTGCGTTGCAGATCACGTACTTCGGGCTCGCCGCCTCCGCCCGCACCAGCTCCCACTTGCGTCCCGTCGGGAAGCCGGCACCCCCCATCCCGCGTAGCCCGCTCTCCGTGAGAGCCGCCAGGAGGGCCTCGAGGGCTTCGGTGCGATCGGGGGTCTCGAGGAGCGCCCGCAGCGCCCCGTATCGCTCGCCGGGGCCGGCGTACGGGTCGCACCTCCACCGGCGGGTGGGCGGAGCCGCGCGTTCGAATCGGCCGCCACGCACCCGGGCGGCGAGGACGGACGGGTCGTCGGCCCTCGCCGGGGTTCCGTTCACGCGCACCGCCGGGGCGAGCTCGCAGCAACCGAGGCACGACGCCTCCTCCAGGCGGACATCGGGTGAAGACCGGAGCGCAGAGCGGATCCGGGCGGCGAGCCCCTCTCCGCCGTTGAGGAAGCAGCTCATGTCGCGGCACACCGAGACGGTGATCGGCGCCGGAGGCTCGGTGAGGAAGTGAGGGTAGAAGGAGACGAGCTCCTGGAGTCGGTAGAGGGGAGCTCCCAGGCGCGCCGCAAGCTCTTGCAGGGAGTCGCTGTCCAGGAATCCCTGCTCGGCCTGCCGCGCCTCCAGCTCGTGGATTAGCCTCATCGCGCCCCGCTCGTCGGACGGATGCCCGGCTCATTGCTGATGCCCGTGCATCTTAGAAGACGGGGGACGCCTTCACAACGTCGGCTGTGGAGCTCCTTCGGAAAAGCAGGAAGGGCCGCCACCCCGGCGAGCCGACGGCTCGTCCGGGCGGTCCTATGCCTCCCGCACCGGGATCCTGATCAGAACCGGCGCAAGACCTCGCGCCACCCCGCGAGCCCGTATCTGAACGGAGTGGGGAAGCTCTCCCCCTCCGCAGCGGATCGCTGCCGACGTGCCGGCCTCAGGGCCGCAAGGATCGCGAGCGTCGCGATGACCGTCAGCGCGTCCAGCATCTCACCACCACCTCCTCCGTTCCTCCCCGACTCCGTGCGGGGGCAGCCACGCCTCTACTCTTCTCTCAACCTCTTAACGGGTTCCGGGAGCCCCCGGTTTCCACCCTCAACGCGTTCAAGCCGCCTTGTCGTAATGGCGCCTGCACTTGACAGGTCGGCGGACGCACGACCGACCGATCCGTCCCTTATGCAGGCATGGGCGGGCCGCTCGGCCGGGGACCCTCACGGCTCGACGCGAAGACCGAGACCGAGGAAGTCCTCGTCCTCCGCACGCAGCTGGCCGATCGGCGAGGGGCCGAAGTGACCCCGAGCCTCGAGGCGAAGCGCGGTCCCGCCGATCCGGAAGGCGACTCCCGCCGTCCCGGTTCCGGCCACGCGCTCCGCCTCCGTGGTGACCTGGAAATCGGTCGCCGCGAAGGGCCATGCGAAGCCGCGCTCCGCCCCGAAGCCGGGATTCCACTCGAGGCCGAAGCGGCCGGCCGCCCGCTCCACCCCGGAATTCGCGTGGAAGTTGTAGTCGGCACCGCCGTACAGCCGGAGCGAGGGGCCGAACCGAAGGGCCAGGAGCCCCTCGAAGCCGTCCCGGGTCACCTGCTGCTGCGGCCTGGGGAACCGGGCGATGAACTCGTCCCCGATGTGGGAGCTGACGTGCAGGATCGTCGCCCGTCCCTCCCATCTGCCGCCACGCAGGGAGAGAGGGACGCCCACGCGGAAGTCGGTGTTGATCAGGTCCTTCTCCGAGGTCTCCATGGAGAAGCGCGAGAACATTCCCACCTCGAAGCCGATCACCACGGCGGCTCGGCCCGGGGCCTCGCCCTGAAGGCGCACCACGGGGATGCGGTGACCGATCGCCACCTCCGCCTCGACGCTCCTGCCCTCGAAGTCCGAGTCCGGCCGATCGGCGAGCAGGATGGAGCCGCGGAACCCGACCTCACGGGGGGCGGCGAGAACGGGGGCGAAGGCGGCGGACTGCGGGAACCACCGCACCCCGGCGGAGGCCGCGGGTTCCTCCGATTCCGAGTGGCCCGCCCCCCTGGGCGCGTGCGCTTCCTGCTCGGCCTCGGCGCTGGACGCACGGATCAGGAAGGCGAGGGCGACGATCGACGCGCGCGCCGCGGTTCGTCGGGGGCAGGTCATAGGCAGGTTCCCGTTGGGCGTGCCACTTGTGCGGGCGCGAGAATGTGGGGAGTGTACCGCGCGTCCACAACGCCTCGCGGAGTCATCGCGTGCGCATGACTGCAAACCACGGATCCCGATCGACGAGCCCGGCCCGGGCCGGCTCCCTCGCGGAATGGTTGCTCCGACAGGGGCTGCTCCGTGGCCCGTTCCTCTTCGTCGACTACTGGGCGAGCGTGCTCCGTTTCGCCGGAGCCGTTCCGGAGGAACAGATACGGGTCGGGCTGGTGGATGAGACGCTCTTCCGTCTCGGGCTCGACCGACCGGACCTCGAGGTGCCGCGGCTGCGCTACTACCTCCTCCTCTTCCTCGTCGGCCCGCTGCTCCTGCCCTTTCGTTTCTTTCGACGGCTCGGCCGCTACCGGATCCGCTTCCGTCGCGCGGTCGGGGACGAGGTGCTGAGCGCCCTTCGACGCTATCGGCTCTCTCTCGTGCCGTCGGGACGCGGGCGGGTGGATGTGAGCAAGGACGGGATCGAGCTGGCCGATGACGTCCTCGACCCCTACCTCATCGCCGGCTTTGCCAGCCCCTTCTTCGCGGCGTACAAGCTCCCGCTGGCCTCGCTGTCGGGGATCCTCCTCGTGGCGGCGCTCGTCCTCCTTCTCGGCTCGACCGGATCGCTCGGCCCCGTCGGCGATCACCTGCTGCTCGCGGGCTTCCCTCTCCTGGTGATCGCGCTGTACGCGGTATATCGGGAGTGGGTCACCGCGGTCCTCGGAGCCACGCCGGTCCTCCTCGGGGCGGTGCTCGTCGATGTCCTCCGCTTCGACGTCTCGCAGGATTGGGTCCCCTTCCTCGGAGCGCTCGGCGGCCTCTTCGCCGTCTATCTGCTGATCGATTGGTTCTTCATGCCACGGCCGGTGCCGCCGGTGCTCTTCCTGTACTGTGCAGACGGGCCCGGACGGCCGTACCGGCGACAGGGCGACGCTCCCTACTGGCTGACGGGGAGGGTGTACTGGGTGTGGCGGTACCTCATGCTGACCCCGGCCGAGCTGAATAAGTTCTGGGAGCGCGACTGGGAGCGCGTGGAGCTGTGGATCCGGGCTGATGGCCCGACGGCGGGCGCCCTCGAGTGGGTGGTGACCGATGCCCACTATCGCGAGCTCTGGATTCCGTACGAGAAGCTCGGCTTCGAGCCTTCGTTGGCTCGCAACCGCATCGCGGCCGTGCGGGCCGCGCAGGATGCGAGCGCGGGGACGTGGCTGTTGGAGGTCGACGCGAACCAGCTCTTCCACTCGCCGTTCTTCCGCGCGGTCTCCTTCCTCCCGGAGAGGGGACGGATCCCCGTGCGCCGCGTGGGACACATGGTGAAGGCCCTGTGGAAGCAGGCCCGTGACGATCGAGTGGACGACTACCTGGAGATCCTCGAGCGGCTGCAGGTGAGGGAAGGGGTCGACATCCTGGAGGACGTGCCGGAGCTGATCGCGCACCTCACGGCGCGTCACATGCTCTCTCAACCGTGGCGGTACTGGCGTTACCCGCTGGGCGCGAACCGCCGGCTCGAGAGCCGGCTCTACGAGGGGCCGGGAACACGGGAGCGGGCGCCAGCCGCCGCGCCGGAGCTCCAGATCAAGGCGATGGTCGGCGTCGGACCGCCGGGCCGGGAGGCCGTCGATGACGGGATGGGTGGTGCCGGCCGTGCGCAGGGGGCGGAGCTAGCCGAGCCGACGGCGAAGCGGCCGGGGCAGGAGGAGCGATGACCTACAAGGACCTGGACGTTCGCCTCATCGAGGCCCTCAAGGCGGATGGCCGGCGCTCACTGCGTCAGCTCGCCTCGCTCCTCGGCGTCTCGATCAGCACGGTGGGCCACCACCTGAAGGACTTGCAGGAGCGCGGAGTCATCAAGGGGTTCAAGCCCGTGATCGACTACGGTGAGCTGGGCTTCGGTCTGCTGGCCGTCACGCGGATCAAGGCGCGAGGGGAGGCGCTGCCGGCGATCGTAGCGTCACTCGTCAAGCACCCTCATCTCACACACGTGTACGAGATCACCGGCGAGTTCGACGTGATGGTGATCGGTCGGTTCCGGGACGAGACAGAGATGAACCTCGAGATCAAACGCATGCTCAATCTCCCGGGTGTGGAGGGGACGAACACCTCCGTCGTCCTGTCCGCTCCGAAGGAGCAGGTGGACGTGGAGCTCACCGCGGAGTGAAGGCGGCGGGTCGAGGTGCAGCTCACGGGCGAGTGGGGGCGGTCGGCACCCCAGCGCAGCCGGCCGGTGCCCGAGTGG
>JBHIAV010000062.1:0-13494 GCA_046758745.1 Gemmatimonadota bacterium
AGTCGACCACCCCTCGTCCACGTCCCTCTTGCGGACCAGAGGAGAAGTCCAGATACGACCTGTTAGCTGTAGTGCTGCTACATTCTGGGCAACTGGAGTTACCCCGCTTTCGTGGCCAGGTGAACGCTTGTGGAATCAGGCGGCCGTGGCCTGCCTCCGTTCGGATCGAACGTCACGAAGGGCCTGACGAAACGGTTACCCAATTTCTGACCTCTACCCTCCGTCGCTCTCCTCCACCTTCACCGCCTTCCAACGAACCAGTTCCATGGTTCGACCGCCAAGCCACCCGGTTTTGCCACCTTGCCCCAACGTTCGCCCGCTTCTCATCACTTGCCACCACGCTCCAGAACCGCCCCGATGTCTGAAAAGCGGCCAGGGGTGCCCTCAAGGCTGAGATCCAATGGCCCCAAGTTGGCGGCTGGTAGTACCTCGTCCAGCGCCGCATCTACGGAGGCGGCGCTGGCGGAACTGTGCCGCGATTGTGCCGTAACGTGGCACAACACAGGGGTACGGAGGGGGAAACCGGCCCTGTGGGAAACCTCCGGATGTTGGCCCACCGCGCGGGTTGTTGCCCTTGGGTCCCCGCGGCTGTGGGGTGGTCCAAGAAGTGCCACGGCCGGCTGGCGTGAGCCGTGGCCGTTCGGCCCGCTGAGGGTCGGCGGCCCGGATTCGAGCAGGAATCGCCCTCGCCACGCCGATCGGCCTTCCGGCGCGCCGGTGCTCTCCGGCGCGACGCTCCTCTCCGCCGGTTGAGCGAATGTTGACCCGGGCCCCGAATCTTCACCCGTCGGGGCGTCGGGGAAGCGGAGCCGGACCGAGTGGGGAGGTGCGAGGTGGCCCGAGCGATTCGAGAGTGGCCGGCGGAGGACAGGCCGAGAGAGCGTCTGGCGGCCCTGCGACCCGGTGCGTTGGCGACCCGTGAGCTGCTGGCGATCCTGATCGGATCGGGGAGCTCGGGGCGGTCGGCCGTGGCCCTCGCCTCCGATCTTCTCGACCAGTTCGGCGGCTCGCTGCGCCGGATCGGGAACGCAGAGCCGGACGAGCTCGAGGTGTGTCCCGGCATCGGGCCCGCCCGCGCGGCCACCATCACGGCCGCCTTCGAGTTGGGCCGCCGTCTATCCGCCGAACCCGCCCGCATGCGGCGGCGCGTCCATGGGCCGCGAGACGTTTTCCTCCGACTGGGCCCTCGGCTTCGGGATCGGGCGCAGGAGGAGTTCTGGGTCCTCTACCTCGACACGCAGAACCGGGTCTTGAACGAGCGTTGCCTGACCGTCGGCCTCCTCAACTCTTCCCTGGTGCATCCCCGAGAGGTTTTCTCGCCGGCCATCAGCCGGGCTGCGGCCAGCCTCATCCTGGCGCACAATCATCCGAGCGGAGACCCCGAGCCCTCCCCCGAGGACATAGAGGTCACCCATCAGCTCGTGGAGAGCGGGCGCCTCCTCGGCATTCCCGTGCGCGACCATATCGTGCTGGGGGACGGCGGGTTCGTGAGCCTCCTGGAGCGCGGCCTCATACGCGAGCCGGAGCGCACGCGGCGGCCGGCTCCCGCAGGGGGTCGCCGCTCCTGAGCTGTCCGCGCGGGCGGTTCTTTGCCGCCGCCGCGCGGGCCCGCGTATCTTACCGATAGGTCCCGGCCCGGAGGGGTCCGACCGGTCCCGGCGGGAACGGTCCGGCCGCCCTGTGTCGGAGACCTTCCCGGCAAACAGCGGGTATGGTACGTGCACGCGCTCGTCCCGTCCGTGGCGACGTCCAGCCGTCCGAGCCTCGGCGCCGTGGGGCGAGCCGCCGGGGCCGTTCCTGGGAAGTCATGGCGAAGGTAGCGAAGACGCAGGATATGGCGACGCAGCCGCTCGACTCGGCGAAGTCCTTACTCACGCCGGACTTCCTGGCCGCGGTGCGCGGAAACGAGGACCGTTTGGACCTCGACCTCCTCGCGCTCGCCTTCCAGTACAGCAGCGAGAAGCACGCGGGCCAGAAGCGCAGCTCGGGCGAGGACTACATCACGCACTGCATCGAGGTCGCGAAGATCCTCGGCGAGATCCACATCGACACCGTCAGCATCGCGGCCTCCCTGCTTCACGACGTCGTGGAGGATGCCGGCACACCCGTCGACGAGATCCATCGGGAGTTCGGTTCCGAGATCGCGACGATCGTAGACGGGCTGACGAAGATCTCCCGCGTCGAGTTCGGCTCCCTGGCCGAGCGTCAGGTGGAGAACTACCGGAAGCTGCTCCTCTCGATGGCCCAGGACGCCCGAGTGATCATCGTGAAGCTGGCCGATCGGCTGCACAACATGCGGACGCTCGAGCACCTCGATCCGGAGCGGCAACGGCGGATCGCCATGGAGACGCGCGAGATCTATGCACCGCTCGCCCACAGGCTGGGGATGGCACGGGTGCGGTGGGAGCTCGAGGACCTCGCCTTCAAGTTCCTAGAGCCGGCGGACTATCGCGAGCTCAGCCGGCAGGTCGCCGACAAGCGGAGCGAGCGAGAGGACCTAATCCGCCGAATGGTCGAACCGCTGCGTCGCGAGCTGGAGCAGGCCGGCATCGAGTGCGAGGTGGCCGGGCGGGCCAAGCACCTCTGGTCGATCTTCAACAAGATGCGGAAGCGGCAGAAGCCGTACGAGGAGATCTACGATGTGCTCGCGGTACGGGTGATCGTGGCGACCGTCCGGGACTGCTACCATGCTCTCGGCGTGATCCACAACCAGTGGACGCCGCTCACCGAGCGGTTCCACGATTACATCGCGACGCCGAAGTCCAATCTGTACCAGAGTTTGCACACCACGATCTTCGGTCCGGGCGGCCGCCTCTACGAGATCCAGATTCGGACCCACGACATGCACCGAACGGCGGAGCTGGGGATCGCCGCGCACTGGCGGTACAAGGAGAAGCGCGAGCCTGACGAAGTGGATGAGAAGCTAACATGGTTCCGCCAGGTCCTCGAATGGCAGCATGAGACCCGGGAGCCGGAGGAGTTCATGGAATTCCTCCGGATCGACCTCTTCCAGGACGAGATCTTCGTCTTCACGCCGGCGGGGGACGTCAAGCAGCTTCCCAAAGGCGCGACGCCGATCGATTTCGCCTTCGCGGTCCACACCGAGATCGGACTTCGCTGCGCAGGTGCCAAGGTCAACGGAAGGATCGCTCCGCTCTCTCGGCCGCTGCGCAACGGCGACACGGTGGAGATCCTCACCTCCGAGGCGCACACGCCGAGTCGGGACTGGCTGGGCTTCGTGCAGACGAGCCGGGCACGGCACAAGATCCGGCAGTGGATCCGCAAGGAGGAGCACGCCTCGGCGGTGCAGCTAGGACGCGACATCCTGGCACGAGAGTGGAAGAAGCGTCACCGGAAGCCGGAGGAGCCCGAGATCGAATCGGCGGCCGAGGCTCTCGGAATCGACGGCGGCGCGGACGGTCTGTACGCGGCCGTCGGCCGCGGCGACGTAGGTATCACGCGCGTCATCCGGACCGTCTATCCGGATGACGAGACCGACCGCGAGAGATCAGCCAGCCCGCTCTCGAAGCTGGTGGAGCGGGTATGGAGTGGACCCAAAGGGATCCGGATCCAGGGGATGGACAACCTGATGGTTCGGTACTCGCAGTGCTGCCAGCCGGTGCCTGGGGATGATGTGACCGGCTACATCACGCGAGGACGAGGGATCTCGATACACCGAAGAGACTGTCCGAACATCCTGAATCTCGCGGATCACCCGGAGCGGCGCGTGAACATCGACTGGGACGTCGACGGCTCGCAGCGGTTGCTCGTGCGCATCGTCATGGAGGGGACCGACCGTCACGGGCTCTTTGCTGACATCGCCCGGTCCATCTCGGACACCGGCACCAACATCCAGTCTGCCACGATCAGGGCCGGTGAGGGGGGAATGGCCGGCCAGTTCGTGGTAGAGGTGGAGAACCTGTCCCACCTGAAGAAGGTCATGAAGCATATCCGCCGGGTGAAGGGGGTGCTTTCGGTGCAACGCAAGGAGAGCTTCGGGGACAGCGACCTCACCCTGGACATGTGAGAGGGGCCGCGTCGGTCAGACGGAGCCGGGTGGGTCGGCGGGTCGCGTACCGCTCAGCTGTCGGGGTGCTTGCCTCCGAGCTCGTCGTCACCGGAAGCGCCGCCCGGGGCGCCGGGATCCGAGCCGCTGCTCGGGCCGGAGCCGTCGGCGGGGCCGGCACCGTCGGTGGCGCGCGCGCCGCCGGCTCCTGGGGTATCCGCCGGGCTCGTCACGCGATCCAGCTCCATGATCCGACGCTCGATGGCGCGCATCTGGTCCAGAAGGCGCTGTGCAGCGGGGTCGATGCGGGTGATCGTGGCCACGAGACTGTCCTGAAGGATTCGGAACTTCTCGGTGACGATGGGATCGTTGAACGCGCTGTCCTGAAGCGGCCGGAGCTTGCGCTCGGCCGTCTGCAGCTCCTGCGCGACGCGGACTTTCTCCTCACGTGTGGCGGTCCGGGAACCGGCGATCTCCGACAGGTCCCGCCCGACACTGGTCGCCTGGCCGAGGAGGTCGGCCGAGCTGCTGTCGATCTCGATCATGCGGCGCCGCAGCGCTTCGTAGAACTCCGACTGGGCCGCGCGCACCCCCGGCGAGTCGAGTGCCTGGGCCTGGATGCCACGGAGCTGATTCTGCACGGATGCGAACTGCGTCCGCAGCTGCTCTCTTCTGAGCGTCGGATCGACGGGTTCCGCTCGCTCGGGAGGGGCATCGCTGCACGCCACGCATACGAGGGTGCACACGAGGAGCCCTCCCCAGCGCGCCCCGACGTCGGGATGGTTCATCTCGCCGGATCCTTGACGGGTGCAAGCCGATGCCAAGCTGAAGGCCCATGGGATGGCGCGTCAAGCCGGGCGTGGCGTGCGGCCGCGGAGGGGTCGGGGATCCAAGCTTCCACCCCGTTCGGTCGTGGCTGAGTTCGAGCTGGAGCTGCCGTTCGAGCCGACCGGCGATCAGCCGGCCGCGATCGGGGAGATCGCGAGGGGGGTCCACACCGGAGAGCGCTGGCAGACCCTCCTCGGCGTCACAGGGAGCGGCAAGACGGTCACGATGGCCGGAGTCATCGCGGAGACCGGTCTCCCGACCCTGGTGATGAGCCACAACAAGACGCTCGCCGCCCAGCTGTACGGCGAGCTCAAGCAGTTCTTTCCACGCAATGCGGTCGAGTATTTCATCTCCTATTACGATTACTATCAGCCGGAAGCGTACGTCCCCGCCACAGACACCTACATCGCAAAGGACGCCTCCATAAACGAGGACATCGATCGCCTGCGGCTGCGGGCCACTTCCTCGCTCATGGAGCGACGAGATGTCATCGTAGTGGCCTCGGTATCGGCGATATACGGACTCGGCGACCCGAAGGGGTATCGGGCGCACATGCTGACGCTCGAGGTCGGCCAGTCGATCTCCAGGCGCGAGATCCTTTCCGGACTCGTGCAGATCCAGTACAGCCGCAACGATCTGGATTTTCGGCGCGGCACGTTCCGCGTCCGCGGCGACGTGATCGAGGTGCTGCCCGCGTACGAGGAGCAGGCCGTCCGAGTGGAGCTGTGGGGGGATCGCGTCGAGCGGATAACCAAGATCGATCCCCTGACCGGCAGGACGATCACCCGGCTCGCGGGCACCGCGATCTTCCCGGCCACGCACTACGCCATCGAGCGCGACCGGCTCGACGTGGCGGTGGAAGCGATCCTGCAGGAGCTGGAGGAGCGGCTGCGCGAGCTCCGCTCGGCCGGCAAGCTTCTCGAAGCCCAACGCCTCGAGACCCGCACCAGGTTCGATGTGGAGATGCTGCGGGAGATCGGTGTCTGTCCCGGAATCGAAAACTATTCTCGCTACCTGGACGGCCGGTTGCCCGGCGAGCGACCCTTCTGCCTGCTCGACTACTTCCCCGACGAGTATCTCGTCATGGTCGATGAGTCACACGTCACGGTTCCCCAGATCGGCGCGATGTACACGGGCGACCGGAACCGCAAGCTCACGCTGGTCGAGCATGGCTTCCGCCTTCCTTCGGCGCTGGACAACCGTCCGCTGAGCTTCGACGAATGGGAGGAGACCGTCCCCCAGGTCCTTTTCATCAGCGCCACTCCGGGCGAATACGAGCTGCGCCGCTCGGGCGGCGTGGTCGTCGAGCAGCTGATCCGCCCCACCGGTCTGCTGGATCCCAGGGTGGACGTGCGGCCGGTGCGAAACCAGGTGGACGATCTGCTTGAGGAGATCCGGGTTCGGACGAGCCGCCGGGAGCGCGTGCTTGTGACCACGCTCACCAAGCGGATGGCGGAGGACCTCTCGGAGTTCCTGGCCGTGCGCGGCGTACGCGTGCGCTACCTCCATTCGGACATCAATTCGATCGAGCGGGTGGAGATCCTGCGCGATCTTCGTCTCGGTGCCTTCGACGTGCTCGTCGGCATCAAC
Source organism: Gemmatimonadota bacterium (assembly GCA_046758745.1). Lineage (GTDB taxonomy): Bacteria > Gemmatimonadota > Gemmatimonadetes > Palauibacterales > Palauibacteraceae > JBHIAV01. Next base: position 6,425 of record JBHIAV010000062.1, read on the forward strand.
CTGCTGCGCGAAGGTCTCGATCTCCCCGAGGTGTCGTTAGTTGCAATCCTCGACGCGGACAAGGAGGGCTTTCTTCGCTCCGAGACCTCGTTGATCCAGACGATCGGGCGAGCCGCCAGGAACGTGAACGGTACGGCCGTCCTGTATGCCGATCGGGTGACGGGCTCGATGGAGCGCGCGATTCACGAGACCGAGCGCCGGCGCCGGGCCCAGGCCGAGTACAACGCGAAGCACGGGATTGTCCCGCGGTCCATCGTGAAATCGGTTCAGCAGATCCGTTTCACCACGGCCGTGGCGGACGTCCGGGAGGGGGGAGCGCGAGCCGTGGGGGAGGAGATCGCCTCGTACCGGGGTATGGATCCGGAGCAGCTCATCCGCCTGCTGGAACAGGAGATGCGCGCTGCAGCCGAAGATCTGGACTTCGAGCGGGCGGCGCGGCTGCGGGACGAGCTCTTCGACGTGAAGGCGGAACTCGAGGTGGGACACGGTGGGAGCCGGCGACCGCCGCGGTCGCGGCTCGCTGCCGTGAGGCCGGCCGGCCGACGCGACCTGCGGTGAGCTCCCCTTCCCGTCGGAAGCGGCGCGCGGGGGTTGTAGAGATGGACCAGCCTTCTCTGGTTCGCTGGGGATGCCGTCTCGGCGAACGGGCGATGGAAACGGGCGCCTTCGTCTGCCTTTACGGTGATCTGGGGGCGGGCAAGTCGACTCTGGCGCGGGCGGCGTGTGCCGGTGCGGGGGTGAAGGACGTAGTACCGAGCCCCGGCTTCACGCTGGTGAGCCGGTACCGGGGGAGGGGGGGACGATTCGTCCATCACGCCGACCTCTACCGGCTGTGCCGACCGGAGGAGCTCTGGGACATCGGGTGGCCCGACCTGCTGGAGGCGGAAGGACCGGTGTTCGTCGAGTGGGCCGACCGGGCATCCGGCCAGCTGCCTCGCGACCGGTGGGAGGTCGAGCTGCGCTTTGTCGCCGATCCGGGACGCCGCGCGGTGGAGGCACGGACCGTCGGTCGGGCGGGGCGGATCCCCGCTCCCGAGCCAACATGCTGACCCTGGCGCTGGAGACGAGCACGCCGCTCGCCAGCGTGGCGCTCGGAGATGGGCCGACCCTGCTCGCCGAGAGCCTGCTGCCCGTCCGCGTTACTCATTCCGAGAGCGTCCTCCCCGAGATCGATCGGATCCTGCACGGATGCGGCAAGCGGCCGCACGAAGTGGAGGCGGTGGTCGTCGGCGCAGGACCCGGCTCGTTCACGGGCGTTCGCATCGCCGCTTCCCTGGGCAAGGGACTCTGCTTCGCCCATAAGGTCGCGCTGTATGCCTATTCGAGCCTCACCGCGATCGCGGCGGGAGTGGGGGTGCAGGGACGGGTGTGCGCCCTCCTGGACGCGCGCCGCGGCCAAGTCTACGCGGCCGGGTACCTCGGAGGGGAAGAGCTGCGACGACTCTTCGGGCCCACCGTCTCTCGGGTGGAGGAGCTCCTGGGAAGCCTCTTCCCCGTGGACGAATGGCGATTCGCCGGAGGGGGCGCGACGCGGCACGCCGAGTCGATTCGGGCCGCGGGAGGGACGGTCCTGCCGCCCCATCTCGGCGTTCCACGGGCCGCTGCCCTCCTGTGGCTCGTCCGCTCCTCGCCCGAGAGCGGCCTCGTCACGAACGTGGCGAACTGGGAGCCGGAGTACGTCAGGCTGTCGAGCGCGGAACGCGAGGTGGGCGCCCGATGGCGATAAGCCGCGAGACCGAGTGGCGACCGGCGCCGCCCGTTACCCTGCGCTCGATGCGGGAAGCCGACCTGGAGGAGGTGATGCGCATCGAGCGCCGCTCCTTCACCACGCCGTGGACGGAGCGCACCTTCCGAGGCCTGATGCGGAGGCCGAACGCGGCCCTCCTGGTGGCGGAGGTGGAGGAGAGGGTGGCCGGCTACCTGGCGCTCTGGTTCGCCGCCGCCGAAGCCGAGCTGGGCGACCTCGCCGTATTGCCCGAGCTGCGCGGTCGCGGCGTCGGCGCGGCGCTGGTGGCGGGCGCCGTGCGTGAGGCTGCGCAGCGAGGCGCAAGCAGCGTGTTCCTGGAAGTCCGGGTCAGCAACGCTGCCGCACGGCGGCTGTACGAGCGGGCCGGCTTCGAGGTGGTGGGAGTTCGCCGGAGATACTACACGGCCCCCTCGGAAGATGCGCTCGTGATGAGATGCCGGTTGAAGACTCCGCTTCGTTGACAACGCCTGGCTCGGCCGTCTAACTTCGAGCGACCGTACGGCGCAATCCCGTGCCGCTGTTGGAGAAACCTCCCGTGGCAGGTTGGAATGTCGCGAAGTCTCAATAAGGCCCAGCTCATCGGCAATCTGGGAGCCGATCCCGAGATCCGAAGCATACCCTCAGGCACTCGCGTCGCCACCCTTTCCGTGGCCACCAGCCGGCAGTGGACGGACCGAAACGGGCAGCAGCAGGAGAAGACCGAGTGGCACCGTGTCGTCGCGTGGGATCGGCTGGCGGAGATCTGCGAGCGTTACCTTAAGAAGGGGGACCGCGTCTACATCGAAGGATCTATCGAATACCGACAGTGGGAGGGACAGGACGGTCAGACGCGCTTCACCACGGAGATCCGAGCACGCGACATGATCATGCTCGGCGGCCGCGGAGACTCCGCAACGGCGCCGGCCCAACCGTCCGGGATCAGTGCCTCCGAAACCGACTACTCCGACTTCTCGAACCAGGCTCTGGCGGGCGAGGACGATCTACCGTTCTGACGGGCGAGGAGGGTGCATGCGCGTCGTCGGCCGCACGGTCATCTCGGCCACGGTCGCCGGCTTCTGGATGCTCGGCGGGGGCCTTCTCTTCGCCCAGGAAGAAGCGGCCCGAACGCACGAGGTGCGGCGAGGGGACACCCTGTGGGACCTGGCGGCCCGCTATCTCGCGAACCCCCTTCGCTGGCCCGAGATCCACCGTCTGAACCCCGGCGTAGTGGAAGATCCCCACTGGATCTTTCCCGGCGAGGTGCTTCGCCTCCCCGGCGCCGTCCCTCCGGCGGGCGGCGACGTGCCTTCAGGGGCGGAGCAGGCCGTTGTCGTGGCCCGGCGAGTCGGTCGGAACGAATCTTTCGGCGCCCCTTCCATCTTCGACCGGAATCCTACCGATAGCGTGGCATCCGGGGCTCTCGCCTTCGACGCGGCATCGCGGAGAACCGTCGTGTCGCGGAGCGATTTCTACCGGGTCGCCTTCCTCGCGCACGAGGAGGAGATCGGTCCCATCGGCTCGACGGCGCGCCTCTTCGAGGAGAATCCGCTACGCCTCAACCTGCCCCGCGGCGTGCGAGAGAACGACCGGGTGCTGCTCGACCTCGGAGGCGCACCGGCAGCCGTCGGGGACGTGTATCAGGCGATCCGCTGGGGCCGGGGCATCGCGCCGTACGGGAGGATCGCGCACTCCGTGGCGTTGCTCGCCCTCACCGACGTGGCGGGCGACACGGCTCGCGCGGTGGTGATCCAGATCTTCGGAGCCTACAAGGTCGGGGACCCGGTGATACCGGCGACGGCGTACGAGGTCGTCGCCGGAGAGCTTCCCGAACCGCTGGAGAACGGGATGGCGGCACGCGTGATCGGCTTCGAGACGCCCCAGCCCATCATCGCCCCCGGCGATGCCGTCTTTCTGGACGTCGGCGCCACCGCCGGCGTGCGCGTGGGAGATGAGTTCGCCGTGTTCAGCAAGTCCGTCGCCAATGGCAAAGTGGCCCGGCTGGACGACCGGCTCTGCACGGTGCGCGTGGCTCTGGTTCGAGAGCGGACGTCCACTGGCCTCGTGGTGAGCCTTCGGGAGGCGGGTGTGGAGGTGGGAGCGCCAGCTCGCATGGTCCGGCAGATGCCCGGCCAGGGTGACTAGCTGCGGCCGGCTCGCGCTCCCGGAGCGCGTTCGAGGCTCCGGGCGCGCGGCTCATGGGCGCACCGTCTTCCTTCCCACTGCGAGTCCATGATCCTAGGCTCGCACCTGGCCGCGCTGCTCTGCTACCTGGCGGCCTGGGTGACGCACCTCGAGTTCTTCCGGCGTGGGCGATCGTCACCCGATGGTCGGGCTGTGGGAGCGACCTCCGCCGGCTTCGTTTTTCACCTCGCCGGCCTCGTCGCCTTCGCTCTGCACGAACGGGCGCTGCCCCTGGTCGGTGTGGGCCCCGCCTCGTCGACCCTGGCCCTGGCCGTCGTGGCCTTCACCCTGGGGGCCGCCGTGCGGCCTGACACGCGCGCCTCGGGGCTCTTTCTCCTCCCGCTGGCCGTCGCCCTCCTCGCGGAGGCGATCCTCGTGGGCCTTCATCCGGCGCCCCGGCAGCTCGCCTTCCGAGGGCCGTGGCTGGTGCTTCACGTAACCACCGTGTTCGCCGGGTTCGCGGGGCTGGCGCTTGCCTCGGCGGCCTCGGCCATGTACGTGCTGCAATTCCGAACCCTCAAGCGGAAGGAGTTCGGCTCCGTTTTCCGCTTCTTCCCATCCCTCGACGCGCTCGATCGTCTCGGTGGCCTCGGTCTCGGGATTGGCTTTCCAGCGCTCTCCGTGGGATTGCTCGCCGGGTGGGGTTGGACGCTCACCTACGGGCCGACGCTTCCTCCAGACGATCCGCAGGTGGTGCTCGCGGTGGTGGCGTGGGGGTCGTACCTGGCGGCGATCGGAGCGCGCCTGTCGCCCCGCTGGCGGGGGCCGAGGGCCGCCCTGGTAAGCGCGGCCGCATTCGTAGCAACGGCGCTCGCGTTCGTCGTTCTGCGGCTCCTCGCCGACGGGACCGGCGACAGCTTCCTCTGACCTGTATGCCGTTTCCATGCGTAGGGTGACGCGATGCCGGTAGCAGTGGTAGGGACGAGTCACCGGACCGCCCCGATCGAGGTACGCGAGCGCTTCTACGTGATGGAGGGTCGCGCCGAGAGCGCGGTTGCCCGCGTCCTGTGCGAGAAGCGCGTACAGGAGTGCATAGTCCTTTCGACGTGCAACCGGACCGAATACTATCTCCACGCCGCGGACCCGGGCGCCGCCGAGAGGGCCGTGACGGAGGCGATGGCGGAGCAGGCGGGACTCTCCCCCGAGCGCGCGGCCGGCTACCTGTACGACCACACCGGGAGGGATTGCGTCGTACACCTTTTCCGGGTGACATGCGGGATCGACTCGCTCGTGCTGGGCGAGCACCAGATCCAGGGACAGGTGAAGACTGCATACCTGCGCGCCCGGGAGCGGATACCCGGCAGCGTCGGCCCGGTCCTGCATCGGCTCTTCCAGTCGGCGATGGCCGTGGGCGGCAGGGTGCGCACGGAGACGCGCATCGGAGAGGGGGCGGCCTCCGTGCCCTCGGCCGCGACGCGGCTGGCGGAGAAGGTGTTCGGCTCCCTCCGCGGCCGCGTCGCGATGGTGCTGGGAGCCGGTGAGATGGGGAAGCTCACCCTCGCCTGTCTGGTGCGGGAGGGGGTCGAGGGAGCGCTCGTGGCCAGCCGGACGCTGGAGCGAGCCGAGCGAGTGGCGCGGTCCGTAGGGGCGCGGGCCGTTCCGATCGAAGAGTTCTGGGGCGCGTTCGGTCGGGTCGACATCGTGGTCACGTCGACCGGCTCCCCGTCGCCGATTCTCTCGGCGAGGCGGGTCCGGGCCGCGAGGGGTTCGGTGGGGCGCCCCCTGGTGGTCCTGGACATCGCCCTGCCTCGCGATGTCGAGCCCGATGTCGGACGCGTTCCGGGGGTCTTTCTGTACAACGTCGACGATCTGCAACGGGTGGTCGACAGCGCGGAAGCGGAGCGAGCCACGGAACTGGACGTCGCGCGGACGCTGATCGCGGAGCACGCAGAGGCGTTCTGGCGCTGGTACCGCGCCCGAGAGGCCATACCGCTCATCCGCCAGCTCCGATCGGCGGCTGAAGCCATGCGGCGCGCCGAGATCGAGGAGGTTCTGAGGGAGATGGACTCGTTGGCCGAGGAGGATCGGGAGCGGATCCATCGCGCGACGCGGCAGCTTCTGGCCAAACTCCTGCACGCGCCGACGGTCGCCCTACGCCGCTTGGCCGCCGATCCGGATGGATTGGAGGCGCTCGACGTGGCGAAGCGACTCTTTCAACTCGATGGCGGGGAGGGGCGTGGCGGCGGGTAGACGGGTGCTCGTCACCGGCGGGGCCGGCTTCATAGGCTCCCATGTATGCGAGGCGTACCTCGAGGCGGGGTGGCAGGTCACGGCGATCGACGACCTCAGCTCCGGTCGTCGCGAGAACCTCCCGGGGGACGTGCGATTCCTGGAACTCGACATCCGCTCGCCCGAGCTCGCCGGGCTGTTCGAGGACGGCCGCTTCGACGTGGTCAACCATCACGCTGCGCAGATCGACGTCCGCATCTCCGTCCGGGACCCCAGATTCGATGCGTCGGTGAACGTGGATGGGCTGCTCAACCTCCTAGAGAGCGCTCGAAGGAGCGGGGTGGAGCGCTTCGTGTACATATCCTCGGGAGGAGTGGTGTACGGAGAGGCGGACGAGCTCCCCGTCCACGAGGTCGCCCCGAAGAGGCCTCTCTCCCCGTATGGGGTGAGCAAGCTCGCCGGTGAGCACTACCTGTACTTCTACCGGAAGGTTCACGGTCTCCCCGGCGTGGCCCTGAGATACTCGAACGTGTACGGGCCCAGGCAGGACCCCCATGGGGAGGCAGGCGTCGTGGCGATCTTCTCGAACCGACTCCTGGAGCGTGCTCCGCTCACCATCTACGGAGACGGCGAGCAGACGCGCGACTACATCTACGTGACGGATGTGGCGAAGGCCAACCTCGTGGCCTCCGAGATCGATCTTCCGGACCCGCGTGCGATCGACGATGTGGCGTTCAACGTTGGCACCGGGATGGAGACGAGCGTCAACGAACTGGCGAGTCTGATGATGCGCGTGTCAGGAAGGGAGGTGGAGGTCGAGCGCGCGCCGCCGAGGCCCGGCGAGCTCGAACGGAATGCCCTCGACGTCTCGCGCCTGCGCGCGGCCGGTTGGGCGCCCGGTCAGAGCCTGGAGGAAGGCCTCTCGCTCACCTATGTAGACCTAGCGGGTTCGCTCCGATGACGCCGGCATCGAGTTTCCTCGCGCTTGCGGCGG
>JBHIAV010000063.1:0-13295 GCA_046758745.1 Gemmatimonadota bacterium
GGCGGCGAGGCGCCGGCCGAGCGCGGCCGGGCACCGGCCCCGGGCCGCCTGCCGGAATCCGGCGGGAGCGCGCCGGGCGAGCGCGAGCCCCGCGCGGCGCCGGGAGAACGGTCGAGCGGGATCGAGGCCGTGAGCCTGGTCCCCCGACCGCGTCCCGAGTCGATCCGCAGCCCCCCGCCGAGCCGCTCGATCCGCTCGCGCATTCCCAGCAGCCCCAGGCCCACCCTCTCGCCGGAGCCGTCCCGGATCCCGACGCCGTCGTCCGACACCACGGCCCGCAGGTCGCCGTCCCTCCCCCGCAGCGTGACCCGGACGCGCTTCGCGCCGGCGTGACGCGCCACGTTGGTCAGCGCCTCCTGCACGAACCTGTAGAGGAGAAGCTCGACCTTCCGCGGCATCCTCGAGTCCGGGACGCGGGCGCTGAGGGCGACGCGGATGCCGGTGCGCCGCGCGAAGTGGCCCGCGTACCAGCGCAGCGTCGGCAGCAGGCCGAGGTCGTCGAGCATCGCCGGCCTGAGGTCCATCGAGATCCTGCGGGTCTCGGCGATGGTGCGGTCCAGGAGGCTCGTGGTCTCGGCGATCAGCGCCCGGGCGGAGGGCCCCGCTCCGTTCGTGATGGTCCTCAGGATGTCGAGGTTGATCTTGGCCGCCGTCATCGACTGCGCCAGCTCGTCGTGCAGCTCCCGCGCGATCCTCTGCCGGTCCTCCTCGAGGGCCGACTCGAGCCTCTCCGAGACGGCCTTCAGGTCGGCCTGCTTGCTGCGCAGCGCCTCCAGGACGCGGGCGCGGCGGACCGCGTGGCCGATCTCCTCGCCCAGGATGGAGAAGATCTCGACATCACCCTCGTCGAACGCGTACGCCCGCTCCGACTCGAGGCGCAGCGCGCCGAGGGCCTTGCGGTTGCTGTGGACGGGGTTGACGAGGATCGAGCGGGTCGACGCCGGCCAGTCGGGCAACGGCCTGGGCAGGTCGGCGACGTCCCGGATCAGGATCGGCCTGCCGGTCACGTACGCGCGACCGCCGAGGCACAGCGAGGAGAGCCGGCGGCCGAGCGAGAACCTCCGGCCCACGGTCCTCCGCGCCCCCCGGCCGGCCGCCGCGACCACCACCATCTGCCGGGTCGCGGGATCGCACAGCCCCAGGAGGACGGCGCTGTAGCCCCCGCCACGCTGGACCAGGCGCAAGAGCTTCGGCAGCAGCACCGACAGCCGTTCCTCGGCGCCGATGAGGCGGCTCGCCCTGTTGAGCAGGACCATCTGGCGGTGGCGCTTGTGTTGCAGCCGGTGCTCCAGCGAGCCGTCGATGATCTCGGCCATCACCGCGGTCAGCACCCACGCGAGCTCGATCTCCGAGGCATCCATACGAAACGGCCGGCCGTGACGGTCGGCGTAGATCACGCCGATGACGTCGTCCCCCGAGCGCAGCGGCGCCCCGTAGACCGAGCTGACCCGTTTCCACGGAGCCCACCTCCTCCGCGACCGCTCGTCGGGGCAGACGTTCGGGTAACGCAGACCGCGGCGTCCGCGGAGCACCATCATCGTGAACGGGCAGGTGCGGGGATTCAGGCGCAGCTCGTGGCGCGAGTGGTGGGGCTGGCCGTGGGTCGCGTACAGGCGCATGGTCCTGCTCCGCGGCCCCTTGAGCCAGATCTCGGCCCGCGTGAAGCCGGTCGCCCCACAGAACTCCCTGAGGACGCCGCAGCCGACGGCCTCGGGGGGGCGCCGCAGGGCGCCGAGGCGGGACATGCGATGGAAGGCCCGCAACTGCCTCCATCTGAGGCGCCCCGGCGCCGCCCCCGCAGGCCGCGGCGGGACGGGCGGGATCGCCGCCCCCCGCCGCGTCGCGCGGGCGGGGCTCCCGCCTCGTCGCCCCGAACCGTCGGCTCCCACGAGCACCTCGACGGCAGTCGTCTGAGTTTGGGGGAAAGCTCGTTTCTCTGGCGGGCCGGCCCGTCCCGAGCCGGGCGGGTCGAGGGCCGACGGGCCAGACAGGAGTGTATTTTCCTCCGTTCGAGCGATGCTGTCAACAGAATCGGCGCCCCACGCGGGGTTGCGGGGAGGAGGCACCCGAAGGGACCTACGGGCGCCGGCGCGCGAGCACGGCGGCGATCCGGGCCGCCGCCCGTCCGTCCCACAGCGGGATGACCGGCCTGCGCTTCGGCGGTGAGGCCAGGATCCTACTGGCCTCCGTGACGATCCGCCGCGGGTCGCTGCCCACCAGGCGGTTCGTGCCGCGCGTGATGGTGATCGGCCGCTCCGTGTTGTCGCGCAGGGTCAGACAGGGCACGCCGAGGATGGTGGCCTCCTCCTGGATTCCCCCGGAGTCGGTCAGGAGCAGGGCCGCCCGCGCCTGCAGGTGGAGGAAGTCGAGGTAGCCGAGCGGCTCCACCAGACGGGGGCCGGAGGTGCCCCCCTCCGGGGCGGGGGCGAGGCCGAACCTGCGCATCATCTTGACGGTGCGCGGGTGGGCCGGAAAGATGACCGGGACCATCCCCGCGATCTCGGCCAGCGCCCCCAGGATCCGCCGGAGCGCCCCCTCGTCGTCCACGTTCGAGGGGCGGTGCAGGGTCACGAGCGCGAACGGGGGGCTGACGCCCAGACGGCGCACGACGTCGGAGTGATCGGACCTGCGCGCGAAGCGCCGGAGCGTGTCGATCATCACGTTACCGACCCGGTGGATCTTCCGCCGGTCCACGCCCTCCGCACGCAGGTTCCGGTCGGCGTCCGGGCTGGTGGTGAACAGGAGGTCGGAGAGGGCGTCGGTGACCATCCGGTTGATCTCCTCCGGCATGCTCCGATCGCGCGACCTGAGGCCCGCCTCGACGTGCGCCACGGGCACCGGCGGCGACATCTTGGCCGCCACCACGGAGCAGGCCAGGGTGGAGTTGACGTCCCCGACGACGATCACCCAGTCCGGCCGGTCCTCCAGGAGGACCGTCTCGAAGCGCTCCATGATGCGCGCCGTCTGGAGGGCGTGGCTCGCCGAGCCGGCGCCCAGGTGGACCTCGGGAGGCGGGATCTCCAGCTCCTCGAAGAAGACGTCCGAGAGCTGATCGTCGTAGTGCTGTCCCGTGTGCACCAGCCGGGGCCGGAACAGCCCCGGCCGGGCGCGCAGCTCGCGCAGAAGCGGCGCGATCTTCATGAAGTTGGGACGGGCGCCGGCCACGAGGAGGAGCTTCAGGGGCCGCCTGCGCGCCGCGGGACGCCGGCCGGCCGCCGCGGCGCCGGACGCGCGCCGCGCCGGCGAGCGCGCGCGATGCCTCCGGGGGCCGCCCCGACCGCTCATCGCCCGCCGATCACCTCGCGCAGCGCCTCGCAGACCCGGTCCACCTGATCGTCCGTCATCTCCGGGAACAGCGGCAGCGAGAGGACCTCCCGCGCGGCCCGCTCCGCCTCCGGGAACCGTCCGGGACCGTACCCTAAAGCCGCGTTCGCCGGCTGCAGGTGGAGCGGTACCGGGTAGTGCACTCCCGAGGGCACCCCCCGCTCCCTCAGCCCCTCGCGCACGCGGTCGCGGGCGTGGACCCGCACCGTGAACAGGTGGTAGACGTGGCGCGCCCAGGGCCTCTCGACCGGCAGGCTCACCGGCGCCCCCTCGAGGCCGCGCCGGTAGCGCCCGGCGAGCGACCGGCGCCGGTCGTTCCAGGCGCCCAGGCGCCCGAGCTTCACGCCGAGGACCGCCGCCTGGATCTCGTCCAGCCGGGCGGTCGTCCCCTCCTCCACGTGGACGTATTTCCCGCTCTGGCCGTGGTCGCGCAGCCGGCGCGCCCGGCCGGCGATCTCCCCGCGCGAGGTGGTCAGCATCCCGCCGTCCCCGCAGGCACCCAGGTTCTTCGTCGGGTAGAAGGAGAAGCAGCCGGCCTCCCCGAAAGACCCGACGGGGCGGCCCCGGTACAGCGCCCCGTGCGCCTGGCAGGCGTCCTCGATCACGGCGATCCCGTGCCGGCGCGCGATCGACAGCAGCGGCTCCATGTCGGCGGGGTGGCCGTAGAGGTGGACCGGCAGGATCGCCTTGGTGCGCGGGGTGAGCGCCTGCTCCACGCGCCCGGGATCCAGGTTGAGGGTCTCCGGGTCGACGTCCGCGAACACCGGGCGCGCCCCCGCCTGGCCGATCGCCTCACAGGTCGCGGCGAACGAGAACGGGCTGGTCACCACCTCCGGGGCACCGTCCCCGGCGCTCGGCCCCTGCGGCCCGACGCCCGCGGCGACCAGAGCCAGCCTCAGCGCGTCGGTCCCGCTGCCCACCGCCACGGCGTGGGAGACGCGGCACCACTCCGCGAACGCCCGCTCGAACCGCTCCACCTCGGGACCGCTCACGTAGCGTCCCGAGGCGAGCACCCGGCTCACCGCCGCGTCGATGTCCGAACGGAGAGCCGCGTACTGCGCCTTCAGGTCCGCCAGCTCGATCATGGGGAGATCCTCCGCCCGGCGGCGCTTCAGGCCTCCTCGCCGGTCTGCGGCGAGTCGTCGGCGCTGTCCAGGAGCGACCTGGCCTCCTCCAGCCGGTCCCCGGGCACCAGAATGCTGGCCCTCAGGGGCCGGGGCCCTTCCCTCCCGCTGTAGGCGCCGACCGGGAGCAGGCCGAGCGCCTCCTCGCCCTGGACGACGTAGGGGATGCCGGCGGCGTCCAGGACCGACTTCACCAGCGGGAGGAAGCCGACGTCGGTGGTGGAGGTGAGCTCCACCAGATCGGTCCCCTCGTGTGACGGCTCGGGCGGGGCCTTCTCGGTCAGGGGGACGTCGCAATCGGCGCACCGGTCGAACCCGGGCCGGTACTCCGTGCCGCAGCTGGGACAGAACATCCGTCACCTCCGGGGGGCCGTGGCCGGCGATCGCGGCAAGGCCGCCCGCGGCCCCGTCAGCCCGTGAACTTGTACCCCATGCCGTGGACGGTCACGATGAAGCGGGGCTCGGCGGGTTCGTCCTCGATCTTCTTCCGAAGCTTGGCGACGTGCATGTCCACCGTGCGCGTGAGCGGAGCGGCGCCGTAGCCCCAGACCGCGTCGAGCAGCTGATCCCGGGCCACGATCCGCCCGCGGTTCTCGACCAGGTACTGGAGGAGACGCAGCTCGCGCGAGGTCATCTCGAGCATCCTCCCCTTCTTGCGGACCTCGCCCCTCCTGAAGTCGGCGCTGACGTCCCCGAACCGGTAGGACTCGAGACCGATCGGTGCGCCGGAGGATCTCTGCAGCACCGCTTCGACCCGGGCCATCAGCCCGAGGAAGCTGAACGGCTTGGTGACGTAGTCGTCGGCGCCGAGCTTCAGCCGCAGGAGCTTGTCGATCTCCTGGCCGCGCGCAGCGAGCATGATGATCGGGACGCGGTTCCCCTGCCTGCGGATCCCGCGGCACACGTCCGGCCCGCTCATCTTCGGGAGCATCGCGTCCAGGAGGATCAGGTCGGGGCCGGTCTCCCCGGCCAGGCGGAGCGCCTCGGGGCCGTCCCGCGCCAGCTCCACCTCGTACCCCTGGTGCTTGAAGGCGTCGGTCAGCGCCGTGGCCATCAAGTCCTCGTCTTCGACGATCAGCACCCTCGGCACGGCTCCGCCTCCCTCTCAGGCCTTCGGCCCGGGCCGCAGCCCGGCGGCGCCGACGGGGGGTTGCGCCCCCGGCACCCGCGCCGGCGGACACCGCCGCCGTGGACTCCGCTCCGCCCGCCGCCGTGTCCCCGAGAGCCGGCTCCCGGGGCGTCCCCTCCACCGGCAAGTATATGGAAAAAGCGCTTCCCCTGCTCAACTCGCTCCGTACCTCCACCCGCCCCGCCGTGGACCTTCCTGATGTGGTGCGCGAGGGACAGCCCCGGCCCGCTCCGGTGGACGTCGTGGACGAGCCGGGTGCTCGTCCGATGGAATCTCTCGAAGATCGTCGCGGGCGGCCCCGATCACGTTCGACCCGTCGTCGGTGATCGGGCTCAGGAGGAGCGCGCGCAACCCCTTGATCGGCTTCTTTCTCCAGTCGCACGCCGCCCTGGCGACGCGCCGCTGGACGAACAGTGTCGCCGGGACCTCGAGGGCTGCTTCGCCGCAGACTGCCGGCCGACGTGATGGCGCGGTGGATCGGGCGGGACATGGTGGAGGACGCGGGCGTCGAGGTGGCGCGGAAGCGACTCGGGCGCGTACCGGGCGGGCCGGCGTCAACGGGGTTTCGGCCGCCGGCCTTTCCTTTATCAGGAGACTCTCCGGGCCAGGGTCAGGGCAGGCTGGGAGAGCCCTCCTCGTCGTCATCAGCGGCGGCGATACCGATGCCGAGGCCGACGACGCTTGCTATCACGATCAGCCAGGCCTTCTTGGTCTTGGAGGAGATCCCGGGGTTGCCGTCATCGGCCTCCCCCTCCTCGCCGGGCTCCTCAGCCTCGGCGCCCTGTTCCTTCTCCGCCCGCGGGTTCGCGGAAGGCTGCTCACCGGTCCCGGGGGGAGGCACCGCCGCCATCGCCACGCTGAGGTCGATCGGGGTCCCGAAGGTCTCCACCAGCACCGGCAGGCCGGGAGCCAGCGCATCGCTCTTCGGGCCGAGGACCTCGAGCCGATAGGCGCCCTCCGGCAGCCCCGGGATCTCGTAGGTCCCGTCGGCTCGGATGGGCACCGTGATGGCGGGTCCGCCGTCGCGCGGCGTCGCCCTCACGAGCGATCCCGGCGGGAGCTGTCCGCTCTCGGCCCTCACCCGACCGAACACCGACCCGTCGGCGGCGGACGCCAGGGGAACTCCGGTCAGATTGAACACCAAACCCAGCAGGCAGAGCGACGCTACGAGGCGCGACGTGTGCTGGCTCATGGGCTGATCTCCGTCCTCTATTCGAGTTGTCGGAAGAGCAGTGGAGCGCTCCTCCTACCATGCCAAATCCCTCCCGTCCCGTCAAGGCCTTTCTTCAAAATCCTCCGGGGAACGGGGGGCCTCGATCGTCTAGCTAACGTTCGGTGAGCATCCGGTCCAGGACTCCTCGAACTTCGTCGCGCTTTTTCGTCCCGAAGTACCAGTCAATCGTGCGGTGGAGGCCGTCCATGAACTTGACCGAGGCCTCCCAGCCCAGCGCTTTCCTGGCCAGGGAGTTGTCAGCCACCCGGTTGTAGGGTCCTGTCGGCATATCCGGGCAGGTCTCGACGATCGCCTTGTGGCCCGTGTAACGCAGCACCTCCTCGGCGGCATCCATCACGCTGATGCGTTCCATCGTCCCGAGGTTGATCGCCCGCGCGTCGTCGATCCTCTCGGCGGCGAGGATCGTCCCGCGCACGATGTCGTCGATGTAGGTCCAGTTGCGGATCTGCTTCCCCGTCCCCCAGATGATGAACGGATCCTGGCCTACGAACGCGCGCGCGATCATGGCGATGACGGCATGATTCTCCACGCCGCGCGGGCCATAGACCGTGAAGTACCGGCAGCTCGCGGACTTCAGCCCCCAATCCCGGTGGTACGCCCTCAGCGTCATCTCGCCCATGAGCTTGGCCCAGCCGTACATGTTGTCGGCGTCGTACGGTGGCCCGACCATCTCCTCCGTGAGAAACAAGATCTCCTGCGGATTCGTCTGTATGTGGTTCGGGTAGACGCATCCGGACGACGCGTAGACGACTTTTTCCACCCCGGTGTCGCGACAGGCTCTGAAGACCAGCCCGTCCAGCAACAGGTTCGTCGCGCAAGCGGCCTGGTGCAGATCGACGTAGCCGCGCCCGCCATGATCTGCGGCAAGGTGGAACACGACGCTCTTGCCCCTGGCGACGCTCTCCGCGACGCCGGGCTGACGGAGATCGGCCTTGACGAACTCGACCCGCCCGGCTCTCACCTGCTCGTGAATGTTCTCGAGACGCCCGCTGCTCAGGTCATCGACGACCCACACGCGCGCGCCGCGCTCGACCAGCGCATCCGCGAGGCTCGAGCCGATGAACGACGCCCCACCCGTCACCAGTACCGGCCGGTCTTTCCAGTCCATCAGACCCTCCCGCGATGTCATTCGTTGCGCCTCAGTCCCGACAACTCCAGGGCCACTCCCCAGACGAACCTCGCTCCTCCTAGAAGATACCGTCTCCAGAGCCTCCGCGGCTCCTGCATCAGCCGCCACGACCACTCCAGGCCACTCTCGCGCATCCACCGCGGCGCCTGCCGCACCCGTCCGGTGTGGAAGTCAAAGGCGGCACCCACCCCGACCATCACCGGCACGCGAAGCAGGCCTCGGTTCCGGTGCATCCATAGCTCCTGCTTAGGCGTGCTCAGGCCCACCCACAACACGTCCGGGCGGGTCTCATTGATCCTCTCGCAGACGTCTTGTCGCTCCTCCTCCGATAGCTCCCTGAACGGCGGCGAATACCATCCCGCCACTTGCATTCCGGGGAATCGTTCCCTCAACCGGCGAGACAGATCCTCCGCCACGCCCTCGGCCCCGCCGTAGAAATAATGACGATACCCGAGCCCCGCGCTGATGCGGCAGAACTCCTCCATCAGTTCCGGCCCGTAAACTCTCCTGGGCAGTCGATGGCCGTGCAGCCGCCCCAGCCACACGAGCGACATACCGTCCGGGACGACGAGGTCCGCGTCTTCCAACGCAACTCTGGCCTTCGTCCCGGGCCGCGCCTCGACCACGCCGTGCATTCCCGTAACGGCCACAATGTGCGGCCCGCTCTGTGCCCTCACCCATCGGTGCATGCGCTCGACGGCGTCCGGCATCTGGACCGCATCTACGGGGACGCCCAGAACCCTGAAAGAGCCGTTCCTGCTCAAGATGCGCGTTTCCAGTTTGCGATTGGAGTCCGTCTGTGGTTCGGCTCCACCCACGGTCGGATCGGCTGCTCGGGACGCGAGAAGAGATCTCCGGTTCTCGCTCGGCTCGGGCCCGGACGATGCGGACCTTTCCCTAGGATCTCCCGCAGCTTCGCAGCCGCTGCCTTGTGGACATCATCCACGGTGACCTCGCGCAGACAGTAAGGCTCGTCATAGAGGCAATAGTCGGCGCAGGGCCTGCACTCGAAATCCTTCTTGTAGACGACGGAATGCCCGTCACCCACGGGAGCGAACACCGCTGGCTCCTGGGGCCCGAAAATCGCCACTACCGGAACTCCGAGCGCCGCCGCAACATGCATAGGGCCGCTGTCGTTGCAGACCAGCAGCGAGCACCGGCTGAGCACCGCCATGAACTCACGCATCGGAAGGACGACTTCGATGTATCGATGCCCCGCCGCGCGTCCCGGACGCGCCGCTTGATTTTCTTTGAACCAGAGGATCTTCACATCGAACTGCTCGAGGATCCTCTCAGCCACGGCAGCGAAGCGCTCATCCCCCCACCGCCTGGTGGCGATGCGGGCACCGCTGTGGATACCGACCAATAATGTGTACTCATCGATCCCACGGGACCCCAGAAACTCCGATGCCCGCCCGCTATCCGCGTCCCCGACCTCCAGCAACGGGGCGGGGCGTTGCGGCCCCACAGGCGGCTCACGGAGCAGCCGCAGCCAGAGCCTGCTCCGATGGACCAGGCGGTCAGGACACGGTACGTTATCCGTCAGCAGGAACGATCCCCCGGCTTCTCCGTAGCCCACGCGCCGCCGTGCTCGACTGAGCCAGAGGAGAAAGTGATCCCGAATGTCCATCCTGCCGGCGAAACCCAGATCGAAACCCTTCCGGCGCAGCCGCCAGAACACCGCCAAGGCGCTCCAGAGCGATGGAGAGAACGGGTTGTACTTACGCCAGCGCCGGAAATGGACGGCCCAGGGGACATCGACGCGAATGATCTCGTCCACCACTTTGTCGCCGCGGAGCAGCATCTCGCCCGCCCGGCCGACCACGGCGGTGAGGCGAGCTCGTGGAAACATGCGCCGCAGTGCAGTCAAGAACGGCAGAGCGATCACGACGTCGCCTAACTGCCAGTACTCGATCACAAGAATGCGCTCCACGGAGCTTATAGCCTCCCGGCCGGTTCTGGCATCGATCCAGGAGACCAACATTACCCAGGGATAGAGGAGCATCTCGGCCACATTCGTGGCCACGACCCTGAACCATTGCCGTCGTCGCGTGCGCTTAGCCCATCCGGAGCCCGTCATGCCGCATCACCGCGCGAGAGGCAAGATCTTTTCCGGCCGATGACGAAGAGCTCTGCTTCACGGTCCTCCCTGCGCATCCACCCGGAGATGAGGAATTCGATGGGGTTCGAGAACGCATCGACTGTCCTTTCGACCATCCGGTACCAGGGACGGTCCTCGTAGATCATCCGCGGGGCGTACGCGAAGCCCGACTCCGCTGGCCGGGTCAGTTGCATGAAGATCTGCTTCGCCCGCGCCCTCATCGCTTCGAAGCACAGGCCTCGCGCGTGGCCCCTCATGGTCTCCCGGTGGACGACATCGAAGCCGTACCGCAGCAGCAGCCCCGTCAGGTTGTCGCGCGAGAACATGCAGACGTGCTCCGGCGGGCTCAGCCACTGCCAATGGGGGCCAGCGAGGCTCGCGATCGAGCTCGACATGTTCGGCACCCTGATTGCCAACAGCCCCTGCTCATCGAGCAGGCACCAAGCCTCCCGAATGAAACTTCCCGGATCCGGCTCGTGTTCGAGCAGGTGCCAGGCAGCCAGAGCCTGATAGCGACGCCCGGCGGATCCCTTCACGGTCCCGATGGTGCCTTGCCTAACGTCGAGCCCTAGCCGTTCCCTCGCAAACCGCGAGGTATCCCTGTTCACTTCCAGACCCGTCACAATCCAGCCACGCCGTTTCGCCGCCAGCAGAAAGTCACCGTACGAGCATCCGACCTCGAGAAGCCGGCCCGGCCGCCCAAGCATCCCCTCCAGAAGCGCCAGAACGCGCTCCTCGTCTTTGCGGAAGTTCCGAGAGCATTCCCGCGGATGGTGATACAGGTCATTGTAGAAGGCCTCCAGCTCCACCGGAGTTGGTCGGGGGTCGAGGTAGACCAGCTTGCAACTCCGACACCGGACATAGACCCATCCCCTGACGACGGCGAACTGATCCGCCTGCTCAGTTGCCCCGCCGCAGCACGGGCAATCAGCTTGGCGCTCTGGCATTTTGGCCCTCGCGTGCCAGCCGAACCTCGCGACACGTCGCGGCGCTACCCCCACCCAGATCGGGGTTCCCAACGAGAGGTGCCTGCCGGACTTCCGGGCCCAGCAGCCATGTGGTTCCGGCCACCACGAGCGGCATCAGGGCCGGGAACGACAGAACCCAAATCCGCGCATAGTTGGAGTCGATCAGGCCCGGAATCCATCGGCGCTCGGGTAGCCCCAGTGAGTGGCTTGAAGAATGCGCGGGAACGTAGGCCACGTCGTCTGTCCTCATAGCGTTGGCAACAGACTGCGAGGAGGACGAGACGCCGTGGCCCAGAGACAATCCATCGGGATTCGCCACCAGTCGACCAGCCTCCTCGCCAGCCGCCGACTGAACGCGCTCGTGCCTGTACCGTTATCCAGGTCAATATCACCTTCGGTGCTGCTCCTGGGCTCACTATACTCTCCCAACTCACCTCTCCCTCACCGCAACGAATGCAAAGTAATTCCTTGACCCACCACAGACCTTTCTTATCCACCCGTACCGAAGAAAGGAATAGATCAGTGAGTAACCCCTTAGTCCCGATTTGACTGCCGCGTGATGCAATGAGGAAGGGGAGAAGTCGCCGTTCAGCTGGAAATCAACGAGATCTATCTTGTCTTCGTCGCCTGCCCTACCAATGTGTAAATGCGAGAGCGCAACTGTGACCGCCTTGTGCACCCTCCGCGCGAAAGGCATCGGAGCGCTGTACCAACCGCACAGGATCCCCACCGCTTCATCCACGATCTCTGAAAGGGCGCGTTTGTCCACGTCAAAACTCTTCCTCAACGGTTCGTGAATGGCCACGTACGCGCCACCCGGACAAAGGCTTCCTGAAATCCCCATGAATAGATCATCTACGTCATGCACGTGATGAACAAACGATGAGGAGAAAATAAGATCGAATCCTTGGCCTTGCGCTAGGAACTCCTCGGCGCTACAGACATGAAATTCTCCCCGCGGCACGCGTTGCCTTGCGACGTCGATCATCCCCTTCGAGACATCAACTCCGGTATAGCTACCGGCGAAAAGGTCTGCATACGAAGCTGTACCACATCCCAGTTCCAAGACGCGTTGAGGGTGGATATGGAATCGCTCAAGGATTTCCGTGATCAGCTGGTGGTAAAAGGCACGGCAGTTTGGCTTAGCTACGTGAGATGCTAGCCTTTCATGTGTCCGACTCAGTCTGTCATGTATCTGGGCATTTTCTTCCAGGACGGATGCACGAGTGATACGGGTGAGGATGTCTTTATCCATCGTTATCTTCTATATGAATCTACTGGCCATGCTGTGGTGCAATCCTGTCATTCAGACCTGAATGTGGCGCACGGCGCCGTGGGCAGGTAATGGTATGCCTCGAGTTCTCCTTAGTGCCCCTCCGGAGAATTGTGAAGCCGCGGGGGCTGAACTCATCCCGACGCGACCACCCGCTCAAGGACATCCGCCGCAAAGAGAACGGCCGGGACGAGACCCCGAACGTGGCCATACAAAAAGAGGCTCCTCTCCAAAGTTTGTGAAGGTGCTGTAAGCGCCTGAAGCCGAAAGCGCATCGGCCATCCGGCTATCCGTCGCGGGTGTGGAGGCCTACGAGAGGAGGGCCGGAGCCAATGCGCCTGGAGACTTGTATCAGAAAGGGGCTGCCTCTGAAAGCCCCCCGGGTTCGCGAGGTGCGCGAGGAGGCGGGCCATTTGATTGCCGAGATCGACTGGATCAAGGGGCGGCAGCTGAGCTGCACCGTCTGCTCGCGGCGAACGGGGCGGATCCACGGGCGGCAGGCGCCGCGGACGTGGCGCGACCTGCGGATACGCGACCCGGACCTGGTGCTGCGCTATGCCCCGCGACGCATACGCTGCCCGGCTTGTGGTCCTCGGGTGGAGCACCTGCCCTGGGCCGCGAAGTGGCAGGGCCTCACCCGCTGGCTGTCGCTGGCCATCGCCAGGTTGTCCAGGTGCCTGTCGTGGAAGGAGACGGCCACTCACTTCGGGGTGGACTGGAAGACGGTGGCGGCGGCTGTCCGGGGCGCCGTGGAGCGGGGTCTGAAGCTGCGTGTCGGGAAGCCTCTCCACATCCTCGGCATCGACGAGGTGTCGCCTATGAGCGTATATGTCCTGAGATCGCCGATTCAAGAAGTCCGCTGATCGCCGGTGACCATGTCCCTTCCGCCGAGAGGGTGCGGGAGGGAGGGACCGGTGCTGAGGAAGGAGGACTTCACGGTGATCCAAGCCTTGGTCAAGAGAGGGGTCTACTTGTGTGACATCGCCCGTGAGCTGGGAGTCCATCCCCGGACG
>JBHIAV010000064.1:0-12942 GCA_046758745.1 Gemmatimonadota bacterium
TGATCAAGCAGTCCGGCGTGCCGGTCCTGGTGATCGACGATCAGGCACATTCCGAGCATTACTTCGCGGACGTCGTCCTCAACCAGAATCTTCATGCTCACGAAGGATTGTACAGACGACGGGAAGCGTACACGCGACTCCTGCTCGGCACACGGTTCGTGCTGCTGCGGCGGGAGTTCTTGAAGTGGAGATCGTGGCGACGTAGGACCCCCGTGATCGCTCGAAGGATCTTGGTGACACTCGGGGGCGGGGCCCACGATGTCGTATTGCTTCAGCTACTCGAGGCGCTGGCGCCGGTGTGCGTGAGTGGGCTGGAAGTGCTGATGGTGAGGGGTGGAGGCCACGATGGAATTCGCAAAGTCAGGGCTGCGGTCGAAGCGTCGGGGCTCCCGGTACGCCTCGAACAAGACGTTTGGGATATGTCCCAACCGATGTCGTGGTGTGATGTCGCTGTATCGGCGGGCGGAAGCACCTGTTGGGAACTCTCGTTCATGGGCGTTCCGATGGCTACGATCGTTCTCTCCGACAACCAGGCGGAGATCGCCGCGAGCCTCGAGAAGGCGGACGTGGGGATCAACCTGGGCGCGTACGACCAACTCTCCGTCGACCGCCTCACAGGAACCCTGTCGGACCTTCTCATGGATGAGAGAAGACGCGCTCGGATGAGTCGGAACGGCAGGAACCTCGTGGACGGTCGCGGAGCCGGTCGTGTCGCGGCGGCGCTGGCGTCCAGCTGAACCAACCAGATCACTCGGACGCAAGCATGCGGATCCTGCTTCTCGCGAACAACTGGGTCGGGTGGCAGATCGCCCGGTGTCTGCGGCGAGCCGAGGAGGAGGTGGTGGGCGTGGTTGTGCACCCCCCAGATCGAAGCAAGTTCCGAAGGGAGATCCTGCGGGAGTGCGACGTGGATCCGGACCGCGTGTTCGACGGCTCTGCATTGAGACGACCGGAGGTGATCGAGTCTATAACGGCCATTCACCCCCAGGTAGGAATATCGGCTCTCTTCGGCTATCTACTCCGTGAGGAATTCCTTGAGGCGACTGCCTGCGGCTTCATCAACATCCACCTCGGATTACTCCCCTACAATCGCGGCGCCTTTCCGAACGTGTGGAGCATAATCGACGGTACGCCGGCGGGGGTGACGATCCACGACGTCGACGCAGAAATCGACACCGGCGCCATAATCAGCCAGAGAGAGGTGCCGGTGCAGCCTGTCGATACGGGCGAAACGCTCTACCGAAAGCTGGAGAGGGCGGCCGTGGCGCTGTTCGAGGAGAGCTGGCCGCTCATTCGTTCCGGGGAAGCGCCACGAGTGCCGCAGGACCGCGACGAGGGCACCCGTCACCGCGTTCGCGACGTGGACTGTGTCGATGAGATCGACCTCGATCGATGCTACCGCGCCGGAGATCTCATCGACGTGATCCGCGCTCGGACCTTTTCCCCGTACGGAGGAGCGTATTTCGGTCACCGTGGACGCAAGGTCTACGTGCGAATGGAACTCGCCTACGAGGACGAGCTTCAGGCCGAATGACCCAGATGGCGACCGGCCGTGTGGGAAGGGCGAGACAAGGGCCGCCTGCGACGCGCAGGTAGGTAGCTGCGGGGAGCACGACGGGCGGCGATGGCCGAACAGCGCTCTGGCGGGATCCGGGTCGATGGACGTCGTGTCGGAGGCGGCGCACCCACATTGTTGGTCGCGGAACTCTCCGGCAACCACAACGGTGACCTCGAGCGCGCGGTAGACACGATCCACGCGGCTGCCGAGGCGGGTGCGGACGCAATCAAGCTACAGACCTATACGGCCGACACACTGACAATCGATTCGGACCGCGCAGAGTTTCTTGTTCCCGGTCGTGGCCCCTGGGGAGGTCGAACGCTCCACGACCTTTACACACAGGCGCAAACACCATGGGAGTGGCATCCCCGGCTGTTCGGAGAGGCGAGGCGTGTGGGCATCATGATCTTTTCCACGCCCTTCGATGAGACGGCGGTCGAGCTCTTGGAAGAGCTGGAGGTGCCCGCCTACAAGATTGCATCGTTCGAGCTGGTCGACGACGAGCTGCTCCGCTGTGTTGCGGTACGAGGCAAACCGGTGATCCTGTCGCTCGGGATGGCCACGCTCGCGGAGATCAGCCACGCCCTCGAAGTCCTGCGCGAGGGCGGCGGCGATCGACTGGTGCTGCTACAGTGCACGAGCAGCTATCCGGCGCCGGACGAGGAGATGCATCTCTCCACGATCCCTTTTCTGGCCGAGTTTACGGGCTGCCCCGTGGGCCTCTCCGATCACACGCTCGGTTCGGTCGCTCCGGTGGTCGCCGTCGCCCTGGGCGCGTGCCTCATCGAGAAGCACTTCACGCTCTCCCGCGACGGCGGCGGCGTCGACAGTCACTTCTCTCTCGAGCCGGAGGAGTTCCGGCGGATGGTGACCGAAGTCCGGCGCGCTGAGGCCGCACTCGGTCGACCGACGTTCGGCCCGGGTCGGGCGGAGAT
This sequence comes from Gemmatimonadota bacterium, assembly GCA_046758745.1. Lineage (GTDB taxonomy): Bacteria > Gemmatimonadota > Gemmatimonadetes > Palauibacterales > Palauibacteraceae > JBHIAV01. Next base: position 2,494 of record JBHIAV010000064.1, read on the forward strand.
GGAGAGCATCGTATTCAGGAGATCGCTGTTCGTCGTGGAGGATGTCCGGGAGGGCGAGCCGCTTACGCGTGAGAACGTGCGCTCGATCCGACCGGGATACGGCCTGCCACCCCGCTACCTCGACGTTGTCCTCGGCGCGCGCGCGCGACGCGGGATCGAGCGGGGAACCCCCCTCACCTGGGATCTCATGTTGCGTGATTGATCGTGCTGAAGCGCGGACCGTGCCCGAAAGATGCGGGCTGTTCCAGCGAGCGGTACTCGGCACAGCGCAGCTCGGGCTTGCCTATGGGTCTCGGGCGGGATCGGAGATCCTGCCGGAGACGAAGGCCGAGGCCGTGCTCGAGGCCGCCTGGGAGCTCGGCATCCGTGCGTTCGACACCGCCGAAGCGTACGGACCGGCCGCCGAACGTCTTGCGGGCTGGCTCGGGAGGAACGGCCGACTCGCCCGGGCCGAGGTCGTGACGAAGGTCGAGGCCGACGTAACCGGTAGTCTGCCTGGTCTGGTGGAGATCGCGGTGGGCCGGTTCACTGGCACGCGGCAGGTAACGGTACTCTCGCACGGCGCCGTAGGCGAGTCGGAATGGGCCGTATTGGTGGAGGCGTGCGAATCACTGGCCTGCGAGGTGGGGCAGAGCGTGTACACGGCAGCCGAAGCGACAGCCGCTACAGCACTTCCCGGTGTGCGGCGCTTGCAGCTACCGGCAAATGCGTTCGACCTTGAGGTGTTGCGCGCAGGAAGTGCCGGTGGCGTCCCGCTCGACGTCCGCTCCGTGTTTCTTCAGGGACTCCTCCTGGTCGACCCGATCACGGCGGAGGAGCGGGTCGCCGGTTCCGGGATCTTGAGCCACGCCGTTCGCCGGGCGGCCCGTGCCGCGAGCGGCAACCCGGCCTCGCTCCTCATCGCAACGATCTTCGGAGAGCTGGGCTCCTACGACCGGATCGTCATCGGTGCGGAGGATCCGGAGCAGGTGCACATGTGGCGAGGCGCGGCGTCGTGCACCCCGGAGCAGATCCGTCGCTTCCGAGCGACCCTGGCCTCGGAGACATGGACCGTCTCCGACCGGCGGATTCTCGATCCACGAGCGTGGGAGGAGCCGGCCTGGTGAGATCGGAAGAACGCGGGTCGCGCGACCCCGGTCGCCGAGCCGGCGGCGGGGATTCTCGATCGCTCGTTCCCAGCCGTCTCCCTGACGAGATCCGAAGCTAGGATGGCGGCGTCGCAGGTGCGGCGCAGTCCGCGAAGCGAAGCATCGATGTGCTCGGAACAAGCCGCGACCGAGAGGGGCCCGGTCCCTCTCCCCGTCTCCCGTCTGATCCGCTGTCCGCGTTGCGGACTCCCCGAGACGTACGAGACGATCGAGTTCCAGGACCAGGGGATCTGCAATGTCTGCCGGCAGAAGGAGTACAGAGACGAGGAGATCGACTGGGAGGAGCGGAAGCGAGAGCTCGAGGCGCTCGTGGAGGAGCATCGGGGGAAGTACGAATACGACTGCATCATTCCTTTCTCCGGAGGGAAGGATACGACCTTCACTCTCCTCTACATGGTCGAGGAGTACGGCGTAAAGCCCCTCGTAGTGCAGTTCGATCATGGCTTTATGCGCCCGAACCTGCGAGAGAACAACGAGCGCACCTTTCGAAAGCTCGGCGTCGAAGTGCTCAGCTTTCGTCCGAACTGGAAACTCGTCAAGCGCGTCATGCTAGAGTCGCTGATCCGGAAGGGCGACTTCTGCTGGCACTGTCACACGGGGATCTTCGCCTACCCCATGCACGTCGCCATCAAGTACAACACGCCACTCATTATCTGGGGCGAGCCGTCATCCGAATACACGGCGTACTATGACTACCGGGACGACGAGGTCGAGCAAGTCGATGAAACCCGCTTCAACCGGTACGTCAACCTCGGGATCACCGCCGAGGACATCGCCGGAATGATCCGCTCGGACTTCGACCTCGATCCCCGGGACCTGGCGCCGTTCACCTATCCGAGCCCCCGCGAGCTCCGGCGCCTCAAAGTCCGCTCGATTTGCCTCGGGTCGTACATCCCGTGGGACATCAGGAAGAACGTCGAGCGCATCCAGGCGGAGTTACGCTGGCAGGGCGACGAGGTGGAGAACATGCCCTTCTCGCACTACTCCTACGAGAAGATCGAGTGCTGGATGCAAGGCGTCCGCGACTACATCAAGTACCTGAAGCGGGGATACAGCCGTGTCACCCAGATGACGGCGCTCGATCTGCGAAACGGGCGGATTAGCAAGGATGAGGCCGAACGGCTCATCGCCCGCTACGAGGGGAAGCGCCCTCCCTCTCTGGACATCTTCCTCGAGTATGTGGGACTCACCGAGGACGAGTTCAACGAGACCGTCCTCAACACCGTCGTACCGCCCTTCGAGCCGACTCTCGACGCGATCGAGCCCGGCGAGAAGACCTGGGACTTCGAGCAGTGGTACAGGGAGGAATGAAGAGCGGGCCGCGGATCGGGATCCTCAATCTCGAGATGGGCAACCTCCGGTCGGTGTGGAACGCCGTGTACTCGCTGGGCTACGATCCGTGCTTTGTGGAGGGGGTGCCGGATCTCGATGGGCTTACCCACCTCATCGTCCCGGGAGTCGGCGCCTTCCACACGGCCGTGAATCGACTCCGTGAGCGCTGTCTCGCAGGCGGCGTGTGCGATTTTTCTGCTTCTGGCCGCCCGCTCCTCGGTCTCTGCCTCGGTATGCAGCTCCTCTCGTCGTCGGGCGACGAGGGGGGAGGAGCGGATGGGCTGGGGCTCATTCCCGGATGTGTCGAGCGACTCGACGACGCCGTGGTTCCGACTGTTCCCCACGTTGGGTGGAATTCGGTAGACATCGTGCGGGACCATCCCGTTCTCGCCGGTGTGAAGAGCGGGGTGGACTTCTACTTCGTCCACTCCTTCCGCTTGGTCCCTGACGACACGCACCACATCGTAGCTACAACCACCTATGGGGAGCGGTTCGCGTCGGTGATCAGGCGCGACAACGTCGTGGGATTTCAGTTCCACCCTGAGAAGAGCCAGGCGAACGGCCTGAAGCTGCTGGCAAACTTCTGCGAGTGGGACGGGATGTGCTGAAGAAGCGGATCATCCCTATTCAGCTTCTCATCGACGGCCGGCTGACGAAAACCGTGCGGTTCGGGTCCAGAAGGGACGTCGGCGACCCCGTGGCGAGCTCGAAGGTCTACAGCGCCCAGAACGCCGATGAGCTCGTCTTCCTCAACATCAGCCGATCCGAGCGCACTATCGAAGCGATGTTTGAGCTCCTCGAGCGTGTGTCGGAGGTCTGCTTCATGCCGCTGTCGCTGGGGGGCGGTATCCGGAGCGCCAGAGACGCTGCCCGTTTGATCCGGCACGGAGCGGACAAGGTCGTGATCAACTCCACGGCATACCGCGATCACTGCGTGGTGCGGGAGGTCGTCGACGAGTTCGGTTCGCAGGCGGTGGTGGTGAGCATCGATGTTCGCAGGGAGAATGGAGCGTACGTCCCGTACTCAGACTGTGGTCGGCGAAGAGAGCCGGTGAGCCTCGACGACCACGTCCGCACTGCCCTGGAGCAGGGCGCCGGCGAGATCCTCATCAACTCGATCGACAGAGACGGAACCATGGACGGGTACGACCTCGTCCTCCTGAGACGCGTCGCCGACCGGTCGACCATCCCGGTGATCGGCTGCGGTGGAGCCGGCCACTACAACCACTTGAAGGAAGCCTTCCTGGAGACCAATGTGAGCGCTCTCGCCTGCGGGAGTCTCTTCAACTTCGGCGACAACAACCCGATTCGGGCGAAGGCCTTCCTCTCCAACTACGGAATCCCCTTCAAGGTGATCTGAATGTGGCGCGGAAAGCGCGCGACGGTGCCTACCGGGGGGCCCGTCCCCTGTTGGGCCGGAGCATCGATGCATCGATGAGGTTCAACCGCATAGACAGGATCATCCTCTTCGGCGGAGCTCCGCTCCTCGCCCGGTCTGCGGAGGCGCTGGCCGACGACGGGTACGAGCTGTTCGTCTTCACCTCCCCCCGCCACGCGCACGAGGCGGTGACCCCCGACGGCCGCCGGCTGGAGGAGGTCCTCGCTTCCCTGGGGACCCCGTACTGGGTCACGGACGACATCAATGGGGAGAAGGCGCTTCCGGGGCTGATCAGCAGCAGCACGCTCGGCCTGGGAATGGGAGAGGCGTGGAGCTTCGGCCGGGAGCTCATCGACGCCTTCGAGGGACAGCTTGTGGACGTCATGGGCATCCCGCTCCCGCGATACCGGGGAGGGGCCCACTATAGCTGGATGATCCTCGCGGGCGAGCGCCGAATGGCCTGCAACATCCAGTTGATCAACGAGGAGATGGCCCAGGCGTTTCACGACTCCGCTGCGATCGTCCACCGCAGGGAGTACGAGCTCGGACCGGGGGTCCGGGTGCCTCAGGACTACTTCGACGCGGCCGTTCCGGCGGAGCTGGAGTTCATCCGGGAGTTCCTCGCCCTCATCGAGGAGGGGTGGGAGTTCGAGCTTCGCTTTTTGGACGAGCGGCAATCGCTCCTCTTCCCGAGGCTGAAGACGGCGATCCACGGATGGATCGACTGGTCGTGGTCGGGGGAGCTGATCGAGCGCTTCATCTGCGCGTTCGACCGACCGTACCCCGGAGCCGGAACCTTTCTGAGTGACAGGGCGGTGCGGCTCCGCGAAGCCCGGCTCGTGAATGGTGAACGGCTCCATCCGTTCCAGTCGGGACTGGTCGTTCGGGTGAACGAGGACGAGGGAGTCGTCGTCGCGACGACGTCGGGCCTGCTCGCCATCCGTGACGTCCGGAGCGAGGAGGGGGAGGGAACCCCCGCGATCGTGCACGGGATGCGCTTCACCACGCCGCGGGAGGTGCTGGAAAGGGCTCTCCGAGAAGACGTCCGGTACGCATCGACCGGGGTGGTCCCGGCCGCATTCTCCTCGAACAACGGGAGCGGGCAGGACGCCAGAGATCGCACAGCGGCAGGCGGATGAGCAAAATCGGCGACGAGGACTGGTTCCACTCGGAGCGCCTCCTTCTGCGCCTCGTCACACCGGAGGACTGCGGGGAGCGCTACCTCTCGTGGCTGTGTGACGAGCGTGTGAACCGCTACCTCGAGACGCGGTGGAGCGAGCAGACCATTGAATCGATCGGGGAGTTCGTCGCTGAGATGAGGGCTTCGGAGGAGAATCACCTCTTCGCCATCGTCAAGCGCGACGCCCGAGAGCACATCGGGAACATAAAGCTCGGACCCGTCAACGCGAATCACGGCTACGCGGACATCAGCTACTTCATCGGCGATCCCCGGATGTGGGGGAAGGGATACGCTACGGAGGCCATCCGGACGGCCACGGTGATCGGGTTCGACGTGCTCGGGCTGCACCGCCTGCAGGCGGGGGTCTACAAAACCAACGTCGGGAGCACCCGCGCCCTCGAGAAAGTCGGCTACCGGCTGGAAGGCCGCTTTCGGAAGCAGCTACGGGCGGAGGACGGCTGGCAGGACCACCTCTGGTACGGACTTCTGCGGGAGGAGTTCAAGGGTTGAGCGGACGGGAGATGATCGAGCTCGTGGCCCGGCTGTCGAAGCTGCGGTTGGGGCCGAACAGCGCGGGGGCCGACCGCTGCGCGGAGATGCTGTGCGAGGAGCTTCCCTTCACCGTTCACGAGTTCGAGGCCGGAAACGAGTGCAACGGATGGATCGTTCCGTGGAAGTGGGACGTGGATGAGGCGAAGATCTACGATGCCTCCGGGAGCCTCATCTACGACGGGATGCATCATCCGCTGGCGGTCATCGGATACAGCCGGCCGTTCACGGGAAGGGTGTCGGCGGAAGAGCTGCGGAAGCACCTCTTCTACACAGACGTGTTCGATGACGCGCTGGTCTATCACTGCGACCTGTACTACAAGCCGTCCAGAAAGGAATGGGGATTCAGCGTTTCGAAGCGCTTCTACGATTCCCTTTCCGACGGGGAGTACCGGGTCGATCTCCGCACCCGATTCGAGCCCGGAACGATGAAGGTGCTGGAGTACACGCTTCCAGGCTCGACCAATGATCTGGTCGTCCTCAACGCCCACAACTGTCACCCGTTCTGCTCCAATGACGACCTGTCCGGCATCGCGGTCGGTATCGAGGTCGTCCGGCGTCTGGAGTCCTGGAGCGGCCGGCGGTTCTCGTATCGTCTCCTCATCGCCCCGGAACACCTCGGAACGGTGTTCTACCTGAACCGACTGGACCCCGACGAGGTGAAACGGCTGAGATGGGGAATCTTTCTTGAATCGCTCGGAACCGACGGGCCCCTGGCGTTCCAACGCAGCTTCACGGGAGTGAGCTTGATCGACCGTGCGCTCGGCAACGTGCTCCGGCACGGCTGCACCGAATGGCGCACAGAGCCGTTCCGGAAGGTCGTGGGCAACGATGAAACGTGCTGGGAAGCCGTGGGATACGAAGTCCCATTTCCCTCCCTGAGTCGGATGCCGTATCCGGAGTATCACACGAGCCGTGATGGTCCGGACATACTGGAGGCGTCAAGCTTCGAGGAGGCGGTCCGGGTGGTTCTCGACGCCTTCCAGGTTCTCGAGCGCGACGGGGTGATGACCCCGAAGTTTCGCGGGCTGGTGGCGCTCAGCCACCCGTGCTTCGACCTGTACAAGCCATTCTGGGATCCGTCCGAGCCGGAACGGCACGAGATCGACGACATAGCCCGGCGGTGGAACTACCTCATGGACTGCCTGCCGCGTTACTTCGATGGTTCGATCCGCATCCTCGAGATCGCCGAGCGCCACGAGCTGCCCTTCCGCTCCGTCGCGGATTACGTGGAGGAGTTCCGAGAGAAGGGGCTGATCGAAGTGACCGCTGCCCCGGCCCGCGACCCTCCGGTTCGTGCGCTTCCTCCCTTCTGATCGATCGAGCATCGGCCGGAGCCAAGAGCGTCGTTGACGGAACGCCGATGAGGGCGCTCACGGTCGTCAATCCGCCCCGGCTCCAGGTCCTGGGCCCGGCTCTGGACGTTCTCGTGCAGCGCGGATTCATTGCCGGCTGGACCGCCTTCTCGATCACGGAGCGAGACTCGTACGCAGGCCTTCCGGAGCATTGTCGACCCTATCTGACTCGCGTGCGTTTCCCGCGAGAGGACCATCGACTACGGAGTAGAGCGGAGGCCGATCGATGTTTGCGCGACCTGGCCCTCCGGTATCCCAGGCTCGACTTCGGGCGAGTGCTCGCGACCGAGAAATACATCGCGAAGTACTTCCCCGATGGACTCATCGATATCGCCAACCTGTTCATGAACCTCGAGGAGGCCATCACCGGAGATCCGGAGATGGGCGTCTTGCTGGGTGACCTGCCGGCGTCGCTCCTCGACATGGCGGCGTACCAGATCTGCAAATCGTGCGGTATGGCTACGGTCTTTCTCATGACTTCTCGGTTTTCCGAGCCACGCCTGGTGATCTTCAACCAGCCTGAAGTTGGATACTCCGCCGTCCTGGAATCCGCCCGGAGCAGGCTCGCCTGGGGCCCTCTTCCCGCCGAGCTCGAGGAACGGGCGCGTCGCTATGTGCGTGCGGTGGCCGCGGGGAATGCGAAGCCTCCGTACGTGGAGAGCATGGCGGCCAAGCAGCGTGGAGCGGGCGTCGTGAGGAAGCTCGCTCGTGGAAGCAGACTTCTCCTGAGACCCGGGGAGTTTGTCCAACTCCTCCGCGCGTCGTGGGAGAACTTCGCCCTCCGAAGGGACTGGAATTCGATCTTTTCGCGCCTGGATGAGGTGGACGAATTCGTATTTTTTCCGGTGCAGTACGAGCCCGAGGCATCGACTTACTTGATGACTCCTTTCTGGAAGGACCAGTACCACGCTTTGGAAGCACTGTGCTACAGCGTGCCTCCGGGTTACACGGTGTACGTCAAAGAGCACCCGCTCCACCTCCGGCAGCGGAGGATCTGCGCATCGACGTTGCGGGACTACCTCGGGAAGCTGCCGAACCTGAGATTCGCCGATCCCCGGGAGGATTCGCACCGAATCATCCGACGGTCTCGGGCCGTCGTCGTCCTTTCCAGCACCGCCGGCTGGGAGGCGCTCCTCTGCGGGAAGCCGGTCTTCCAGCTCGGACACTGCGAGTACAGCCGCTTCGGGGGCGTATACCCTGTGGAGTCGTTCGACGAGCTGTCGCGAATCATGGCCGACGCGATCGCTCATCACGAGGTGTCGGAAGAGCCGATCGTCCGCACGGTGGCGACAATGTACGAGGGAACGGCGCCCGGCTTGCTCGACGATCCAAAGTGGGCGGCGAAGGTCACCGCACGGGAGAACATCGAGAATGTCGCCCGCGCATTCGAGCTCGGATACGATGCCGACGTGGGGCCCGCGGCATGAGGGGTACAGGCCCCGAGGACGATGGCAGCCGGGTGGTCGCGATCGTCCAGGCGCGGTGCTCCTCGAGGCGGCTTCCCGGCAAGGTCCTCGCCGATGTCGCGGGCAGGCCCATGATCGGACGGTTGCTCGATCAGCTGTCGGGGGTGCCGGGTGTGGATGAGGTCGTGGTCGCGACATCGAACGATCCCTCCGACGACCCCCTCGTCGCCTACCTTGGCTCGAGGGAGGTTCGCGTCGTCCGCGGTCCCGTCGAGGATGTGCTGGGGCGGTTCGAGGAAGCGGTGCGGAGCCGCCGTGCCGATGTCATCGTGCGGCTCACGGGGGATTGCCCACTCCACTCCCCCGACACCGTTCGGGAGGTCCTCAACGCGTTCCTCACCGCCGGCGTGGACTATGCCTGCAACACCGATCCCTACACGCGTCCGGACGGGCAGGACGTTGAGGTGTTCACGCGGGAGGCCCTGGAGCGCGCGCACAGCGAGACACGCCACCCGGCCGACCGCGAGCACGTCACGCCGTACCTTCGTCGAGCGGAAGGGATCCGGCGCCTGTCGGTCCGTCACCGCGACGGATCGTCGGGCAAGGGGCTCCGCTGGACGGTGGACACCCCGGACGATCTGACCTACGCGCGGTCCGTCTGGGAGCGTCTGGATCGAGTGGGACCGGGTCCTCACGACTACCCAACGATCTTGAACACGGCGAAGTCGGTGCCGCGGTCTGGGACGGATTTCGTCCCCAACGAAGGATACTATCGGTCCCTCTTCGCTGGTGCCCCGAGCGAGCCCGCAGCGCCCCTGCAGTTGACGAAGAGCGAGGAGTGGCTCACCCGCAGCGAGAAGGTCGTTCCCGGCGGCGCGCAGACGTATTCGAAGAGCTGGCGACAGCACATCCGAGGGGTGTCACCGGTCTTCCTCGAGCGTGGCGACGGCGCGCGAGTCTGGGATGTAGACGGGAACGAATACGTCGACCTCATCCAGGGACTTCTGCCTAATATCCTTGGCTATGCCCATCCGGACGTCGACCGGGCCGCACACGACCAGGCCCGACGCGGCCACAGCTTCTCTCTGCCACACCCGGTTGAGGTCGAACTTGCGGAGCGGCTCGTGCGGTTGATCCCGTGCGCGGAGATGGTCCGCTTCGGGAAGAACGGATCGGACGCGACGACCGCCGCCGTGAGGGTCGCCCGAGCGTTCACCGGCCGGGAGCGGATCGCGGTCTGCGGGTACCACGGTTGGCACGACTGGTATATCGGCACGACCTCGCGCTCGCTCGGGGTTCCGCGTTCGGTCGCTGCGCTCACCCACCCGTTTCCCTACGACGACCTCGAAACACTGGACCGGCTTCTCGCGAGCCACGCAGGCGAGTTCGCCGCCGTGATCATGGAGCCGGTGAACTTCGCTTGGCCGAGCGATGGATACCTGGAAGGGGTGAAGGAAGTCGTACACTCGCATGGCGCCTTACTCATCTTCGACGAGATCTGCACCGGCTTCCGTCTGGGTCCGGGGGGGGCGCAGGAGCTCTTCGGCGTGACGCCGGATCTGGCGGCTTTCGGCAAGGCGATGGGAAACGGGTACCCGATCAGCTGCCTCGCGGGCCGGCGCGACGTGATGCGCATCCTCGACGAGGTATTCGTGAGCTTCACCTTCGCAGGGAACGCATCTGCGATGGCGGCCTCGCTCACGGTGCTCGACATCCTGGAGCATACGGACGCCCTGGATCGCATGCGCCACGCGGGCCAGCGGCTCGCCGACGGGACACGGATGCTCGCGGCCGAGGCAGGCCTCGAGGGAAGGTTTCGGGTGGACGGAAGGCCGGAGTGGTGCCTGCTCCGCTTCCTCGACGCCGACGGAGCGGACGACCCTTTGCTCAGAGCGGTTTGGACCCAGGAGGTGACGCGGCGCGGCGTACTGATCCTCGCGACCCACAACGTGAGCGCAGCACACGACACCCGTGCGGTGGAGGCTGTCCTGCGCGCGTACGCCGCCGGATTCAAACGGATCTCACATCTCGTCGGGTCGCGCGACGAGCTCCGGTCCGCACTGGACGGCCCGATCCCCACCGCAGCGTTCCGGGCTCGGGG
>JBHIAV010000065.1:0-12712 GCA_046758745.1 Gemmatimonadota bacterium
GGCGTAACGCCGCCAACCAACACATGAGGAAGGGACCGGTTCCGGTCCCTTCTTTCTTGCTTTTCCGTCCCCGGCACCGAAGGGCGGGCGCCAGGCGCGAGACGCAGCGCTCTCCTCCGCCCGTCAAACAGAGCAGGAGGCGATTCGATCCGCGACGTCCCGGTGGTCGATGTCCACCCCGAACACCCGCTCGAAGCACTCGAGGGCCCGCGCCCGCTCCCCCAGCGCCTGGTATGCGATGCCCTGCTGATACAGGACGCCCAGCAGCTGCTTGTCGGTGAACCCCTCGAGCGACGAGACACGGGAGAGAAGCTTCGTCGCAACTCCGTATCGCTCCTGGGCGATGAAGCACTCCCCGAGCAGCTCGTAGGCGCGCAGCGGATCCTCCAGCCCCCGGATGGCCAGCTGGAACTCCCGAATCGCCTCATCCAGCATATCCATCTGCTTGAAGGCCACGCCCAGCTCGAAGTGCGACTCGTAATCGGTGTCGTCTAGCGTCTCCGTCACTTTGCTTCGGAAGGCATCGAGCATCGCATCGAAATCGAACTCGTCCTCCGCGATCTCGGGATCGAGCCCGTCGCCGGGGACCTCTTCAGTCAGCTCCGCCCGCAGCATCTCGCCCAGGTTGAAGTACGCCGGAGTGCGACGGGCCGACCGTCGCCAAGCCGCGCCGGGCCCGCGTCGCTGGGCCCGCCGCTCCCGGTCCAGCTCGGTCTCGTCGATGTCCTCGATCGCGGCGGCCGCCTCGGCGTTCTCCGGATCGATGTCGAGGATCCGACCGTACACAGCCCGCGCGCTGCTCACCGCACCCTGTCGGCGTAGGCAGGCGGCCAGGTCATGGTAGGAGCGTAGAAGCACGTGCCGATCGTTGGTCATGAACGCGTATTCGACCTTCTGGTGGTACAGCACCACGTCCTCGGGGGTCAGCCTGAGGAGACGGTCGACCACCTCGATCGCCCGGCGGACCTGCCGGCGGGCCTCGTATCCCTCCCGGGCACGATCGAGCTCGCGTACGGCACTCTCCAGTTGACCCTCGTCCAGCAGGACCTGCGCGTAGCGCGCGATCGCGTCCGGGTCACCGACCGGTGGCTGGGCCCCTCGACGCCCACCGGGGAACACCGCGCGTCCGACGTGCGGAGCGCGGAGTACATCCGGCCTGCTGACGGGGGGGGCTTCATCCTCCCGCCGGACGAGCTCGTCCAGCATGCTGGAGAGCTCCGGCAGCGCCGCCTCCTCGACCGGGGGAGCCGGTCCGTTCGCCTCTCCGGCCGCGGACCCGTCACCGCTTGGCACATCCATCGCCTCGAGCGCGCGGTTCCCGACTTCCGCGCCGCCACCTTCCCTGACCTGTGCCTCCGCGATCTCCGAGGCGGCGTCCGATGCCGACACTTCCGCGTCGGCCGTCTCCGCGGCCTCGACCTCGGGCGGGCCGGGACGCACCTGTCCCTCTTCTGGTTCGCCGGCGACGGGTTCGGAGCGGAGCACCGGATCGACCGCCGGATCGATCTCGCGGATTCTGTTCTCGATCTCCTGGGCGTCGACGCCGCGGGCCGTCTGCTCGTCCCACAGCTCGAGGAGGAGCGCCAGCGCGCGCGTTGAGCGACCGGCCTCGTGCAGGTAGTGGAGGAGGTCGAGTCGCTCCTCAAGATCCACCGTAGAGAGGGTCGCGATGTCCTCGATCGCGTCGAGCGCTCGCGCTGCCAGGACCCTCGGACCGTGTGACGCGACACGGAACTCGCGGGCCGCTTCCGCGATCAGGCCCATCTCGCGATACGCCACGCCGAGCTCGTAGTGCGCCTGGTAGTCGGTCCGGTGCGCGCTCGCCGCTTGTCGGGCGCGGAACTGCGCCAGTCTGGCCTCGAAGAAGAGCGTGGTGAGGCGGTCCGGTTCCTCCTCGGTCGGGGCGACCGTCGCCTCTCCCGCCTCCGTTGCTGGTGAGCCGACGGGCGTCGCCTCGGCCGCTGCGACCTCCGCGCCGAGCGCCGTCGCGGCCGGGGGCATCCCGTTCTTCGCTTCCGACGGCTGCTTCGACTCCCGGCGCTCCTTAGCCTGAGCGCACTCGTCCAAGGCTTCGCGAGCCGCAGCGAGATACCTCGGGCTCCCCGTAGCGATCTGGAATTCTGCGATCGCGGCGTCGTACAGACCCATCTCCTTGTACGCGACGCCGAGATCGTAGTGCACGGCGTAGTCGCTCTCCTCGACGATCTCGGAGACCGCGTCCCGGAAGCTGGCAAGCATCTCCGCCACCTCGTCATCCGACTCGCTTGGCCCCGGCCATGAGTCGGGAGGGCGTTCCCCGCCCAATCCCGCCCACTCTCCGCTCGCCAGGTCCATCTCCCGGACGAGAACCGCCCCGAGGTCGACCGTCTCCTCGCCGTGCGCGACGCCATCGCCATCCCCCACCGGGGCGGGCTCCACCGCAGCTTCGCGGGCGTGTGCCTCGCGGCGGAGGAACTCCTCCGGGGCTCCGGGATCAGCCTCGGGATCGATCTCCACAATCCGCTGACGCACCGGCTCCGCATCCGCGCGGCGGCGAACCCGCTCTTCCCACACGCGGCGCAGCTCGGCTACGGCGTCCTCCCGGTGGTCCCTTTCGACAAGTATCTCGACGAAGGAGAGAAGACCGCCATCGTCTGAGGTCGTCTCGGCCAGCTCGTGCATCGCCTCCAGCGCGGCGGCGAGCCCACCCTGCTGCAGCATTCGCGTGGCGTACTCCAGGTAGTTCTCGCGCGCCTCCGCCTGGAGCCCGTTCGCGACGTGAAGTCGCCCGAGCACCCGATACATCTCAGTGCGCCCGGGGGCGAGGCGGAGTGTCTTGTTGCACAGCGCGACGGCGCTCGTGGTGAGGTCCTGAGCGGCGTATCGTTCGACCGCGCGCTCGTAGTAGTTCACGGCGGCGGCGGTATCCCCCTTCCGGAGATAGAGATCGCCGATCCGGTTGTACAGGCTGAGGTCAGCGGACGCGCTGTCGCTCTCTTCGTCGAGCAGCAGCGCCTGGCGGTAGAGGTCGATCGCGCGCTCCCAATTCGCGCGCTGCTCGTGGCGTCGTGCTTCGTTCTTGAGCTTCCGAATCTGCGGCTTCACTCGTCAGCGCCTTCACCCTCGCGAGAGCGGTCTCCGGGCACTGCCCTGCCCCGAGGCCGCGTCATTTTTTTTCTCCGGATGCAAGAAGTTACGCCTCGGACCCCTGGCCGGGAGCCACCTCCGATGCCCATGCTACCCGTCCCGCCTGTGATGGTGGCGGCCGCCCGCGACGAGCCCGCGCCCGCGCCGCTCTGGCCAGCGGGTGATATCTCGTTGTAAGTGACGGTATCTCTGTTAGTTACTCGAGTCGATCGACAGCCGTCCCCACGGCGCCGCGAGCTGCGGAACGGCCCGAATCCGTTCCGCACGCCGTCCGAGCGCAGGAGATCCGGCATTCAGATCGAAGCTCAATGGGAATCCCCCACCCTTCCCGCCTCAAGAACCCGGCCACCCCGGAGCCGTCCGGCGGTGACTAGCGGCGCGGCGGTTCGGTTCGCTGGTTGTAGTCCACCTTCAGCTCCGGCGCATCTCGCAGGTTCACCAGAACCTGGAAGAGCACGTTCCCGTTGGGAGAGCGAGCGAACTGAAAGGCGGCATGCCAGCGGTGCAGGTCGCGGTCCAAGCTGATCAGCTGCGAACCGAACTCGCGATCGGTGATGTTGTACTGCGTGGTCCAGCGTACCGACCAGTGGGGGGTCGGCCGCAAGGAGAGGGTTCCGTCCAGCGTCTGACTCGCCCGGCCCGTCTCGCCGGGCCGGATGCGCAGCAGGGAGTAGCGCAGTGAGAGGCGCCACGGTCCGGCCCCCGTGCCCGCAGGGAAGGGCCCGTTCCCGTACTGGCTGCTGAACTCCCGCAACCGGTAGCGGGAGTCGAGATCCTGGTCGCGCTCCGATCGCGGTGAGCGGCGGGCGCGGCGGCCTCCATCGCCCAGACCGATGATCTCCCCGATGCCGGCACCCGACTGGAAGCTGAAGCTCGCCGCGAGGCGCGACAGGAAGGGCTTGAACTCTCTCTCCGTTCCCGATCCCTCGAAGAGATCGTGGGTCATGTTGATGGAAAGGCCGCGGAGGAGATCCGACGTGAAGCTGTTCGTGAGCTGCTCGGTCACCAGAACAGGCTCGCCCCTCTTGGCACGCTCGAAGTCGAACTCGAGGGGAGAGCTGTTGATCGAGAGGAGGGTGACGATCCGTTCCCGGCGGACCCCGCGCCGCGCCGTCCCTGCGCCCTGCAGCCCGGCCGGCCGACCCCGGGCCGCTCCGCCCTCACTCCGCATCTCCTCTTCGACCTCGAGCGAGTCGCCGGGGAGTGGCGGCTTGCCCACGGCGAGAGAGTCCGCCCTCCTCTCCTTCGCCTCATCGCCCCGGCCGGCCGCGCCTGAAGGAGGTGGTTCCTCGGCCTCCCGGACCTTGGCCTCGAACGTCTGGGCCAGGGAGATCGAGAGCCGGTTTCTCGCCGCGCCAGATCGCGTCGGGAAGCCGGGGATGGCCGCCAAGGCCGAATCGACCTCCACGGCCGGCGAATAGCGCCAGTTGAAGCGGGGCGAGATCTTGTGACGCACCCGGGTGAATGGACCGAAGCCCGGGAAGAAACCGAAGATGTCCGTCGTCAGGGTGGCTCCGAAGTCGGCCCGCGTGGGAGCCGCCACGAAGTCGTTCATCGTCTCCGGCGATTTGAACTGGGCCCCCTCGACGCTGACCGTGGGCCTGAGCGTCGTAGATCCGATGAGGCCGATGTTGTAGTCCGCCGACGTGCGCCAGCGGAGCGTGGTGCGCGAGGTCGTGGGGAGCTCCGTACCCAGCGAGTCGATCGGCGTGGTGGCGAGGTCGTCGAAGTTCGCCGAAGAGGAGATGTTCAGCTGTCGCAGGCGAAGGCTGTTGCTGAGCCCGGCGACCGTGCTCGTTTCGTCGGCGGCCGATTCGCGGCTCGTCTCCCTCCGCGTGAAGTTACCGGAGCCGCTCAGCGTCAGGTTGTTGAACGCACCCTGGCGACTGCGCGGCGCCGGGAAGAGAGTCACCGGCGAGAAGCTGAAGTTCACGGCGGGAAGGGTCAGCTCGGTCCGGTCCTCGGTCGACAGGAACTGGCGCCGCCGGGCGCTGAGAGAGAGATCGGCGAAGGAAAAGCGGTGCGTCAGACCGGCATCCGAGTCGATGGTCTGTGTCTGGAGCCGCGGGTCGAAAGTGCGGTCGACGAACAGCGTGGTGTTATCGACGAACCGGAGGGAGCCGCGGACTCGCGTGTTCAGGCCGAGCTCCTGGTCATGGTTCCAGCCGATCTCCAGACTCCGTCCGGTCGCTCCGTAGCTCTGACTGTAGAGGACGTTGCCGCGGATGAACTGCTTCAGGAACCGGTAGCGAAAGGCTCCGTTGATCCGGGTATAGTTCCCGCTGAACCAATCCACGGTCGCCTGAGCGTCCAGAAAGTCGTTGATCGCCCAGTAGTATCCGAAGTCCGACACCTGTCGGCGGGCGCTAGCGGACGTCTGCACCACGTCGTTGAAGCCGAAGCGCGGGGGCAGCAATCCGCTGTGGCGACCCGGCCTGATGTCCTGAGCAAAGAAGGGAAGCCAGAAGATGGGCACGTTGCTCACATAGAGGACGACAGGCCATGCGACGATCACGTTCTGCGTGACCATCTTGATCTGGCCGGCCTTGAAGTAGTAATGCGGTTCCTCGAGATCGCACGAGGTGAAAGAGCCATGCGCGACGAACACGGTGTCGCTCGCCTTCGGGATGGCATCGCCGCGCACCCGCCAATTGGCGCCGCGCTCGGCGAACTCGGTCCGGGCGTCGAAGATGGTCCCCTTGAGGCTCGAGACGTCGTAGTACAGCACCGAATCACTCGTCACCTGCTTTCCGTCCTCGCCGACGAGCGTGATCCCGCGGCGGGCCGATATGAAGCGCGCCCGGCCCAGGTATCGGATCGTGTCGGCGGTGAGGACGTCGGAGGCATAATTCACCTGGGCGTCTCCCGAGAGCGCGATGCTCTGTGTCTCGACGCCGAGCCGGACGGTGCGGCCCCGGTACTCGATCGCACGAAATCCCGGCGTGGCGGTAAGCACTCGGAACGTCGAGTCGCGGGACGGGAAGTCCCCTTCGGTCAGAGCCGCTCGCCTGGCGGCGATGTCGATGGCGGGGAGAGTATCCGGCGCAACCTCCTGTAGTGTATCCTCCGGAAAGAGAAACTCATCCTCCAGCCTGTCGA
This sequence comes from Gemmatimonadota bacterium, assembly GCA_046758745.1. Taxonomy (GTDB): domain Bacteria; phylum Gemmatimonadota; class Gemmatimonadetes; order Palauibacterales; family Palauibacteraceae; genus JBHIAV01. The sequence goes on from JBHIAV010000065.1 coordinate 6,226, forward strand.
CGGGCGGAGGACGCTCGCGAAGCCGAGGGCGCTGCCGGCGCAGATCCTGATCCTGCGCGTGGAGGGATGGAACCCCGACGAGCGACAGGGTCAGCATGAGGAAGGCGGCGCGCCCGCTCACCCGCCGGCCTCTGCCGCCCCCGCCTCTGCCGTCCCCACCTCACCCGGCTCGCTCGACAGGAGCGGCTCCCTGCGCCCCACCAGCCGGACCAGCCAGATGGACAGCTCGTACAGGAGGACCATCGGCCCGAGAAGCATCAGCATCGTGCCGATGTCGGCCGGTGTGAGCACTGCCGATAGGATGGAGAGGACGACCACGGCGTGACGTCGGTACCTCCGGAGCCCCGTCGGAGTGACGATGCCGAGCACACTGAGCAGCACCAGCAGCACCGGCATCTCGAAGATGAGGCCGAAGGCCAGGATGAGCCGGGTGGCGAACTTCAGGTATTCATCGATCGTGATGATCGGGCTCAGGCTCTGGGCCTGGAAACCGAGGAGGAACTCCAGGCCCACCGGCAGGGCCACGAAATAGGCCAGCGCGATTCCCGCCAGGAAGAGCGCGAAGCCGATGGCGATCGCAGGTACCACGAGCCGGCGCTCGTGCTCGTACAGGGCGGGGGAGAGGAACGCCCAGGCCTGATAGGCGATCACCGGCAGGGCTAGGACGAAACCCACCACGAAGGCCAGCTTGAACGTGACCACTATCGGCGTGGTCGGGCTCGTGAACAGGAGATCCTGGTCCGGCATCGCCCTGTGCAACGGACGGGCGAGGACCCCTATCACGTCCAGACCGGTTACGACAAAGAAGCCGATCACCGACAGGGTAACGAGGGCTGCGAGGCTCCAGATGATCCTCCAGCGGAGCTCCTCGAGGTGATCGAGAAACGGCATCTCCGCCTGGTTACGCCCCATCCTCTCTTCCCGTTCCTGCTGTCGCGGTTCGGCGCTCCGTAGACGCCGTGGCCAACCGGGAGGTCACTTCCACCAGCGCGGGCGCGGCCGAGACGGGCGGCACCCGGCGCGGCGACGCGCGCGACGGGACAGAGGTCATCCCCGTGTGGGATTAGCCGTCTGTGCCGGCTCCGAGGTCGGACTCGAAGAGCTCCCGCTGCCCGCGCGACTCGTACCTGGCCCGCCGGATGAGCTCCCGCACCTCTTCCATGAACTCCGTAGTGTCCTGAAAGTTGCGGTAGACGGAGGCAAACCGGACGTAGGCCACCTGGTCACGGTCGCGCAGGCGCGCCATCACCAGCTCCCCGATGCGCTGGCTCGTCACCTCGCGCTCGTTGGAGGCCTCGAGCTCCTCCTCGGTCTCGTCCACGAGCTCCTCTATCTGGGAGAGCGAGATCGGGCGCTTGGCGAAGGCGATGCTGATGCTCCGGAGAAGCTTGGAGCGCTCGTAGGGTTCGCTGGCCCCGGAGCGCTTCCGTACGGTGAGAGGTTCCGCCTCGACGTGCTCGTAGGTGGTGAAGCGGCGGCCGCACGCAAGACACTCGCGACGGCGACGGATGGCGCGACCGCCGCGACTGGTGCGGGAATCGACGACCCTGTCCTCGGTGTGATCGCAGCTCGGACAGCGCACAGGAGCCTTGCCCTGCCTACGCGATGGTGCCGGTTCCCTGCCCGGGACGCCGGCTACCCGCGCAGCTTTCTGAGCTGTTCGCGCGCCGGGCCGGCCTCATCCGAGTCAGGATAACCGCGGACGACACGATCGAAGAAGGAGCGCGCGTCGTCCGTGTTCCCGCGGCGCAGCTCGATCAAGCCGCTCTTGTAGAGCGCTGCCGGCGCCCGTCGGGAGTTGGGATAGAGCTCCAGAACCCGTGCGTACTCGCGAAGCGCCGTTTCCGGCTCGTCCGTACCGGCGTACGTCTCCGCCAGGAAGTACTGGGCGTCCGGCGCCAGCTCATCGTTCGGGTACTGGCGCAAGAACTCCTCAAGACCGGTCCGGGCGGTTTCGTGCGAGCCACGGCGAAACTGGCGGAGAGCCGCTTCGTACAGGCCCTGTGGAGCCCCCGACGGGCCGCCGCCCACCTCTCGGTCGCCCGGGGCCGGCCGACCGGCCGCTCCCTCGTCGCCGCCCGTGGCGGCGCCGACCGGCCGGGCTCGCCCGCCCTCATCCATCTCGGCAAACCGCCTCTGCACCTGTCCGGTCAGCTCGATGAGCTGGGCGAGAGAGCCGTTCAGGTCGTCGATCTGTCGCTGGAGCTCCACGAGGCCGGACCGTCCCCGTCGCTCCTGCTCGGCGAGGCTGTCCAGGAGGGCCGGCCTCAGCCCGGCGATCTGGCCGGCCAGGCTGTCCTGCTGGGCGCGGAGCGACTGGAACTCCGCGAGCATGACGGACCGCAGGTCGACTACGTCGCTCTTGGTCGCGCAGCCCGCGCCCAGCAGACTAGCGAGAAGGACGGAAGCGGCTCTACGCCTCAAAGGGCCCCGACGTTCTGGATGACGAACTCCGCGCGCCGGTTTTGGGCCCACGCCGCCTCATTGCTCCCCTGCGCGATCGGCCGCTCTTCACCGAAACTCACGGTTCGGAACATGGACTCCGAGAGCCCGAGGCTGACGAGGTAACGCTTCGCCGACTCTGCTCGCCGCTGTCCGAGCGCTTGGTTGTACTCGAGGGAGCCTCGCTCGTCACAGTGCCCCTCGAGGGTGAGCATCAGGCTGGAGTAGCCCTTCAGCACCTCCGCCTTCCGCTGCAGGACGGCGGCCGCCTCGTCCGTGATGCGTGACCGGTCGAACTCGAAGTGGATCCGCTCCTGGATCGTGCGGATCGCATCGATCTTGGCGAGCTGGGCGTCGGCCCCGTTCGCGCACGTGGTGCCCGGGTACTCGTTCTTCGCCTGCATGTACAGCGTGCGGGCGCGCTCGTAATTGCCTGCCGCCATGGCGGCCTCGGCATCTCGGCAGAGCTGGGCCGCCGCGGCCTCGCGCCGACGACGCTCCTCCTCCTCGCGGGCCAGTCGCTCGGCGGCGGTGTCGCGCACTACCGGCTCCGGCTGTGGCTCCGGCTCGGGTGGGGGGGGGCCGCCGCAGGCTGCGACCCCGGCAGTGATCAGCAAGAGCAGGCTTGCGGCACGACCGTGAACACGCATTTGGATGCTCCTTTCGCGCGTTTGCGAAGCCGACGGTACGGTGAAGGAGGTGTCTGGCATCGACACGGAGACTAAGGGCCTATCCTGTTTTGGGCAACGTACATCATCCCCCGGAGCCTGCCAAGCCGGCTCACCTCGCTCAGGGCCCGGCCGGGAGCGCGTCCGACCAGTCGGGGAGCTGGTCTACGCGCCCCCGCGTGAGCGTCCGTATCCGACCGCTCACCGTATCGAGGATGAGGAGCGCCCGTCCGCTGCTTCGCTCGGACGCAAAGACCAGGTGCCGGCCGTCCGGGGCCCAGCTCGGGTCCTCGTTGCTGCCCGTCGAGGTGAGCACGCGGCGATCGGAGCCGTCGGGGTTGACCGTGACGATCTGGAAGACCCGGTCGATCCATCCGTGGTAGGCGATCCTATCGCCCCGTGGCGACCAGTCCGGCGAGGTCGAATACCCCTCCTCCCCGAACACATAGCGGCTGATGATCCTGGCGGGCGTGCTGTTCACGTTCTGCACATACACCTGGGGCTGGCCGAGCGGGGTCGCGGTGAACGAGACGCGCCTGCCGTCGGGCGAGTAGCTGGGGTTCAACGCGTCTCCCCCGCGGGTAACGGTCACGCGGCTCGCGCAGCACAGCGGGTCCGCCTGCATGTCGAAGAGCTCAGTGCGGCCGCCGACCGAGCGTGCCAGCAGGATCCGGCGCCCATCGGGGGAGTACACGGGCGTGATGTTGAGACCCGGCGCCGCCGATATCGTGCGGATGCGTCCGGTGGTAAGGTTCTTCTCGTACACCGCCGGCTCGCCACTTATGTACGACACGTACAACAACCTGGTGCCGTCCGGCGAGAGCGCCGGAGAGTAGACGATGGAGTTGTCGTTGGTGAGGCGGCGCAAGTTGAACCCATCGCTATCGACGATGAAGATGTCCGACGCGCCGTCACCCAGCTTGCGGCGGAAGACAATCCTGGTCGCGGCGATCCCGGGGTCACCCGTGGCCCACTGCACGGCCGCGTCGGCCGCCGAATGCACGGCGAGCCGGAAGCTGGCCGACCCGCCGGCCGGGAGTGAGAAGGCCTGCACCTCCTTGAGCTCCCCGAACACGACGTCGTGCAAGGTGAGCCGGAGGACCGGGAAGCTCTCCGTGCCGGACAGGTCCGCCCTCAGCAGCCACACGGCGCCGAGCTGGTTCCACAGCCCATAGTTCACCGGACCACCCGAGGGCATGTCCGACGGAACCGGAATGATCTCGAAACGATCGCTGTAGTCGAGATCGCGGCGCAGGATGGCCTCCAGGCTGTCCGCCATCTCCGCGAGGCCGTCCGGGCGCTCCACCGGCGTCATGACGAGGCCGGGTCGGAAGCCGGGGGTGTAGGTGATCCCCACCCGTACCTCGCTCGGGTCCTGTCCCGCCGCCCGCCCGGTCACCAGGCAGGCCAGAAGCCCGGCGAGTCCGACGGCTCGCAGAGCGCTCGACGTTCGCCGTGCAACCACTTCCCGCCTCTCGCTCACGCCAGCCCTCCGCCGATCACAGCGATGCCGGATCGAAGAAGAAGCGGACCCGTAGCCGGTCGCGCGGATACCCGGCTGGCAAAGGCCCGAAGGCTCGATTCCGGCCCGCCGCCTCGATCGCGCCGCGGGCCTCCAAATCGAAGGCCGTGTCACCCGAGCGCTCCACCCACCCTATGTCGCTCACCGAACCGTCCTTCTCGATCACGAAGACGACCTCCGAGCGAAGGCGCCGGCCGCCCGTCGGAGGCCGCCAGTACCGGTACACCTGGCGGATGATGTTGGCCATGTACGCGGGGAACGGGAAGACGGCCCCTTCGAGCTGGACATTCACCGCCTCCTCACCGGTCTCCGGGGCCCTCGCCGGCTCCTTGCTGGGCTTGACCGGAGGCTTCTCCTCGACGACCGTCGGCACCTTCGTCTCTGGCTTTCGCTCCGGGGTCGGCTCCGGGGGGGGCGGTCGGTGCTCCTCCTCCGCCGCCTCGGCAGGACGCGGCCGAAGTCGCATCGGCGCCTGTTCCTCGGCGGCGGCCACCAGGCGCACGCGGTACGTCCGGACGGGAGGCAGGGCCGCCAGGGAAACGGGGGCACTGAGTAGAAGCACCCCGAGCGCACCGTGGAGCGCCAGGGAAGCCCCCACGGCTCCGGGCGGGAGCCGCCGATCGCCCCTCGTACGCGTCACCGGCAAGACGTCGAGCCCGCTACCGGCTCCGGTCCCGCCGCCTCGGCTCGGGCTGCGCGACCAGGCTGACCGCCTCGATCTCCGCCTCTTTCAATTTCCCGATCACCCACAGCACCTCCCCGTACCCCACCTCGGCGTCCCCCTTCACGTACACCGTCGGACTGCCGCGCCGGGCGATGACCTGCGCCACCGAAGCCTCGAACTCCTCACGGGTCACGGCGGCATCGTCCAGGTAGATCTGACCCTCCCGATCGATCGACACCACCACACCTTCGCTGACCTGGAGCGGCGCGGCGGGCGCCTTGGGGACCGCGATCTCCACTCCGCCCTGCAGGATCGGGGCGGTGATCATGAAGATGACCAGTAGGGTGAAGGCCACGTCCACCAGGCTGGTGACGTTGATCTCCGCCCGCACGGGTATACCGCGCCACTGATCCGACATGAGCCCGCCCGTCCTTCCGATCATACCCTCCCCTCCCGGGCCAGCGTTCCGATGAACTCGCTCGCGAAGCCCTCGAGCTCGCTGGTGAACAGGCCCAGCTTCGCGGCGTAATGGTTATACGCTATCACCGCGGGGATGGCGACGGCCAGACCGACCACGGTGGTCACGAGGGCTTCGGCGATCCCGGGCGCCACGGCGGCTATGTTGGCGGTCCCCTGCGCCGTGATCCCGATGAAGGAGTTCATCACGCCGACCACGGTGCCCATTAGACCGAGGAGCGGGCTGACGGAGCCGATGATGGCGAGCCACGGAAGTCCATGGGCCAGCTCGTCACGCTCCTCAGCCAGCTCCTTCTCGAGCACCAGTCGCAGCGTGTCGAGCTGCGCGGATGTGAGACCGGCCGAGGCAACCGGGTCGTCGCGCAGCGCCGTCGGCCGGAGCTCCGTGAAGAAGTTGACACCCTGTCGGAACACCCGCGTGTACGGAGAGTCCGCGAGCCGCGCCAGCATCTGATACACCTCCCGCAGGCCGGTGGCGCTTTCTATCCCCTCGACGAAAACGTCCCCGCTCCGCTTGACGCGCCGGAACTCCGACCACTTCCAGAAGATGAGCACCCAGGAGAGCAGCGAGAAGGCCGCGAGGACGATGAGGATAACGCGGGTGGTCGGGGTGGCCTGGAGGACGAGGCCCCACGGGCTGGAGGCGATCGGCTCTTGCGCCGCCGCAAGCGCGAGGAAACTCGATGCCGGCGTCATCGGAGCGAACCCGCTAGG
>JBHIAV010000066.1:0-12472 GCA_046758745.1 Gemmatimonadota bacterium
GGTGTCGTGTTGTACGAGATGCTCGCCGGACGGCGGCCGTTCGCGGCGGAGCGACGCGAGCCCCTGATCCACTCGATCCTCAACGAAGGGCCGCCGCCGCTTCGGTCGCTGCGGCCGGATGTGCCTCCGGAGCTAGAACGGATCGTAGCCGGCCTGCTCGCCAAGGATCCCGAGGAGCGACTGCCGACGGCCGACCGCCTCCTCGAAGAGTTGGAGGCCGTCGCCTCCGGGACCTCCCGGCTGCGAAGTGCGCGTTCCCCCGTGCGCGCGTTCGCGGCGGTGACCGCCGTGGCGCTCACCATTGGCCTCGGGACCTTCTTCCTGACCAATCGGGCCACATCAAGCGATCCAGGGGAGGGAATGGACCCTGGGCTGGTTCCCGTGGTTCCGTTTCAATCAAGCGCGCAGGACTCGTCGCTCGCCTACCTCAGCGATGGAATGGTGGAGCTTCCGGCTGCGAAGCGTGACCGGCCGACCGACGACATCGAGGCGTACAATCTGTACCTGCGCGGGCGTTTTCTGTGGGGCAAGCGAACGAAAGAGTCAATGGAGCGGGCGGTCGAGTACCTCACGCAGGCAATCGGGCGCGACCCGAGCTTCGCCGAGGCCTGGGTGGGGCTGTCGGATGTCTACGCCGTCCTGGCAACCTATGGCTACTGGCCTCTTGACAGCGCGTTGGTTCCGGCCAAAGAGGCCGCAGAGCGGGCCGTCCAGCTCGATGATGAGCTTGCGGCCGCCCACGTCTCACTCGGACACGTGCGCGCCATCGCAGATCAGGATTGGCAGGGCGCGGTCAACGACCTTCGCCGTGCGATCGCACTTGATCCAGGTGAAGCCAACGCGCACCACTGGTTGGGCCACGTCCTCCTGGTGGGCGACGGTCGCCTCGAGGAGTCGATAAGGGAGAAGCGGCTGGCCGCGCGGCTCGATCCGCTCACCCCTATGTACAGCGTCAGTCTCGCCAAGCGTCTCGTATCAGCGCGTCACTACGAGGAGGCGAGCGAATGGTACGAGCGGGCGCTGGAGCTGGATCCAAACTTCAGAGTTTCTCAGCAGGGATTCGGTCGCATGCTTCTCGGTCGCGCGCTGGCTCAGCCAGAGGCCGAGGCGCTTGAGGAAGCCGTCCGTGCGCTCGAAGCGGCGATGAAGACGGGCCGCGACAGCGTATTCGTCATGCCTGACCTGGCTTCCGCGTTCGCCGTGGCCGGCAATGAGGCTCGCGCCCGAGAGATCATCAGGCAGGCGCAGATGATGGGAAGTCGGCCGATCGACATTGGCCTGGCGTACGCGGCCCTCGGAAACGCCGACAGCGCGTTCGCCTGGTTGGAGCGGCAGCCCTTTGGGGCTAGCGGAGAGACAACCACGCTCCTGCGCTTCGAAAGCCTCCGGAGTAGCCGGCCGATTTGCCGCGGCCGGCGTCCCGCCTCGTGGAGCTGTGCCCCGCCATCCAGAGATGATCCCGCTCTCCCTGCAGGAGGGATACGCCCAATGGATCTCGCGCGGCACGTCGAGCCTCCGGACCAGGAGCCGGCCCGGGCAGGGCTGGCGCTTCGGACGCCGCACCGCAAGGCCGTCTGCAGCGTGTCCCCCGTAGGGGAGGCGGCCGGAGGCGACACTTCCACGGCACCGCGGCCTGCCTGAGCGCGCTACACCGCGCCGAGCGGTTCGGGGAGATCGTCCGCCTTCCGAAAACCGATCCCGACCTGAGGCGCTACCGGGAAGCCGGGGCGAGCGGGGTGGCCCGGCGCGGGGGGGGTGCGAACCTGCTGTCGTGGCGCACCTCGCGGACCCGAAGGACGGAGGGCGCCGGCAGGCGATCGCGCGCGTCAAGCGGGCGATGAAGGCAGCGGACGTAGGAGAGCGCCGCCACATCCAGGGAGGCGTTGGGAACACAAACCGTGCCTGCCGCGTAACCTGTTAGAGTACAGCGGGTTCAAGCATTGGCGGGTTCCAGCGTACGGAATGCAGGCCATCGACATGATCCACGCCTTCGGCCCAGACCTGGACGAGGCGTTTCTCCGAAACCGGTTGCGGCAGGAATCGTCCGAAGACGCGTATGGTCTGCTAAGCTCCTATGCGCGAAGGCCCGAGTCCTTCAGCGCGAGCGACCTCGAGCGGGAGCTTGACCGCATGCTGGGGCGAGAGCCGGCAAGCGGAGAGGAAACTGGAGCGGATGAATGACGATCCCCGAGCCCGATTTGAGTAAGCTGTGCCCGACGTGGGAGCGGCGCATGGCACGCATCCACCAAGTGCGCAGGCGATACGATCCCACCGCATCGCCGGAGGCGAGCGCAGCTGCACCACCGGCCTCACGCTGATCAGGCTGGGCGAAGGCATCCCTGACTGCGGCATGATGTTGGGAAAAGCCTTATTTGGCGAGGTTTCTGCCGGGATCCGGGAGCGTTTCCGACATCGCGCCGGACGGTAGGTGGACGTCCCGGCGCCGGAACAATCCCGGCGGCGTCTCCGAAATGTCGCGTCGTCAGCGCCCGCGTGACGCCCCGTCCCTCCCCACCTCTCCCCAGCGGGCCAGGAAACCCGTCACGAACTCCTGCACCTGCACGGGCTCGACGGCGAGGGACGCCAGCGCCATCGCCACCGTGAGGGCCAGGTGGTAGCCCTCGGAGCGCGAGGCCACGGCCCGGCGGTAAGCCGGGTGCGCGTCGTTTACCCACACGGTGGACTCGACGAGCCGGCCCAGAGAGCTGTCGTCCGCTCGGCTCTCGAAGCGGATGCGGAGCCCGTAGCGGGCTGGAATCTTTCGCGCGCCGCCTCCCGGGATGGCCGCGTCCGGGAGCTTCTTCTCCGGCGGCCCTCCCTCCGGCTCTGTGCCCTTCTTCTCCCGATCCGGGCCGACAGGCTCCTCGCTCGCGGGTTCCTCATGAGCCGGAGACCCCCCGGGCTCGAGCTCCACGCCAGGGCCGGGGACCACCCCCCGCGGGGAGGGCTCGCCGCCGAGGGGGAGGCGCCGCTGGCCGCCCCGGCGCCGCTCCACCAGCGTGGCCAGGAGCGGGTAGTCCTCGGAGAGCCCCGCCAGGACGGACTGGAGGTCCCGCTCCAGGGACCGCGGCCGGGGACGCCGGGGGCCTGAGGTCCCCGGGCCCTCTCCCCACGCCTCGAGCTGCATCGACACCGCCTCCTGGATCGCCTTCCGGTAGCCGAGGAAGACGGCCCCGCGGGGCCCCGCGCGGACGAAGTCCGCCTTGTTCAGGGTGAGGGACTCCGCCAGGGGCGGCACCTCGATCAGACCGCCCACGTCCGCCGGCCGGCTCGGGGAGATGCCGAGCCAATCCCACCCTGCCTGGATCACCTTGCCCAGCGTGCTCACGGCGATCCCCCGCTCCTCCTCGGCCAGAGCCGGATCCCGGTGGAGGAAGCCGACGCCGGAAGCCTTCCGCTGCCGCCCGACCCGGACCTCCAGCGACACCCGGCCCGGGTGGAGGGCCGTTCGGGCGAGGAGGCGGCCGTTCAGGTGAAAACGGACCCCGTGCGGATACTGGGAGGCCAGGATGTCGTCGAACGCAGGGTCGAAGAGCGGCCGGAAGTGGCGCAGGAGGCTTCCCTCGATGAAGCCCGGGTCCAGGAGCTGAGAGAGAGCGTTCTCCAGGTACAGCCGGACCGCCGTCCCGCCCCCATCGAGTAGCGCTCGGGGCTCGACCCAGCGCCAGGGGGCGCGCGTTCGGGAGGCGAGGCGCCAGGAGGTGGCGAGCGGCGTCCGTGCCCGGGCCGTCTTCGTCTCGGTGACCACCTCCTCGGAGACGAGGAGCCCGAGCTTGATCCCGACCCCCGCGAAGCCGATGCCCCGCCCGCGCCGCTTGCTGGTCACCGCGAGGTCATGGTAGCGGGCGAGGGCGCTTCGCCCCATCCCCTTGCCGTCGTCGTTCACCGTCAGCGTCCCGGCGACGGAATCGGCGACGATGTACACCTCGCCGGCCCCCGAGTCGAGGGCATTGGCGACGATCTCGGTGAGGATCGTCTCCTCGAGCGGGCCGGGGTAGGCGTCCCGGAGGTCCTCTAGCAGGCGGAGCAGGTCGACCCGGGTCTCTCCCATGACCGCGAATATGCCTCCGGGAGCCGGACCGGCCAAGCGGAGGTTGGCACCGTAGGGCCAAGGGCCCGGGTCGGATTGCGACTACGACGAGCTGCCGGACTCGCGACGACGCAGGATCTGTCGCAGAACGATGATGTCTTCCCGGTCTTGCGGTCGGCCGCCTTCTTGGAGCGGATGAAGTCGGCGAGCCCAGCGGCGAGCAGCTCCACTCCGAACACCTCGAAGCGCACCGCCCCCTCGACCAGATCCTCGTATCCTCGGGTTCCGGAAGGCACGAAGGCTGAGGCCGTGTCCTTCGGACGATGTTGGAGCCGAGCGGTCCGGCCATCGCCGCGCCCTGCGACCCCGCCACCCGCAGCGATCGCCTTTCGCGCGTGCCGCCGCTGACAGCCCCCTGCCGCGAAGTCTCCGAGCTTCTACAGCTCCGGGGGAAGCCACCTACGACCTTCGTTACTGGCTGGACCTGGAGGTCGAGGCCGACAGCGCCCCCAAGGATCTGGACCTCTTCCTCCGCTTCGAGTGGCTGGAGTCCTGCGGGCACCTGAGCGCCTTCGAGATCGTCGGGCGCGTCTACGGGGATGGGTACGGATCTGTTCGTTCTGCGGGTACGGGGAGGAAAACTCGTTCTGCTGGATGCACACGCGACCGCCCACGGGTGCGGGGAAGATGGTCTCCTGCCCGTTGTAAATTCGCCGCGCATGGGGGTGTGCGCATACGAGGGTTGAGGGGCCCAGGGCCTGGCGCTCACTCTCAGCCCGTCGCGGCGCCCGCCAGGGCGCTCACGCTTGCGTCGGCCGGTGCCCTAAGCGACAGCCCCGACCGCGTGGACGCCCGCGGGGATCGATCCGCGCGGATCGGGGCGGCACTCACGCTGGGAGAAGGTTAGACCAGCCTCCGGTTCCGCACGAAGAGCGGCTCGGCGTCCCGGGACCTACCGCTTCGCTGCCTCGGCAGTCTCCGCGGGGGCCACCCCCAGCTGCGACAGAAGGGTCAGCATGTCGAAGTACTGCCGCATCGAGATGGCCTTGCCGCCTCGGATGCGAATCACCTGACAGGATCGGAGCGCGATCCTCTTGCCCGTCGGCGGGATCTCGCCGTCCGGGAGCGGGAGCGGCCCGGTATGCGTGCCCCGCCACGTCAGCGGGAGCACCACCGTGTCACCGTCCACGAAGGGGTCCTCAAAAGTCGCCCGGGAATCGGGCAACGCCTTCGCCCAGCCGCGCCACAGGTCGATGACCTCGTCGATCCCCTCGGCTTTGCGGTACGTCGCCACTTCGTCGTACACGAACTCCGGTGCTAGGGCGTTGCGGACGGCGTCCCAGTCCTTCTCGCCGTACGCTTCGGATGGGGCCTTGGCAGCCGTGATGAGTTCCTGGCGGGACATCTGGTCCTCCTGTGGTGGAAGGCGGGTAGCTCCGGCTGACGGGGGCCTCTGGGGCGCGGTGGACCGTCGGTCAACTCCGGGCCGGTCGCCACGCGTGCAGGGTTGGGCGAGCGCGAGCGGTGCCCGCGGCCGAGCCGGAGCGCCGACCACGTCGCGGGTTCACCAGTACGCTCCAAGCTACCACACTTCCGACACGCGAGCTACCTGCCTCCGACATGACCACTGGCGGCCGCCGCAACGTGCGTGCCCGGTCAGCGCCGGGCGGCCATCGCCTCCGGGATCCGCAGGGCCTCCTCCAGCCGCACCGTCATGCGCGAGTCCTGCGGCATGACGGCCTCGTGGTCCCTGGTCGTCACCATGATGAGGGTGCCCGCCAGGCCGCCCGCCGCCGCGCCCGCCAGGGTGGCGGCAGTGCTGTTGCCCAGCAACCCTCCCAGCAGCGCGCCCGCCGCGACGCCGCCGCCCACGATGGCCACGTCGCCCAGGGTGCTCCGGTTGGCGTCCTCCTTGGTCACCGCCCTCAGCACCCGCGCGTTGACGGGGATGCGCCGGCCGTTCACCTCCATGTCGACGGGCCGCACGGCAATCACGTTCTTCGTGTCTCCGTTCACCTTGCGCTCGCCAGCCTCCGTGACCTCCCCGGTCAGTCGGGCGCCGGAGGCGATCACGACGCGCCCGTCGTGCATGATGTCCGTGTCGAGGATGCCGGTGAAGCGGTCGCCGACCTCGTTGTCGTCGCTGCTCAGACGCTGAGTCAACCGCACCTCGAACTCGGTGCCGGCCGGCACGACGATGTCGCCTCCAGAGCCGGATTCCGAAGCGGAGACCGAGGGGGAGTGCCCCCGGACGGCCCGCTCGAACAGCGAGATGCTCTGCGCCGACAGCGGGGCCGCCAGGGCCAGGGCGAGCAGCGCTACCAGAGTCGGAGTGGCCGCCAGAGCCGGTCGGGCGGGGAAGAGTCGCTTCGTTCGCAGGGGAAGTCCTAATCTGTTTTCCATGGCTCGCGTCTCCATCTATCCAAGGTGTCGGCCCGCGACGTCGTGGGCCGGCACCCCCTGGGGGAACGCGCGCCCTACGCGCTGCTCTCGTGATATGGAAAACACGCCTTCCCCGGGGGACGGTTCCGGCCCGCGGTGAGGGCAGCGCGACAAAGCCGCTAACCAGAGGCCCTGACGATCAAGTAGGTTCAAGTCGGCCCACGCGCGACGAACAGACCTGCGTCAGCGGAAGGACCGAGGCTAGCCTGGGTCCGGCGCCTCGGTGTCGGGCAGCGCCGCGGCGGGCACCGCCGTGGTTTGGCGGCAGCAGTCGACCAGCTCCTGTAGACGCGCGGGGCTGAACCCGATCACCAGGTCTTTTCCATGCGCGATCACGGGGACGCCGACACCACCGGAGATCGTCCGCCACTCCCGTAGGTGTTCCACGTCTTTCGTGATGTCAAGTTCTTCGAATTCGCACCCGTTTCCCCTAAGCCAAGCCTTCGCTTGCTTGCAGTAGGGACACGTGGGGGTCGTGAAGACCCGGATCTGGGCCATAGTAGCCTCCTGTTTCGAAGGGAGCCGCGGTACTGGCGCACGTCTCGCCCCGCGTTTGTTGAGACTGCTAGACGTCGGCCCGGACGGCCGTATCCCCCCGGTGGATGAGGTTGAAATGTCCCCCCCGGGGGCTTGCGGCCTCTTCCTCGAGAACCACGTCTGGGGGCACGTAGAAGTCGCGCCCGCCAGGCACCTCACCCACCGCCCCCCTCCAGCCGATCCAGCAGTGCCTCTAGCCTCCGGATCGTCGCGCGGAGCTCCTCGCGGACCTGGTCCACGAGCTCCGGGTCCGCCCGGGCTGCGGCCGCCTCCGGCCCCGGCACGGCGGCCTCGGCGACCGGCGCGACCGCGGGCAGCTCCCCGATCAGCGCGGCGACGGAGGCGTCGAGCGTCTGGTGCATGACCACCTGACGGGTGTCGGCCAGGATGATGCGACGGAGCTCCGGGAACTCCAGGGTCTCCGGCTTCAGGAAGACCGGCTCCGCGTAGAGGATGGCGTCCCCCATCGGGATGACCAGCAGGATCCCCCGCATCACTTCCGAGCCCACCTGACCCCACAGCGTGAACTGCTCGGAGATCACCGCGTCGTTGTCGATCCGCGCCTCGATCTGGTTGGGGCCGTCCACGTGCCGCCCCGTCGGGAACCGGAACAGGATCCGCTCGCCGTAGTGCTCGCCATCGTTCCGGGCCGCCATCCACCCCACCAGGTTATGCCGGTTGTCGGGCGTGAACGGCTGGATCAGCAGGAACTCCTCGGCCTCCTCGCCCGGCAGCCGGGCCACGATGTAGTAGGACCGGAGGGGTGCCGAGCTCCCGAAGGAGGTCTGGACCGGCACGTCCCACTGGTCCTCCTTGTTGTAGAAGACGACCGGGTCCCGCATGTGGTACTGGAGCAGCATCTGCGTCTGCACGCTGAACAGGTCCAGGGGCACCCGGACGTGCGCGCGCAGATGCTCCGGCATCGCCTCCCGCGGCTTGAAGAGCCCGGGGAAGATGGCCTGGTAGGTGCGGACAAGCGGGTCGTTGGGATCGAAGACGTAGAAGTCCACGCTCCCTTCGTAGGCATCCACGACCGCCTTCACGCTGTTCCGGATGTAGTTGAACCGGCGGTTCCACCTCGTCGCGTAGGGGTAGCGGCGCGTGACCGTGTAGGTGTCCTGGATCCAGGACACCCGGCCGTCGGCGACCACGGCGTACGCCTCGCGGTCCCGCATCAGAAACGGGGCGATCGTGCCCACGCGCTCGGCCACCGTCCGGCGGTACTGGATGCGGCTCTCCGGCCCCACCTCGCCGGTGATCAGGATGTTCAGGTCGCCGAACTGCCAGGCGTACAGCAGCCGTCGGAAGAGCGAGCTCACCCGCACACCGCCGCCCCCCTCGTAGCGGATGTACTCGGGTCCCTCCGGCCCCGGGTAGTTGAACTCCTGCATCCCCGTGCGCGCGATCACGAAGTCCAGGCTCCGGAGGCCGTAGTAGATCTCGGGACGCTCGAGCGGGATCCGGCCGACCGGCGGGACGTCGCGGATCAGGAAGGCGGGTCGCCCGCCGGCCTGGACCTCGGTCACGGGGCTCATCGCCACCCCGTAGCCGTGGGTGAACTGGAGGCGCCGGTTCACCCAGCGCTGCGCCTCGGCCGGGAGCTTTCCGGCCGACAGCTCGCGTGTGGCGAGCATCACCTGTCGCAGCTCGCCGTCCACCGTGTAGCGGTCGGTGTGCACGGCCAGGAAGTCGTAGTAGAGGCGGAAGAACTGGATCTGATTGTAGCTCTGGAGCAGCGGGCCCTCGTCCCAGAGCCGGATGTTCCGGATCGTCCCGCGGTTGCCGGCGACCGTCTCCCCCTCGATCGCGCCGCGGGCCGGATGGTCGCGCGACGTCAGGCCTTCGAGCCCGAAGGCGCGGCGCGTGAACTCGATGTTGCTGGCCAGGTACTCCCGCTCCAGCGCCAGCTCGCTCGGCTCGACGCGCAGCCGCTGGACCGCCACGGGCGCGACGATCCCCACCAGGATCCACGCGGCGGACCAGCCGACCACGGGCCACAAGATCCACCGGCGTTCGCGGGAGAAGACGCCGCCGACGAACACGAACCCGGCGGTCGCCGCCGCGACGGCGGCCAGCAGCGTGCGGCCCGGCAGGTGCACGTGGTCGTCGGTGTAGCCGACGCCGAACACCGTCCCGGTGGGCGAAAACAGCAGCTCGTAGCGCCCCAGCCAGTGTCCGACCGCGATGAGCAGGAAGGTCGCCGCGCCCAGGGCCGCCAGCCGCTTCCGCACTCCGGCCTCGAGCCACGCCGGATCGCCCCGAAGGTTGCCGGTCACGTAGTGGAAGCCTACGAGGATCACCCCGAGGCCCACGACCGCCGCCAGGAGCCAGCCGTGTGCCAAGCGCAGGGCCGGAAGCGTGAAGATGTAAAAGGAGAAGTCCCGGCCGAAGATCGGGTCCGACTCGCCGAACGGGACGGCGTTCAGGGCGAGCAGCACCGTTTCCCACTCCGACGCGGCGTACAGGCCCAGGAGGACGGCGGCCAGGAGGACGACCGCGGCCACGCCCCGGACCAGGAACTTGTGGAGGAAGTGGTAGTCCAGCACCTCGAGCGGGGCGTCAGGCAGCGGCGGCCGGTCGCTGGAGCGGCCCACGCCACGCAGGCCGAGGAACCCCAAGCCCAGGAAGAGGACGACCGCGAGCGCAAAGAGGACGACCCGGGTCGTCACGATCTCGACCAGCACCGCCTCGTACCCGAGCTCGCGGAACCAGAGCCAGTCGGTGTAGAACCCCCGCGACCAGTTCAGCCCCGCCCACACCAGGATCAGCCCCAGTACCCAGAGCCCCCAGCGCATCAGCTGGCGGATCCGGTCGACGTCGACCGAGCCGAGGTCGATCTTGTCCGACGCGCCCTTGCGGCGCTGGAAGTCTGGCAGGTCGTTCATGACGGCAGTGCACTCCCGATGGACGGCTGACCGGGCACTCCGGCGTCCGCGGGGTCGGAAAGGTCGATCGCCGCGCCTCCGGAGCGGTCCGGGCCGAGTCCCTGGCCATGAAGCTAGGGGTCGGGCCCGGAGCCTGCGAGCGACGGGCTTCGGCGCCGGTTACACAACGCAGCTGCCGGCGCCGCCGGCCCGTTGCGTCCGATGCGGTGACTCAGCAGATTCCCTCTCCCGAGCCAGCCGATCCCCCGCACCCGCTGGCGCCATGTTCCTCGACGCGATCAAGAGCCTCTTCGGCGCTCGGCCGGGGGAGCCACCGGAAGCCCCCGCGGACCACAGCCCCGAGACGGATCCCATGCCCGTGGCGGCCTGCGCCCTCCTCCTCGAGGTCGCGTACGCCGACGGGGAGTTCTCGGAGCAGGAGCGGGCGCACCTGGAGGCTGTTCTGGAGCGCCACTTCGGCCTCGCCCCGGAGTCAGGGCGGCGGCTGCTCGAACTGGCAGAGACGGCGCGCCGGGAGGCCGTGGACTACTACCGTTTCACGTCCATCCTGCGGCAGAACTACGACCTCGGGCAGAAGATGGTCCTGGCCGAGGTCATGTGGGGGCTAGTGTTGGCGGATGGGGAGATCGCGAAGCGGGAGCAATACCTCACCCGCAAGATCGCCAACCTCCTGGACCTGAAGCCCGGCTACCTGTCGAGCGCGAAGCAGGCGGCGGCCAAGCGGATCTGCTCGAGGGAGGGAGGGGAGCCGTGACGCGGCGTCACCGGGCCGGGCGCGAGGCGGGGCGCGTCTTCGAACGCCTGCTGTGGCTGAGCGCCTCGGACAATCAGGGAGTACGGTTCCTCATCGAGCCGGTCGCCGCGGGAGAGCCGTGGGAGAGGAGCCGGGGGACCTGAGCACGCCGCGGCGCCGTGTGTGCAGCCACGTCGCTCGTCCAGCCGGTGCTCGCTAGGTTTACTTGTATGAGGTTTCGACCCCTCGACACGACGGCGGATGCTCTCCAGGCGCAGCGATCGGCTCTGAGCAAGCTGGATCCGGAAGCCCGCGTCCGCGCGGCGCTCGAGATGAGCGACTCGACCCGCGGCCTCCGCCTGGCGGGCCTCCGCTCACGTCACCCCGAGGCCTCGGAGAGGGAGCTCGTCGCGCGCTTCATCGCCGAGGCGTACGGGGTCTGGCTGGACCCGACCGGGTGACGCTCGAGACGTTCCTCCGCCGCGTCGTCGCGATTGTCGGCGACACCGGGATTCCCTACATGCTGACGGGCTCGATCGCGGTCGCCTACTACGCGGAGCCCCGAGCCACGCGGGACATCGACGTCGTGATCGCCGTTTCGCCCGGGGAGATCGAGCGACTGCTGCGACGGCTGGATGCCGAGGGGCTCTACGTGAGCCACGAGGCCGCGCGCGAAGCGCTGCGTCGACAGAGCCAGTTCAACGCGATCGACCCCGAATCAGGGTGGAAAGTGGACTGGATCGTCCGCAAGGATCGCCCCTTCAGCCGGAGGGAGTTCGAGCGCCGGCGATCGGTGGAGCTCATGGGTCTGGAGCTGCCCATCGCAACGCCCGAGGACCTGATCGTCGCGAAGCTGGAGTGGGCTCAGAAAGGTGCTTCGGAACTCCAGCTCCGCGACGCCCTGGCGATTCTCCTTCAGCGTGGGCGCGAGCTCGACCGTGGCTATATCGAGCGGTGGGTCGGCGAGCTAGACCTCGGTCCTGAATGGGGCGTGGTACTCGAAGAAGCAAAGCGCGAGGAAGAGGCGTAGGGGACGCCGTTTCCCCGCGTGGCCCCACCGAGTCGGGAACCATGGGCCCGGGTGGATTTGCGGCGTTGTCCAGCCCCGCGAGCCCGCGTTAGCGGGTGGAGCGGCACCACCGACCTCACGCTTATCAGGCAGAGACAAGTACCGCCGGATTCCGCCAACTTGCTGCGATTTAGGGGATTCGGCGACATGTTGATCGGGCTCAGGTTGCAGGATGTCGGGCTCCACCGGGCTCAGTAGACACCTTGTAGACACTGGTTCCCCGGTCTGAACTCCCGGCTCGTCGCTCTTCTCGAACGCACCGTTGCGACAGCCGCTCCGCTCGGGCTCTCTCAGGGCCCGGCCGGAGCAGGGAGCTTCGGATATGAGGAGGGAACAAGAACGAAGCGGCCCATATGGCGGGCATGAGCGCCTCGAATCCCGAGCGGTCCCGGACTGAAGACAATTCTTGGCGAAAGTTACGATACACGTTATTTTTGCAGAGAATCGTATCTCTGGACCGGCAGGTTGGGTACCGAGACGATTCTTGGCCAAAGTTACACCGAACGTTACATTAGAGGAGAACTGTATCGCATGCGCGCACGCGACTACATCCGCGACCTGGCCGCGAACGGACGCTATCACTTCACTACCCAAGAGGCAATCGCAACTGTCGAGGGTGAGCCCGCCTCCGTTCGAGCTCAGTTGCGCCGGTTGAAGGAGCAGGGTCTGATCGCCGAGCCGGTGCGCAGTTTTCACGTCATCGTGCCCCCGGAGTACAAGCGCCTGGGGTGCCTGCCTGCCGAGCAGTTCATCCCGCAGCTCATGGATCTTCGCGG
>JBHIAV010000067.1:0-12386 GCA_046758745.1 Gemmatimonadota bacterium
CGCCGGTGACGCATACGCTCCAACCTCCCGTTGGGTTCCGGCTTCGCTGCCCAAAACGGCGCGACCTCAGCCGGACCCGCCCGCGCAGACGCGAGGGGTCGCGGTGGCGTGCATCGCGCATTCAGCGGGGTGCCGGGAACAGCCTCGCTCGACTACTACCGCCCGACTTCGCGAATGTGCCATCCGTATCCCTGGCGCTGGGATGCGAGCTGTTCGCCGGCCTGCGCCCACGGCGCGCGAGCTGTTCCGCCGCCCGCGACCACGGCGCGCGAGCTGTTCGCCGGCCTGCTACCACGGCGCGCGAGGTCTCGGCTGGCGCCCACGGCCGCGGGCCGAGTTGCTCGAAATCGTCCGGCACCGCGGGCCGACTTATTCGAAATCGCCCGGCACCGCCTCGCGCATACGGGCCTCGAACTCCTCGGGCGGGCGCATCTGACCCAGATCGAGGTCGAAATCGGGGCGCTCGGCCGGCTGGAGCTTGGCGAGCAGCTCCCGTACCTCGCGGCCGGAGAGCCCGAAGGCGGCGAGGCGCTCGGCGGAGAGCGCCTCGGCCCCGACGCGAGGCCGCAATCCGCCCTCCGCCACCTCGAGCAGGTGACGGAGCACCTCCACCTCGGCGTGGCTCAGGTGCGTCCCGGCCACCTCGTAGTCCAGCCACGCCTCGTAGCTGAGGGGAGCCACCCGCTTCAGGATGCCCGCGATCACCCGACCGTACTCCCGGATCTCCCACTGGGCGTGCGGGTCGACGCGAAGGGTGAGGAAATGGAAGAGGTTGTGAAGGTCGATCTTCCAGTACCATTGGGTATAGGTCGAGAGCGGAAGATCGATGCGGGCGAGCTCACGCGCGACATCCTGGCCCACCAGCCAGCCGTACGTCTCCGACGCCTGCCCGCGGGTCGTCTCCCACCTCTCGATCGCCCGCACGTACGTCTCCCTGGACGCCGCCGCCTCCCGCCCCTGGCGGCTCGCGGTGCTCTGTAGGGCGAAGTTCTCGAATTCAGGCTTGTAGAAGAGGAGGGGCATCAGGCTGTACCGCCCGCTGTACTCGTTTACTGAATTGTGAGTGACGATTCCGTTAGCGATCAAGTTGTGGAACGGACCCTCCACCTCGAGGTCGTAGGTCTCTTTGTGCCCCACGAACTCGAACCTCTCGATCCGTACCAGCTTGGCCCGCGTGAGCTTGTTCCGGGGAACTGCGGGCCTCTTAACCCACTCGGCTCTCACTGGCCGTCCGCCCAATCGTTCGACGAACACTAGCTCCCGGCCCTGGATTCTCCGGTGACACGGCCCGCAGAGCGTCGTCAGGTTGGACTCCGCGCCAGCAAGACTCGCGTCCGCCCATACCGGCACGACATGATGGCAGTGCAGCTCGGTGGCCCGCCTATGGCAGAGCTGGCATGTCCAGTCGTTTCTCCGGTGGATCTTGAGCGCGATCTGCGTGGTCCACCGGCCGATCGAGTCTCGCCTGTCGCTGATCCCCCCCTTCCAGAAGTTGGAAGCGCTTCCACTCCGCGCCCTGCGGTTCGCTGCACGCCATTCGGCGCTCAGCTCCCGCGGACCGAGAACGTACGTCGTCCCCTTGTTCCACGGCGTGTGTCCGGGCCGGAATCTCCCCCGATCGTTCCGGCCCTGGAGGGTGTGTCTCCGAATCCACTTGCGGATGGTGTGCTCAGTGCAACCGCATTCCTCCGCGATCTCCGCGGCGGTGCGCCCCAGCGCGTTGTACTGCGTGTCGAGCCATTCGCGATCGCGATAACGACTCGGAAGCTCCACCTCAACGCCGTTCACGTACAGGTAGTTCTCCCCAGAGCGCCAGACCGCTCTCCCACCTTTCTCGCACAGGCCCGTCGCCGCCCTGAGCGTCTTCCATCCGTCGGCGAACAGAAACCGGTGATCCGCCGTCGCCTCGATTCGCTTGCCATCGCTCAAGATCATGCGGAAGACGGGCTTCGGCCCGTTGCGATAGACGTCGACCACACGGGTGTGCCGGATGGCGAGGGTGTCCTCGTTCACCTGCCGGAGCCGCATCCTCCGGACGCGATCTCGACGGAAGAAAGGATTCCGCTGCTTGTCCGGTCGATGTCGATTCCGCGTTGGCTGGAAGCGCTTCCAGATGTCCTCGATCTTGAGCTTGTAGAGCTGGTTTCCGCGCCGCTTGATCCCGCCTGGAAGGTCGAAGTACACCTCGGCACCCTCGGCGAGACAGGCCGTGCGATGCCGGATCCACTGCCGCGCGACGAAGATCGGCATCGCGCAGTGGAGCTTGATCTCGACCATCTCGCTCGGGGTGGTGTGCCGGTGTCGTCGCAGGTAGCGGATGAGCCCGCGCGTCTGGCTGCGCGGACGGGTCCCGTACCCGTAGCTGACACGGGCCGCTCGCTCGATGCTCTCATCCGAGCCCATGTAGTCGACGAGCGCCACGAAGCCGTGGTCGAGCACCGGAAAGTAGCCGCCGAGAATCTCCTCAGCGGCGGGGATCGTCGGCCTCCTGGTCTCCATCGCCGTTTCGATGAGGGTTTGTAGAGCGTTGACGGCGAGAGAATAGGACAGGCATCCGGGCCACGCCAGCGGAGTGCCATCGCGCGTGCGCGCCCGCGGACGCGCGAGCCGCGCCTCCGGGGTGGCCCTTCCGGAGCGCCAAGAGCGGCGCGGGGGGCTCCTCCGGGATTGCTGGTGCCCGATGGCGGTGCGTGTTACCCTCTTGGCCACGCCCGGAGCGCGCTCGGCGTCCGGGTCTCCGCTGAACACCGGCGGCGGAGGGCGCTTGACGGCGATCCCGCGAGTCACGATCCACCTGCGCTCATCGGCCCGCACCGGCCTGGCGGTCTGGGCACCCATCCTCATCGCCATCGGGCTCTCCGGATGCGGAGCCGCTCCCTCGCCCGGCGAAGCGGTGATCACCTTCCCGGGGAGCGCGGTCGGCGCCGAAGCGGAGGTGCTCAGGCGACAGCTCGCGCGCTTCTCGAAGGAGCAACCGGGCATCCGGGTCGTGCAGCGCGCGACACCGGACGCCGCGGACCAGCGGCACCAGCTGTACGTGCAGTGGCTGAACGCCGGGGCGAGCGACCCCGACATCCTGCAGCTCGATGTGATCTGGACGCCGGAGTTCGCCGCGGCCGGCTGGATCCTCCCTCTCGACCGCTTCGGTCCCGAGGTGGAGAGCTTCTTCCCACCCACCATCGAGGCCAACCGGTGGGGGGACGGAAAGCTGTACGCTCTCCCGTGGTTCGTGGATGTCGGCATGCTGTACTGGCGGACCGACCTCATGGACGCACCGCCCGTCACATTCGAAGAGCTCTCGCGAAAAGCGGCCCGTGCCCGGCGCGAGCACGGCCTGCCGTACGGCGTCCTCTGGCAGGGAGCGCGGTACGAGGGGCTGGTCACGGTCTTCCTCGAGGTCGCGGGCGGCTTCGGCGGCTCCATCATGGATCCCGAAGGCAGGGTGACGGTGGACTCGGAGGCGGCGGTGCGGGCGCTCCGCTTCATGCGGGACGCCATCTACCGGGATGAAGTCGTGCCCCGGACGACTCTCACGTGGCAGGAGGAGCAGACGCGGTTCGGATTCCAGAACGGTCAGGCCGCGTTCATGCGCAACTGGCCGTACGCATACGCCCTCATGCAGGACAGCGCCAAGTCACGCGTGGCGGGCCGCTTCGCCGTCGCGCCCATGCCCGCGGCGCCGGGCGGCCGAGCGACGGCGGCGCTCGGCGGGTCGCAGCTCGCGATCAACGCGAACACGGAGCACCCCGAGGCGGCGTGGCTGCTGATCGAGTACCTGACCCGCCCGGAGCAGATGCTCGAGCGCGCGCGGGTGGCCGGACAGTATCCGACGCGTCCCGCGCTGTATGACCGGCCGGCCCTCGCAGAGGCCCTCCCCATTTCCCCGGCGCAGGCCCGAGCGATCGTCGAGCGCGCGACTCCGCGGCCGGTGACGCCGGTGTACACGCAGCTCTCGGAGATCCTTCAAATCCGGCTGCACCGAGCGCTCACCGGCCAGCAGGAACCGGACGAGGCGCTCCGTGAGGCCGCGCGCGAAATGCGAGAGCTACTGGCAAAGGTCGGACTGATGGAGCGTGAGCGGATCGGCCAGACCGGCTAGCGGGCCGGCGGGGATGGAGGTCCGCGAGGCGAGGCTGGCGTGGGCGTTCGTCCTCCCGGCCCTCGGAACCATCCTGCTGATCGCCCTCTTCCCCCTGCTGTGGACTGTCTGGGAATCGCTCCACGTCCACGATCTGCGCATGCCATGGCGCGGTCGCCCCCTCATCGGGCTCGGCAACTACGTCGAGGCTCTCGGAGACGCCCGCTTCTGGGGGGCTCTGTGGCACACCCTCGTCTTCACTCTCTTCAGCGTGGGGCTCGAGCTGGTGATCGGTCTCGTGCTGGCACTCGCCCTCAATCGGGCATATCGCGGCCGCGGACTGGTGCGCGCGGCCGTCCTCGTGCCGTGGGCCATCCCGACCGTGGTGGCCGCCCTCCTGTGGCGCTTCATGTTCGAGAGTGAGGCGGGGATCGTGAACGCGGTCCTCCGCGGCGCCGGCCTGATGGATCAACCTTTCGTGTGGTTCATCCACTACGCGGCGGCATGGGTGCCGGTCATCCTCGCCGACGTGTGGAAGATGACGCCGTTCGTGGCGCTTCTGCTCCTGGCGGGGCTGCAGAACATCGACGCCTCTCTGTACGAGGCGGCCCGCATCGACGGGGCGACGGCGTGGCAGCAGTTCCGGCACGTCACCCTCCCGCTGCTCAAGCCGGCGATCCTGGTGGCGCTCATCTTCCGGACGCTCGACGCGTTCCGCGTGTTCGATCTCATCTACGTCCTGACGGGAGGAGGTCCGGGAACGTCGACGGAGCCGATCGCCCTCTACACCTTCAACGCGCTCCTGCAGAACCTCCGTTTCGGTTACGGCTCCGCGCTTTCGGTCATCGTATTCCTCGTCACCTTCGGGCTCGCCATGCTGTACATTCGGCTGCTGGGCGCCGATCTCCTGGGGGCGAGGCGATGAAAGGGACGCATGGGCCCGCCATTGACGACAGCCCCCGGCGGGAGGATCGGTGAGCGGCTGGCGGAAGTGGGGTCCGGTCGCGGTGGTTGTCCTCCTCGTCGCGGGGACGGCGTTCCCCTTCTACTGGGCCATCGTCTCCTCCCTCACGCCGGAGGCAAGGCTGTTCGAGAACCCCTCGCTGTGGCCCGGCGACCTGGTGTTGGATCACTACCGCGCTCTGTTCGACGAGCGGAACTTCTGGGTACCCATCCGCAACTCCCTCGTCGTGGCGGGAACCACGACCGCGTTCTGCGTCGCGGTCGGCGCCCTGTGCGCGTACGCGCTCGCCCGGCTACACTTCCGTTGGAAAGGACCGGTCCTCGGCTTCATCCTCGCGGTAACGATGTTCCCCCAGATCTCGGTCGTCTCGCCCCTCTATCTCGTGCTGCGCGAGCTCCGACTCATCAACAGCTATCCGGGACTCATCCTCCCGTACCTCACCTTCGCCATGCCGCTCACCGTGTGGCTGCTGGTCGGCTTCTTCCGACAGCTCCCGGCCGAGCTCGAGGAGGCCGCCATGGTGGATGGGGCGAGTCGCCTGCGCGCGTTCCGTGAGATCATCCTGCCCCTGGCCCTTCCGGGGCTGGCGACCACCGCGATCCTCACCTTCGTGTACAGCTGGAACGAGTTCCTCTTCGCCCTCTCGTTCACCCTGGGACCTGAGCGGCAAACCGTTCCGGTGGCGATTGCCCTCTTCCGCGGCCAGTATCAGGTACCGTGGGGACAGATTCTGGCGGCGGCCGTGGTGGCCACGGCTCCGGTAGCACTCCTCGTTCTCGCCTTCCAGCGGCGGATCGTACAGGGGCTCACGGCGGGTGCGGTGAAGGGATGAGCGGCGCCGCGGGCGATTCGGGAAGGTGTCGGCGCCGCCGTGCGGGGGCGCGTGCGCGGTCGGCCCGTGCGGGGGCGCGCGTGCGGTCGGCCCGTGCGGGGGCGCGTGCGGGGCCTCGGCCGGCGCGTGCGGGGCCTCGGCCGGCGTGTGCGGGGCCTCGGCCGGCGTGTGCGCGGGCTCGGCCACAAATCGTGTACTAGGAAGGTCGCATGGCTTCCATACGCTTCGAGGACGTTCACAAGACCTACCCGAACGGGCACATCGCCGCCCGGGGGTTGGAGCTGGAGATCGCCGAAGCCGAGCTCATGGTGCTCGTCGGCCCCTCCGGGTGCGGCAAGAGCACGGCCATGCGCATGGTCGCCGGGCTCGAGACGCCGACCTCCGGCCGAATCTTCATCGGCGAGCGCGATGTCACGGCCGTCCCGCCCCAGGAGCGCGACGTGGCGATGGTGTTTCAGAGCTACGCGCTCTACCCTCACATGAGCGTGCGCGACAACCTGGCGTTCGGCCTCCGGATGCGCCGGGCGGGCCGGGGCATGATCGACGAGCGGGTGGTGTTCGCCGCCAAGGTCCTGGGCCTCGAGCGGCTACTCGATCGCAAGCCGGGACAGCTCTCCGGTGGACAGCGGCAGCGCGTGGCGCTCGGCCGGGCGATCGTGCGCGAGCCCGCCGCCTTCCTGTTCGATGAGCCCCTCTCCAACCTCGACGCCAAGCTCCGGGTCCAGACACGGGCGGAGCTGAGCCGCCTGCACCGGCGGCTCGGCGCCACCATGCTGTACGTGACGCATGATCAAGAGGAGGCGATGACGCTCGGGAGCCGGGTGGCCGTGATGTTCGAGGGAGTCTTCCAGCAGGTCGCCCCGCCCATGGAGGTGTACCGCCGGCCCGCCAACGTCTTCGTGGCCGGGTTCGTGGGCTCCCCCGCCATGAACTTCTTCTCCTGCGAGCTGCGTGAGGAAGGGGGAGCGAAGCGGCTGATCGGGGGCTCCCTCGTCCTGCCGCTCGGGCCCGCGGAGTGGCAGAGGTCGGCCGGCCGGGAGGTCACCCTGGGCGTGCGGCCGCACGACATCACCTTCGTGCCGCCGGGCGAAGGGGACATGCAGGCGCGGGTGGACGTTGTGGAGCCGCTCGGGAGCGAGCTCCTCGTCCACCTCCAGCTCGGCGCAGACCGCAGCGGGCCGCAGGTGCGCGCCGTCGTCCCGCCGGAGACGAAGGCGGTGGTGGACGACGTGGTGGGGCTCCGCTTCCACCGCGAGCGGCTTCATCTCTTCGACGCCGAGTCGGAGAAGCGGCTGAACTAAAAGAGTTCGCCGGGCCCGAGGGCCCGGCGACTCACTTCCCATGATCGAGCCGACGCGCCGCCGCGGGCCGCGTCGGCAGGACCAAGACCTAGAAATCCTTCCGGAGCCCGAGCACAAGGCGCCGCGGGAGCACGGGCCGTGCCAGGAAGATGTCGGCCAGCCCACCCAAGGACTCGTCGAGCCGCGGGTTCCCCTCCGTCAGACCCTCGCTGTCCAGCAGGTTCGAGACGTTCGCCGTGAGCGTGAGCCCCGACCCCACGTTCAGGGAAGCGCCCGCGCTCACCACGCCGAACTCGGGAAGGTCGATCGTGTTCGAGTTGTTCGAGAAACGGTGCCCGATGAAGTTCCAGCCGGCCCGCAGGCGGAAGCCCTCGTACATGACGGTGCCGGTGACGTCCCACAGCACCCGCGGGATGCGGCGGACCCGGTTGCCGTCGCGGACCTCCTCAACATCGTCGACGACCTCGACGAAGTCAGTGAGCTCCGGGTCCTGCACGGTGGCGATCGCGTTGATCCGGAAGTACGGCGACGGCTGCGCCACCACCTCGAGCTCCCCGCCGATGGTGCGCGCCTCGCCGACGAACACGGTCACGACCTCCGTCTCCCCCGTCACCGGATCCACGCGCGCGTCCTGGCTCGGGAAGTCCTTGATGAGCAGCCAGTAGACGACGGCGGAGAGGCCGAGCTTCGGCGTCCCGACCTTCACGCCGCCCTCCGCCTGCCACAGCTCCTCCGCCTCGTCGGGGAAGCCCTCGGCCTCCCGGTCGGTGCCCGAGAAGAGGAAATTGTCGAGGATCGGCATCTTGTACCCGCGGCTCCCGCGCGCGTACAGCGAGACGTTCTCGTTGAGCGAGTAGTTGATGCCGAGCGAGGCGGCCCACTCGTCGAAGTCGACGTTGATCCGCTCGAACTCGCCGGTGCCGAAGTTGACCCCGTTTACCAGCGTGTCTGCTTCGATAAATCCGTCCGCATCCGATGGCCCACCCAGGTCGAATGCTTCCGTCTCCTCGACGTTCTGCTCGAACTCGTCGTGCTCGAAGCGGCCGCCGATGTCAATCCGCCACCGGTCGTTGATCTGGATCTGGTCGCCTCCGAAGAAGGCGGCGATCGTGGCGTTCGAGGTCCCGTTAACGAAGAACGGCAGATAGCGGCGGAAGCCGTTGTTGGTGACCTGCCGGATGACGCTGCCCCCCGCGTCGAGGACCTCCAGATCGAGGAAGTTGGGCCGGTCCACCACGTTCGTCAGGATGTCGTTGAAGAACCAGGTGTTGCCCGCCGTGTAGTGCGAGAAGTAGCTGCCCACCGCGAGGTTGTGGGTCGTGTTGCCGGCGATGGCACGCTTGGTGACCTGGAACTGGTTCGCCACGTCGCTGAGCGGCTTCGCCACGTGCCACTCGCCGGCCTTGAGAGCCAGGCCGTTCGGGTTCGGGCAGCCGGCAGCGCCGAACGTCGCGCCTCCCTCCACGCAGGTCAGCCGGAAGCCGGCCCCGCCCGGAGTGTCATCCACAAATTCCTGCGCCAACTCGTTCGCGTCCACCAGGTCGAACGGAACCATCGCGTTCCACGTGTGGTCGATGTCCATGAAGCGGAGCTTGTTCTGGATCTCCACTTCGCCGGGGAGCGTGAGCCCGAACTCCGCCATCACGGACCCACCGACCTGCTTCTGCCCGTCATCCAGCGGGAGGAGCAAGTCGCCGTTGTTCCGCGGGAGCGGCACCCGCTTGTCGATCCCCTCCCGGCTCGTCAGGGTCCCCTCGCGCTCGAAGCCCGTCACGAAGTCTATGCCTTCGATCTCCCCGTCCGCATCGAACTCGCCCTGGATGGGCACCGGGAGGAAGAAGATGTTGCGGTCGTTCAGGTACTTGCCGTACAACCGAAAGTACCCGTTCTCGAAGGAGCGTGTGATGTTGGCCTTGATCTGTCCGCCGGTCGAGGCGGGGAAGTCCGGGTCCCGCACCCCGTCGTCGAAGCGGTAGAAGCCGCCGATGTTGAAGAGCCAGTCCGGCCCGAGAGGGCCGTTGATGTTGAGGTCGTACCGGTTGAGCCCGCCGGTCCCGATCTGCGCGCCCATTGTCCCGCCGATCTCGGGGCCGCCCGTCTTGCTGATGTAGTTGACCACGCCGCCGGGTGCGTTGCTCCCGAAGAGCGCGGAGTTCCCGCCCCGCACCGCCTCCAACCGGTCGATGTTGTCGTCGACCCGCACGAAGATGTCGGCGTTGACGAAGAAGAGCTCGGTGGAGGAGTATACGGGCATCCCGTCCTCCATCAGCGCCACGTAACGGAAGGAGCCGTCCGCCGGGAGCCCGCGAGCGAACAGGTTGCCCCCGACCTCGCCGCCCGAGCTCTCCACGTAGAAGCCGGGCACGACCTTGAGCAGATCCGCCGTGCTGCGCGGAGCCCGCGCCTGAATCTCCTGCGAGTTGACGGTGCTGATCGCCGTGCTCGACTCCAGCTTCCGCTCCGGAGTTCGGGTGCCGGTCACCACGATCGTCTCCAGGTCGAGCTGGTCGAGGTCGAGGGCGAAGTTCTGCGTCGCCGTGGCGCCGGCCGCTACGGTCACCGACGCGGTGCCCCTCCTGTACCCGATGAGGCGGGCCACCACGGTGTGCGTCCCGGCCGGCACCTCCTCGATGCGATAGGCACCGTTCGCGTCGGAGATCGTCCCGAGGCGTGTGCCCTCGATCGTGACCTGCGCGAAGCCGAGCCGGGCGCCGGTGACGTCGGTGACCGAGCCGGCGATGGCCCCCACCTGCTCCTGGGCCAGGGCGCCGGGCGGTGCCGCAATCAGGAACGCAAGCGCAAGCGCGCCCGAGATCAGACGGATGGATCCGGAGTCTTGTCTTTCAATTTGCATGGCTTCATCTCCTGCCTGGCATTCACCCGCGCTCGATGCACGAGCCTTCTCCCAACGAGCTATGAGCCTCGCAGGTTACCGAGAAACGGCGCCAGGCGGCGGCGCCGTGCACAACGCGACCCTGGGCGGGGGCCGGTGCAACTGCTCGGTTTTGTTAGCGGCGTTTGGTTAGCGGCACAATTTCTGCCATACCGTCGTCTAAGTCAAGGCAGCGCTTTCAGGAGAGGCATAGACGGGCGCGCCGCGCCACCTCGCGGGGCCGGTGGTCACCGAAGGTGGAAGGGGGCCATGCCGAGCATCGACTTGCGGTGTTCCTTCGGTGCTTTGTCGGCCATACTTTCTTGGCAGGCGGGCCGATCCGTAAGCTGCGCCGGGCTGCCCTAGCGCGAGAGAGAGACAACGCCATGGCCTACAAGCCGCTGCGTGACTACGGTCTCATCGGGGACCTGCGGACGGCGGCGCTCGTCGCGCGCGACGGCTCCATCGACTGGTGCTGCTTCCCGCGCTTCGACAGCCCCAGCGTCTTCGCGGCTCTTCTCGACGACCGCCGAGGCGGGTGTTGGTCGGTGGCCCCGGTCCACTCCCAGACCTCGACCCAGCGCTACGAGGATCTCACCAACATCCTCGTGACGACCTTTGGCTGCGGTAGCAGCGGCATCCTCCAGCTCCTCGACTTCATGCCGTTGACAGGAGAGGAGACGGGGTTTCCCAACCCGCACGAGATCCACCGCCGCGTCGAAGCCGTGGGCGGCGACGTGGAGGTCGAGATCCGCTTCCAGCCCCGCTTCGACTACGCCCGCTCCAGCACCCGCTTCCGGAGCCGCCGTCACGGCATCCTTGCCACCAACGGCAAGGACGAGACCCTCACGCTGTCGAGCAGCGAGCGGGTGTCGTGGAAGATGGACGACGAGCAAGGGGAGGCGCGTGCGCGGCTGACCGTCGGGCGCGGCACCCGCGTCTGGCTTGTCCTCCGGTACGACGACGACGAGGTGTGGCCCGCGGATGACTACCACAGCGAGCAGAAGCTAACGCACACGCGAAAGTTCTGGCTGGATTGGTGCGCGGACATCGGATACGACGGTCCCTACCGGCCGATGGTGGAGCGTTCGGCTCTCGTTCTGAAGCTCCTCGTATACGCCCCGACGGGAGCCATCATCGCCTCTCCGACCACGTCCCTGCCGGAGGTAGTCGGCGGCACCCGGAACTGGGACTATCGCTACAGCTGGCTTCGGGATGCCACCTTCATGCTCTTCGGTCTGTACGCCCTCGGAAAGTTTCGCGAGCTCGATCTGTACACGAATTTCCTCAAGAAGATCTGTCGAAAAGAGTCCGAGCATCTCCAGATCATGTACGGGGTCGGGGGCGAGCTGCGCCTGCCCGAGGAGGAGCTGTCGCACCTCGAGGGATACCGGGGCTCCGCGCCAGTACGGATCGGCAACGCCGCCGTCGATCAAATCCAGCTCGACGTGTACGGTGAAGTCCTGGACGCGATGCATATTTGGCGCAGGAAGCACCCGATGACGGAGGGCATGTGGGAGCTCTGTAGAGGCCTCGCCGACTTGGTCGTGGAGAACTGGCGCCGACCCGACCACGGAGCATGGGAGGTGCGGGACAGGCCGCGCCACTACGTGTTCAGCAAGATGATGTGTTGGGTCGCGCTCGACCGCGCGATTCGGGCCGCCGAGGACCTCCGACTGGGCGGCCCGGTCGACCGCTGGCGGGCTACGCGCGAGGAGATCCGGGAGGAGATCCTGAGCCGCGGATGGAGCGAAGAACGGGGGGCCTTCACGCAGCACTACGAGACCGACCGGATGGACGCGGCCAACCTCACCATACCGATGGTCCGCTTCCTCCCGCCCGACGACCCCCGGGTGATCGGGACTATCGAGCAGATCCAAGCCGAGCTCACTCACCCCGGGTCGGGGCTGCTGTACCGCTACCGGACTCCGGATGGGCTCCCCGGACAGGAGGGAACGTTCTGCGTCAACACCTTCCAGCTCGCGCAGGCGTACGCCATGTGCGGCCACCACGAGCGGTCGGTCCAGGTCTTCGAGTCGGTTCTACGCTATGCCAGCCCGCTGGGCCTGTTCAGTGAGGAGATCGATCCGGATACGGGCGAGCTGCTCGGAAACTACCCCCAGGGGTTCAGCCACATCGGCCTGATCAACGCCGCCCACGTCATCGCGCGCACGCGGCCCCGGACGATGGCCACCTTCGCGCTCCTTCCCGAGTAGTCGGCGGCCGGGCCCGCCCGGCGGGCGGACCGGCGATTCGAGGGGGCACGACGCGCGCCCGGACGGACCCCCTACACGTCCAGGTTGCGGACGTACTTCGCGTTCTGCTCGATGAACTCCCGG
>JBHIAV010000068.1:0-11621 GCA_046758745.1 Gemmatimonadota bacterium
CCTCGCCGTGCTCGAGACGGAGGTCATCGCGTGCCGTCGCTGCCCGCGGCTCGTCCGGTGGCGAGAGGAAGTCGCGGCCACGAAGCGGGCGGCGTTCGCCGACCAGGAGTACTGGGGGCGACCCGTGCCGGGGTTCGGCGACCCGGACGCCTGGCTGCTCGTCGTCGGGCTGGCGCCGGCCGCCCATGGGGCGAACCGCACGGGTCGCATGTTCACCGGCGATCGCTCGGGCGACTGGCTGTACCGGGCGCTCCACCGAGCCGAGCTGGCCACGCAGCCCGAGTCCACCTCACGCCGCGACGGTCTCTCCCTGCGAGGAGCGTACATCACCGCTGCGGTGCGGTGCGCCCCCCCGGCAAACCGGCCGACACCGTCGGAGCGGGAAGCCTGCCGGCCGTACCTGGAGCGCGAGCTCGAGCTCCTGGAGGGCATACAGGTGATCGTGGCCCTGGGCGCGTTCGCCTACGCGCACGTGCTCCGGATCCTACGCGACCGCGGGCTGGCGATCCCGTCGCCGGCACCCCGCTTCGCTCACGGGGGCGAGGTTCGGGCCGGGGGCCGCCTGACGGTGCTCGCGTCGTACCACCCGAGCCAGCAAAACACCTTCACCGGGAAACTGACGGAGAGGATGTTCGACGCGGTGTGGCGGCGCGCGCTGGAGCTGCGTCCGGACAGGCGCCGCCGCACGCCGTGAGGTCGCGCACGTCCTGCGGCGTGGCCTCGGAGCCGCCGAGCTCGTCGACCTCGCGCGCGTGGCGGATCGTCCCGCCGGGGCGAGCCCGGTGAGCGGGGTCCTCCCGGCCGCGCTCGCCATCGGAGCCCTCGCGTGCGCGGCCTGGTGGCGACGCCGTCACCCGATCCCGTGCCCCGCCCGCTTCGCATGGCTGCTCGAAAACCCGTTGATGGAGCGGGTGGCGGGAGCGGAAGCGATCGTGGATCGACTTCAGGTGGAGGCGGGCATGACGGTGCTGGACGCCGGGTGCGGCGCCGGTCGCGTGACGGTCGCCCTCGCACGCGCCGTCGGGCCCGGGGGTCGCGTGGTGGCCGTGGACGTCCAGCGCGCTATGCTGAACAGGATGGAGGACCGGCTTCGCAAAGAGGGAATCGGGAACGTCGAGAGCCTGCACGCGGCGCTCGGAGAGGGGGACCTCCCTGCCGGGTTGTTCGACCGGGCTGTGCTGGTGGCCGTCCTCGGCGAGATACCGGACCGCGCCGCCGCCCTGGCCGAGATTCACGCCGCCCTCCGGCCGGGCGGCCTGCTGTCGATCACCGAGATTCTGCCGGACCCCGACTACCAGGGCCGGCGGGCGGTGCTCCGCCAGTGCGAGCGAGCGGGCTTCGCCTTCGCGGCCGCGTACGGGCGCGGCCTCGCCTATACGGCGAACTTCCGCAAGCCGGCGGCCGCGTCGGAACGTTCGGCCTCGGCGAGCGCGCGAAGCGGTCCGGCGCGCCGTGGCTGCGCTCCGGCCGGGACCGAGGCGATCTGGAGGCGGGACGAATGAGCGAGTGGGCGTTTCACCCTCTGACCCGCGAGCGATGGTCCGATTTCGAGCGGCTGTTCGGAGAGCGCGGCGCCGTCGGGGGGTGCTGGTGCATGTGGTGGCGGCTCGAGCACTCCGAGTACGAGGCGAACAAGGGCATGGCCAACCGCCACGCCATGAAGGCGATTGTCGAGGCCGGAGATCCGCCCGGGATCCTCGCGTATTCGGGTGAGGAGCCCGTGGGATGGTGCGCCGTTGCGCCCCGCGAGAGCTACCCGAGGCTTGCCCGATCGCGAATTCTCAAGCCGATCGACGACACCCCCGTGTGGTCGGTCACCTGCCTCTTCATCGACAAGCGCTTCCGCGGCCGCGGCCTCTCCGTCGCCCTGCTCGAAGCGGCCTGCGGGTACGTGCGGGATCGCGGCGGACGGGTGCTGGAAGGCTACCCGGTCGAGCCGAGGAACCCCCCCATGCCGCCGGTCTTCGCGGCGACAGGGATCGCTTCGGCGTTCCGCGCCGCGGGGTTCGCGGAGGTGGCGCGGCGGTCGGAGACGCGGCCCATCATGCGGCGGGAGACACGGAGCCGGTAGCGCTGCCCCGCTCAGACGGCTAGTCGCGACGGGCCGATCGCCAGCATGCGCTCGAGCGCGACGAGCGCCCGAAGGCGGACATCCTCCCGGACCTCCACGACGTGCTGGAGATTCTGCAGCGAGGCTAGGGTCTTGTCGAGCGTGATCCTCTTCATGTGCGGACAGATCGTGCACGGCTTTACGAATTCCAGCTCGGGGTGGGCCGACTGCACGTTGTCCGACATGCTGCACTCGGTAATCATGATCACTCGCTCGCTGCGCACCGAGTCGAGATAGTCCATCATCGCGCCGGTAGACCCGACGAAGTCCGCCTCCGCGCACACCTCGGGCGAGCACTCCGGGTGGGCCAGTACCTCGATATCGGGGTACTGGGCTCGGTAGGCGCGGATCTCATCGACTGTGAACTGCTCGTGCACGACACACCGTCCGCGCCAGGCGATAACCTCGACGTCGGTCTGCGCTGCCACGTTGCGCGCCAGGTACTCGTCCGGCAGGAAGATCACCCGGTCGGTGCCGAGGGACTCGACCACGGCGACCGCGTTCGCCGAGGTGCAGCAGATGTCCGACTCGGCTTTGATCGCGGCGGGAGTGTTGACGTAGGTGACCACCGGCACGCCCGGATAGCGCTCCTTGAGCAGGAGGACGTCCTCCACCGTGATGCTCTCCGACAGGGAGCACCCGGCCTCGAGATCCGGGATGAGGACGGTGCGATCGGGGTTCAGGATGCTCGCCGTCTCCGCCATGAAGTGGACCCCACAGAAGACGATGACGTCGGCATCGGAGTCGCGCGCCGCCCGTGCAAGGCCGAGGGAGTCACCCACGTGGTCGGAGATTCCGTGGAAGATCTCCGGCACCATGTAGTTGTGCCCGAGGATGACGGCGTTCCGATCCTTCTTCAGCCGGTTGATCTCAGCGATGAGCGGGGCGTGCATCTCCCACTCGAATCGTGGAATGGCGTGTCGTACCTTGGGATATATGTGCTCAGTGGCCTGCGCGACATCAGGGGTGAAATCGAGCGTAGCGGGCAAGTTCGCCTCCTGTCGAAAGGGTTGTAGATGTGCCGGCCAGTAACACACCAATATTAGGCAAAGGTTCGAGCCGCGCCGCACGCTTCACGAGGGGAACGTGCCCAGCGGCTCGTTACGGGGAGGAAGGTACATGAGCCGGCAGGCGGCGGAGGCGCGCGCGCGCGAGCTGCGCGAGGAGATCCGGCGCCACGACTACCTCTACTACGTGAAGGATGCGCCGGTCATCTCCGACGCGGAGTACGACCGCCTCTACGCCGAGCTCCGGGACTTGGAAGAGCGCTTCCCGGAGCTCGTCACCCCCGACTCGCCCACCCAGCGGGTAGGCGGCGAGCCAGTCGAGGAGTTCCCCACCGTGGAGCACGCCGCTCCGATGCTGAGCCTGGATTCCGCTCAGACCGTGGAAGCGGTGCGTCGCTTCGACGAGCGAGTGCGGAAAGGCCTCGGGCAGGAGCGGGACGTCACGTACACGGTGGAACCGAAGCTGGATGGGCTCTCCGTTGAGCTCGTGTACGAGGAAGGCATGCTGGCGCGCGCCTCCACGCGGGGCGATGGGATGCGGGGGGAGGGAGTCACCGAGAACATTCGCACGATCGCGGCCCTCCCGCTCCGACTTCGGGAAGCGGAGCGGCCGATCCCGGCCTTTCTGGCCGTCCGGAGCGAGGTGATGATGCGGCTGGCCCCCTTCGCCGACTTGAACGCCAGGCTGATCGCGGAGGGCAAGCAGCCGTTCGCCAACCCGCGGAACGCGGCGGCCGGATCGGTTCGCCAGCTCGACCCCGGCGTGACGGCTGGCCGGCCGCTCGACATCTACGCGTACGATGTGCTCGCTGCGCACGGGGTGGAGCTCTCCTCCCACTGGGAGACACTGGAAGCGCTCCGGGCGTGGGGGCTCCGCGTCAACGAGCTGTGCCAGCGGGCATTCACCGTCGATGAGGTGGTCGCGTACCACGCCGAGCTGGCGGCTCGACGGGATTCCCTCGACTACGAGATCGATGGGATCGTGCTGAAGCTCGATGACCTCGCCGCCCGCCGGGAGCTGGGCGTCACCTCCCATCACCCGCGCTGGGCGTTCGCCTTCAAGTTCCCGCCACGCGCCGAGACGACGCGGGTCCTCCGCATCGTGCCCAGCGTGGGCCGGACCGGCGCCGTGACGCCGATCGCGTTGATGGAGCCCGTAGTCGTGGGCGGAGTGACGGTGAGCCGCGCCAACCTGCACAACCGCGAGGACCTGGCGCGGAAGGACATCCGGGAAGGCGACCTGGTGCGGGTGCAGCGGGCCGGCGACGTGATCCCGCAGGTGATCGAGTGGATCGAGGAGCCCGGACGACAGCGGCTCAAGCCGTTCGTCATGCCGGACCGCTGCCCCTCCTGCGGCACGCTCCTCATCGAGCGCGGGCCCTTCACCATCTGCCCGAACGGCTTCGAGTGCCCCGCCCAGCTCGCGGGGCGCATCCAGCACTTCGCCTCCCGCAACGCCCTGGACATCGAGGGCATGGGTGAGGAGACCGCGCGGCTCCTGGTCGAGAAGGATCTCGTGCGACGGCTTCCGGACCTCTTCCGCCTCACCGTCGAAGACCTCCTGCCGCTCGAGGGCTTCGCCGAGAAGTCGGCGCAGAACCTCGTCGAGGCCATCCGGCGTGCCTCCCATGTCGAGCTCGCCCGCTTCCTGGTCGGCCTCGGGATCCCCGAGGTGGGGGTCGCCGTGGCCGCCGAGCTGGCGCGCCACTTCCGCTCCTTCGACGCGATCCGGGCCGCCGACGAGGAGACCCTGCAGGGCGTGAGCGGCGTGGGGCCGAAGATGGCCGAGCAGATCGTCGCCTTTTTCGCCGAGTCGCACAACGCGCACGCGCTGGACGAGCTGCTCGGCGGTCTGGTGACCATCGTGCAGCCTGCCGAGGCGGCGGCCGGCGCCGGCGCGGGGCTCGAAGGCCGGAAGTTCGTGTTCACCGGAGCGCTCTCGCGCCTCTCGCGCCGCGAGGCGAAGGCGCTTGTAGAGTCGCTCGGAGGGCGGGTCACCTCCTCGGTCAGCAGGGAGACCGACTTCGTGGTGGCCGGGGAGGCTCCTGGCTCCAAGCTGGACCGGGCGCGGCGGCTGGGCGTCGAGGTCCTCGACGAGGATGCGTTCGTCCGACTCCTCCGCGGGCACGGCGCGTCGGGGTGAAGAGGGGTCGTTGAGGTGGAGAACATCGAGATCGCCCGCACCCTTTCCGAGTTCGCCGACCTGCTCGAGATCAAGGGCGAGACGAACCCCTTCCGCATCCGCGCCTACCGGAACGCGGTGCACACGATCCAGGATCACACCGTTCCCCTGCGCAAGCTGGTAGAGGAGGGTGCCGACTTGACGGAGCTTCCGGCGATCGGGAAGGAGATGGCGCGCCACATAGAGGAGCTGGTCCGCACGGGGCGCCTCGGGCTGCTCAAGGAGCTCGCCGAGGAGGTACCCCGCTCGCTGGTCGAGATCACCCGTCTCCCCGGCGTGGGTCCCAAGCGCACCAAGAAGCTGTGGGCGGAGCTCGAAGTCACCACGGTGGACGAGCTCGAGGCCGTCGCCGAGTCGGGACGGGTGGCAGGGCTGGAGGGGTTCGGCGAGAAGACGCAGGCGCGCATCCTTCGCGGGATCGCCGAGTACCGAAGCCGACACGGCCGCTTCCTCCTCGCCGCCGCCGACCAGATCGTGCAGCCGCTGCTCGAGCACCTGCGGGGTGCGGAGGGGCTGGAGCGGATCGAGGTTGCCGGGAGCTACCGTCGCCGCAAGGAGACCGTCGGGGACATCGACATCCTGGCCATCGCGACGGAGCCGCGGCCGGTGATGGAGCGGTTCACGAGCTTCGAGCGCGTCTCGCGCGTGGAGATGTCGGGCGGCACGCGTGGGACCGTTCGCCTCGCCTCCGGCCTGCAGGTGGACCTCAGGGTCGTCCCGCCGGAGAGCTACGGGGCGGCGCTCGTGTACTTCACGGGCTCGAAGGAGCACAACATCGAGCTGAGGAAGCGGGCTCTCGACCGCGGGCTCTCCATCTCCGAGTACGGTGTCTTCCGCCTCGAGGCGGATGTGGGGCGGGAAGAGGCGGACGGCGGCATCTCGGCCGCCGGAGCCGACGAGCCTCCCGCGCCGGCGGAAGCCGCTTCGGCGCGTCAGAAGGGGGAGATGGTGGCGGGGGCGACCGAGGAGGAGGTGTACGGGGCCGCGGGGCTCCCGTGGATTCCGCCCGAGCTCCGGGAAAACCGCGGAGAGATCGAGGCGGCGGAACGCGGCGAGCTCCCGCGCCTGCTGGAGCTCTCGGACATCCGCGGCGACCTCCAGATGCACTCGACCTGGTCCGACGGGCAGAACTCGATCGAGGAGATGCTCGAGGCGTGTGCGAGCCGCGGCTACGAGTACCTGGCGCTCACGGACCACAGCAAGGCGCTGGCGATGATCGGAGGGCTCGACGCGGAGCGGTTGGAGGCGCAGTGGGCCGAGATCGATGAGGTCGTGGCCCGGCACGACGGGATCCGTCTCCTTCGGAGCATGGAGGTCGACATCCTTCCGGACGGGGCGCTGGACCTCGAGGACGAGTGGCTGGAGCGGCTCGACATCGTCGTCGTCTCCGTGCATTCGCGCTTCGATCTGCCCGTGGGGCAGCAGACCGAACGCATCCTCCGGGCGCTGCGCCACCCGTCGGTCGACATCCTGGCCCACCCGACCGGGCGGCTGATCGGGCGGCGAGAGCCGTTCCCCTTCGACCTCGACGAGGTCCTGACGTGCGCGGCGGAGCACCACGTGGCGGTAGAGCTGAACGCCCACCCGGAGCGGCTGGACCTCGCCGATGCGCAGCTCATGGAGGCGAAGCGACGCGGCGTAGCCGTCGTCATCAGCACGGACGCCCACCGCACCGCGGACCTGGATCTCATGCGCTACGGGGTGGAGCAAGCCCGGCGCGCGTGGCTCGAGCCGGGCGACGTCCTCAACACCCTCTCCGCGGAGGAGCTGCTGGCGGCGCTGGGGAAGTAGGGCGAAGGCGATCGCTCCCGGTCGAGCGCGTGGACCGGGTCGGGCTCCTCTCCCATGTGGCGGGAGTTCCCGCTACGTGGCGGTCTCCTGGTAACAGACGTGGATCCCGCGGGCGGCGAGCTCGCGCAGGTAGATGTCGGCCGGGATGCACTCGTCCGGCGGGAGAACTCCGCTCCGGTCGATCACGTCGCGGCCCATAAGCAATCCGACGATGCTCAGGGTGAAGCCGGTGCACCGCATCATGGCGGTGATGCCCGTCTCCTCGTCGCGTCGGTCGAGGAGATCCCAGGTATGGGTGGAGAGTCCATCCCGCTTCTTCCCCCGCGCGATCACGCGCAGCGCCACGAGGTCGGGCTCCTCCGGCCTCGTCAGCAGAGGCGTCACACAGGCGATGAAGACATCGCGCGGCACCACCTCCCGGCCGTCCAGGCAGATCGGCTCGTTCGACAGGAGCCCGAGTTGGCGGATGCTTCGCATCATCTCCGCGTGGCCCGGGTAGCGGAGCGTCTTGTACTCCAGACGTTTCACCCGTCCCTCGTAGCGCCAGGGCAGGGTCGAGGAGCCGCCCCCCGTGTGAAAGGCTTCCAGAGTTCCCAGTACGCCGAACTCCAGCTCCTCCACCTCCGAGAGCGCATCGATCTGCTGCGGGTGGCCGTCGCGGATGATCCAGGACGGGGTGGTGTAGTAGTCGAGTGCCCCCTCCAGGGAGTACACCACCTGGTAGTTCAAGGGCGGCTGCGGGTTCTGCGGCAGCCCGCCCACGTACATCCGCACGCTGTCGACTTCGTCGAGGCGCCGGATCCCCTCGGCCGCCAGCACGTTCACCATCCCGGGGGCGAGGCCGACGTCCGGGATGACCGTGCAGCCGGCCGCCCGGGCCTCGGGGTCCATCTCGAGCTGCTCGAACACGATCTGGGTGTTGCCGCCGAGGTCGCTGAAATCGCTGCCGCACTCGATCGCCATGCGAGCCAGCGGGCCGTTGAAGTAATAGGGAGCCGCCGACAGGACGACGTCGTGCTCGGCCATGAGGGCGCGCGTAGCGGCCTCGTCGGAGAAGTCCACGGCGGCGCGGCGGAGGCGCTCGTCGTCGGGCAGGAACGGCGCTCCTCGGTCCGGCCGGATGTCGGCTATCGTGACCCGCCCGACGTCCTCCTGCGCCAGCAGATCGAAGGCGCACGCCGAGCCCTGAAGTCCACATCCCAACACCAGTATCTTCATATCCAAAACTGAGTTGCTACGTTCCCTGGCTGCTCGCTAGCGGGGCGGAAAGCCGGCGCCGGCCGCCGCCGCCGATGAGGCGGCGTTGAGACCGGGCCGGAATATACTGCCGGCGAGGTGCCCCGAAAGGCTCGCCCGGGGGAGAGGGGGCGGGAGGGCCGCGGGGTGGGCCTGAAAGGCTGCCGGAGCGGTCGAATCGGAGGATACGCCATGCCCGAAGGGATGCGGGTCCGGCGCGAAGCTCCCGTCCCGGTTCACCGTCAGATCGTCTCTCAGCTGGAAGCGGAGATCCTGGACGGCCGGCTTCCCCCCGGGCGGCGGCTCCCGAGTCTTCGGGCGCTGGCGGACCGCCTCCGGGTGCACCGGAACACGGTAGCGGCGGCGTATCGGGTGCTCCAGCGGGGCGGGTTGGTGCGGACGGCGCCGGGGAGCGGGGTGTACGTCCGCTCGCTCGTCGCGCCGGATGACGCGCTTGCCGGGGCGCTCCGCCGACTCTTGCTTGCGCAGCGGGCCGCCGGCCTGGCCGCCCCTGAGATCCTGGCGGGTGTGCGCGCCTGGATCGGGACCCTGGAGGCAGGTCGGCTCGCGGTCGTCGAGGAAGAACCGGGCCTGCTCGCCCTCCTCACGCGGGAGGTGCGGGGCCTTTTCCCCGCCGCCGAGATCCGCGGCATTCCCCTGGACAAGGTTCGAGGAAGACCCGGGCAACTCGGGCGCTGGATCCCCCTCGCCCGTCCTCATCACCTCGATGAGCTGCGCCTGCGCCTCCCGCCGTGGAGCGAGGTGCTCCCTCTCCGCGCCCGCCTGCCGCACTCCCTGACCTCTCGGCTCGAACGCCTGCGGCTCCCGGCGGTGGTCGCCGTAGTGTCGGTGAGCGAGGTCGTGCGGCGGCGCGTCCAGGAAGTCGCGTGGCGTGTACACGGCGAGGCGATCGGTTTCGTCGAGTCCCATCCGAGCGACGGAGCGAGGCTGGCCCGCGCCGCCAGACTGGCCGACCTGATCGTCTCGGACGCGCCCTCTCTCCAGCGGCTTCCTCTTGAAGCGCGCCCGCGGTGCATCGAGATCCGGCTTGTCGACCGGGGCTCGCTGCGTGAGGTTGGGTCCCTGCTGGAGGGGATACGGCAGAAGCCTACGGGCCGCGATGGCAAGCACCATTAAGGTACAGATCGTGACGGCGTCGGTGCCGGAGTCCTCGAGGGAGCGCTACCTCGGGGCGTGGGCCGAGTGGAGCGGGTCCCTGTTCGCGATGGGGATTCGGAGCGAGCTGCTGGAGTGCGAGGATGAGCCGGGCACCTTCACCGAGCTGACGTGGCTCGAGCTCGGCGAGGAAGGAGCCCTGGCGGACGACCGCATGGTCCGAATCAACGATGAGCTGAGCGCGGCGGCCGAGCGCCGGGTGGGGGACCAGAGGCTGCACGCGCGGGTAGAATGACCCGCTGCTCATCCCAATGAGGTTGCCGCCTCGGGAGCTGCCAGGTCAAGATCCTGCGCTTGATCGCTTCGGAGCCCGTTCCTATTATCGTCTGCCGGCAAGAAGCGGTTGTCTCGGTGGCCCGTGGTGTAACTGGCAACACGCTTGGCTCTGGACCAAGAGACTCCTGGTTCGAACCCAGGCGGGCCAATTCGATCGGACCAAGGTGAGGGCAGAGCGGTGAGGAGTCGCGTGGTTCCCGGGGCGCGGCCTTCACTTTTTTTGTTGCCGCGAGCGCATCGGCTCGTCGCGCGAGGTCTCACTCGCGGCCTAGGCGAGCCCACGGAGGGGTGGCCGAGAGGCTAAAGGCGGCGCCCTGCTAAGGCGTTGGGCCGAAAGGCCCGCGCGGGTTCGAATCCCGCCCCCTCCGTATCCCGCTGGACGGGTGGCCGAGCGGCTTAAGGCGCACGCCTGGAGAGCGTGTGGGCTCCCACAAGGAGCCTCGTGGGTTCAAATCCCACCCCGTCCGCCTTCACACATCGCTCGCATCGGGCCCGGTGCCGCGGCGGCCCGCCGACGGCGCCCTCCATTACGGCTCGAGCCCCCGGAGGGGTGGCAGAACGGCAATGCACCGGTCTCGAAAACCGGCGCCCTCACGGGCTTGCGGGTTCGAATCCCGCCCCCTCCGCTTTGTTCCACAACGAATTACGACGCTTGGCACCTGATCCTCTCGTCCGGCAGGCGCTGGGGTGTTGACCAAAGTGCTGATTCCCAGCTCTGCCTCGACCGTGTCGAACCAGGGTCCGATGTCTCTGTAGGCCGGATGAAAGCGAGCGTAGACCATTGTTTCCTCGATCCGTGCGTGCCCGAGCTGCTGCTGGATCAGGGAGAGCGGGGTCCCGACTCGGGCGAGCTGCACGGCGACTGTGTGGCGGAAGTCGTGGCAGTGCTGATCGACAACCTCGCCGTGGCCACGAAGGTTGGGAACGGGAACACGCGCGGCGAGTTCGAGCCGATCTGGCGGGAGCTGGCGCGGGTGAGCGAGGCCTACCGGAGGACGAGGAGGGCACGCACCCTCCGCGTTGGCTGCCGGGGCGATGCGAAACTCGCCCACCTCCACCCGCCGTCGGCGTGAGGACCATGCGCAAGCGGTTCGGGTGGCCTCGAAGTGCGCAGCCCGGCCGACGCCCTGTAGGCTGGGGTCCGACCTTTCGAGCCGGGAAACCGGGCGTACGTTAGGTTGCAATTCCTGCAAGACAAGAGTTCCCCCCTTACCGTGAGGAGGAGGCGGCGCTTCAGGCCTTCGTCTGGAAACGTGAGACCACGTTAGGCTGCCGGGGATGCAGGGATTGGGGAAGGGGATAGGCAGCCGAAGAAGAGTTAGCTGCACACAAAATCGTTCACTTGGAGTGGTCCAATGTCCAAGCTCTTCCAAATCTTGATCGCATTCGCCGTCGTAGTTGCTGTTCCTCCGAGTGCCCGCGCTCAGACCGAACTGCTGATCTTCGGTGGGCCTGGGCACGACCAATTCCTTGGCTGCCTCGTATGTAACGAGTTAAGCTCTGAGTCGATATGCAACGGGTTTGGACCATACGGAAATGAGTTCTCGTCGCGAGGGATGTTCAACGAGTTTGCCGGATTTGGTAATGAGTTTAGCTCGTCCAGTCCATGGAACGAGTTTAGCAACAGCACGTCTGTGCCCGTCGTGGTTGATCGAGATGGCAACTTCTACGGCTACTTCACAATCAACGACACACGGCCTGACGCCGTCGAGTTTGCGACCGAGTTAAGGAAGATATACGAATCCGTAGATGGTGACCTCGAGAAGGTTCGAGTGATTCTCTGCAAGAGCCTCGGATACAGTCCCTAGCGGTGCTCGACGGACGTGCACGCGCGCACTGCTGA
>JBHIAV010000069.1:0-11430 GCA_046758745.1 Gemmatimonadota bacterium
GCGGTGAACCATCGTGAAGAAGCGCTCGAATCCGTATTCGTCAACAGCCTGTTAAGCAACGAGAGTACGGGGAAGCGCGACTGCTCTATGAGCGCGCCGTGGCGATCCGGGAAAAGGCCCTTGGAGGCGAAAACCCACTGGTCGCGTCCACCCTTTACAGGCTTGCAAACGTGCTGCAGAAAACAGGCGACCTCAACGAGGCTCGAGCCTACTATGAGCGTGCCCTAGCGATCCGGGAAAAGGCGTTTGGTTCCGAGCATAAGAGCCTTCGGTCCACATTGTGGAGACTCGGCGTGATTTCGCTAGCGCTGGGTGATCGGGTAGGTGCCGAGCCTCTTTTTCAGCGAGCTCTGAGCATCAAAAAGAAAAACGCTGGGAGCGATGCGCCTGGGTTCGTATATGACCAAGCGTGCTATAGCGCGTTGACCGGTGACAGGGAGGGTGCCATTCATCTCCTGAGAAGAGCCGTGGATCTAGGATACCAAAGCGAGTGGATCGCCCGAGACCCGGACCTGGACTCCCTTCATGGGGATCCCGCATTCGAGGCCATCGTTGCGGAAGTCAAAAGGCGAGTCGCGAGCAAGTGATTTCCCCGCAATGCCCGTTGCGTAATTGTGTGCCCCATCCCGAAAAGAACTACTTCCTGACCCAATAAACCGGTAGAGGACGTCTCTCCTCCAGGAACGGCGGCGCATGCGGCGCCCGGAGGACGTCATGGAGTCCTTGTGCGGCACCCGGGGGAGCCCGAGCACGGTGAGGGAGCTGAACAAGAAGCTGTACGGCCGGATCGAGGCGTGGCGGGCGCGGCGCCCGGAGGGCCATCGCCCCTACGTGTATCTGGATGGGATCCTGCTGAAGCGGAGCTGGGGTGGCGAGGTCCGGAACGCCACGGCTCCGGTGGCCATCGGCGTGAGCGAGGACGGGTTCCGGCGGATCCTGGGAGTCGCCGAAGGCGCCAAGGAGGACAAGGCCAGCTGGAACACATTATTGCGACACTTGAAGGAGCGGAGTCTGGCGGGCGTCAAGCTGTTCATCTCGGACACGTGCTTGGGTCTTGTCGAGGCGCTGGGCGAGATGTACCCGGACGCGTCCTGGCAGCGCTGCATGGTGCACTTCTACCGGAACGTGTTCACGGTGGCTCCGAAGGGCAAGGTCCGGGAAGTGGTGGCGATGCTGAAGGCGATCCATGCCCAGGAGCACCGCCGGGAGGCGTTG
This sequence comes from Gemmatimonadota bacterium, assembly GCA_046758745.1. Taxonomy (GTDB): domain Bacteria; phylum Gemmatimonadota; class Gemmatimonadetes; order Palauibacterales; family Palauibacteraceae; genus JBHIAV01. Next base: position 1,216 of record JBHIAV010000069.1, read on the forward strand.
GGGAAGTCGCAGAGTGTGGCGAAGAAGCTCGAGGGGATGAAGCTGCGGAAGGCGCCGGATGGGAACCCGGCGCTGATGCTCGTGGCGGCAAGGCTGCGGCACATCGCCAGGAGCAAATGTGGCTCGCGGCAGTATCTCGACGTGAGCCTGTTGAAGCGGGATCGGATCGAGGAGCAGCAGTCAGCCTGACATCGGAGCCGACCCGCGGACCTTGAGATGAAGACCGGATTGAGGATCCACCCGATCGAAAGTGGAAGACGATCCTGACACTACTGACGCATCGAGTGAGATGGGCTTTGTTGCAGAAAAGAGCGCGGCCAACGGCCCAGAAAACCCGGAGGAGGAGCGTCGGCGCCTCCTGTCCTCGGGAGTCGGGCTCGGTGCCGGAGGATACTCGGATTCGTCTAGGTTGAACTGAGTCGTAATAGTGCTGACAGGGTCTCCATCCATGGGAGAGGGCCATCTGCCCTATTCTTCCCAGAGTGATTCGCGACGAAACGAAGGCACCTTGGGAGAGAGGACCGATGACCCTCGAGGACGGCATACGCATCTCGCGGCTGCGTGTCATCCGCCGTGCCCAGGATCTTGGGAGTATCAGCGCCGCCTGTCGCCCAGCACGGTGCAGCGCATGGTGCGCAGAACCGGGGTGCCGACGCGTCGCCAGCGGCTGCTGGTGCTCGAACACCACAGTGCGCGGACGGTGTTTCGAGTTCGGCGGGCGGCGGCCGCGAGTGCTCCGGGAGGCCCGGCCGGAGTCGGTGTCCCGGGTGCGCTATGGATGACACTCCAGCCGTCGGCGGAGCGTCATGCCGACTGCTGGGGCCGGCAGACGCGGCAGGGGCGGTATCCGACCGAGCGGGCGTCGTCGACCGAGGCGAAGACGACCCGGCGATCGGCGCGGGTGCGCTGCGAAGCAGGGCAGCCGACGCGACAGATGACGCGCGTGGCGCTGTTCCCCTGAAAGAGCGGCGTGGATCGCTCCAGATCGAGCAGCAGCGGCTTCAGATCGATCCCCAGCCCGTACCCTCCCGGAACGCCGTCGCTCCGGAGAACGCGGTGGCACGGAACGATGAGCGGGACTGGGTTGCGTCCTAGTGCGGTCCCGACGGCGCGCACGGCGCGCGGGCTCCCGACCCGCCGCGCGATCCAGGCGTAGGCCCGCGTCTCGCCGAACGGGATCCGGAGGGCCGCCATGAGGACGCTCTTCTGGAAGGCGCCGAGAGCCGACAGATCGGCCGGGACGGAGAAGTAGGCGCGCCGGCCGCGGAAGTACTCCCGCAGCTCGGCGTGGGCGCGATCGACGAGACGTCTTGCCGCCGCGCCGGCCGACGGCGGGAGCCGCCCGAGATGGAGCCGGGTGATCCCGTGTGCGCTCGCCTGGATCGAGAGCCGATCGAGGAGGCGGCGCGACAGCCGCCCCGCGCGGGCGGCCCGGGCGGGGGCCGAGCGGGCGACTCGTGCGGCGAGCCCGGGGGGCGGATCCTCGGGACGAAAGAGAAGGTTCAGCCGGGCGTCGATCGGATCGTGCGTCATCGTCGTCCTCCGCGGGCCAGCCCGGATCTCAGGACCCCCTTCGCCCGGCGCAGCTGGCTCTTCACCGTGTTGACGGAGATCCCGCGCACGCGGGCGAGCTCCCGGTACGAGAGCCCGTCGACGTAACGGAGCACCACCAGCACGCGCGCCTCGCGCGGCAGCTTCGCCAGGACGCGGTCGAGATCGGGCGCCGCTGTCGGGCCTCGGTTGGGGGAGGGCGCCCCCGCGGCGCGCAGCGTCGCCGGCAGCTTGCGGGCGCGGGCCCTGCGCCTGCGCAGCTCGTCGATGCAGATGTTGGTCAGGATCCGGTAGAGCCAGGTCGACACGGCCCACTCCGGCCGGTACGCCGCCCCCGCCGTGTAAACCTGAACGAAGGTCCTCTGCACCGCGTCTTCCGCATCCTCGGGTGAGCGCAGCAGACGGCGCGCCACGGAGAGCAGCCGTCCCCCGAAGCGCTCCACCAGCAGGGTGAAAGCCGCCTCATCGCGGCGGGCCACCCTCGTCATCAGCGCGCGGTCGCTCTCCATCGCTCCTGTCACTGTGTACGCCGTCGCCAGCGGAATGGGTGGAAGCAGGATTATAGACACGATGGAAAGATGACGCGCGACGTGGCCTCCGTCGATCTCAGCCTCGCGGTGACGGTGGCCGGGTTCGAGCGCTTGTCGGAGCCGCAGTGCTTGGCGGTGGCGGCGGACGTCGACGTGCCTCCCCGGGGGATGCCGGCGCGGATGGCTCTCCTTGAAGAAGGTGAGCTGGTCAGGTCGCGTGACCTGGTGCGGATCGTGCTAACATATCTGTGCACTGGGCCGGCTTTCTCGCGGTTGATGGCGCGAAGGACGGCTGCAAGGCGGCTGGATGGTTGCCGAAGAGCCCGCCAGATCGAGGGTCCGGCCCCTCACGGCGATTGATTCATTCTCGGCGGGACCGACCTCGTTTCGTCCGCCGATGGCCGTTGCGCTGATCGGCCCTGCGGTGTCCGCCGAGGAGGGACGGAGCCCGTCGGCGCTCCGGGTATCGGGACAGCCCGCCGCACGCCGACGGTGCGTGATGTCGAGTGCTGAGACGGACGATTGGGAGAGGCGACCATGGCCAAGGTGCATCTGAAACGAAAGGTCCGGCTGGATCGGTTCCTTCAGGAGCTGGTCGACACCGCGATCGCCAACTACGACGAGTTTTGTGGAGCGCGTTGCAGCCCCGAGGACCGGGAGCAGATGAATCGAGACCTCCAGCGTCGCTTTCGCGAGGTCCTTCGCATGGATCTGGAGGTGGCCGAGGAGTGCGGCCTGAGCATCTTCTGCCAGGAGGCGTCGCTGCTGGAGCCCTGGTCCGAAGAAGCCGAGCGAGCGCTGGAGGCGGACGAAAAGCCGCAGACATGAGCCACCCCGGCGCCACCGCGCGGCCGGCGTCGCTGCGATGGAGCGCCCCTACCTCAGGGGACTCCACGAGGTGCGCCGTCTCCGGGGCTCGACGGGCCGCGAGCGGAGCGGGTAGCGGATTTGGCGATCCGCGACCGGCCGGCAGCCGCGCACCGCACAGCGGCACAATCCTCACCGAAACAGACCGGCGCTCCTCCGTGCTGCCGCCGGGCCGATCTCCCCGGTCGTGCATGACGGCGGGAAGGCGAGCTTCCACGCCCGCGCCTCCCGAGGGATCGGTCCGGCCCGGAGGGGCATCCGGCCGAGGCGTCTCCCGATCGCGCGAGGGGCCTGGCATCGGGGGCCCGCCGCCCGCCTCCATCTCTCAGCGACCCGCCGGCAGCGCTCGGCCGCGTGATGAAGCGCAGCGTGATGCGGGAGTTCTACCCGCGCTTCTTGAGCGCCACCCCGATACCCGCGGCGTGCATGTTCAAAAAGAGTGTTTCCAGGTCCGGGTTGGTCGTGTAGGCCCTGATGAACTCCGGGTAGGGCGCGGGGCGGTGCATGTTGTGCGCGATCACCAGACCGCCGGGACGGACGAGAGGCAGCAGCTTCTCCAGATAGTCGAGATACCCCTGCTTGTCGGCGTCCAGGAAGAGAATGTCGATGCGCTCCTTGAGCTTGGTGATCTCCTCGTGGGCATCTCCGAGGACGAGCGTGACCAGATCGCTCACGCCGGCACGCTCGAGGTTCCTCCTGGCGAGCTCGGCTCGCTCCTCGTTGATCTCGAAGGTCGTGAGCCTGCCTCCGGTCGTGCGCAAGGCCAGGCAGATCCAGATGGCGCTGTAGCCGTTGGACGTGCCGATCTCCACCACGTGGCGTGCGTTGATCGATTCGGTGAGCAGGCGGAGCAGGCGGCCATCCTCCTTCGGCACATTCATCATGCCCCGCCGCTGGTTCTTGTCCATGTCATCCAGTACGTCCAGGATCTTCTGTTCCTCCGGCGTCTTCGCAAGCGGCACGCTCTCGACCGGTCCGCCCTCCCGATCCTGTGCCCAGGACGGCCGCGAGTTCCCGAGTAGCGCAAGGATCGTGACTGTGGCCAGAAGCACGATGTATTGAGCTGCCTTCATGGTTTTCTCCCTTGTTTTCCAGTTGCGCCCATGCCGGCCTCGACGATCTTCTCGAACAGCAGGCAATGGGAGAGAATCCCGCCGGGGCTCAGGAGCGTCGTGCGCTTCGTCGCTGGTTCCGCTCTTGGCGGACCGGCACTGAATGAGCCCGGGCCGTCCGAATCCTCGGTGCGGCCTCATGATAGCGCGGCATCTGGGTATTCGGGATCATCGCGATCCCGCGTGGGCTCCGCGGCGGGACTCGGGCGGCCCGGAACATCCTGACGGTGAGCGGGAAGGATGAGGTCCGGAGGAGCCGTCCGGGCCCTCCAGGGCAGGCTCCTGAAGTAGACTGATGGCCGGGGACCAGCCGTGAGCTTCCGCTTCTGGAGACGGATCAGGATCGCCCCGGGGGTGACCCTGAACCTGAGCAGGTCGGCCGGGTCGCTGTCGTTCGGGCCGCGGGGGGCGAAGCTCACCGTCGGCACGCGGGGCAGGCGGGCGACGGTCGGCATCCCGGGCACGGGCCTCTTCTACACGGCGACGCCTTCAGGCGGTCGGGCCCGGCGGCGGCCGGCCCCTTCCCCGATCCCGGGGGCTCCCCCTCGACCGCCTCGGGAGCCCCTGACGCTCGGCTTCTTCAAGCGGCTCGTCACGCCGGATGACGAGGAGGCGTTCGTGGACGGCTGCCGGGAGCTGGCCCTCGGCCATGAAGACAGGGCGCTCGAGCATCTTCAGAAGGCGGTCCACCTGGCGGACGGGGCCTACCTGGCGGGCTTCCTGTCCCTGAAGAGGAAGCGGCTTCCGCAGGCGCGCGGGTGCCTGATGGAGGCCGAGCGGAAGCGGGACAGGCTCGGACATTACTTCTCCAGGTACGGCATCACGGCCACCATGAGTCTTCGCATCACCGATGAGGTGTCGGCCCGCGTCGGGCCGGACCTGCGGGGCGTGCTGCTCGGCCTGGTCGAGGTCCACCAGCTCGAGAAGCGCCCGCAGGACGCGATCGAGTGCCTTCAGAGACTGCGGCGGCTGGAGCCCGACGATGTCGTCGTGAAGCTGTCGCTCGCCGAGCTGCTCCTCGAAGCCCGGCGGGAGGACAGGGAAGCCTGCCGGAAAGTGATCCGCCTCGCCGAAGCGATCGAGAACGAGACGCCGATCCACACCGCCCTGCTGCTGTACAAGGCGAGGGCCCTGCGCGCTCTCGGGCTCATGGAGGCGGCGCGGGAGTGCCTGACCGTGACCCTGCGCGGCAAGAGTGGGCGCCCGGAGGATCTCCTGCGGGCCCTGCGCTACGAGCGGGCCCTGGTCTACCAGGGCCTCGGCCAGCGCCGCCGGGCCCGCAGGGCGCTCGAGAAGCTCTACGCCGAAGATCCGGACTACGAGGACGTCGCGTCGCGACTGGGCCTGTGAGCGGAGGGGCGTCCCGATCGTGCACGGGACGCGGTTCCCGTTCCTCGGGGCGGGACGCGCCGAGGGGGATCTTGCAGTGACCGCGAGAAAGGTGAGGCCGGCTCGGCCCGCCGATCCCGCCATCGACCGGGTCCTCGACGAGTTTCCGGCCGGGCAGCGGGAGCGGCCGAGACCGAGGGCGCTGTCGAGGTAATGAGGAGGTGCTCGATGCCGGCAAGGACTATCTGGAGTTCGGCCACTTCACCATCAGGCGGGGTCGAGCCCGGAAAGCTCCGGTTGGAGCACTTCGGGGGCGGGAAGGGACGTCCGTACGGCCCCCTGCCGGTCCCGAGCGCCTCGACCGAGCTGCTCCGGGAAGGCTGGGACATCAGCTGCGCCCTCGGCCGGGTCCCCGGCAGGCGGCGGATCCTCGAGGTGGCGGACGTCCAGCCGTGACGGGATTGGTGGACTGTGAGATTCGTCGCCATTGATTTCGAGACCGCGGACTACGAGCCGGACAGCGCCTGCGCCATAGGGCTGGTGCGGGTGGAGGACGGGGAGATCGTCGCGAGGTATCACCATCTCATCAGGCCGCCGCGCCGCGCGTTCGTCTTCACCGATCTCCACGGCATTTCCTGGAAAGACGTCAGGGGCCAGCCGACCTTCTCGCGATTGTGGCCCGAGCTCACCGAGTTCTGGAGGGGCGCGGACTTCTTCGCGGCCCACAACGCCGCGTTCGACCGATCGGTCCTGCAGGCCTGCTGCACTCGGGCCGGCTTGAGACCGCCCGCGAAGGATTTCACCTGCACGGTGGAGCTGTCACGCCGGGTCTGGGGCATCCGTCCGACGAAGCTGTCGGACGTGTGCCGAGCCCTGCGCATTCCCCTCAATCACCACCAGGCGCTCAGCGACGCGGAGGCGTGCGCGCGCATCGTGATCGCGGCAAACGCGATTGCAGAGAAGTCCAGATCGAGAATCTCCCCAACAGTCAGGCGCACCTTCTTGCCTTGACATTGTTTTCACTGAAATGGAGCATTTCACCGTGCGGTGAAAGTGCTCATATTGGTGAAACCAAGATCCAAGATCATGGTAGACGAGAAGCTCGAAAAGAGAGTCAGGGAGCGCCTCCGTCGGCTGCTCGAGGATCTGCCCTTCGTGCGCCTCAAGGGCTGGCGCAGGGGAGACGGGGCGCTGGAGGGGCGGAAGGTCGACTTGGCCGCCGAAGTGATCGCCAGGGGGGAACCGTGGCGCCCCCTCATCGAAGTCGAGGCCAACGGCGAGCCCAGGTACATCCGCAGCGCTGTCCAGCAGCTCTGTTCCTCCTTGTCCGAAGCACGCAGAGCGTGTGGGATCGTCGCGGCGCCGTATATCAGCCCCGAAGCAGGCAGGATCTGCAGAAACGAGGGAGTCGGCTATCTCGACCCGGCCGGAAACTGCGCGCTGACCTTCGCGAATCTCTTCATAGAGAGACAGGGGATTGCCAGGCCGACTCAGGAGCGGCGGCCCCTTCGGAGCCTGTTCGCCCCCAAGGCAGGGCGCGCGCTCAGGGTGCTGTTGGAAGAGCCGGGACGCTCCTGGACACTACAGGCACTCGCGGAAAGGGCCAAGGTCAGCCTCGGACTCGCCTTCAAGGTTAAGGAACGATTGCTCGACCTCGAGTTCGTCCTGGAAGGGGACGAAGGCCTGACCCTGGTGAAGCCTGAGCCGCTACTTCGCAGGTGGGGAACCGAATACTCCTATGGTTGTGGTTGGAGGGTGGGTGCCCGTTCTCCTGGTCACCAGTGCTCGCGAGCCTCATCCGGGAACCCTGGACATCGACTTAGCCCTCGATTTCACGCGCATTCCCGACGTACCGGACGATCCTGACTGGGTTCACTGTCAGGGGGTACAGACAGGATCCCGGTCAACCCTTCCGCTTTTTCCGGACCATCGGCCTTCAGGCCGGCAACCAAGTTGTAGTTGAGGTCGACTTGCTCGCCGGGGAGTATGGTGGTGCCGGCCCCGGGCACCGAACTCAGCGTGTTCAGGATGCGCGAGCCCGTAAGGCGAGGGGTTGCGAGTTGGTCTTCTCGAATCAGGTGGAGGTGATGGTCGAGGGGACTCTCCCGGGTGGTGGTCGGGACCGGGTCACGGTTCGCGTGGCCGGCTTCGTAACGACTGGTGATGGAGGGGCTCGCTAAGATCCGTTCCAAGTTCAAGTCGGTCGATGATCTCGGTCCCAGGTGGGTCGCCGATTTCCTAGAGATCATGGACCCGAGAGAACGCGCGATCACGGTGCGCGACGCCTACGAGACCGTATGGGGTCTGCTCGATATGCTCGCGGTTGAACCGTGGGAGGGACCCTGAGCGGCACGAACAGAGCTTCCCTGACGGCGCCGGTCCCGACATGATGTCTGCAATCTAGGCGCTGGGAGGTTCCGTCGGAGCGCGGGCCGGGGGGCCCGGTGAGGTCCGACGCCGGCCGTCGGCGTCGGCACCCCCCCTGGACGACCCGTCAACCTTGAGCCTGGCGCGCCGGTGCCGCCGGCAGGGGCTAGCCGCTCCGCCCGCTCCGCCAGGCGCGGAAGTATCGCTGATAGCTCGCGCGCTTTCGGGCCAGGCTCCGCGCCGGCCCGGGATGCTGCGTGGCCCGCAGCAACGACCCCAGGTCGCGGAACTGGCCGGCGTCGAGGCGCGCTTCCTCGTCGCCGAGACGGGCGTGGAGGCGGGACATCCGGAGGCTCCACTGGGCGGTGAGGTCCCTGGCCGATTCGTAGTCCCCCCTGTCGATGAATTCGACCGTCTCGCGCCGGGCCCGGGCGGCGCTCAGGAGCTCGACGGCGCGGTCGACGTCGGGATGGACGGGCATCGCGGCCACGCGCTCCGCCTCGCCGCCCGTGACGCGGGCGAGCTGCTGCAGCTCGATGCGGCCCTGGCCGGGAAGCTCGAGCCACAGGCGGACGTCGAAAAGGTCCAGCGGCTGGCCGGGCTCGCCGCCGTGCGCGGCGACGCGCGCGACGATCTCGAGCGGCTGGCCGTGGTTGAGGTCGCCGATCCGCCAGCCCTCCGGGCCGGAGGGGAGGTCGTTCAGGATCTCGACCACCTTCGTGCCGGGCCGGCGCGGCTCGATCCTCAGGGCGCCCTTGTCGCTGTATAGAGCGGCCAGGCCGGCGAGCTCGGCCTCGAAGATCCGCTTGAGGTCGGCGGGGGACTCGACGAACCAGCCGACGCCCCCTCCCGAGACGGCCATCGGGATCATCAGGTCCTCGTTGAAATCGGACCCGATGCCGATGGTGGAGGTGCTGACGCCGCTGCTGAACAGCTCGCGGACGCGCGTGACGATGGTCTCGGGGTCGATCACGCCGACGTTGGCGAGCCCGTCGCTTATCAGGAGCACCCTGTTGAGGCGCTCCGGGTCGAGCCGGCGGGAGACCGCGATGCTGCCCTGCACCCAGGCGTCGTAAAGCGCCGTGGTCCGCCCGGCGTCAATCCCCGGGAGCAGCGCCAGGATGCGCGCCGCCGCCTCGGAGACGGGGAGGGCCGGGACCAGCATCCTCACCCGATCGTCATAGATGGTGAGGCTCACAAGGTCGTCGGGCGCCATGTTCCGGAGGGCGAAGGCGACGGCCTCCTTCGCGCGGACGAGCTTGTCGCCCGCCATGCTGCCGCTGCGGTCGAGGACGATGCCGAGGTTGAGCCGGCGGCGCTCGGCCCGAGGCTCGGGAGCGGGGGGCTCGATGCGGATCAGGAAATACGTCGTGCTCTCCCGTCCGGCGACGAGCGCCGGCTTCGCGGGGATGATGGTGATCGTCGGTGCGCTGTGGTGCTTCATGGCCTACCTCCTCACGTATCGGTCGAGAATGGCGCATAGCCTTGAGGCGAGCGCGTGCAGGAATGAGCGGCTCGCGGGGACGCGGGTGCCCTCGCGGATGTGCAGCTCGATGCCGGGGTGCAGCTCGACGCGGAGCCATCTGCCCTCGCCCCGGGGCTGGTCGGCTCCGGCGCCCGGGGCGGTCCAGTCGTCGGGGGGTTTGAGGGCGCACTGCAATAGCGCGTCAGGTGCCCTGAGGTCCCGCGTCAGCGTTGGCGCCTGCGTTTCCAAGGTCGGCGAGATCATCTCCACCTCTCCCAGCGACTCCGAGTGCCACCGCGGGTTCCAGCTGGCCCATGCCTCGCGCGAGCGGGGCAGAGGCCCGGCCAGCCAGGCCTCGAGCCGCTCCTCCAGTTGCCGGTCGTCGAGCCCGCCGATGGCCGGGCGGATCGCACGGATCGGCAGGAAGTGCCCCTGCAGCACCTTGATCGCCACCAGCTGCAGGAGGTGGCGATAGGCGTAGAGCGCTGCGGTTCCGGCCGATGCGTGCGGGCGATCCACGAGCCCCTGCTGGATGTAGTAGCGGATCGTCCGCGCGTCCGGGACCCCGGTCACACGGTGCCAGGCCTGCGGGCCGGTCAGTCTCGGGATGATCACGGCCGCCAGGCTCACCAGCTCGTCGATCTTGATGTCCGCTCTACCCCGGTAAGGGGCGAGCAGCTCGGTGACCATCGGGGCGGTTATACTACGAACAGCAATACTGTGAACAGTAATATTGTCATAATATTATATGCATTGTAGAATCAATCAGTCACGGCAATCCCGGCACCTCATCCAAAGCGGAGATCGTGATCCGGGTCGGCGAAGGTTGCGCGCGCGGTGCGGCTCGCCGCCGGCGGCGCTCACCGGGCCGGCAGGTAGCTCGACGTGATCGGCGGGCGCAAGCGCGGCGTGGTAGAATGCGCCCCTTTCGAGGAGCCCAGGATGAATCGGACAATCCACCAGTCGCTATTCGTGTCTTTCGCCCTCTCGCTGA
>JBHIAV010000070.1:0-11291 GCA_046758745.1 Gemmatimonadota bacterium
AGTGGAGCCGAGGGGAGTCGAACCCCTGACCTCTTGAATGCCATTCAAGCGCTCTCCCAACTGAGCTACGGCCCCAGCCAACCTTCATGCCCCCAAGGGGAATCGAACCCCTCTCTCCACCTTGAAAGAGTGGTGTCCTAGCCGATAGACGATGGGGGCGCGATTCCGCGGCTCCTCGACGCCGCTCTTCAGGGACTCCGGATGCGTCCGGCAGGATTCGAACCTGCGACCCTCGGCTTAGAAGGCCGATGCTCTATCCAGGCTGAGCTACGGACGCCCACCGGGCCTCCCCGCCCCGGCCCCCGCCCGTATCGAGCGACGACCGGGCACCGCTCCGCGCCTCCCGCCGCTTTGGCGATCGGCATCAGGAGCTCGCGACGGGGATTGAACCCGTGACCTCATCCTTACCAAGGATGCGCTCTACCACTGAGCTACGCGAGCCGGTACCCGTCTCATAGAGCCTCGAGCAGGGGCGGAGGGACTCGAACCCCCAACCGCCGGTTTTGGAGACCGGTGCTCTGCCTGTTGAGCTACGCCCCTATAGTTCGCCCCTGTACTTCCGATGGCTGGGGACGGAATCGAACCGCCGACACCCGCGTTTTCAGCGCGGTGCTCTACCAACTGAGCTACCCAGCCGGGTGCATCGGCTCGACACCGAGGGGTACCCCGTGCAGGGCCCGCCCTCGCGGAGTGGGCCCACGCGCCCGTCCCCTCGGGCACACCAACTCCGGGGGGGGGATTCGAACCCCCGACCTAGTGGTTAACAGCCACCCGCTCTGCCGCTGAGCTACCCCGGACCGCGCTGGAGGACGCATGCCGCGCCTCGTGGCACGACCGGTGGACCGTCAGGCACACTCCTCGCTTTCAAGCCGCTCCGTCAAAGCAAAACGCCCCGTCTGGCATGGCCAGCGACACGGGGCTTGCGGCGGAGACCACGGAGCCGGTGCCAGCGTGTTCAACCGCCGTGTCTGGGCCGCCCTGTGGTTCATAGCGGGGGCGGGATTCGAACCCGCGACCTTCGGGTTATGAGCCCGACGAGCTACCAGACTGCTCCACCCCGCACCGCGGCCCACGATGCTACTTCCGGGAAGGCTGCGTGTCAACCCGAGGGGACGACGCTAGCGCCTGAGCCGACCGCCACTTCCGACATACCTCTCCTGTCCCGCGTGCCGGCGAACGCGCCGTCCTGCCGCCTCCGCTTGCCGCGGCCGATCCCGTCGCCTAGCCTCGAAGCATGAGCAACGTGGCGGGCCTCCCTCCCGAGCTCCTCTCCCGGCTGCGAGTCCTCCTCGGTCCCGAGGGGATCATCGTGGAGCCCGACCGTCTCCTGGCGTACGAGTCCGACGCGCTGACGACGATCCGGGGCACCCCGCGCGCGGTCTTCCTACCGCGCACGCGCGACGAGTTGATCGAGACGGTGCGCGCGCTGCACGGAGCGGGCATCCCGTTCGTACCTCGCGGCGCGGGTACGGGACTGGCCGGCGGCGCGGTGGCACGTGGAGCGGCGCTGGTGTGCACGGCACGTATGACGCGCATCCTGGGCATCGATCCGCACGAGCGGATCGCCGAGGTGGAGCCAGGAGTCGTCACGGCGACCATCAGCGAGGCGGCCGCGCCGCATGGACTCCGCTACCTCCCTGATCCCGCGAGCGCGAGCGCCTGCACGATCGGCGGCAACGTGGCGACGAACTCGGGTGGGCCGCACTGCCTGAAGCACGGCGTGACCGCCGACCACGTCCTCGCCCTCGAAGCCGTGCTGCCGGACGGAGAGCCCATCGAGCTCCGGCGCGGGGAGGACGGCGGTCTAGATCTGGCCGGACTCTTTCTCGGGTCGGAGGGAACCTTCGGCATCGTCTCCCGCATCACGCTCGGTCTGGTGCCCGTCCCGGCCGCCGTAGGCGCCGTGCTCTCCCTCTTCGATCGGCTCGAGCAGGCGGGCGACGCCGTGTCCGAGATCCTCGCCGCGGGCGCCGTCCCGGTGGCGCTCGAGCTCATCGACCGGGCCACCATCACGGTCGTGGAAGGCTCGCCGTTCGCCACGGGGTTACGGACGGATGCCGCCGCTGCGCTCATCGTCGAGTGCGAGGGCGAGGCGGCGGAGGTGGTCGACGAGGAGCTCGGGCTCGTCGAGCAGGCCCTGCGCCGCACGGGAGCGCGGGAGCTGCGCGTCGCGCGGGACGAGGTGGCGCGGGCGGCGATCTGGAAGGCGCGGAAGGGAGCATACGGCGCGCTCGGCCGGCTGGCCCCGGACATCCTGGTGCAGGACGCGGTGGTCCCTCGCACGGCGCTTCCGGCGCTCCTGCCCGCCATCGAGCGGGTGGCGGAGGAGCACGGTCTGAGGCTGGCGAACTTCTTCCATGCGGGAGACGGGAACCTCCATCCCAATCTCCTCTTCGACGGCCGGGACCCGGACGAGGTGCGCCGGGTGGAGGCCGCCAGTGGCAGGATCATGCGCCTGTGCGTCGAGGCGGGCGGCACGATAACCGGTGAGCATGGGATCGGGCTGGACAAGCGCGCCTACATGTCAATTATCTTCAGTCCCGCCGAACTGGCGGCGCAGGTGGCGATCCGGGGCGCCTTCGACCCCGGCGGGCTGTGCAACCCGGACAAGATCTTCCCGGCATAGAGGATCGACACCGGAGCCATGGCGCGTTACCGGAGACGTGACTCGATCGAGACCCGGCTGGCCGAGGATCTCGAGGTCGAGGGTGTTCGCTACACGGTGGATCTCATCGCGAAGCGCGCGACGGGAGTGACCGGCTATCGCTTGACGCTCGCCTTTCTGGCGCGGGATGGCTCGCGAACGGCCTTCGTCGATCTCGAGCCAGCCCCGGGGCGCGAGGAGGCGAAGGCGCGGGCGGAGTCCCTCCGTTCCGACCCCGCAGCCCTCCGCGGCCTGCTGCGGGGAAGGTCCGAGGAGGGAGCCCCCGAGCCGTGAGGCCCGGGCCCTGAGCTGGACCCTCTTCGAGGCGGTCGACGAGCTCGCCGGCTGGCTCGCCGCGAGGGATCGCAACGCCCCTCCACCTCTGATCACCGGGGCCGAGGCCGTCCCCACCGCGATGGACCTCTCGCCCGCGAGAAGCGAGGTGGTGGTTTCCACAGCCCGCCTGGGGGGAATCACGGCTCATCGCGCCCGGGACCTGACCGTCACGGTCGGTGCGGGACTCCGGGTCGCCGAGCTGCTCGCATTCCTCGAGGCCCGCGGTCAGTGGGTCCCGGTTTCCGGCCCGGGTCTTTCCCTCTCCGTCGGCGGCCTCATCGCCGCGGCGCCGCCGGGCCCGCTCGACGCCTCGTTCGGGCCGGCTCGGCGCCTCCTTCTCGAGTGCCGAATGCTCTCCCCCGTCGGCACGCCTCTCCGCTGGGGCCGGCCGGTCGTCAAGAACGTGGCGGGCTACGACGTCCAGCGGCTCGTGTGTGGGAGCCGCGGCCGCCTCGGGGTGATCACCGAGGCGACCCTTCGCGTGTGGCCGAGACCGGCGGAGCGCAGGCTCTACGAGCTGTCGGGCGGGCCAGGGGCCGTCGAACTCGCCGCGCGCCTCGCCCTCGAGCACGCGGGAGAGTCGCCTCGGCCGGATGGGGCGAGCTGGGAGTGGCGCTCCGAAGATCCGGAGGGCCTCGGACACCTTCGCGTGGAGCTGCTGGGTAGTTCGGCCTCCGTCGCCGTGCGCGAACGGGCGCTTCTCGGCTGGGCGCGGCGAGCGAACGCCCGGGCCGAGCGTCTCTCCGACAGCAAGGCCTTTCCGGGGCGCACCACGACCCCTGGAGATCGCCACCGGCCGCTGGAACGGTCCGTCTTCCGCCTCACGGCAGCTCGTGGGTATGTTGCCGGTATCGTTCGGGGGGCGAGAGGCGCCGCGGGGGCACGCATCGTGCGGATGGAGGCCTATCCGATGAGGGGAGTCGTCCGCCTCGAGATAGAACGTGAACCCGGCACCGCGTTGGGCATGCTCGGCCGCGCCCTGGCGCTCCTCGGGCCGGTGAACGTGTGCGTGGAGCGAGGGAGCGCGGCTGAGCTTGCGCGGGCGGAGGGCCGGAGACCATCGGCCGAGCGACGGCTCGAAGCCAGGGTCGTGAAGGCGCTCGGCGGCTGGCCGCGCCACTGGCTGGCCGACTACCTGTGAATCCCGAGCCACCTGTAGGGGACGCGCTCGCGCGCGGGCCGACGGCTGCATCGTCCCCCGCTCGCCCCCGCCGCCGGGACCGTCGTCCTCCCTCGCGCGGCCCCGGAGAGCCCCGTGTGGCGGCCGGCACTCCTCGCGGTGAGAAAGGCACGGGTGCAGTGAAGAGCGACCGAACGTGAAGATCTACACGCGCCGGGGGGATCGGGGAGAGACGAGCCTGTTCGGAGGCGTCCGGGTCGCGAAGGCGGACCCGCGCGTCGCGGCGTACGGCACGATCGACGAGCTGAACGCCGCGCTCGGTCTGGCGCTCGCCCTCGACGCGGACGGTCTCATCGACGACGCCGCCCTCGACGGCGTGCAGGCCGACCTCTTCACCCTCGGAGCCAGGCTCGCCGCGGCGCGGCCCGAGGAAGCGGCTCGCAAGGGATCTATCCCGGTGCTGGCACCGGCCCGGGTGAACGAGCTCGAGCGGCGGATCGACCGGCTCGAGGCGGAACTGCCGCCGCTCGACGCTTTCGTCCTGCCCGGTGGCAGCGCCGCCGCGGCCCAGCTGCACGTAGCCCGGACCGTGTGCCGACGGGCGGAACGAGCGATCACGGCGCTACTGGCTAGCCAGCCCGACTTGGGCGATCTTGTTGTACCGTACATCAACCGGCTATCCGATCTTCTCTACTCTCTCGCGCGGGCGACGAACCTCAGGGCCGGGCGGGAGGAGTCCCGCTGGGAGCCCGTCCGGCGTCGGCCGCCGGGCGAAACTGGCGCTCGAGAGGGCGACGGATCGTGACGAACAACGCGAGCGAGATCGAGCCGGAGGGAAGGGCACCGGCCGAAGCGGGTGTGGCGGCGGCCGAGGTCGATCCGCAGCTCGTGGCGGAGGTGCGCGAAGCCGTGGGGGCCGTGCTCAAGGCTGCCCGCGCGGCTCACTTCTACGTTCCGGGTAATCCACTCATCGAGAAGTTCGCCGGCGAGGCCCGACAGTGCTTCTCGGCTCTGTGGGAGCGGTTGCCCCACCTCTCGCTGGTGGTGGATGAGAGCCGCCTCCTGTGGCGGGGCGAAGAGGTGTACTCGGAGGCGCTCGGCCCGGACAACTTCGCGTTCCACCTGTTCAAGGACGGGATCCGTGTGCTCGCCTTCCTCCCCGGGATGGAGGGTGAAGAGCTGCGCGAGTTCCTTGATCTGGTCAGGCTGGGCAAGGCCGGCGGCGAGGCGGACGATGTGCTAACCACCCTGTGGCATCGCGACTTCTCGTTCATCCGATTCGAGTATGTCGACCTCTCGGCGGAAGAGGAAGGGATCGAGGTGCCGGCCCCCGACCGCGCCGCAGGCGAAGGAGAGAAGCTCGAGGATCTGTCGGAGATCGAGGAGGTCGTCGACGGCGGAGAGATCCCGGCCGAAGAGGCGCTCGACCTGGGGGCCGTGTACTTGAGCGACGCCGACCAGGCGTACCTGCGCCGCGAGATGGAGGCGGAGTGGCAGCGGTCGCTCAACCGAGACGTGACCCTGGCCTTGCTCGACCAGTTCGAGATGCGCGACCACGACCGCCGCCGGCAAGTGGTGGACATCCTGCGGGAGTTCCTGCCGCGGCTCCTCTCCGAGCGCGACTTCAGCGACGCCGCTCTGATCCTCAACGAGCTCCAGCTCCTGGCCAACCGGACCGGCGAGGTCACCACACAGGAGCTGGTGACGGCCCTCCTCCGTGACATGAGCGAGGCGGTCGCCGAGATGGTGGCTCCGGCCTCCGAGGGTGGTGCCACGCCCGACGAAGTCTCGGCCCTGCTCGGGGCGCTGCAAGCCGAGGCGATCCCGACCCTGGTGCGGGCCATACCGGCCGTCTCCAACCTGAAGACTCGCCGGCAGCTCACGCACTCGCTCGATCGGCTGGTGGGCGCGCATCCCCAGCAGATCATCGGGCTGCTGCGGTCGGATGACCCGGTCCTGGCGGGCGAGGCGGCTCGCATCGTCGCCCGGCTGCGCATAGCGGAGGCGGAGCCGGAGCTCGTCCGGCTCGTGAAGCGGCCCGAAGAGCCCGCCAGGCAGGCCGCGATCGAGGCACTGACCGCCCTTGGGTCCAGGGCCGGGGCGCAGGCGCTGTTCACGGCGCTCGAGGACGCGAGCCGGGAGGTGCGCCTCTCGGCGGCCCGCGCGATCTCCGAGCTGAAGCCGGAGGGAGCGGACCGGGTGATGCTCGGGTGGATCGGCGGTGCCGACCTCCGCGAGCGGGATCCGACCGAGCAGATGGCGTTCCTCAAGGCGTACGCGCTGGTGGCCGGCGAGAGCGGGGCGCGGGTGCTCGACGGGCTTCTCAACGGCCGCCGCTGGTACGGAGGCCGGCATCCTCCCTCGGTCCGGGCCAGCGCCGCCCGGGCGCTCGGCATGCTCGGCACCGATGAGGCCAGACGCGCCCTGGAGAAGGCGGCCGGAGACCGTAATGCGCAGGTGCGGAGTGCCGTGCGCGTCTCCCTGCGGGCGCTGGCGGGAGAGGAGGAGCAGTGAACGACATCGCCCCGCAGGCCGACGTCCAAAGCGACGGAGGCGCGCTCCTCGGAGCCATGTTCAACGCGGCGAAAGCTCTGCAGCTGTACCCGGCCGAGAACGAGATGGTGCGTCGGGCGCTCACGGAGGTCGACCGGCAGGCGAAGGCCATCTTCGAGAAGGAGGGGGGCCTGAGCCTGTGGGTGGCCGGCAACTACATGTTCGTCAACGATCTCCGCGTGCGACTCGACCTCGCCGATTACGCCACGTTCGCCGCGCTACGTGGGATGTTCCGCGCGCATGGGATCGGTCGCCTCGATGCGGAGCCGAAGACGACCCCGACCGAGTGGAGCGCGCTGCTGGCCCTCATCGGTGAAGAAACCATCGAGGGGGAGCCTCCGCTCGAATCTGCGACGCGCCGGCTCTCGGAAGCCGATGTGACCCACCTTCACGTCGGCGCACCGGCGCCTCTGTTCGACAGCGAGGAGAACGGGGAAGCCCTGGAGGCTGCTCGCCAGACCTACGCGCGCTCCGTCAAGGCCGTGAAGGACGTCATGGGGAACGTCGTGGCCGGCAAGCTGGTGGGCGGCCGCCGTGCCGAGCGGGCGGTGCTGGGCATCGTGGACCAGGTTCTTCAGGACCGGGCCTCCATGCTAGGGATGCTCACCCTCCGCGACTACGACGATCACTCCTTCATCCACTCGGTGAATTGCAGCATCCTCGCCGTGGCGCTCGGCAGCTACCTCGGCTTCAACAAGAAGCAGCTCTTCGAGCTTGGCTTCTCGGCGCTCTTCCACGACATCGGGAAGCTGCTCGTCCCTACCAGCGTCCTCAACAAGCAGGGATGGCTGAACGATGAGGAATGGCGTCAGGTGAGCCAACACCCCGACTTCGGCTTTCTCATGCTCTTCAATGCCGAGGGGTTCGCTTACCCTCCGTTCCGCGCCATGCTCGCCACCTACGAGCACCACATGAAACCGGACCTCTCCGGCTATCCGCGAGTCATCCGCCGGCGGCGGCAGGGCCTGTTCGCCCGCATCATCGCGGTGGTCGAGGCGTACGATGCCGCAGTGTCGTCCCACAGCAAGCAGTTCCTCCCATGCTCTCCGGACGAGGCGATTCGGCAGCTGCAGGACTCCGAGGGGGGTTCCTTCGACCGGGTGGTGGTGAAGGCGTTCGTGAACATGATGGGGATCTATCCGGTCGGCACGCTGGTCATCCTGGACACCGGAGAGATGGGGGTGGTGATCGCGGCCAATCCGAACCGGCGCGCCCTCAACCGGCCCATCGTCCGCCTCATAGCCGACCGGGACGGCGAGCGCATCGCCGACGGCGCGGTGGTGGACCTCACCGAGCCCGACCCGGAGACCGGCCGCCCGCGGCGCTCGATCGCTCGCTCCACGGACCCCGAGCGGTACGACGTGAAGATAAGCGACCACGTGGCCTGACTTCTCGCGTTTCCTTCCCTGTCCCTTCCCGTTGAGCAAGGCGCGAGGCCGCTGATGGAGCCGCCTGTGCGGTGCGACCCTTTCGTCTTCGAGGTGCGGGATGAGGACCCGATCCGGGGTGACGTGTGGCGGACGGAGGAGCCCGTGCGGGGCGCGGCCATCGTGGTGTGCCACGGGTTTAAGGGATTCAAGGACTGGGGATTCTTCCCTTACCTCTGCCGAGCTCTGGCCCATCGGACCGGGTGTCCGGTCGTGAGCTTCAACTTCACCGGCTCGGGGATAGGGCAGGACCTCCAGAACTTCACCGAGCTCGAGCGGTTCGCCCGCAACACCTTCAGCCGGGAGCTGGAGGACCTGGAGGCGGTCCTCGACCGTCTCTCGACCGGCGGGCTCGGCCACGTGCGGCTTCCCCCGGCCGAGCGTTACGGGCTTCTGGGACACAGTCGCGGCGGCGCCACCGCGCTGCTCAAGGCCGCCCTGCGCTCCCAGGTGCGAGCCCTCGTCACCTGGGCCGCCATCGCGTCGGTCGGGCGCTACGAAACCGTCTACGGACCCGAGCTCAGATCGACGGGGGTCGTGTACATCCCGAACGTCCGCACGGGCCAGCAGATGCCGCTTCGCCGGAACGTGCTCGACGACATCCGGGCGCATCCGGACCGCCTGGATCTCCCGGCCGCCGCGTCCCGGCTTCGAGTCCCGTATCTGATCGTGCACGGGGAAGCGGACGAGGCAGTTCCGGTCGCCGATGCGCGTGCGCTCGCCGCAGCCGCGGAAGACGCCCGACTCGAGCTGATCGCCGGCGCCGGGCACACGCTGAACGTCGGGCACCCGTTCTCCGGCCCGAGCGATGCCCTCGAGCGGGCGATCGCGCTCTCGGCCGATCACTTTCGCGCTCACCTGGCTGAGGCGTGAGGACGGGGCTTCCTCGCCGGGCCGTCGGCGCCCTCATCCTCCTCGCGGCTGGATGCTGGCTCGAGCGGAGACCGGCCGCCTCCCCCGATGCCGCCCAGCTCGCTCTGTATACGGCGATCGAAGAGATGCTCGCCGAGGCGGCTGAGGCGTGGAACCGCGGAGAGCTGGAGGGTTTCATGGACGGCTACCTGCAGTCCCCGCTTACCACCTACATTGGGAGTTCCGGGCTGGTGGTCGGCTTCGACTCGATCCGCGCCCGCTTCACGGGGTTCTTCGAGCCGGGTGCAGAGCGGGGGCACCTCGCCTTCGAGGCCCTTCGCGTGAGGAGGCTGGGTGCCGAGCATGCCCTCGCGACCGCGCGCTACATCCTGCGGCGCGATGAGGGCGTCACTTCCTCCGGCCCGTTCACGCTTGTGCTCCGACGGGTCGAGGGCAAGTGGAAGATCATCCACGATCAGACGTCGTCCGACCCGACGCCCGAAGAGCCCTAGCGGCTCGCCCGCGGATGTCGTGCCCTCGGCGCGGCGAGCTTCATCGGGACGGGAGTCGGGGTGAAAGAAGAATCCGCGAGGGCGGGCCGGACGCCAGAGATCACGGTGCGGGATCCGCGCACCGGCCAGCCGATCGGCCGCGTGCCGGTCGCCGGTAAGGACGAGGTCCAGCGGGCGGCGGCCAGGGCGAGGGCGGCCGGTGAGCGGTGGGCCCGCCTCGACGTGCGAGAGCGGGCCGCCGCGCTGGGTCGGCTCCGTCGGCTCCTGCTCGAGCGGCTGGACGAAGTCATCGAGGTGGTCGGGCGCGAGACCGGCAAGTCGCAGGCCGACCTGGTCCTCACCGAGATCCTCACCGCCTGCGATGTCCTCGCGTTCAATGAAAAGGCCGCCCCCCGCGTCCTTGCCGCGCGAAGGGTGGGGAGGCGGTTCGGTCGTCGCTCCGCATCGGTGACGTGCGAACCGTTCGGCCTCGCCGGGGTGATCACGCCGTGGAACTTTCCCTTCCTCATCCCGGTCAGCGCGCTCGCGCCCGCTCTCGCTGCGGGCAATGCGGTGCTGCTCAAGCCGTCAGAGATCACCCCGTTCTCGTCCCTTCTCCTGGGCGAGCTGGCCTCCGCCTCGTTGCCAGACCCCGACGTCGTACAGGTCCTCACGGGCGACGGCTCGACGGGGCAGGCCGTGATCGATGCGCCGGTGGACATCCTGTCCTTCACCGGGGGAACGGAGACGGGACGCGCGGTGATGGCGGCGGCGGCCCGTCACCTGACCCCGGTCCTGCTGGAGCTCGGAGGGAAGGACGCCATGATCGTGCTGGACGACGCCGACCTCGAGCGGGCCGCTCGGGCCGCCGTATGGGGTGCCTTCTTCCACTGTGGGCAGGTCTGTCAGTCCGTCGAGCGGCTGTACGTGCAGCGGCTCGTGTACGAGCGCTTCCTCTCCCTACTGGTGGAGGAGACGGGTCGGCTCCGCGTCGGCGGAGCGCATCGGAGCCCCGACATCGGCCCCTTCACGCGGCCTGCTCAGCTCGACCACGTGGCCGAGCAGGTGGCGGACGCGGCGGCGCACGGAGCGCGCGTGGTCCTCGGAGGGCGGCCCCTCCCGGGTCCCGGATGCCACTACGCGCCCACCATCCTTGCCGAAGTCCACCCCGGTATGCGGGTGATGCGCGAGGAGACGTTCGGCCCCGTTCTTCCCGTCGTCCCGTTCGACACGGACGAGGAGGCGGCCCGGCTCGCAAACGACTCACCGTACGGACTCGACGCGTACGTGTGGACGGGCGACGAGGGGCGGGGCGTCCGCCTCGCCCGCGAACTCCACGTGGGAACCGTGATGCTCAACGACTGCCTGGCGAATTACGCGATGGTCGAGCTCCCGTTCGGAGGCGTACGCGGAAGCGGATTCGGGCGCACGCACGGGGAGGAGGGTCTGCGAGCCTTCGCCCGGGTGCGGAGCGAGGCGACCGCGCGGAGCCGGCCGAGCCACGAGCCGCACTGGTTCCCCGGACCGGAGGCGGCCCGCTGGGGGCGCCACCTCATCCGCGTGCGGCACGGGCGGAACTGGGGAGAGAGGCTGCGAGCACTCCTGGCGCTCGCGCGCGAGCGGCGGGTGGGCCGGCGCACCCGCTCTCGGCCCCAAAGGGGAGCGGGAGACGCGCGCGGCGGGGGAGAGCATCGCCGGAAGCGCGCGCGCGACGTGGACCGGGACCGGGATGACCCGGCGGGCCGCTCGCGGAGCAGCGGAGGCGCTTGATGCCGGCGCACCCGCTGGGCCGGGCCGCCATCGAGCAGCGCCTTCTGGCCTGCGTGCACTGCGGTCTGTGCCTGCCGGTTTGCCCCACCTACCGCGCC
>JBHIAV010000071.1:0-10699 GCA_046758745.1 Gemmatimonadota bacterium
AAAAAGGCGCCCGCCGTTGTGCGGGCGCCTTTCCCCTGCTACCTGTGCGAGCGAAGCTGTGCCTGCGTAAGGCTCAGCCGATCTTCACCACGTTCTTGGCCTTGGGGCCGCGGCCCTCCTCGGCGAGGTCGAACTCTACCAGGTCGCCCTCGTCGAGCGAACGGAAGCCCTCACCGGTGATCTCCGAGAAGTGGATGAAGGCATCCTTTCCGCCCTCGTACGAGACGAAGCCGTACCCTTTCTCGTTGTTGAACCACTTCACGGTTCCCCTCAGTCGCGACATTGATCGCACTCTCCTGCTGAGATCAATCCTCCGACGCCGGTCTGCGACCTGACATGCATGCCGCGACCTCGCCCCTACCGCTCCCGGCCTACGCCGCGGAGAAGTGCCGCCGATGACATGATCGCGAGGTGGACCTGCCGGATGCGTTGGATTTCCTCAAAAAGAAAAGGCCCCCCGCTCCGATCCCGGGAGGGCTGCGTCCCGCGTCCGCGTTCAGTGTCGTCCGGCGTGCACCATTAGCGATAATGATAAGAGCCTCCCCTGGTTTGTCAAGACTTTGTCGCCTTTCCCCTTGCGGTGCATCCGGCTGTCCTTCCCCTCACCGTACATCCGGGGGGGCGCGCTTGCCCCCAATGGTGTCGGCGTGACAGCTTGTGGCTCCAATTCACCACACGACCCTCTACCGCGGCGGTGACGTGCGAAGACTCAAGGTGGGTGTTCTCGATCTGGTGACAAAGAGCCCGACGAAGGCTCTGTGGGCTCGCGTGATGCACCCGAACCTGGCCAGCATCATGCCCCAGGCGATCGCGGTGTGGTGCGAGAAGGCGGGACACGAGGTGCGTTATGTCTGTTTCACGGGCTTCGAGAACCTGCTCGAGGATCTGCCCCGGGAGATGGACATCCTGTTCATCGGGGCGTTCACGCAGGCCGCGCAGCTCGCCTACGCGCTCAGCAACCTCTTCCGTCAGCGGGGTACGATCACGGTACTCGGAGGCCCACACGCGCGGTGTTTCCCCGACGACGCTTGTCGATATTTCGACTACGTGCTCGGCTTCACGGACCGGGAGCTGATCGATCGCGTCTTGCGGGAGCGAAGCCGCCAGCGACCCGTCGGGGTTCACCTCAGCGCGGCAGGTCAGCCGGACCAGCTCCCGGGTCTCCGGGAGCGCTGGCCCTTCATCGCACCGACGCTCGCCAAGTCGCCGACCAGCTTGAAGACCGTGCCCATGATCGCGAGCCTCGGCTGCCCGTACACTTGCAGCTTCTGCATCGACTCGGTGGTGGACTACCAGCCGGTGGATCCCGACTGGCTCCGGGAGGACCTTCGCTTCCTCGTACGCGAGATGCCGAAGGCCTGGGTGGGATGGCACGACCCGAACTTCGGCGTGCGCTTCGACGAGTGCCTCTCGGCTATCGAGGATGTCATCGGGAGCGGCAACCTGTCGTTCGTCGCGGAAAGCAGCCTTTCGCTTCTTTCCGAGCCACGACTGAAGCGGCTGCGTGATGCCGGCTTTCAGGCGATCCTTCCCGGAATCGAGTCGTGGTACACCCTCGGCAACAAGTCCAAGACGGGAAAGCGCTCGGGGATGGACAAGGTCCAAGCCGTGTCGAGCCACGTGAACATGATTCTCCGGTACATTCCCTACGTGCAGACGAACTTCGTGCTCGGCCTGGACGAGGACGAGGGCGGCGAACCGTTCGAGCTGACCAAACGGTTCATCGATCTGACGCCGGGCGCCTTTCCGGGCTATTCATTGCTTTCGGCTTTCGGGGAGGCCGCTCCCCTCAACCTCGAGCTGCAGCGGGACGAACGAGTGTTGCCGTTCCCCTTCCATTTCCTCAACAACAACCAGGCCATGAACGTGCGGCCGCTAAACTACGGGTGGCCGGAGTTCTACGATTGGGTGATCGATCTCACCAGGTACACGTTCTCCTGGAGGGCCATCGCCCGACGGGCCAGTGCGACGCAGTCCGGCTTCGCCAAGTGGATGAACGTGGTGCGGGCGATCTCCTCGGAGGGGTTCGGCCGCATCCGATACTACACGGCCGTCCGGAAACATCTCGAAACCGACCGGCAGTTTCGGCGCTTCTTCGAGGGAGAGACGGCGGAGATCCCGTCCTTCTACGTGGAGCGGGTCAAACGCGACCTCGGGCCGCTGTGGGAGTATCTGCCGGCTGATGCGCTCCGGCACGACCCCAACGCCTTCCTCAAGAAGATCGAGGGCCAGGCGGCGTGAGTTCGGGGACCATCCGGCCCGGCGCACTGGTCGCTGCTCTCCTCTGGGCATGCGCGCCGCCGGGACAGGCGCCGCCTGAAACGGCCGAAGCACTTAACACCCGGGGCATCTCGTACGCGGCGGCGGGCCACCACGAGCGTGCACTCGCTCTCTTCGACTCGGCCCTGGCCATCGAGCCCGACCACGCGTCGGCTCTCTCCAACCGAGGAGTCGCGAACTTCGAGCTGGCCCGGTGGGACCGGGCGCTGGCCGACTTCGACCGCGTGGTCCAGTTGAGGCCGGGAGAGGCAAAGAGCTACTACGACCGGGCGTACGTTCTCGACGTGAAGGGCGAGTACGCCGAGGCCGCGGCGGATCTGACGCGGGCGATCGAGCTCGACCCGAGCTTCGCGGACGCGTACCTGAACCGCGGAACCATCCACGCGAAGACGGGGGACTTGGAGCGCGCGGTGGCGGATTTCACCAGGGCGATCGAGCTCGCCCCGAGTGTTGCGGCGTACAAGAACCGCGGGATCGCGCACCTGCGGGCCGGACGGTTCCAGGCGGCAGTTCGCGACTTCTCCGAGATCATCAGGCGGGAGCCGGTCGAGGCCCGGCACTATCTGAGGCGTGGCCGCGCCTACCTCGGGCTCGGCGACCGGCCGAGCGCAGAGGCGGATTTCCGTCACCTCCTGGAGCTCACCGGAAACCCCGCGATCCGGAAGCAAGCCATCGCGAAGCTACGGGAGCTGGGTGCCATCTGACTCGCGGAGACGTACATGACCGGAGCGGTCTCCACCGCAGCTACCGGCTGCGCGGCTCTCTTGCGGTGGGATGCTCTCCGCTCGACAGCGTGGGCGCGTACGCCGCAGGCTCTGCGCGTCGCCCCCGCGCGTCACGCTTCCTGGAGCCGACCCGCTTCCTGTCGGCTCACCTCGCGGAGACGGCCGCTCTCCACCTCGAAGACGAAGCCGCGAACCTTGTCCTTGCGCGGGATGAAGCGGCTGGCCTCGATGCGGGCGAGCGACTGTCGGACGTCCTCCTCCGGGTCGCCGAACGCCTCCAGGGCAAAGGGCGGCCGTAGGCCCACATCCGCCGTGATCTCGGCTTTCACGCCGTCATCCGTGAAGGTGAGCATTCCGCAATCGGTGTGATGGATCAGGATGATCTCCTCCGTGCCCAGAAGCCTCTGGGATATGAGGAGCGAGCGGATGACGTCATCCGTGATCACGCCGCCGGCATTTCGGATGACGTGCGCTTCTCCCTCCTCGAGTCCGAGGATCCGATACACGTCCAGTCTCGCATCCATGCACGCCACCACAGCTACCTTCTTGGAAGGAGGCATGGGAAGGTCGCCCTTGCCGAACGACTTCGCGAAAGCATCGTTGTTCCTGAGCAGTTCTTCCGTGATGGACATCGTACCTCTCCCAATGATCGATCGAAGAGTCAAAGACGCAGCCCCTCCGCCAGGGGCGGCTGAGCAGAGTACTCTCGGGTGGTCTGTCTAGAGGGAGCGCGACGAGGCGGCCCTCGGGTGTACCTCCCGAGAGCCGGTACAGGCGGTCAGTGGGGCAGGCGTGAGACGGATCATAACCATGAATCCATAACGCGTGGCCGCCGATGGCGCCAGGGCCGCGCCATCCCCCGGGCTCGCCTCACAGCTCCATGTGGTGCTCCAGATCGAGAGGGGAGATGTAGAGCCGGAACTTCTCGAAGTCGGACAGCTTCGTCTCGAGAAGCTTGCTCACCACCTGCTCGCCGAAGGTCTCCTGCAGCAGCTCGCTCCGCTCGGCCTCCTGGATCGCCTCGTACAGGTCGTGCGGCATCGAGCGTATATCGAGATGCTCGCGCTCCACCGGCGTCAGCTCGTACAGGTCCCGCGTCATAGGCTCGGGCAGCGGCAGCTTCCGATCGATCCCGTCCAGCCCTGCGGCCAGCATGGCGGCGAAGGCCAGGTACGGGTTGCACGCCGCGTCCGGGAAGCGGAGCTCGATGCGCGTCGCCTGCTCCTTGCCGGGCTTGTATACGGGAACCCGAACCAGAGCCGACCGGTTACGCTCCGCCCATGCGATGTACACCGGGGCCTCGAACCCCACCACCAGTCGCTTGTACGAGTTGAACCACTGATTGGTGATCAGCGCCATCTCGCGAGCGTGATCCAGCACGCCTCCTATGAAGTGCTTTGCCAGTGGGGAGAGGTGGTACGCATCGTCTTTGGCGAAGAAAGCGTTGGTCTTCTCGTCCCTGAACAGCGAGAGGTGGGTGTGCATGCCGCTCCCGTTCTCGCCGTACAACGGCTTCGGCATGAAGGTGGCGTGAACCCCGTTTCGCCGCGCGATCTCCTTCACCAGCCACTTGTGAGTCTGGAGGGCGTCGGCCATGCGCAGCGCTTCCTGGTACTTCAGATCGATTTCGTGCTGGCTGGGCCCGACCTCGTGGTGCATGTACTCGACGGGGATCGCCATCGACTCCAGGGCGAATACCGTGGCCTCCCGCAGGTCGTCGCCGAGATCGACGGGCACGATGTCGAAGTACCCGGCCTTGTCGATGATCGTAGAGCCCTCGCCATCCTGAAAGTAGTAGTACTCGGCCTCGGGCCCGATATACATGCGCGAGGCATCGTAGCCTGCGAGCCGGCCGAGACATCGCTTCAGCACCTGTCGCGGGTCGCTCTGGTACGGGCTCCCATCGGGGTTTCTGATCTCGGCGAACATCCTGATCGACAGGGATCCACCGATCTTGAACGGGATGAGTTGGGCGGTGGACGCGATCGGTACCGCCACCATGTCGCTCTCGTGGATCCTCTGGTAGCCCTCGATCGAGGAGCCGTCGAATCCCATCCCTTCGTCGAAAGCTCCCGGAAGCTCCCCGGGTGTGATGGCGAACGACTTCAGGAATCCCAGGACGTCGGTGAACCAGAGCCGTATCGAGGTGATCCCGTGCTCGGTGCAGTACCCGATCACTTCATCCGGCCTCGAAAGCGTGAGACCGGTGGGACTCCCCCGCTCCTTGACGTACAGCTCCATCTTGTCCCGGAACTCCTCGACCACGGAAAGGAATGCGCGGCTGTCCATCGATCGGCCTCCTTCAACCGGAGATTCGCGTGTCTGTGGGGAGCATCGCCGCGAGCGCCGGGGCGGTGCCTCCGGACGGTCCGGCCGACCCCAAGGTACGTGATCGAGTCGGACTGGAGAAAGGGAGAAGAGGAGCCGGCGGCGGAACGCAGCTCGGGGGTGGGGGCGGCAGGCAGCCTCGCCGCGCTGGCTGCGAGATGTCGATGCGGCCCGGCCCGGCTCAGGCGGCAATCTCCCGTCTGATCGACTCGGCCTCTTCCGGCGACCGGGACGGGCGGGCTCAGGTCGGCAAAGCCGGGGATCTGGCCGTCAGAGCGACGAGGGGCGCTCGTCCGTCGATCGCCCGCCAGATGTCGTTCCGGTCGAGATTGGCGAGCCGGATGCGAATCGCGCGGATACGGCTTAGGAGCTCGTCCCGCTCGTGCAACCGGCGACGCGCCTCGCTCAGCTGGAGCATGGCGTTCGAGGCCCATGCCGTCCGCTCCCACTCGCGAACCGCCCGCCTGGCGCGCCGGTACTCGGCCTCGAGCTTTGCGAGCTCGTCCTTCGGCCCCGGGCGCGCCGAACGGAGATCCGTCCTCGGCGCCGATCCGGCTACCGCCCCATTTCGTCGATCGATCATGTCGAGGATCATCGTGCCACCTCCGTGACTCCCCCTTGTTATGCGCACGCGCGGTCAAGCGACGATCAAGCTCCGTCCGCGCCGTCCGTGGCGCGGCAGCCGGGCGCAACGGCCCGCCGCGGAAGAGGAGAGGGTCAAGCTGTTGGAACCGAGGGCCTCCCCCGGACCGTTCTTGTTGATGAGAGGGAGCTCGAAGGACGGACCACCGGGCAGCCCGTCCGTCAGGAGCGGGCCCGGGTCAGTGTTGAGAGGACACCGTGAGAAGGTACGGAAGCATCACACGCCTCATCCTCGTCGGCACCGTGCTCGTCGTGGCGGCCGCGTGCGGCGACCGCGGTCGGGACGACCTGCGGACGGATGTGGATCGAAGGCTGAATCTGGCCCTGGCGGAGGAGCCCGAGCAGGCCGCGCTGCAGGATTTCCCGCAGCCCGTCGCACCCGTTCAGCCTGAGCGGCCGGCGGCGGCGGGACAGACCGCTTCGGCCCCGGGGGCGGAAGCGCCGACGCCCGAACCCGAAGAGCCCGAGGCTCCCGAGGCCTCTCCACCGGAGTCGCAGACCCCGCCGGCCCCGGCCGCTGCGCCGCAGCCGCCTCCGCCGGAACCTCCCTCGGAGGAGCCGCCGGAACCTCCCGTGGAGCAGCCGCCGGCAGCACCATTGGAGGCGGACCTCGGCCCCGGCGCACTCGCAGAGAGCGGCTCCGCTACAGAGGAGGGCCCGGCGACCGAGAGCGTGACCGTCCCGAGCGGCACCAGCTTCCAGGTGAGGCTGCTCCAGCAGGTCACGACCCGCTGGAGCCGTCCGGGCGACCTGTTCCTCACCGAGCTGACCAGCCCCATCAGCGACGGGGAGAGAGTTCTCGTGCCGGCGGGAACCACCATCCGGGGACGAGTCACGCGGGTCCGGGAGCCCTCAAGGCGGGGCGACGCCGGCTCCATCGACGTGCAGCTCGAGGCGATCTCGATCGACGGCTCCAGCTATCCGATCGAGGCCACGATCACCGAGCTGCAGACCGAGACGGTTCGGCGTCCGGGCGATGGCGGCGGTGCCGGACGGGTCGCGGGTGGGGCACTCACCGGGGCCATCCTGGGTCGCATTCTGGGTGGGAACACGAAGGGTGCACTGATCGGCGCAGCTGCCGGCGCGGGTCTCGGAGCGCTCCGTTCGGGCGGGGGTGGGGGCATCGAGGATGTGGTGCTGGCGGTGGGCTCCCAGATCTCCTGCGTTCTGGCCCAGCCCGTGACGATCCAGCGGCAGCTTCTCGCCGCGGGAAGCGGCTAGGCCTCGCTCCGGAAACCGGCTGCTCCTCGCCGCCTCAGCCGCCCGATGGTCACGGCCTGAAGGAGGGCCTCTTGTCCACCGCTGGGTGGATCGTGAGTCGGGACCGGTTCGTGCCATCCGCTCTCACCGCGAAGATGTCGCCTTCGCCGTGATAGGCCAGCACGTCGCCGACCGGCGACCACGCGGGCTCCGAACCTCCACCATCGCTCAGCTGTCTCTCATCCGTGCCGTCGCGTCGGATCACGTAGATCTCGCTCCGTCCGGTTCGGTTGGAGGTGAACGCGAGCCATTCCCCGTCCGGCGACCAGCGGGGCATGATCCCTTCCGCCAAAGCGACCTGATTCGATCCGTCCGGATCCATGGTGACGACGGAAGTGCCCTTGGTGAAGGCGATCGTGCTGCCATCGGGAGACCAATCCGGCGCAAAATCATCGACGGCGCTGTCGGTGATCCGCTGGCGCTCGGAGCCGTCCACGCGAATCCTGTAGATCTTCAGCCCGCTGATGACCGGCTCCGAATTCACTCGCTTCGTGAGGGCGAGCCACGCTCCATCCGGAGACCAGGCGAGTCGAAAAGGCCACGGGGTGTCCGTGAGCGGCTCCAGAACCCGCAGCCCGCCGCCGTCGGCTTGGACGAGCGAGACGGCCATCTTCCCGCCGTCGCTGTAGAACGCCAGGGTCCGGCCATCCGGCGACCACTCGGCGAAGCCGTTGACGAGCTGGCCGAACGTCAGTCGTCGCTTGTTGTCTCCGTCAGCGTCCATCACCCAGTGATCGGGTTCGCCGCCGCGCCATGACCGAAAGGCCAGTCGGCGCGAGGGCGACCACAGCGGCCAGCTGTCGCTGGCCGGGTGGACCGTGAGCCGAGTGAGCGCGGTACCGTTGGCCTTGACGGTATAGATGTCGAACTCGCCGGCACGATCACTCGCGAATGCGATCGTCGCCGCGGGCTCGCATACGACGGAGAAGCCCACAGAGGTCGTCTCTGTGGATCGAACAGCTACCTGACGCGACGGCCTATCCACGATCGGACAGTTCACCGATGCATCCGTCAACTCCACACCATACTCGCCGGGAGCCAAGTTCGAGATGGTGACGGTTCCGTTCACCGGGAGGAGCTGACTGACGGAAGTTCCGGAAACGGTGACGAGGTAGCCGTTCGGATCGACATCGGTTCCCGTAGTCGTAACCGACACCTCAACGGCGCCGGTCGGCTGCGGCGCGGTAGGAGCCGTTGAGCGTCCCCCGCAAGCGGCGCCTACCAGCGCGCAGAGCAGAAGGGCGGTGTTCCTCACCGATCCTCCAAGGTCTCTTGAAGCCACCCCCGTATCGCGTTCGTTCACCCGGCGCTTCTCAAGATTGTAGAATCTGCCTTAGTTCATATAACACAATTATCGTGTCTACAGTGTGATGAGAAAGGATGATTCGAGCCCTCAGAGGCCGGAGGCCCTGGCTTTCTCATCCGGCCCGACAGGGAAACAGCTCAAACTTTTCATACCCGGACGCAGAGGCAAAGGTCTTGAAGAGGTCTCGTCGCGGGCGTTCCGCTTCTGGCTCGGCTACCAGGAGGAGAGCCATGGGCAGCTCAGGCCGCGATCGCAGCGTCCTGCCGCGATTCATCGGCGGGTTGTGAACCGGAGCCGCGAGGCGGACGGCACCCGGTGGAACGGCACTTGCTGCGCACTGATCCCTTTTCGGGATGCGCCGGCTCGACCCGACCTCCTCGCACAGCGCCGGCGCCAGTGATCACTTCCCAGCAACGACGGAACGCGATGGCTGAGGGAGCCGGCGAAAGAATCCCCTCCTGGAGCAGAGCCCCTGCTCCTGGCGACGATGCCGTCGAGCGCTTCCACATTTGGATGCCCAGGCCCCTCCTCCGGAGCATCTTCTGGATGCCGGTCCCGCGCGTTCCACCGGCGAAGCGGGAAGGCGCATACGACGTCTTCATCATGCAGCACGCCCTCGCCGACCTGCTGGACCATGTGGGGAGCGCCCCTCCCGGCGAACGACCATTCGGCTTCCTCGTGGGCGACCTCTGCGAGGATCTGGACGCGGCCGTGCGCTACGTGCTCATCAGCACCGTGTGTCGTTCGCCCGTCCCGTTCATCGAGGACTCCCGCAGTCAGATTACAGCGGAAGCATGGGCGGCTCTCCAGCGTGCGGCGGACCTCCGGCGTGGAAGTCTCGTCGGCTGGTATCACCGACATGCGAGCGGACCCATCGAGCTGTCGGAACACGACCTCGCCACGCATCGAAGGCATTTCAGCGAGCCGTGGCACAGCGCCATCCTCGTGGTCACCGACCACGAACAACGGAAGGGTGGCTTCTTCCGACGCACCTCCAGAGGCTTCTCGGGCTCCCTACTTCTGCCGTTCTATGAGGTGGTCGCTTCCGAGTGCCTCCTGGTCAAGGGCGGAAAACGCACGCGGCTGGACTGGAGCAACGTCGCGACCGAGGACCCGGTGGTCCGGCAGCCGCTTCCGAAGGCGCACCCTCCTTCAGCGCCTGCGGGGAGGACGGATGCCCTCGCGGCTGCCGCGGATTCGGACGACGCGAGGCTCGACATGGAGCCGGCGGACACCTCGGAGCCGACGGAGGGAACGCCCGGCCGCAACGCAGACGAAGCGCCCGTTCGCCCGGCTCCGTCGACCGGCCCGACGAGCGCCATAGCCCTGGAGGCGGCAAAGCGAGCGGTCGAAGCGGAAGCCGCGGAGAAGGCGGTCGAGCTCGAGGAGGAGCGGCGGAAGGCGGCGGAAGCCGTACGCAGGGCGGAGGCGGAAGCCGCCCAGAGAGCCGCAGAGCTGGAGGCGGCCCGAAGGACCGCGGCCGCAGCGGCCCGCAAGGCGGTCGAGCAGAAAGCTGCGCGCCGGGCGGCCGAGCTCGAGGAGGAGCGGCGGAAGGCGCAGGAGGCGGCCCGCAGAGCGGAGGCGGCAGCCGCCCGCCAGGCCGCAGAGCTGGAGGCGGCGCGCCAGGCCGCACGGGAGGCGACGCGCCGGGCGGCCGAAGCGGAGGCGGCGCGGAAGGCGGCCGAGCAGGAGGCGGCGTGCCGGGCGGCGGAAGAGGCGGCGCGGAAGGCCGCCGAGGAGGAGGAAGCCGCCCGTAGAGCCGCGGAGCTGGAAGCCGCCCGCCAGGCCGCGGAAAAAGAGGCGGCCCGCCAGGCCGCGGAAGCGGAGGCCGCCTTGCGAGCGGCCGAGCAGGAGGCGGCGCGCCGGGGGGCGGAGGAAGAGGCGCGCAAGGCGGCGGAAGAAGAGGCGGCCCAGAAGGCCGCCGAGCTGGAAACCGCCCGGAAGGCCGCCGCGGAAGCGGCCCGGAAGGCGGAGGAGGAAGAGGCGGCGCGCCGGAGCGCTGAAGCAGAGGCAGCCCGCAAGGCGGAGGAGGCGGAGCGGCGGGCGGAGCAGGTGGCGCGCAGGGCGGAGGCGGAGGCCGCCCGCAAGGCCGCCGAGCTGGAAGCGGCCCGAAGGGCGGCTGTGGAGGAGGCGGAGCGGCGGGCCGCGGAAGCCGAGG
>JBHIAV010000072.1:0-10593 GCA_046758745.1 Gemmatimonadota bacterium
GTGATCGGAATCATGATGATCTCGGTCACCGAGCGCACCCGGGAGATCGGCCTCCGCAAGTCGATGGGGGCGCGGCGGCGAGACATCCTTTGGCAGTTCCTCGTCGAGGCGGCGACGCTCACCCTTGTCGGCGGCGCCATCGGGATGTTGCTCGGAGGGGGGCTCGTACACCTGGTGAACCGGCTCACCCCGGTGCCCGCCGTCGTTCCGGTGTGGTCGGTCGCCGTCGCCCTGCTCGTGTCGGCGCTGACCGGGATCGGGTTCGGTCTCTACCCTGCCTCCCGCGGCGCGCGCCTGGACCCGGTGGTGGCGCTGCGCTACGAGTGACCGTAAGACTCGGGCCGTGGCGCGGCGCTCCAGGCCGGCCGACCTCGCCGCGCGGCGCTCCGGGCCGGCCGACATGGCAAGCGGAAAGGGCCGCTCCGGCACACGCGGGAGGGACCGCGCCAGCGCGCCCGGAAGAGGCGTGGGCTTGAACTCCCCGACGACGTCCGTCGACGTCCTCGCCATCGGAGCGCATTGCGATGACGTCGAGCTGGTGTGTGGCGGCACGCTCATCCGCTGCGCCGACCAGGGTTACCGCACCGGCGTGATAGACCTCACCCGGGGCGAGGTGGGAACGAAGGGCTCGGCCGAGATCCGCGCGGCGGAGGCGGCGCGAGCGGCCGAGCTGATGGGGCTCAGCGTGCGGCTCAACGCGGGCTTCTCCGATGCCGGCATCTTCAACACGCCCGAGGCCCGCGAGCGGCTGGCGGAAATGATCCGGCAGCTCACCCCGCGCGTCGTGATCCTCCCCTTCCCCCGTGGCCGCCACCCGGACCACCGCATCACAGCCGAGCTCGGCCGCGACGCCAGCTACCTCGCCGGCCTCCAGCGGTACGGCCGCGGACCCGCGCACCGGCCGCACAAGGTGCTGTACGCGATGGCGTTCCGTGAGGATGCGATCAAGCCCACCTTCGTGGTAAACATCGAGGAGCAGTTCGAGCGGAAGATGCGGGCGATCCGTTGTTACGCCTCGCAGTTCGACGCCGCCACGTCGGCGGGCGAGGCGTATCCGACCGGCCAGCCCCTATACGAGCTGGTGGAGGCGCAGAGTCGGCACTACGGGTCCCTGATTCGGGCGGGCTTCGGGGAGCCGTTCTACACGGAGGAGACGATGGAAGCCGTGGATATCGTCCGGCTAGGCGTCCGCTCCATGTGACGGCACCGTGAGACGCCCTGCCCCGCAGGCGTTCGGCCGGCCGGTACGCCGGGCGGTCTACCCGCAGGTGACCTCCACGACCAGCCGACGCCAGCTCGGGACGCTGGCGTCGCCGACCTTCACGGTGCGTGCCAGCGCCCGTCCCCCGTGGCGCATCCACGGCGCCAGCCAGCCGCCGATCTCGTCCGGCAGGTGACCGATCGGGTCGCCCGCCGCCGCGTGCACCCACACCTGCTCGACGCCGCTCCCGGCCGGCTCGGGTATGAGGAGCAGGGGGTCGCCCGGCCTCACGCCGGCGAGAACCCGGGCGCGGTCGCCGAATACGACCCCATGCACGGTCGCCCGAAAAACCGAGGCCGCGGGTGGCGGGAGGGAAGCGGGACGGCGGCGCCGTGGCATGGACAAACATTAGCCACGGGAGGGTCGCGGCGCGACGGCGCTCGGCCCGCTCTCCGCCCCGGCGCCCCTGCCGCGTCGGAGCCCGGAGGGCCGGTCCCCGGGCAGCGGTTCGCGGCCGGAGGCGAGAGGGCCGCTCGGACCGTCGGGACCCCCCGAGCGGGGTGGCGCGGCCACGGTCTCTCGCCCACCTTCCGTGACCGAGCCAAGCCTCCGCTATGACAGGAGCCGGCGGAGCGCTGACCCGCTCCGCACGCGTGCCACGGAGCAAGCGAAGGAACGAGACTCGAATGCCGTTGCAGCGACAGGAGACCGGATCGAGCCGGATCTACCTCGACCACGCGGCGACTTCCCCCCTCCGGCCCGAGGTGTGGGAGGCGATGCAGGCGGTGGTCGGGGATGCGGATTTCAATCCGGCCAGCGTGCACGCCTTCGGGCGCCGCGCCCAGCAGCGCCTCGAGGAGGCACGCGAGGAACTCGCCGCGGCATTGGGGGCGAGCCGGCGTTGTCTCATCTTGACAGGCGGCGGCACGCACTCCGACAACCTGGCGATCCTCGGCTTTCTGCGCGCGCACCGGAACGAAGGTCCCCGCATATTCGTCTCCGCGATCGAGCACAAGGCCGTCCTCGAGCCGGCGAAGCGGGCGGCCCGCGAGGGTGCTGAAGTTCACATCGTGCCCGTTGCCGGCTGCGGGACGATCATTGCGGACGAGCTCGAGCGCGAGCTCGCCTCCGACTCCGGACGGCCGACGCTCGTCTCGGTGATGTGGGCCAACAACGAGGTCGGAACCGTGCAGCCCGTGGAGCGCGTCTGCGAGGCCGCGCACCGATACGGGGCGCTCTTCCACACCGACGCGGTGCAGGCGTTCGGCAAGCTTCCGGTGTCGCTCGAGCGGGTGCCCGCCGACATGTTGACCATCACGGCCCACAAGATCGGCGGACCCGTCGGGATCGGTTTGCTGTACGTGCGGGACGGCCTCTCCCTCGAGCCGCTCATGTACGGCGGATCTCAGGAACGCGCGATGTGGCCGGGCACTCAGAACCCCATGGCCACGGTCGGGTTCGCGACGGCGGCGCAGCTCGCGGTCGCCGATCTGCCGGTGTCCGCCCCGGCGTGGCGGCGGCTACGCGACCATCTGGCCGAGCGGCTCCTTGCGAGCGTTCCCGGCCTTCGCGTGCACGCCGCCGAGGCGCAGTCGCGCATGCCCAACCTGCTCAGCGTCGGCATCCCCGGCTGCGACCAGGCCTCTCTCCTCCTCTCCCTGGATCTGGCGGGAATCGCCATCTCGGGGGGGTCCGCGTGCAGC
Organism: Gemmatimonadota bacterium; assembly: GCA_046758745.1. Taxonomy (GTDB): domain Bacteria; phylum Gemmatimonadota; class Gemmatimonadetes; order Palauibacterales; family Palauibacteraceae; genus JBHIAV01. Next base: position 2,905 of record JBHIAV010000072.1, read on the forward strand.
AGCGGATCGGTCGTCGGCTCCCACGTCCTGGAGGCGATGGGCGCGGGGAGCGCCGAGACGGAGTACGCCGCGCTCCGCTTCAGCTTCGGACACAGCACGACGGCCCAGGAGATCGACCGGGCGGCCGATGCCGTGGTGCGAGCCGTGGCTCGCTTCCGCCCGACCCGCGATACCTCGACCGCCGCGTCGGGCGGCCCGGCGTGAGGGCCGCGTGAGCAGCCTCGCCTCGGCCGCGGCGGCCGTCCCGGCCGGCCCTCCCGACGCGCGGCACGGGACGGTACTCGTCGCCATGTCGGGTGGCGTCGACTCGAGCGTCGCGGCGGCGATCCTGCACCGGTCCGGATACCGGGTGGTCGGCGTCACGATGAAGACCTTCTGTTACGGGAAGGTCACCGGTCCCAGTCGGGCCTGCTGCGGCCTCGAGGGAATCGCCGACGCGCGCTCGGTCGCCGCCCGTCTCGGCGTGGCCCACATGGTGTTCGACGTGGAGGAGCGGTTCTCGAGCGACGTGATCGAGAACTTCGTGAGCGAGTACGCGGTCGGCCGCACACCGATCCCGTGTGTGCGCTGCAACAGCTTCACCAAGTTTCGGGATCTCATGGGCCGGGCCGAGCGCCTGGGGTGCGATTTCCTCGCCACGGGCCACTATGCGAGGATCGACCGCACGGCCGGGGAGGCCCGTCTGGTGCGCCCGCGGGATGAGCGCAAGGACCAGACCTACTTTCTGTGGGGGATCCCGCGCGACGTGTTGGACCGCCTCCTTCTCCCCATCGGCGAGCTGGAAAAGCCGCAAGTGCGGGCGCTCGCCCGCTCGCTCGGATTGAGCACGGCGGAGAAGCCGGAATCGTACGAGATCTGCTTCGTACCGGACAACGACTACGCGGGCGTGCTCCGCCGCTACCTGGGCGAGTCGCACCCGGCGCTCTCGCCGGGACCGTTCGTGCTGCGAGACGGAACCGTGGTGGGTGAGCACGAGGGATACGCCCATTTCACGGTGGGGCAGAGGAAGCGTCTGCCAGGAGGATTCGCCGAACCGATGTACGTGCTCGAGATCCGTCCGGAGACGCGCGCTGTGGTTGTCGGTCCGCGCGCGCAGCTCGCCACGTCACGGCTCACGGCCGGAGAGGCCAACTGGCTCGCCGAGCCTCCCGAACCCGGCGACACTCTGGGCGTTCGCATCCGCCACGGCGCGGCGGTGGTGGACGCCACCGTCCTGGATCGTGGGAAGCGCTCGTTCACGGTGGAGCTGACGGGGGCGCAGCGGGCGGTGACGCCCGGTCAGAGCGCGGTCCTGTACCGGGGAGACGTGGTGGTGGGAGGCGGCGTCATCCACTAGCGGGTCGCCGGGATGGTCAGTGCCGCAGGCCTTCCGCCTCGGCGAACTTCTCGATCATCTCGCGCCCTTCGCGTGAGATCTCCTCCGGCACCCGCACGGCCACCCGAACCAGCTGGTCGCCGATGGCGTCCCCCTTGTGCACGCCGTGGCCCTTGATGCGGAACGTCGTGCCGCCCTGCGTGCCGGGCGGGATGCGGAGGACGATCCTCTTGTTGTCCACCGTGCGAACTCGGATTCGCGATCCGAGGAGGCTCTGGGCGAGGTTGATCGGCACCTCGCAGACGAGATCGAGACCGTCACGCGTGAAGAACGGGTCCCTCTTCACCTTGAACCGGACGATCAGGTCACCGGGCGGGCCTCCGCCCGGCCCGCGCTCGCCCTGACCGGAGATTCGAAGGCGCGATCCCTCTTCCACGCCGGCCGGCACGGCCACGCTGATCTTCCGACGGGTTCGCACCTCGCCCCGTCCATGGCACGCCGAACAGGGCTCGGAAGGGATCTGCCCACGTCCCACGCACGCGGGACACGGGCGGGTCACCGAGAAGGTGCCCTGCCCGAACGTCACCGTGCCGCGTCCGTTGCAGTCTCGGCAGGTCTGCAGCGTCGAGCCGGGCGCGCCTCCCGAGCCGTCGCAGGCGGCGCACTCCTCCTGGATCGGCACGGTGATCGTCGCTCTGCCTCCCCGGACCGCTGTGCGAAAGGGAATCTCTACCAGGTACTCGACGTCGTGGCCGCGTTCAGGGCCGCGGCGACGTCCGGCCGTTCGTTTCCCGAAATCGAAGATCGAGCTGAAGATATCGCCGAGACCACCGATGTCCCCGAGATCCTCGAAACGGAAACCGCCCCCGGGGCCTGGGCGGCCTCCGGGAGCCCCAATCCCGCCGAGCCCTCCGAACCGGCGCACACGATCGTACTGCTTGCGGCGCTCCGGATCGGAGAGAACCGTGTATGCCTCGGAGATCTCCTTGAAGCGCTCGGCGGCCTTCCGGTCGCCGGCATTCTTGTCCGGGTGGTACTGCTTGGCGAGCTTGCGGTACGCCTTCTTGATCTCGTCCGGGGAGGCGCCCTCCGACACGCCGAGCGTCTGGTAATGGTCCTTTGTCCGGGTGGCCATCAGACCGCTCCGGGATCCGGCCCATCGTCGCGGCCCGCGGCCTCGGCTTCGGTCTTCGCGTACCTCGCCACCCCGACCTGCGCCGGCCTGAGGAGCCGGTCCCGGAAGCGGTAGCCCTCCACGAGGACCTGGGTGATGATCTCATCCTTGCTCGGATCGTCCACCTCGGTGACCAGCAGGGCCTCGTGCAGCGTCGGGTCGAAGCGGGCGCCGAGCGCCTCGATCCGGGAGAGCCCGGCCTCTTCCAGCGCCTTGCGCAGCTTTCGGTGAATGAGCCCGACGGCCTCTTGCAGGGTCTCGACCGTGACCGTGTCGCCGGGCGTCTCCGCCATTCGCGAGAGGTCGTCCAGGGTCTCCAGGAGATCCCGGACGAGGTCAGCCTGCGCCCGCTGCCACAAATCCGACTGCTCGCGCCGGGTTCGCTTGCGATAGTTCTCGAACTCCGCCGCCAGGCGCAGGTGCCGGTCCCTAAGCTCCTCCAGCTCCGCCAGCTCCTCCTCGATCTGAGCGGAGAGGTGCGCGGTCATGTTCTCCGCGCTGGGACCGGCTCCGGAAGGCTTCTCCTCCCTGGCCGCCGCGCCGGCTGCCGAGGGCGTCTTCCGCCCCGCGGCCGCAGTGGCGTCGGGCTCCTCCTCCCCCGCGGCGGTGCCGGCTCCCTCCGCCGCCCCGGCATCCGGCTCAGGTGGGACGCCCGCCTCCTCCCCGGCGTTGCGCCTCTCGGCCTCGGGGCGGCCGCCTGTCCGTTCGCTCACTCGCTCCTCCCGTGACTTCGGTACGGCTCCCTCATGCGCTCGTCGGCACCACCTGGCTGCACAGCCAGGAGGCGGCGTCCGACAGACCGTGCTCGGCTTCAGGATCGTGGTACAGGTCGTGGTACGCCTCGGAGTAGACCCGCACGTCGCACGAGGTCGAGATTCGGTCGCTCAACGCCTCGCTAGCCGCCGAGTCGACGACCAGGTCCGTACCGGGAAGCTGAAAGAGCACCGGGACCCCGATGCGCTGCTCCCGGTCGACGAGCCGCTTCGCGTTCCGCAGCATCTCGGCCCACAGCCGCGCGCTGATGCGCCGATGTACGAGAGGATCCGAGCGATAGGCTTCCCGCTCGGCGTCTTCGCGAAAGAGCACTTCCGGACGCAGCTCGTTGTCCAGAGTGATCGCCGGAGCCAGGCGGTCCGCCAGCCGGCCGAAGCGGAACTTCCACGCGGGGACCTCCATCGTGAGCCGGATGAAGGGGGCCACGGCCACAGCCCCGCGAAGGGACGGACAGCCGTACTCCTGCAGATACCGCAGGGTGACCAGCCCGCCGAGCGACTGGCCGAGCAGGAAGGTCGGACAGTGGACGGCATCGTATGAGCACACCCTGCGCCGAAGTCGGTCCACGTCCTGGAGCAGATGTTCGAACGCCCTGACGTGGCCCCGCCGCCCCTGCGACCGTCCGTGGCCGCGCAGGTCCAGACCGTAGGCGGAAAAGCCCGCCGCGTTGAGGGCCCGCGCCACTCCCTCGTACCGCCCGGAGTGCTCGCCGAGCCCGTGCACCAGGAGGACCGTCGCCCTCGGATCCCGGATCTCCCAGGCGCGGTAGAAGAGGCGCAAGCCCCCCACGCCCTTCACGTATCCGTGCGACTCCTCAGCCATCGTTCGCCTCGCCATGAAGCGCGAGCAGCGCCACCAGAGCGGCCTCCACCGCATGCCGCCGCACCTCTTCCCGCTCTCCCGGAAAGCGCTCCGCCCTCTCGGCCCGCCGCGGCCCGTCGATCGTGATCCACACCGTGCCCACGGGCTTCTCGGGCGTGCCGCCGGAGGGTCCGGCGATGCCGGTGATCGCCACCCCCCAGGTGGCTCCCGAGCGCTCCCGGACCGCTTGCGCCATCGCCCTCGCCGTTTCGCGGGAGACGGCACCGTGCGCCGCGAGGGTGGCCGCCGGCACGTCGAGAAGTTCTCGCTTCGCCTCGTCCGCGTAGGCGATCGCGCCGCCCCAGAAGACGTCCGAGGCGCCCGGCACTGCGGTAACCGCCCGGCCGAGCCAGCCGCCCGTGCAGCTTTCGGCCACGGCGAGGGTTTGGCCGGCTCTACGCAGGCGGCTCACCACCTTCTCCGCGAGTGCGGAGAGACTCGCCCCGGCACCCACCGCGCTCATGCCGCCTTCCCGGCGAACAGCCGCTGAAAGCCAAAAAGGTACACGCCCATGGAGTAAACCGTAAGCGTGAGCGCGACCACCAGACCGAGGGTCGTGAACCACCCGTGGAACGCCTCCCACCCCTGTGCGAGTCCGCCGGACCAGCCCTGCTGGACCGCGGCCGCTCGGAAGGCGAGCCACAGGATCATCGCCCCGATGAAGATGTTTTGGGCGAGGGCCTTGAGTTTGCCCGACGGGCCCGCCGGAACCACCCTTCCGAGCCGTACGGCGGCCATGCGCAGGCCTGTGATCAGGAGCTCGCGCGCCAGGAAGACCAGAAGCGCCCACAGGGGGAAGCCGTCAAAAATCGGGAGCCCTCCGAGGACCGGGTCCCGGCGCGTGACGAGGTAGAAGGGTATGAGGGTGACCGCCAGCAAAAGCTTGTCGGCGATCGGATCGACCAGCTTGCCGAAGTCGGTGATCTGACCTCGCCGGCGGGCGAGTTCGCCGTCCCACAGATCGGAGAGCGCCGCCAGGAGGAAGACAAGAAATCCGATGAGACGGGCCTCGGCACTCGGCCGTAGAAGCAGGGCGGCGACCACGGGAGCCAGAACCACGCGTAGCGTGGTGACCGCATTGGGAAGGTTCACCGGTCCCTCGCCTCAGCTGAGCGAGGTGATGACCTGCTTCGAAACGGCCTTCAAGGTCTCGAACACGCCCTCGCCCTCGACAGCTATCGCCTCGAAGGAGGGAAAGCCGCCCCGGTTGAGGGCCTGCTCCAGTTCGGCCACCGGCATCACGTCGGCCAGGTCCCTCTTGTTGTACTGGAAGACGCAGGGCATCGAATCGAGATCCCGCCCCGTCTCGGTCAGGTTCTCGCAAAGGTTCGCCAGCGACTCCACGTTGTCCTCGAGGCGATCCAGCTGGCTGTCGGCCACGAAGACTATCCCGTCGACCCCACGCACGATGAGCCGCCGGCTCTCGTTGTATCGCACCTCACCCGGCACCGTATAGAGGTGAAAGCGCGTCTTGTACCCGCGAACCTTGCCGAGGTCGACCGACAGAAAGTCGAAGAACAGGGTGCGGTGGCTGTCCGTGGATGGCGTGATCAGCTTGCCTCGCGTGGCCGGGTCCAGCTTTCGGTATACGTACTTTAGATTGGTGGTCTTTCCGCTGGATGCGGGACCGTAGTAGACGATCTTGCAGTCGAGCTCGCCGCCCGCCTGGTTAGTCGTCGCCATGAGCCCCCTGGAGGGCCCCGATGGGCGCCCGCTCGCACCGCACGAATCCCTCCCGGAGCAACTATGCTTCCTCGGCGCTTTCCACCGCCGCCAGATCCTCCTCCATCTCCGTGAGGATGTGGGCGGCACGTCGACGCAGGATCGGACGCTCCTCCCAGGCGACGTAGTCCCGAAGGAGCAGCACGTTGTCCACGGCCGGATGGGATCGGAGGTATCCGAGCGCCGCCAGCCGGCGGAGGGGGTGAGGACTGAATAGATCGCGCTGATGCCGTGACATCTGGTCCCGGGCCACCAGCAGTCCGATGACGCCGAGGGCCGCGACGCCCAGGGCCGCCAGCCCGGCGATCTTCAGGAAACGCCACGCGCCGTCCTCGGAACTCGATCGCGCCACCACTACCTTCATCCGCTCCTCACATTTCCCGTCGTCCGCTCAACGCCTCAGCGATCGTTACCCCATCGGCGTATTCGAGATCGCCGCCGACCGGGAGACCCCGCGCCAGACGCGTGACCCGAATCCCCTCGAGCGGGATGACGAGCTTGTGCAGGTACGTCGCCGTCGCTTCCCCTTCCACGCTCGGATTGGTCGCTATGATGACCTCGCGTATCCCCTTCTTCAGGCGCTCGGTCAGCCGCGCGATGTTGAGGTCGTCAGGGCCGACCCCGTCCAACGGCGAGAGCCGGCCACCTAGCACGTGATAGCGGCCCCGGTATTGCCCCGACCTCTCGATGGCCGGGATGTCCGACGCTTCCTCCACGATGCAGAGCTGGCTCGCATCGCGGCGGGGGCTGCGGCAGTACTCGCACGGGTCCGTGTCGCTGAGATTGCCACACTCCGAGCACGGCTTCACCTCCTCCACCACCCGCTCGATCGCACGCGCGAGCCGGCTGGGTTGCGCCGGGGCCGTCTTCAGCAGGTGGTACGTCAGCCGCTGTGCCGTTTTCTGACCGACGCCGGGCAGGCGGCTGAACTCCGCGATCAGCTCTTCGATCGCCGGCTTCTCCACGATGTCCCGAACGCGCGGTCAGCCCCCGAGCAGGCTGCCGAGATTCGGGAGGGGCAGGCCGCCGGCCGCCTGCTTCATCTCCCGATCGAGCCGCTCCTTCGCTCGGGCCTGCGCCTGCGAGATCGCGGCCAGGATGAGGTCTTCCAACATCTCGATCTCGGACGGATCCACGGCCGAGGGGTCGAGACGTATCCCCCGGATCGTGCCCTTCCCGTCCGCGGTGACCTCGACCACTCCGCCCCCGCTGGTGACGGTGAACGTCTCCTGCTCGAGCCGCTGCTGCACGTCTGCCAGGCGCGCCTGGACCTGTTGCCCGAGCTGGAAAAGCTGCTGTATCTGGTTCAGGTTCTCCATCGATTGATCACTCCTTCAACCGCAAGTCCAGCTCTCGTACAGCCTCTCTCAACCGGGGATCCACTTCCACCATCTTCGCGAGGCGTTGCTCGCGCGCCGCGGCCGCGGTGAGGCGGCGGCGCCCCCCTGCCTCCTGGACGCGGAAGGCAAGCTCGGCCGGCGTCGTTCCGAGCCGCGCGGCGAGCGCTCCCCGCAGGGAGGCGGAGCGCTGCCCATCGTCCAGAAACCGCTGCAAGTCCTCGGCCAGCCCCGGCGGCACGCCAAGATGGAGCTCACCACCCTCCAGGGACAGTACGCTGACCCCCGAGAGGACGAGCGCCTGACCCCCCAGGCCTTCCGCCGCGGCGATGGCGTCGCGCCATGCCTCGCGCAGGCCCGGAGCGCCGCCTGCGGGCCCCGTGTCGGCTGCGGGCGCTCCGGCAGAGGGCGTCGCGGGGTCCGGCCCTGCGTTCTCACCGGAGGCGGGGGAGCCTCCCTGGCGGGCGGTTGCCCCGGCGGGGCGGGACGGAGTCGAGCCGCGGGCC
>JBHIAV010000073.1:0-9464 GCA_046758745.1 Gemmatimonadota bacterium
CTAGCTACCCCCACCACTCGAGTCCTCGTCGGGCCTGTCTCGGTCCCCCCAACGCATCACGTGGCGCTTCGCCGTTCATTCGGCAGTCGATGTGGACTCAGGTCGCTTCGCCTTGCGCCGCGAGAACCGGAGGCCCGTCCACGTCTCATCGACGGCGCAAACCTTGAAGTCGACGAGACCCGTGGCCAGGCCGATCTCGCGCACGGCAGCCTGCGTGAGATCCGTGGCCAGCCCCGAGGCCTTCTTCGGCCACACGATCCACAGCCCGCCTTTGTGGGCCAGGCTCGCCATCCGGTCGATGCGCCGCTCCAGCTCCTTTCGCGATTGCGTAAACCAGATGGTCAGATCCCGTCGCCCGCCGGCCTGCCTGCGCAGCGTCACGCCGTCGGGCAGCTCGCCCAGGGTGTTCTCGAAGTCCTCGGGCGCGTTGACGAGGGAGACCACCGAGTTTGCCTTGATGCCGAGCTTCCTCGGCAGCGGGGTGCCCGAATACCCGGCGAGGAGCGACGACGTCGCGACGGGATCCGTCGGGGGATGGGCGATGGCTTGGCTCAGGGAGCCGCGAATGCGGCTCCAGTCGGTGTAGACTGCGTCCGGTAGCTGCTCTCTGATGCGGGCCACTCGAGTCGGGTCGCCATCGACAAAGACGAGGGGCACGTGGCGCGTGGACTTGTAGTGCCGGATGGCTATCCCCACGTCCCGTCCCTGCATCGGGAGTCGGGCCAGATCGATCACCATGGCCGCTGGAGGGTTGTCGCGGAGCTCTCGCAAGGCCGCAGCGCTCAGCGGCTCGTGGTTCACTTGGTAGCCGGCGACCCGAAGCCGATCGGCCCGCTCCTCGGCCTCGGCGGCATTCCAGTGGACCAGACGAACGAGGCTCATAGGCGCTCCGTCAGCCGAGCCAGGTAGCCGCCGGCCTCTCCCCGAAATACGACCTCGGATTCCCAGCCGTTTCTCTCCGCGTAGTGAGCTAGCGTGTCGGGATCGACGTACAGCTCGGGGAAGGGCTCCCCCTTCTCTCCCCGGTACTCGAGCTGGATCTGGGCCTCGCCGATGTACCGGCCGTCCGCGCGCCGCGGATAGCCGGGAACCCGTCTCGCCGCCTCTCTGCGGGGTCTGAGGTCCGCGGAGTCCACTAGGATCTGACCGCCTGGACCAAGCAGCCGATGAGCTCCGTAGAGAAACCGGTCCAGCCCGTCCAGATCGCCGACGATCCCGATCCCGTTCATCAGCATCAGCACGGTGTCGAAAGTAGCCGCGGCAAGCCCGAACGCGTCCGCCAGGTAGGCTTGCCGAACCCCCCGCTTCTGCATGATGTCGATGGCCTGGGGAAGGATGTCGATCGCGCAGACCGAGAAGCCTCTCGCTTGCAGGACCAGGCTGTGCACCCCGGTCCCCGCTCCCACGTCCAGCACGCGACCGCGACATAGCTCCAGCGCGGCCTTGTCGAACGGAAAGAAGTTCGGAGGCTCCCTGAAGAACACGCTCACCGGAATCTCGTCGTGTTCCCCCAAGTCGCTGTGGAGCACCAGGCTGGCCGAGCGGTCTCCCCGGAAGAAGTCCCATAGAGCCCGTCCATGGATGCGTCGCCCCTCGGCGGCGTCCATCGGGGTTCTCTCCATGTCTGGCATGGGACGGCTCGTCAGTCCGCCACGTTTTCCATACCTGGCTGCGGGTCTGACCCCACCGAGCCTATCGCGCCAGCTCGTACTTCATGTCTTCCCTCCGTGGTAGCTGCCGGCCGTCGTCCCTTGTGCCTGTTCGTGAGCCTCGCGCTCGGCGCAGCCCGGGTGAGCGGTCGGGGGATCCTCGCCACAACAGATCCCACACGCCCTCCGGCGTTGCCTGCTTCCAGTCGCCCACATGATATGAGATGTCCGATACCACCGCTGCCCAGCCGGGGCCGACTTGGGATCGCCAGTGAGTCCCTCAGGGGGCGAGCCCTTTTCCGGGGGGGCTGCGCGACATGATCTGCCGGACGGGGTCAATATCCGCGTAGACCCGCCAAACAGCCACGGCTGCCTCTCTCACCACAGCCTCCCAGGCGGCGGGGACCTGCCATGAGTTCTCCGCGGCCGGGCAGGCGTCAGAGGCGTACGTTCCCGAAGTCGTCCCGAACAGTCCAACCACCTGGTCCCGGTGCAGCATCTCCCGGACCTCGATGTGATAGTTCGGAAACAAGGCGAAGTACCGCTTCCAGCCGCCTCGCATCGTCTCCCGGCCCCTGAACTCGCAGCCGAGGCCGTCGATGAAGAGATGGTCGGGGGCCATCACTCAACGTGACGATGAGTACACCCGGCGTGAGCGGGGACCCGGCCAATCGTCTCCCGCGTCTCGATCCCTCACCGTCGCGGATGGACGAGGGGTCCAAGGTTGGTTTCGGTCCCGGGCGGCTCAGCGTTTCCGCTTGAGGACATGCTCATGGATCGCTCTCCGGATTCGGCGAGCTCGCGTCTCCGGTCTCTTCGCATCGAGTATGGCGACGAGCAGTTCCTTCCGATGCGAAGGAGTGAGCTCCTCCCACGCGGCCTCGGCGCCCTCGACCTCCCGGAGCGCCTCACGAAGATCGGCAGGGACCGGGATGTCTCGAGATCCAGGATCGAACCGAAGCTCGAGCTCAACCACATCCCCGACCCCGACCCCGGCCGCTCTGCGCATCGCCCCGTTCACGTAGAGGCGGTGAAAGCCGCGCCCCTTCGGTACGAGCGTCGCGCGAATCCGGTGGCCGTTCATCGTACCTTCTACCGGTACGTAGCCCCTGAGGCCGAAGGCGTTGCTCACCCGCTTCGGGACGTCAACGCACGGGTTGATGCCGAGCTTGTAGATCCTGGATGAGAATCGTTGTGTTCCGAGATCCATAGAGAGTCGCCGCGTCGATGTCATCAGGCGCGCCGCGACCGTTCTACCGGAAGAGGTCTCCAAGCTCTTCCACGGTCAGGCCATCCATATCACCGGTAGTGCCTCTCCACCTCCGAAGCGTATTGAGCACCGAGGGATGGAAGATTCTGGGCAAGCCACTCGCTCAACCTCGTGCGTCCTGTGGGAGGGTCGTGGGAGATGAGGAGGTCCGCCATGAGGCCATCGATCTCTTCGCTGGTAAGGACGACATCTCCAACGAGGCGGCCGATGACCTTGGAACAAAGAAGAACAGCGGCAGGCGGAACATGGATGAGGATCGAGTGGCTGTCGAGCGCCTCGGCGATATGGCGCACGAGGTCCTCGTAGGCATAGGATTCGGGACCGACGGCGTCGATCGTGACGTTCGTGGTCCGGTGGCCTGCATCGACGACGATCTCGGCGTAGTCCTCGACGTAGACCGGCTGGAGTCGATACCGGCCGGAACCCGGAATGGGGAAGAGGGGAAACCTTCGCAGGAAATAGGCGATGTTGTTGATGAGGATGTCCTCTCGTCCGAAGATGACCGTCGGCCGGATGATCGCGAAAGAAACGCCGGTCTCTGTGAGCGCCTCTTCAACGATCGCCTTGGCCCTGTAGTAGGGGAGGGGTGAGTCGAGGCTCGGGTTCGCGATGCTCACGTGGACGATGCGGCGTACGCCGGCGTCTCCGGCGGCCTTGAAGAGAGTAAGTGTGTTCTGAATCGCGCGATCGAAGGTGGTCGAACCATAGGAGAAGCGGATCCAGTACGTGTTGTAGAGCGTGGAGGCACCCTGCAATGACTCACGGAGGGCGACAGGGTCGTCGAAGTTGAAGGAATGGGCCTCGACCCGCCCGCCGAACGGGTCAGGCCGATCCGGGTGGCCGGTGAGCGTCCGTACCTCTTCCCCCATCTCCAGGAGGCGGCGGGTGATGTACTTGCCCGAGTAGCTGAAGGCACCCGTGACGACGTTCAGCACCCCGCCCCTTCAGGGCTCCGGCTGCAATCAGTCGTCGGCGTAGCCCTCCGCCCCGTGCAAGTGAAGCGAGACATAGGGCTCGTCGCCCAAGACCCACGCATCGTGGCCGGGAGGAATCGCACACAGGTCCCCGGGCCCGACCTCGATCTCCCTTCCATCGTCCATCGCGATCATCATCCGGCCGGACATCACAAGAACCACATGCTCGACCGGGCAGCTCGACTCCCCGGTCGTCGCCCCGACGTGCTCTGACCACTTCCAGCCGGGCTCGTAGGTGGCCCGCCCCACGGTGAGACCGCCCGCGGACACGATTTCGAGCCGGCCCTTATCGAACTCCCGGACTTTGCCGGCCAAGTCAAGATTATGGACTTCAAGTTCCACTGCATCTCTCCGCGCTAAGAAGCTCGTTGCGCTTCGGTGCGCCGCCCGTACAGGGCCAAACTCGTCCGACGGGCCCGATGGGGGGCGTTGGGACCGCGCCTCTCTTTGCGCCCGTCTCCGGCGGAGACCGGTTCTGCGGCAATGCCAGTGCACCGCTTATCGGGTCGCGACTGCAACGTAATCCTGGACGGGACACGCCACGCCGTAGTCGTCGACGTACGATTTCAAGAGCTCGGTCATCTCGTCGGTGAGCGGTTCCCGCACCTCACTCATCTGCATCTGGAGGCTCGGTACCGGCATGCTCTCGATCTCCTGTCGAACAAGCTCGGCGATTGAAGGGAAGCGAAGGGTATCGATGCGGATGGCGACGCGAATGTCCTGAAACCCGGCCTTCTCGAACAAGGAACGCATCTCGGCGACGCTCTTGGTAATGAATGGCGAGCGCATGATGTTCGCTGCATCGCTCCCCAGGTGCTTCTCGAGGGCGACGATGAGCTGGGCATAAACCGGATTGAACTCCTCGGAGCGCCAGACGTTGAGTGCGATACGACCCCCGGGCTTCAGCACCCGGTGCATTTCCTTCAGAGCCTTTTCGCGGTCCGGGAAGAACATGAGAGACTGCTGGCAAAAAACCACGTCGAACTCCGGGTTCGGTAGGGGCAGTTCTTCGGCACTGCCCTCCAGGAACTCGATCGCGGGCTCGAAATAGGCCGACACCCTGCAAGCCACTTCGAGCATGCTGGGATTGATGTCCACGCCGGTCACTTTTCCGAAGTGGCCCACGCGCCGAGCAGCGTAGCGCGAAACGATTCCCGTCCCACACGCTACGTCCAGGACCCTTTCGCCCGGCTGCAAGCCCACGCGCCTGATGAGGTCCAGCGCTCGAGTCTCGCAGTGGGCGGGAACCATATAGCGCTCGTAGTTTTCCGCCGCAGTCCCCGTGAGCTGCCAGCCGGTTTCGCGTGCTGTCATGGTCTCATCCCGTCGCTGGTTGGAGTGCTGCGTCGAGCTGCCGAGCGTGGCTGGGCCGCCGCGACCGGTGCGTGCGCCGCCAGGCGCACAGCCCTATGCCTTCCGCAACAATGTACGCGGCCCGCCAGCTACATGCGCTGGTTGGGCCGCCGCCCGCACGAGCCGCGCTTAACCGACCTTGCGCAGCGTAATGTCGAAGGTTCCAAGCTGCGTCCCGGCCTCGAGCTCCGGGGGGGAGGACTGGAACTCCACCGTCACGCGGTCGCGCTCCTCGGGCGCGAGCGCTCTGCGAATCTGATCCGCTTCGTTCAAGGGCTCGCCCGCGAAGTATAGCTGGGTGATCAACTCGTGGTAGCCGCGCCGGGACACCTTGAAGTGAATGTGAGGCGGGCGAATCCAGTCGCCTTCGACCGGGTAGGAACCTGGCTTGATGGTCTTGAACCGATAGCGACCCTCCGCGTCGGTCAGCATCTCGGCCCAACCCTGAAAGTTCGGGTCGAGGGGCCGGGGGTTTCCCGCGTCCTTTTCGTGATCGTACCGTCCATACCGATTCGCCTGCCAAATCTCGACCAGCGCACCACCGACGGGGCGGCAGGTCTCATCGAGCACCCGTCCCTGCACGTAGATCACCTCTCCGCTCGCCCGTGCTGACCGGCCCTTCACATGCGTGAGATCAGGATCCTCGTCCTCCCGATCGTGCGTGGGGTAGAACGGCCCGCTTGTCTGCTCGGGGGTCGCGGCGGCGCAATCGGGGCCGGCGGGAGCGGCGGCGGTGAGTCGCTCGGCGATGAGACCGGCCGCGGTGCCCAGCCCCACACTGATCAGGCCGCGCCGAGAGATCATGGGTTCTTCGGACATGGAGCCTATCTCCGCTGGAGGTGCTGGAGCCGCAACCTTACCTGATACGGTCCAACCGTCTGGCGATTCAGCTCTGAGCCGGAAGCGCGGTAAGTCCATATCCACGACCCTTGAGTTCCGGCGTCTGAAAGAGGATGTTGAGCTCTAGGATGTCCTCGTAGAAACGGACACATTTCGAGTATCGCTGGACGTACAGAATAAGACCGGTGCGCGTGAATGACATCCCGGGCTGTCTCACTCCGATTCGGCTTCGAGGGACAACGCCTGCCTCTGGATGGGAGTGGGGCCGCCAGTCACCTGGAACCAAGAGAACCTGAAGCGGCCTGGTGGCGCAATATGGAGCGGCGGCCGAGCCATCGGCCTCTCGACGTCGCTCGGACGCGCGGATCCGTCAGCCCGGCCCGACTCCGAGAAGCTGCATCACACCTTCTAAGCTTCGAACCGCCGGGCCCTCGAACTCTTGAGCGTCACCGTCACGGGATATCAGGACGGCGTGCAGGCCGGCGCCACGAGCCCCCTCCACGTCCTCGCTGACGCTGTCTCCTATGTGCAGCACACGTCCCGGCGGTACGGCGAGCCGCCGGCATGCCTCCTCGAAAATCTCGCGGCTCGGCTTGGCGTACCCGATCTCGGCCGAGGCGATGACATGCTCGAACACGTCTCCGAGCCCCAACTCCACACAGAAACTCCTGAGCCCGCATTGCCAGTTGGAGACGACGGCCAATCGATACCCGGCTGCCGTCAGGCGACGGAGCGCGTCAGGTACGTCGGTGAAGACCGCCAGGCTGCCCGGCCCGAGAAGCCGCCAGATATCCGCCGCGTGATCGGCGGCCACCCCGTTGCCACCGCCGACGTTCAAACGGTCGAATACGCGCTCTGCGAACCGGCGGAGGTACCGATGTTTCTCTTGGGCAGACTGGTCCGGCGAATACTCGATGCCGTGGCGCTCAAAAACGTCGTACAGGACTTGGTGCTCCCAGGAATCGGACTCGAAACCATTGGCGCTCAGGTATTCCAGGAGCATGGAGCCTCGGCCTCGGCCCGAACGGTGGTAGACGAGAGTGTTGAAGAAATCGAACGTGATCGCGTCGATGCCGTCGGCCGAGATCATGAATCCCAAGGACACCTCCGCCAAGCTCTAGCAGCGGCCCTACGGCGGATCGTTGCGGCCGGGCTCGCAGCGTGAGCCGTCATGTTGGCGGCCGGCCATTGGCTGATCAAACCCGGATCCCACCAACCTCAAACCACTCAATCAAGCTCTCCCTCAAGTTCTGATGCGTGGCCGCAGATACGCGTGATGAGTCCAAGCACGGCCGCTGCGGCCGCAACTCCGATGACCGTGAAGGCGACAAACAAGGGGCTGAGTCGCCGGCGGACCTGCTAGACCAGGGCTGCGGGAATGTCCGTGATGCTACGCATCAACTCCCACCCGGGAACGCTCCAACCTGTCTCAAGAACGTCGCCTGGTCGTAATAGTCCCGCTGGCTTAGGATCTTGCCGTCCCTCACGCGACTGATCGAGACGCCCCGGAGGGTGAAGCGCCGACCTGTGGCCGGAAGGTCCGGAAAGTCTCCCGTGTGGGTCGCGGTCATCGTCCACTCCCAGGCGATCCACTCGCCCGCGACTATGGCCTGGGTCACCTCTGTCTGGACGTCGGGTATCGCCTGCCACGTGTCTCGGTAGGACGCGCGGATCTCGGACAGCCCTTGCCACTTCGCGCCGGAGGTCACGTCCTCCTGCACGGCGTCGGGCGCGAACACGGTCTCGAGCCCACCTAAGTCCTGCGTATTCCAGGCCGCCGCGAGGCGTTGGACTACCGCCTCCGCATCCTTCCCCGTTTCCCCCGAACCCCCGTTGCACCCCACCAAAGGCCAGAGGGCAAACGGGAGAAAGCTTGCGATCGCAAAGGACGAATGGACGCGCGTTGTCATGTCTCGGCTCTTCGCGCCATGTGATCCTTCATCAGTATCTGCCCTTCTCGCCGCCATAGACCTGCGGCTTTCGACTGGCGTCCAGCTGCTTGCAAACCTGATCATCGGTCTTTGCGCCGACGCCGTCGCGCCCACTAGCATTAGCAAAAGTGCTGCCGGCGGCTCCGGCTCTTTCGCGCCTGCGCGAACACGCGCTGAGGCGGGTGGCGTGGCCCGCGGGGACGTTGATATGGAAGGGACACGACGTGTTAGCTGACGTGACCTACTCCCTTCTCCTCCGGGGACTCGGACGTGTTGCGCGCGGCTCCTGGCACCCCAAGCAAAGAGCGCAGCCCGACGACCCCTCCGGCGAGCATCCCCGCCAGTGACGTCGCTATCAGAACGGTAACAGATGCCGCCGGTTCCCCAACCTCCCGGGTTCCAGAGAGCTGGAAATAGCCCGTCGGATCCGCCTCAAACTGCTCATGCACCCACGTTCCGGCGAGTAGGCCGAGACCCACCCCAACGACGGCCCCGCCTGCAACCAGACCGAGCCAGAGGACAGCAACTCGAAACGGCACTTGAACCGTTAAGCCAATCAATAAACCAAGCAAGGCATGAAGCCCAATTGCGTAGGGAAGGAAGACTGACACTCCCCAAATCGGGCCCGCCACATACCCGGTGAGAGCCCACACACCTACGAAAACGACCAGCCCGACCCCGGCGCCAACGGCCATTCCGACAGCTCCTCGTACAACGCTTCGCATCGCCTACATCTCCGGCGGACGGCCTCCGATGGCTCGCGATCCGGTCATGAGCGCGCTCGTCGCTCGACTTCCCGTTTAAGCCCACTCAGAAGCGCCCCCATGCCCCGCTCGTAAATACGTCGCACGAGAAGTAGGTCCAAGAGCTTCCCCGCCACCCCAAACTTGAGATCGTACTCGAGGGACACCGTGACAGCCGTACTGCCATCCTGGGCGCGGAGCAGAAAGTGGATTTCCGCGATCTTGAACGGGAGGTTCGTACCTATGACCCGCATGGTCAGACGCTCGCCAGGCTGCCACTCGACCACCTCTTCGTCCACGTAGTTCCTTCCACTCAAGTCGCAGTGCCGACCAGCACCCACACCTTCTTTTTGCTCAGTGGTGAGCCGAGAGCTCTCGACACCCGGGTTCCACGCGTGAATCTCGCCGATCTCTGCCAACACAGCCCACACATCTTGGGCGGGCGCGTCGATCGTCCTCATTACGGAGAAGCTACCCACACCAGACTCCTTCGTGTTGATGCGAGCTGTCGGATAACGTCCCGGCCACTGGCGACCTCGGGTGAAGGCGCGCCAGGTGCCCGGTGCAACTGCCGTGACCGAAGCCCGAGTTGTGTGAGCCGTCGCCCAGGCCGCGAACCGGCAATTGATGGAATGGACTCCTCCTCCTAACGGCACCAGAGTGCCATAGCTGTTAACGGCCCTTGAAGGCCACGAGGAGGAGGA
>JBHIAV010000074.1:0-9312 GCA_046758745.1 Gemmatimonadota bacterium
CGGGGCGTGGCTCAGTCCGGTAGAGCGCTGCGTTCGGGACGCAGAGGTCCCCGGTTCAAATCCGGGCGCCCCGACTTCTTCTTCCGATCCACGTTTCATCCCTCGCTCCTGCTTCCCCCTTTCTTCCCCGCCGGCCGCACTCGCGCCCGGTTCGACTTCGTCCTTTGCCGCCGCCTTGACTTCCGCTTGATCCGAGCTTGACCCCGACCTGACCGCCGCATGGCAGGCTGTCGCCGGAGAGGAGGGAACTCCTGCGATGGATGGCGACCATGCGCGGACAGATCAGCGAGGCCCCGAGCCGTTGCGTGACCCGTCGGGAAGCGCTTCGCACCTTAGGGGTCCTGACGGCGGGCCTGTGCGCCGGCTGCAGCCCGATGCGGCTCCTGCTGAACGAGCACGCGTCCGTGGTCGCGCGGCAGCCGCGGCTGGAGGAGCGAATCCTCCGGTCGTTCGTCGCCACGGTGATACCCGGAGCGCCGATCGATTCGCCGGATCTGGTGCGGCCGTTCTACGATCGGGAGCATCCGTACGGCCCGTTCGAGCGGGTCCGCTCCGTGTTCGTGGGCGATCTGTGCCGTCGGGCCGAGGGCCGGTTCGGGAACCCCGCCTTCGACGAGCTGGACGATCGGCAGCGCAAGGAGGTGATCGAGGACGGCCTCCGGGCGGATGGAACCACGCGCCGGCTGTACGGCGGCGCGATCTACCTCGCGCAGATCACCTTCTACGCCGGCACCTTCGACGACGCGAAGGGATGCCCGCTCATCGAGTTCGAGGGGGCCTTCCGGCCGAGGCCGCTGGCGGAGATCACCTACCCGGACCCGCACCGCTTCCTGCCGCACGAGCTCACCCCGAACGGCAACTGCTCCTGAACAGCGATCGGAGGCCGTGATGAAGACGGTGGACACGGACGTGCTGGTGATCGGAACGGGCTTCGGTGGAGCGGCCCCCGCCCTCCGGCTCGCGCAGGCCGGCTACCGGGTCACGATGGTGGAGAAGGGCCCGCCGCCGAAGTTCCGGCAGACACAGGACCCGAAATATCTCCTCCAGTACCTGCGCGGGGTGAGCGGCGACGGCCTGAGCCTCACCTATGCCGAGGCCCTCGGGGGCGGCTCCGGCTTCTACGAGATGGTCTCCCTGCGCGCCCCCTCCGCCGCCTTCGAGCAGCGGGACCGCGGCGGCGCCCGACTCTGGCCCGCCGGCGTGAGTCGCGCGCTCCTCGAGCCGTACTACGATCTCGCCGAGGAGATGCTGCGCGTCGAGCAGATCCGTCCGGAGGAGGTGCCGAAGTCCGGACTCGTGTTCGCCCTCCTGATGAAGAACCTCGGCTACTCGTGCGACCGCGCCCGGTACGCCGTTCGCGGGTGTCTGGGCAGCGGCTTCTGCGTGACCGGCTGCATCTACGGCGCGAAGCAGTGGCTCTCGCGGAACTACCTCCCTCAGGCCGGCGAGGTGGGGGCGGTGACGCTCACCGGTCTCGAGGCCGTCGATGTAAGGCCGATCGGCGATCCCGGTCGTGCCCCCGACTCCGGGTCCCTCACGAAGCTGCCCTTCCGCTATGCCGTGATCTGCCGCGAGACGGCCGGTCAGCGGGCGATCCGGCGGTTCCGGGCCAGGCTGCTGATTCTCGCCGGAGGCACCGTCGGCTCGGCCCGGCTGCTCCTCTGTTCGAAGCGGCACCTGTCCAGGCTCAGCCCCCAGGTCGGGCGCAACATCGCGTTCAACGGGAGCGTGAAGGTGGCCGGCCTGCTCCCGGAGGAGTTCCCGGAGGGCGACATGTTCACCGGCCGCTCCCACCCCGGGATGGTGAGCTACGAGTTCCTCGAGTCCCACGGGATCATGATCACGGCCGCCAAGCCGCTTCCCCTCCAGGCGGTGGCCGCGGCCCGCCTGAGGCTGGACGGCGACGAGCGGGAGCCCGCCCACTGGGGAAGCGCGCACGTCGAGCTGATGAAGCGGTATCGGAGACGGATGGTCGTTCTGGCGGCCTTCGGGCTCACGCCTCCGGGGGGAGTCCTCCGGGCCGATCGGAGCGGAAAGCTCGATCTGTCGCTTCCCCTCACCGATGGTCTGCGCGCCTACTACGGGCGGACAAAGAAGCTGCTCCGCTCGATCCTCCTCCGAAACGGCTGCCGGCTCGTGCGCACGGATTTCGTGGATGGGGAGGGGATGCCCCGGGAGGACCTGCATTTCTCGACCGCCCACCAGGTCGGATCGTGCCGCATGGCGGAGGCGCCGCAGCGAGGCGTGGTCGACGCCGGGGGAGCGGTGTTCGGCTATCCGGGGCTGTACGTGAGCGACGGCGCCGCCATACCCTCCTCCCTCGCCGTCAACACCAGCCTCACCATCCTCGCCAACGCGGAGCGGATCGCGGCCGGGATCCTGGAGCGGCACGGTGCGGCGAGCTCAACGGGCCGCCGAGCCGCCTGAGGGAACCCTCCCGCCGGGGGTGATCCTTGACGCTGACGATCTTCGCAAGGTAAGGTAGCCGTCCCCGCGAACAGGCACTTACGTGTACACCCCAATGTCTCGCGGGAGATGCATGACGGGAACCGCGCACCGACGCGGCAAGATCACACATCGGGGCGTGGCGCAGCCCGGTAGCGCGCCTGAATGGGGTTCAGGAGGTCCCGGGTTCAAATCCCGGCGCCCCGATTCTTCTAATCCGCTACCCTGTTCAACGATGCGAGGCGAGGGCGCTCTCCTCGCGTGCTGTGCGTCGGGTACCGTTTGGGGTAGAGCCGCCTCTACTCGGCTCGGCCGAGCGCTCGTCCCGTCCGGCGATTCCGCTCCGTTGACCGGGGTCGCCGATCGGCGTACAATGGGCGACCGATATCCTCGAGGCGAACCCCCTTCACGCGAGGCCGCAATGCGTACCTTCTGGTCCCCCGTCGCCGCCGTCTGTCTCGTCGCGCTCCTGCCGCACGCCGTGCACGGGCAAGCTTCCCAGGCGCAAGGCGTCAAAACCGTGACCCCGGACGCCCTGAGCTGGCAGCCTGTCGAGGGCGACCCGGAAGCTCGGATGGCCGTCCTGTACGGAAATCCGGCCGAGGCTGGCCACTTCGTCGTCCGCTACAAGCTGCCGGCGTCCTGGGCGGGTCGGCCCCACACGCACGGCGGCACGGAGCTGATCACGATTCACTCGGGGATGTGCTACCTGGCGTACGGCGACGCGCTGACCCGCGGGGCCGCGAAGGAGCTGTCACCCGGGTCGTTTGTCGCGATGCCCGCCGGGACGAAGATGCGCGGATTCACCGGCGAAGACGGATGCGTCGCGGATGTCCAGGGTCAGGGTCCGCTCACGACCCAGTATCTGGACGAGGAAGCCGGCTAGGGGTACTGAGCCCCGGCCGCCGCGCCCGTCCGGCGGGAGGGCGTGCGGCTTCCCGGATCGAATCTCCGATACGTCGGCGGATGGGTATGTGGCGAGCGCTTAAGGAGGTCCCGCGTTCAACCCGCGGCCGCCCCGATTCGTGGCGGCCATCAACGCCGTTGACGCGGGGATCCGGGTTGGTTACCGTATTGGAGCGTCACGGCAAGCGAGTGACAAGCGGGACCGGGGAGCGCCCCGGGTCCTGTTTTTTTTGTGCGCCGTGACGAGGGTCGTCACCGTTCCAATGGGCGGAGGGCGGCCGACGAGCCCAGCGCGGGCGCAGGTCCGCGAACATCCGTAGTCGGTAGTTTCGGCAGGTCCGTGCTCCCGACCACACCACCACAAACATTGGGAGTACGGCGATGTCTACCACAGGGACCGTGAAGTGGTTCAGCGACCAGAAGGGCTACGGCTTCATCGCTCGCGACGGCGGAGAGGGCGACGTGTTCGTCCACCAGTCGGCGATCCAGGGCGAAGGCTTCAAGACCCTCAGCGAGGGCGACCGTGTTGAGTTCGACGTCGTGCAGGGCCAGAAGGGTCCGGCCGCGGAGAATGTGAAGAAGCTCATCGGGGTCTGAGAGCCGACCGTCGCAAGAGGAATTCAAGGTGGGCCGTCCTCGATTCATCGGGGACGGTCCTTTTTTTGGAAGGCTTCTCCAGGCGAGAGGCATAGTTCAGGACTTCGCCTGCTCCCCTGGGTAGGGTCTCCTTCACGGCGTGGCTCTTCAGTCATCAGCCGAAGCTCCAGCTCCCCCCCCGTCCGCGATTAGCCGGACCCCATCCGCGATCAGCCGGAGCGAAGCGGGATCGCAAACCAGCTGGGTCCGGGCTCCTGAGAGGACGCTCACCGAGGACTGCCATCGCGTCACTCTGGCCCGGGTTCCGGTCCGAGTCTTGCCCGCGATTCGCCGCCCCGTGAACCTTGGTTTGGTGCTCCGTGTCGCATCACCGGGAAGGGGGCGTGATCCACCGACTCGACAGGGCTCTTCTCTTCATGAGTCCGCTCGCGCTTTTCTTGCCGTCTGGCCTGTCGGCTCAGCCGGTGAGCTCTCCCGCATCGATCATCGACACGGTCATCATCCAGTCGGTGAACGTGTTCGAGGAGAAGGAAGCGACGAACTTCCTCTTCCGCGCGATGAACTGGATTCACGTACCCACCAAGCCGTATGTCGTCAGGCGGGAGCTTCTCTTCGAGCCGGGCGAACCCTTCGACTCCGTTCGAAGCGCGGAGACGGAGCGTAATCTGCGAGCCCTCCTCCTTTTTCGAGATGTGGACATCGACACGGCGCGGGTGAATGGCAGGCTCGCGGCGATCGTTCGCACGCGAGACGGATGGAGTCTCAGTCCACAGCTCGCCTTGGCGGTGGCGGGAGATGGGACCACGACCTTCCTGGTGGGCGTGACGGAAAGAAACCTCCTCGGGACCGGTAACCTCGTCCTGGGGCTCTTTCGCAAGGATGTGGACAGGAACAGCGTGGACCTGGGCGGGCAGTTCAACCGGCTCTTCGGCACTTCGCTCCTGGCCGCCGGCCTGGTGCGGCTACAGACAGACGGGAACGACGGAAGCTGGTTCGTCGGCATGCCCTTCCGCGCCTTCGAGGATCGACGATCGTTCCGGTACGCGGCCGAGGTGTTCGACGGGCGCGTCCTTCAGTTCCGGAGGGAGGACCCGGCGTTCGTAGATACCACGTTCTTCCAGCGGCGAGCCTTCATCAACCGGCTGATCGGGGGGGTGGCTCCCGTGGCCGGGCCCGCCCGGTACCTTCGCGTCGGAGCGATGGCCGAGGTGCGGCGGGAGGAGTATCTGTTCCGGCAGGACAGAAACCTTGCGATTCCGGATACGGTGACGGGCACCGTCGGAGTGTTCCTCGAGTACCGTCGGAGCCAGTTCGTCGCCCTGCGCCACCTCAACGGCTTCACCGAGGGGGATATCGACCTGAGCGACGGCGTCTGGCTCGCGACGAAGTTCGCTCCGGCCGCGTTCGGGTGGGACCGCACCGGGATCGGCCCGAGGCTCGTCGTGCGCGGCGGCGGGCTGGCGTTCGGAGACGGCTTCGTCAAGGGGTCGGTGGAGGCGAACGGCCTCTTCAACAGCGCCGGCCTCGATTCAGGCCGAGTCGTGCTGCGCTTCACCGCCGCGAAGAAGCTTGCGCCCCGGCACGCGGTCGCCTTCCACGCCCAGGGTGGAGTTCAGGAGTCTCCGCCGCCCGGCGGCGAGTTCGATCTCGGCTTCAACACCCCGCCGCGCAGCTTCGAGCCGCACGCCTTCACGGGCACGCGATCGGTGTGGGGCACTCTGGAGTATCGCTGGTTCACCTGGGACGAGGTGCTCCACCTCTTCGGGATCGGCTTCGCCGCCTTCCTCGACTATGGGGGCGCCTGGTACCCGGACCAGCCCGCGCGCTTAGGCGGGAACGCGGGCATTGGCTTGAGGATCGCGTCGTCGCTGAGCACGCTCGCCGTCACCAACCGGCTCGACGTGGGATACAGATTCGGGGATGGGGTGAGAGGAAACCGGTGGGTCGTCAGCTTCGGTCCCGGGTTCGTCTTCTAGCCGTCACGACGGCCCGAGAAAGGCGCCAAAGCGGCGACCGATGGGGGCCGGCAGCGAAGGCGGCCGGCGGCCCGCCCAACCCTTACCCCTCTCTCTTGGGTCGTTTCAGCAGCTCACGGGGATCCGGACCGGTGCCGCACCCTGGCACATGGGGACGCACCGGCTCGGGAGAGGAAGGCGGCTTGGGCGAGCACGGAGGCCGCGGGAATCGGTAGGGTCGCTTCCGATCCCGGGGCGCGTGCTGGCGGCTGCTCTTACTCATTCGTGCTCCTTCCGTAAGGTCCTTTTCGGGCATATACTAAGATACACTCTCGACGCCGATGCTCGCCACGTGCGGCGGATCTCACGGTCGATCCGTCCGAGCACGACTCTTGCCCCTTACCCGGCGGGGACCGTTTGTCCGCGCGCCCGCCCAGCGAAGCGAGGAGGCCTTTCCACACCGCACATTCTATACACATGCCGCCGTAAAACGGAACGGAAGAGGCTCGGACGAACGATCCCCAGCGCCAAAGCCCGCCGCACAGGAGGCCCGGATCATGTTGAACCGCAGCCACGCACCGTCGAGCCGCAGCCACACACCATCGAGCCGTAGCCACAGGGGAGCCGCCTTCGGGGTCGGACTGACCGCCCTGTCGCTCGCGGCGTGTGACCAGACGCCGACCCTGCCCGAGACGGCCGCCGATCCCCCTCAGGTGGTCCTGCCGCCGTCTTTCGCCAGAGTCGACGTCGGAGTCCCCTCGCGTCCTCCGAATGGCGTGACCTTCGCAGACTTCTCGGAGATCGACCGGGAGCTCGCGGCCGCCGGACTCGACGTTCGGCTCGGAGTGGTCGAGTACCTGACGCTCGCCGAGTCGGATGAGCAGGGGCTCACCGTCTTCACCTTCAATCGTGGCAACAAGCAGCTCGTCTTCGATTGGGTGTCCGGCGACCCGCGCCGGGGCGGGGGAACGAACATCACGTACATGGTCGACGAGGGGGAGGGCGCCGCGACGGGGGGGCTGACGAACGGCGAGACGGAGCCCGCCATCGATCGCGCCATGGGAACGTGGAACTCGGTGCAGTGCTCGGGCGCCGACCTGTCCGTCGACAAGCTACCGTGGAACGGGATCGACCTCGGCGTCGTTCAGCTCATCCTCGGGTTCGGAGGAACGACTGTCGTGTTCGTCGACCTCTCCCACGCGGGGTGGCTGCCCAAGGCGTTCTTCAGTGCGCCGCCCTTCTTCCCGCCCGACGGGGGCGACTTCATCCTCGCCGCCACCTTCACGTTCGGCTTCATCGACGGGAGCGGGAACTTCACGGACATCAACGGCGACCGGAAGCTCGACGCCGCCCTCCGCGAGATCTACTACAACAACAACTTTCCCTGGGGCATCGACACGGGGTTCCCGATTGACGTCGAGACGGTGGTGCTGCACGAGTCGGGGCACGGGCTGAGCCAGGCGCACTTCGGGTTCATCTTCGTGACGGACGCGAACGGCACGCTCCACTTCGCCCCTCGCGCCGTGATGAACGCGGCCTACTCGGGCGTCCAGCAGGCCCCCACGGGAACCGACAGCGGAGGGCACTGCAGCATCTGGGGGAACTGGCCGAACAACTAGCCCGGCGCGCGTTTGCTGAAGCCACGCGTGCCTCCCCCCCGGAGGCAGTGGGGCGGCCCAGTCGAGACCGTCCCTTTCAAGTTCCCTACGGCGTGGGCGGCCTCCCGTGACCCCCTCCGCCGGGGGTCTCGATGCGAAGGACGTCGCCCGCCTCGACGTCGAGACTCACGCGCCCCGGTAGCTCTCTCGTCTCACCGCCCCGCAGGAGCGAGTTGCGGCCGGGGCGTCCCGGGTGGCCTCCGGCGAGCCCGTACGGGCCGGTGGCGCGGCGGTCGGAGAGGATGGTGACGCGCCCCGGGGAGAGGAGCTCGAAGTCGCGACGTATTCCGTCGCCGCCCGCGAACCGTCCGTCGCCGCCGGAGCCCCGGCGGATCTCGTAGCGACGGACGCGCAGGGGGTAGGCGTACTCGATCGCCTCGATGGGCGTGTTCCGGGTGTTCGTCATGTGGGTGTGGACGCCCGAGGTGCCGTCCGCCGAGGGAAGCGCCCCCGCCCCGCCCGCGATCGTCTCGTAGTAGGCGAAGGGCCGGGCCCGAACCGGGTCCCACCCGCCGATCGTCACGTTGTTCATCGTTCCCTGGCTCGCGGCGGGAACGCGATCCGGGCACGCCTTCGCCAGCGCGCCCAGGAGGACGTCCGTGATGCGCTGTGAGGTCTCGACGTTCCCCGCCGCCACGGGCGCCGGCGGACGGGCGTTCACCACGGTGCCCTCCGGGGCGATGAGGCGGATGGGCGCGAGGCAGCCGGCGTTGGCGGGCACGTCGAGACCCATGAGGGCGCGGAAGACATACGCGGTGGCCGACAGCGTGATCGCGTACACGGCGTTCAGGCCGCTCCTTCGCTGCGCGCTAGAGCCGCTGAAGTCCACCGTCGCCTCGTCCCCCTCGATGGTGACGGAGACGGCGATCTCCACCGGCTCGCCGCCCGGCTCCTCCGGGTCGAGGGCGTCGCGGAACGCGTAGCTGCCGTCCGGGAGATCGGCGAGGAGGTGGCGGGTCATCCGTTCCGTGTAGGCGAGGAGCCCGGCCATGTAGCGCTCCACCTCGGCGAGCCCGTATCGTCGCACCAGGGCCGCCAGCCGGCGGGTGCCGGTGAGCCCCGACGCGATCTGCGCGCGGAGATCGCCGGCCCGCTCCTCGGGGGTGCGCACGTTGGCGAGGAGGAGGTCGCGGACGCCGGCCGACATGGCTCCGCGCTCGATCAGCTTGACGGGCGGGATGATCAGCCCCTCCTGGAAGACCTCGGTGGCCAGCGGCATGGAGCCGGGCGAGATCCCGCCCACGTCGGCGTGGTGGGCGCGGCTGGCCACGAAGCCGAGCAGGCCTTCACCCGACGATTCCTTCCCACGGTCCACGAAGACGGGCGTGACCATCGTGATGTCGGGGAGGTGCGTCCCGCCCCGGTACGGGTCGTTGACGATAGCGATGTCACCCGGACCGAGGGGGAGGGCCCGGACGCACGCCTCCACGGAGAGGGGCATGGCGCCGAGGTGAACCGGAATGTGAGCGGCCTGCGCCACGAGGCGCCCGGCGGCGTCGAACACCGCGCACGAGAAGTCCAGCCGCTCCTTGATGTTCGGGGAGTAGGCGGTGCGACGCAGCACCGCCCCCATCTCCTCGGCCACCGACTCCAGGAGATGTCGGAACACCTCGAGCCTCGCCGCATCGAGCGGGGCGCCGCCGGCCCGTCCGCTCTCCTCAGGCACCGATCCGGACCACAAGGTTGAGGTAGGGATCGACGGTGGCACGGTCGCCGGGAGGGAGGTAGACCGTGGTGTCGGGCTGGGCGAT
>JBHIAV010000075.1:0-9089 GCA_046758745.1 Gemmatimonadota bacterium
CCGGGAGTTCATCGAGCAGAACGCGAAGTACGTCCGCAACCTGGACGTGTAGGGGCCGGTCTCACCGCTCGGTGTCCCCCGCCTCCGCACGCGCTTCCGCCCAAAGCGCTCACTCGGCATCTCGGCGACATGCCAACTTATCGGAGCACAACGGCTTGGCCGAGCTGAGCGATCGGGAGATCCGGGCCGGAGCGACACACCTGCTCGAGAGAAACTGGTGCGACGGCTACACGAGGCCTGCACGCCGTCTCTACCCGCACCAGTGGAACTGGGATTCCGCGTTCATCGCTATCGGATACGCCTCCTACGACATCGAGCGGGCGATCCGCGAGCTCCGCTCGTTGCTGCGCGGCCAGTGGGCGAACGGGATGGTGCCGCACATCGTGTTCAGCGCTCAGCCTGGCTACTTTCCGGGGCCCGACTTCTGGCGGACCGACCTGTCCGCCGACGCGCCGCGCGACCCGCCCACCTCCGGGATCACCAATCCGCCCGTGCTCGCGGGAGCGGTCCTCGACATCCACCGGCGGACGGGGAGCGCGGCCCGTGACTTCGTGGCGGAAGCGTTCCCGCGCTTGGTGGCCTGGCAGCGCTACTTCTACCGTGAGCGCGACCCGCGCCGGGAGGGGCTCGCCTACCTCCGCCACCCGTGGGAGTCCGGGACCGACAACTCGCCGGCGTGGGACTCGGTGCTGGCCCGCATCAAGGTCCATCCCGGCGAGCTGCCGCGGCACGAACGCCGCGACCTCGCTCACGTCCCGGCCTCCCAGCGTCCCACCCGCGACGACTACGACCGCTACGTGTGGCTGATCGAGCTGTACAAGCGGGTGGGCTATCGGGAGTCGGAGATCGCCGCCGAGTGCCCGTTTGTCGTCCAGGACCCGCTGTTCAACGCCGCCCTGTGCCGGGCGAACGAGGCACTGCTCGAGCTGGCGGAGAGCCTTGGCGAGGATCCCGGCGAGCTCCGGGAGTGGCACGCGCAGACGACGCGGGCGCTGGAGGAGAAGCTATGGGACGAGGAGAAAGCACTTTATGTGTACTTCGACCTCGAGTCCGAGGAGCGGATCCACATGGGCACTGCCTCGAGCTTCGCGCCCCTGTGGGCCGGCGTCCCGTCGCCGGAGCGAGCGCGGGCCATGGCGGCCCGGTTGCAGTCGCCGACGTTCTCCGGCGCAGCCGGGGATGGTTTCCTGGTCCCCAGCCACGAGCTGGACAGCCCGGCCTTCGACCCCTTGAAATACTGGCGCGGACCCGTGTGGATGAACTTGAACTGGCTCATCGCCCACGGCCTGGAGCGCTACGGAGAGCGTGCCCTGGCGGGGCGGCTGCGGGACGACGCGCTCACCCTCGTGCGGCGGTACGGCTTCCGCGAGTACTTCAGTCCGTTCCGCACGGAGGACCGCGGCCCCGTGGGGGGTTACGGGAGCGAGGGCTTTTCCTGGACGGCCGCTCTGAGCATCGACCTGCTCGCAGCGGAGCACTCGGGGGACGGGTCCTGAGCGGACGCCAGCGCCCGACCCGCCGAGGCCGCGGCCGCTCGGCCGCACCCGACCGGACCTCGGTCGGACGATGAGGGAGCGGGTCCGCGTGGCGGCGCTTCAGATGAACTGCCGCCTCGGCGACAGGGCGGCGAACCTCGACCGGGCCGAGGAGCTCCTCTCACGTGTTGCCGGCGAGGTCGACATCGCATGCTTTCCCGAGCTGTTCAACATCGGGTACGATTTCGGTCCTCTGACCGAGGGGCTCGCCCTCCGGCTGGCCGAGCCCGTTCCGAGGCAGGCTCACGGCCAACGCGGTCCCACAGTAGAACGCCTGTGTCGGCTGGCCGGGACTGCCGGCGTGGCGATCGTCGGGGCGCTGGTGGAGCGTGATCCCTCCGCGGCGGACAGGCTGTACGACACGGCCGTGCTGATCGATCGCAACGGTGCGGTCCGGGGCCGGTACAGAAAGTCGCACCTGTTTCCGCGGGAGCATGAGCTCTTCCGCTCAGGAGATCGGCTGCCGGTTTTCGATCTGGACCGGGTACGGGTGGGAGTGGCCATCTGTTTCGAGGCGGCGTTTCCTCCGATCGCGTCGACGCTCGCTCTGCGCGGCGCCCACGTGATCTTCAATCCGTCGGCCGTGCCCCTCGGCTACGAGCACCTGCAGGACGTGCGAACCCGCGCGCGGGCCCAGGACAACCAGGTCTTCGTGGTGGCGGCCAATCACGTGGGGGTGGAGGGCGAGGCGAGATACTGCGGCCGTAGCCAGATCGCGGATCCCCGCGGCGAGATCCTCGCCGTAGCCTCCGAAGATCAAGCCGAGGTGGTACGCGCCGAGCTCGACCTCGGGGTGATCCGGGAGCAGCGCCGTCGGGAACCGGTCTTTCGCGGATTCCGTCCCGATCTGTATCGCTTCTCGAAGGAGTGACGTGAGGTCTCGGGATCCCCGCGACCTATCCTCCCGTTCCAGGATCGGGAAGGTCCTCACCCCCTGCCGATACCAAGGAGCCAGCTTTCCATGACAGCTCTGGACTGGTCGATCGTGGTGGTGTACCTGGCCGGGCTGATCGTGCTGAGCTGGCGTCTGAGCAAGGGACAGGAGGACCAGGGGGACTACTACCTGAGCGGTCGTGGCATGGGGTGGGGGAGCGTGGGGCTGTCGACGATGGCGACGCAGCTGGGCGCGATCAGCTTCATCTCGGCGCCGGCGTTCGTGGGGCTGCGGGAAGGTGGCGGCATGAAGTGGCTGAGCTACGAGTTCGGGGTGCCGCTGGCGATGATCTTTCTGATCGGGTTCATCGTGCCGCCGCTGTACCGGGCCGGGGTGGTGAGCATCTACGAGTACCTGGAGCGGCGGTTCGCGGGGAGCACGCGGGTACTGGTGAGCCTGGTGTTCCAGGTGAGCCGGTCGCTGGCGACGGGGGTGAGCATCTACGCGCTGGCGCTGGTGCTGACGGCGGCGCTGGGGATTCCGATCTGGGTGACGATCCTGATCACGGCGGGCGTGACGATCGTGTACGACATGCTGGGCGGGATGAAGGCGGTGATCTACTCGGACGTGCTCCAGATGGGGGTGATCTTCTTCGGGGTCCTGCTGTGCTCGGTGTTCGCGTACGGGCTGGTGGGGGGTTGGGAGCCGTTCGTGGCGGGTCTGGATCCGGCGCGTCTGCGGGCGGTGGAGTTCGGCAACTGGGGGCTGGACGGTCGGGAGTTCGGGTTCTGGCCGATGGTGGTGGGGGGCTTCTTCCTGTACGCCTCCTTCTACGGGTGCGACCAGCTTCAGGCGCAGCGCTACCTCTCCTGCCGGGACCTGAAGCGGGCGCAGCGCACGCTGGTGTTCAACGGGCTGGGGCGCTTCCCGGTGGTCTTCCTGTACTGCACGATGGGGCTGCTGATCGGGGCCTTCGCGCTGCAGGACGGGCGCTTCCTCTCCCTGATGGGAAGCGACAACCCGGACCTGATGGTCCCCACCTTCATCATCCACTACCTGCCCGCCGGCCTCACCGGAGTCCTCATCGTCGCGATATTCGCGGCGGCCATGTCCTCCCTGGACTCCGCCCTGAACTCGCTGAGTGCGGCGTCGATGCAGGATCTGGTGCAGCGGAACGTGAAGCGTCCGCTGAGCGATCGCGAGACGCTGCGCTACTCGAAGCTGCTGACGCTGTTCTGGGGGCTGGTGTGCTCGGCGATGGCGTTCGCCACGGGCAACATCGCGCCGACGGTGATCGAGGCGATCAACCTGGTGGGCTCGCTGTTCTACGGACCGATCCTGATGACGTTCGTGCTGGCGATCCTGACGAGGCGGACAACGGCGCTGGGGGTGAACGTGGGGCTGCTGTCGGGGGTGGCGCTGAACTTCGGGCTGTGGCTCTTCGCCCGGGAGCAGGTGTTCTGGTTCTGGTGGAACTTCACCGGGGCGGCCACCACGCTCGGCGTGGCGACCCTGGTGAGCCGCCTCGAGGTGGCTCGGGCGCGGCCCGCAGGGCTCCTCTCCCTGGAGGAGGTCGGCTTCCGCGGCCGCGAGTCGGCCGCCCTCCTGGCGGCCTTCTTCCTCATGCTCCTCCTCAGCCTCTCCCTCACCGGGCTCTTCCGCGCCTCCTGAGCCGACCCAGTGGATTCGGCCCACGATGGCGTCGCATTGACAGCAAATGGGCTCGCTACGGCCTTCGTTGTCGTTACTACATACGGAGATAGGGTCCGTGCCTTGACATTGCTCGCGGGGTGAGGTATTCAATGTTGCTCCCGGGGATTGCAACTCAAAGAGGCTCCGAGCGGGCGCCCACAGGCGTCGGAGTGTTCCTGTAACTCGGAGGTGATCTATGATTTCCCCGAGACGTCTGACCTTTTCCCTCAGCCTCCTCCTTTTTTCCACACACCCCCTCTTGGCGCAGGAAACCGGCCGCGTCACTGGAACCGTGGTGAGCGAGGCCGGCGACCCCATGTCCGGCGCGACCGTCAGCGTGGTGCGCGGCCGGCAGGGAACGGTCACCGACGCCCAGGGGGCCTACACCCTCGAGCTGTTGCCCGGCAACTATACGTTGCAGGCGCGGTTCATCGGCTTCCGGCCAGACACCGTGTCGGTCACCGTGCAGGCCGGGGCGGAGGTGAGCGCGAACTTCACCCTCACCTCGGACCCACTCGGCATGCAGGAGCTCGTGGTCACGGCGACGCGGGCCGTGCGGACGCAGAAGGAAGCCACGCTGTCCATGCAGGTGGTCTCTGCGGAGAGGATCGAGAAGTTCCAGCCGCAGAGCGTGGCCGAGGTCTTGCGGACGGTGCCGGGGATCCACGCCGAGGAGGGTGGCGGTGAGGTGGCCGTCAACTCGTTCATCCGCGGTCTGCCCTCTCCAGGCCAGTTCCGGTACCAGACCCTCCAGGAGGATGGGATGCCGGTTCGGTCGATCCCGAACGTGGGAGGCTCGTTCTCGGCCGTGGACGTCTTCTTCCGACAGGACCTGAACATCCGGACGCTGGAGGTGGCGAAAGGCGGCGCCTCCACGCTGTTCGGCATCAACGCGCCCGGCGGAATCATCAACTACATCAGCAAGACGGGCGGCGATTTCGCCCGGTCCACGGTCCGGCTCACGGGCGCTCAGAAGGACTACTACCGCGTGGACTTCAACACCAATGGGCCGATCTCCGAGGATTGGCGGTTCAACCTCGGAGGCTTCTACCGGTTCGACCGGGGGCCGCGGATCAGTGGTCTCGACACCCGGGGCCTGCAGCTCAAGGGGAACATCACGCGGCTGCTGGACCAGGGTCACATGAGACTCTACTTCAAGTACATCGACGACCAGGTGCAGTTTCTCCTCCCCTTCGCTTTCAGGAGAGGGAGCGAGGAGCCTGCGATCGACGACTCCGACGGCACGCAAAACTCCGACGAAGCCGACGATATCCTCATCCCGACGCCGGACGGCAAGCTCCGCGGGACCATGGACCGGGCGGTAATGACGAAGGGCGCCACCGTCATGTTCGAGTACTTCAGCGAATTCGGCGACGGCTGGTCGGTGGAGAACAAGACCCGCTGGATGGATTACGAGCACGAGTTCAACATCTTCATTCCGTTCAGAACGGCGTCCGCTGATGCCTTCGCCGAAGAGTTCATGGAGGATCCCTTGACCGACCGCGCGGTCTACAGTTTCGCGACCGACCCCGGGGTGCCGATCTCGCCCGAGGCCGTCTATGTGAACGGCGCCTGGGCGCGCTTCCGGCCGACGGAAGACCTGGCGAACCAGATCACCCTGAAGAAGCGGGTGGATGCCGGGACCTCGCAGCACGTCTTCTCCCTGGGCGCGTACCTGTCCCGCACCGAGCTGACCGACAATCAGATCCGTCCCACGACGTTGCACGACGGGACGAGCACCCGGCCCAAGCGCGTGGATCTGAGGATCGTGAACGCCGCCGGCGACACGACCCGGGTCACCAGCCGGGGGATTCTGGAGGCCTCGAACAACTTCCTGAACCGTGATGTGCTGTCCAATGAGGTCGCGATCTTCGGCGGCGATGAGATCACCATCAACGACCGGCTGCGCATCGACATCGGCGGCCGGTTCGAGCGCCAGACCGCGACCACGATCGTAGAGGGCAAGCAGGGTTTCGATCTCACTCAGCGGGCCCTCGAGATCGGGTTCGATCCCCAGGACACGCTCTTCGCGCAGGGGGATAACGCGGTCTTCGGCAACGGTCAATTCGCCCGGCGCCAGATCGAATTCGACGATTTCGGCGTCGCCGTCGGCTTTAACTACGCGGCCAACGAGTTCGTGAACGCCTACGGTAACTTCAGTCGTGGCTTTGCCTTCCCGGAAGTGACGTTCCTCGCGGGCGACGTCGCCCTGGATGACGAAGGCAACATCATCCCCGTGCCGGAGCCCGAGGAGAACGAGGAATTCCTGCAGGCGGAAGGCGGAGTGCGGTGGGCCACCTCACAATTCTCGGGCAGTGCGGCCGGGTTCTGGGTGCGGATCAACAACCGAACACAGACCGACATCCGGATCATCCGGGGACAGAGCGTGCAGGTCTCGGAGGATGTGGGCGACACCCGCACGTTCGGAGTCGAGGCGACGGCCGCCTTCTCGCCCCTGGCCCTGCCCGGAGTGACCGTAGAAGCCAACTGGACGTACCAGGACCACGAGCTTGAGGGTTTCATCAGCGGCGGCGAGGACTTCAGCGGGAATGAGGTCAAGCGGATCCCGAACTTCATGTTCACCAACAACCTGCTCTACTCACGGTACGGGTTCGACTTCCTGCTCTCCTGGAGCCACCTGGGCGATCGTTTCGGCGACGACGCCAATAACCAAGTCCTGGAGAACTTCGATGTGCTGACGGCAGATGCCGGTTACACCATTCCCATCGGTGAGGGGCGGAGTCTTCGTCTCGGTGTCAACGTCTACAACCTGACGGACAGCGACGGGCTGACCGAGGGTGATCCGCGGCTGCCCCCGGGCGCCGATCCCGCGGACCTCCCGTTCTTCAACGCGCGGCCGATTCTGCCGCAGCGGTTCAAGTTCACGGCTTCCTACAGCTTCTGATTCTGACGCGGCGCTCTCCGAGAGCGTAGAACAGGAGGAACGGCCCGCAGGGATCGCGAAGTGGATCCCCGCGGGCCGCTCTCCTTCGGCCTGCAGGAGCTCCTCAGGGAGGCCGCCCGCCCGTTATGAGCTCACGGACCGGCGAAGTCGGGTTACGATCGCGCGGACGGCCGCCTCCGTGTCGGCCAGCGACGGCAGCACGACGGCCGCACGGGAGAGGTCGTGCTGCGAATTGTAGCGGTGACGGACCGCGATCACCCGTAGCCCCGCCCGCCGCGCCGCCTCGATCCCGGTCTCCGTATCCTCCACAGCGACGGCGCGTCCGCTTGGCACACCGAGCGCGCGGAGCGCGCGGAGGTACGGCTCCGGGGAGGGCTTCTCGTCTCTCACATCCTCCGCCGAGATAGAAGCGGCGAAGTAGCCGGCCAGTCGAGTCAGGCGGAGGATGCGCTCCATCATCCGACGCTGGCTTGAGCTGACAACCGCCAGCCGGCATTCCCCTCCGGCGAGGGCGCGCAGCACCTCGATCGCCCCCGGCGTGATCTCAAGCCGATCCTCCACGAGCGATTCGTACGCCTCGGCGAACGCGCGCCCATAGGCGACAAGATCGAGCGGCACTCCGCCGGCGTCGGCGAAGGCGCGCGCCACGACCGCGTGCGGTTCGCCCATCACCGCCTCGTATAGGCTGGCCGGCACCTTCCCGCCGAGGCGCGCTACGGTCAGAGCGTGCGCCTCAGCCTTCAGCCCTTCGGTGTCGACCAGAACCCCGTCCATGTCGAAGAGGACAGCCGCAGGCGCCTCGCGCGTCGGGTCTTCCTCGGAGCCTGTTCGCGCTGGCATCTATCCCGGCGGAGGGATGATCTTGTCCGGGAGCGCCGAGCCGCACAGCAGCAGAGCGGTCCCCCGACCGACCGGGAGCGCCGCCAGCCATGCCGGTCGCCGCCTGTGCGTGGAGAGCATGAACGCCCCATCATGCCCGCGGTGAGCGGGCGGCGGCAAGGGCACCGCGCGGCTCCGGCGGCTCCGCAGGCCATCCTCCGGCGGCGTCCCCGCCCGGCGCGGCGGCCCGCCTCCCTGGGCGGTCGTTCGATAGGATCTTCACCGTCCCCCCTCCCCCGGCTATCTTGCGTCGTGCGCGGCCCCCGGACGCGTCCGGAGGACGCTTTTTTCGTTGCCAGACAAGGGCTTTCGGGTTATTTTCAGTATGGACGATGCACGGCGCCGCACACGCACCTCCTGAGGCGGACAGGGAAACGCGGTGGGCCTCCGTAGGGTGCCTCGAGCTGCGGGATTTTCGAAACTTCCGCGGGCTGCGGTGCGACTTTCCGGCCACCGGCGTCGCCATCGTCGGACCGAACGGTTCCGGGAAGACCAACCTGCTGGAGGCGATCTACTACCTGCAGATCTTTCGGTCCTTTCGGGGGGCCGCCGACAGCGAGCTCGTGCGGTTCGGCGGAGAGGTCTTCCGGATCTCCGGCGAGGTGAAAGGGACGGGAGATCGGAGGGAGCTGACCGCGGCGTACGGGAGGGCGGAGCGTCGCAAGAAGGTGACGATCGACGGCGCCGAGGTCGGGCGGCTGGTCGAGGCGATCGGCGCGCTGGGTGCCGTCGTGTTCAGCCCGGACGACGCGGAGATCGTCCGGGGCTCGCCGGCTCGCCGTCGGCGGTTCCTGGACATCGTGCTCTCCCTCATGGAGCCCGGGTACGTGTCGAGCCTGCAGCGCTTCCGCGCGGTCCTCGCGCAGCGCAACGAGGCGCTTCGTTCGCAGGCCGCCCGCTCCGTGGTGGAAGCGTGGACCGACGGGCTGGTGGAGTGGGGCTCCCGTGTGATGGCCTCGCGGGCGCGCTGGGTGGCCCGGCAGCGGGAGCGCTACCGCGGGTACCACGCCACCATCTCCGGGGGGGGCCGCGGCGAGCCGATCTACGAGCCCGGCCTGGGCCGTCGGCCGCCCGATCGCGGTGGAGAGGACGCTGGTGCCGACGCGGCGGAGGTTCGGGAGGGTGAGCTTCGGGAGAGCACCGAGGGGTGGGCCGAGAGGCTACGGCGCGCGCTCGACGGCGCCGCGGAGCGGGAGCGGCAAAG
>JBHIAV010000076.1:0-8715 GCA_046758745.1 Gemmatimonadota bacterium
AGTACGCCATCGAGCTGAATCGGCTCATCGAGCTGGAGATGGAGGGCAGCGTCGGGTAGACGTGACAGCCGGCCACCATCGATTTCGAGAAAATCAAAACGTTAGGCGGATAGGGACGCGGACCGGCACCGCCGCCATCTATCCTTCGAACTTGAGCCGCTGGGGGCGTCTATGAGCCGCTTCGTCTCGGGTCTGCTTCTCTCGGCGTTCGCCTGCGCCGGCCCGGCGGCGAATGCCACCGTCGAGATCATTGAGCCCGCCGACGGGGCGCTGACAAGCGACTCTACCGTCAGAATCGTCCTTGCCGCGACGGGCATCGAGATAGCTCCGGCCGCCGAGGAGAGAGAGGGTACGGCCCATCATCATCTCTTCGTCGATCGCGATCTCACGCCTCTAAGTGACACGATTCCGGCGGGAGTGTCCGGCATTCTTCATCTGGGTCGGGGTCAGACGGAGCTCCTGCTTCGGGGACTCGCTCCTGGAGAGCACATAGTCGTCGCTCTCCTGGCGGACCGGGCTCACATTCCGCTGAGCCCGCCCGCGCTGGACACCGTTCGCTTTACGGTACGGCCATAGACTTTGAAGGCGTTGCGGGCCGTAGATAGGGCTTTGGATAGGGCCTCCGCGGCGAAGTCATTGCAGCTATCACGAGGTTTGATCCGATGGGCGAACTGATCAAGGTGGCGACCCTGAGCGACATTCCGTTGGGGACATGCATTCAGGTGGACGCGGGTGACCGGGTAGTGGCCGTGTTCAACGTGGACGGAACGATCTACGCAATCGGTGGGACGTGCACCCATAAGGGTGGTCCTCTGGGCGAGGGCGAATTGGACGGGACGGTCGTCACCTGCCCATGGCATGGGGCCCAGTTCGACGTGACGACCGGGCAGGTCGTGGGCCCGCCGGCCGCGCTGAGCGAGCCCGTGTACGAGGTCGTGATCGAAGGCGAGGACATCTGCCTCGTCTCAGAGTCGGCGGCCGGGTGAGCCACGCAGCCGGAACCGATTCCCACTTCTCAACCGCAAGGTGATGGCCGGCGGGAGCCGGGACGGGCTCCGCCCCGGAGCAGGCCGGGACAGCTGGCCGGCCCGTGGAGCCCGTCTTCAAGGCGTCAGCGACACCCTCAATCGGCAGCTCCGGGATCTTCGGGTTTCGGTCACGGACCGCTGCAACTTCCGCTGCACGTACTGCATGCCGAAGGAGGTGTTCGGGCGGGGCTACCGGTTTCTTCCCCGGAGACTCCTCCTGACGTTCGAAGAGATCACCCGCCTCGCCAGGATCTTCATCGCGCACGGCGTGGAAAAGATCCGCATCACCGGTGGTGAGCCGCTGCTGCGGCGGGATGTGGAGCGGCTGATCGAGATGATCGCAGGGCTCGATGGCCTGAGGGATCTGACCCTCACCACGAACGGCTCGCTGCTGGCCGGGAAGGCTCAGGCGCTCCGGGACGCGGGCTTGCAGCGCGTTACCGTGAGCCTCGACTCCCTGGACGACGCCGTCTTCAAGGAGATGAACGACGTCGATTTTCCCGTCGAGCGGGTGCTGGAGGGCATCGAGGCGGCGAGGGCCGTGGGCTTGTCTCCGATCAAGATCAACATGGTCGTGAAGCGGGGCGTGAACGATGAGAGCGTGCTCGACATGGCGCGCTATTTTCGCGGCACGGACTACATCCTCCGCTTCATCGAATACATGGACGTCGGAACAGCCAACGGCTGGAGGATGGACGACGTCGTTCCCGCGGCGGAGATCATCCAGATGATCGACGAGGTGCTGCCGCTCGAGCCGGTTGATCCGAACTATGGCGGCGAGGTCGCGCAGCGGTACCGATACAGGGACGGTGGGGGAGAGTTGGGCGTGATCGCGTCGGTCACCGAGCCCTTCTGCGGCGACTGCACGCGAGCCCGTCTGTCAGCGGAGGGTGTGCTGTACACCTGCCTGTTCGCCACGGCGGGCCACGACTTCCGCCACCTGCTTCGCCAGGGTAGATCCGACGAGGAGATCTCCGAGTTCCTGCGCGCCACCTGGACGGCCCGGGAGGATCGCTACTCCGAGATCCGCACCTCCGAGACCGTTCTGTGGCCTAAGGTCGAGATGTTCCACATCGGCGGTTAGGCGGGTGTCCGGGTCAGGTCACCCCCGCCGACAGGATGGCAACCTCGAGCGGCAGCAGGACACCCTTCTTTCTTCGCATGAGGCCCCACGATTGAAGCACTCAGATCCAGCCGAAGCGAACGAGCGTCCTGCTGGCCCGGAAGGAGAACAGCGCCGCCAATGCGACGAGACCGACGGTCAAGGCAGGACTGAAGCTCCGATAGATCTGCAGTCCCAGAATGATGATCACGATGACCAGAAACAGGCAGAGCGTGGCCAGCCGCTTGCGCCGGACCCTGTAGGGCTTGAGTCGAGCTGCAAGACCTTCCGGGACCGGCTCATCCGGGCCCACATCGGCGAGTATGCTCTCGATTCTCGGCTGTAGCCCCAAATGCACGTAGGAGAGCAGTCCCATCAGCGTGAAGAGCAGGAGCATCTTGGACAGAAGCACCCAGTTGCTCCACAGCGCCTCGATTCCGAGCGGACCTACGATCACCAAGAGGACCCCTGTCACCAACACCGTGGCCTGGAACACGAAGCATCGGGTCGCGCCGCGCCGGATGATGTTCTCCAGATACCGGTCGGCGTGGTAGTTGAACGCGGACCCCAACTGCGCGCGTTCGTTGACGACGATGAGGTTGAACAGCGGAATCGACATGAAAACGAAGCCGATCACGTGGAGAAATCTGAGAATGGCATAGGCACTTTCCATCTTGCGCTCCGTGTTTCGCGGTGAGGGTCTCAATCACTGACTGGGAACATCAGGCTCTCCGGCCCGACAGGCTGTCAGAAGCTCGCCACCGTGTCCGCCCACTGCGTCCACTCGGCGAGCCTGGCCATCGAGCCCCGGTGCAGGCCCCCCACAAGCTCTTCCTCAGTGATTCCGCGAGCGTCCATACATGAGCCGCAGACGCCGATGTCGACGCCGCGCTTCGCCAGGCCCGAAAGCATCGTTTCGATGTTGTAGTAGCCCGACGGAACATTCTGGCCCCGCTTTCCGCACCCGGACGCATCCCCGAGCAGGAAGATCCGCACCGCGGATCCGGCCCCGAGCAGAGCCGCGGCCAGGCGGAGGCCGTTGTACGAGCGTTCCGTCCCGTAAGGCGCCTCTTGCAGGATGATGAGAGTGTTCATGAGATCTGCGTATTCGTGCCTTCAGAACCCGAAGCGGGCTACGAGATAGATGTTGTCGTTGCCGTCGAGCGCGCCGAACAGATCCTGCCTGTCGCCCCCGAAGACGTTGGCACCCAAAGCCAGCCAGAGATCCTCCGTGAGCCGATGTCGAATCTCGGGGATCACGTAGTAGTCTGCCTCGGACAGCCCGACGAAGAGAAAGAGCGACAGCTCCCACGTCTGATAGGCAAGTTGCTGCGTGAAGCGGAGCGTCGCGACGTGAAGCACTTCGTCGCGCGGCTGCGCTTCCGGGCCGAGGCCGGCAACGTACGCGGCGTGGTCCTGCATCCACTCCGCATAGTACTGGATACCGAGCCGCGACTCGGGCCAGATCTGCCGCTGGTATCCGAGAAGCGCGCGGATCTGCGAGTTGGGGACCCGGGGATCGGAGCCGTTCGGATCCTCCCGGGAGTCGTAGTAACCGAACTCGCCACTCACCACGCCGCCGAAGCCCGCGCGCTGAAGGCTCACGCCGTACACGTTGAGGCGCGGGAAGCTCAGAAGCAGGGTGTCAGGCTCGGCACCGAGGTCGGGCTGTAGAGCCGGGCTACCGTGGAAGCCGCGGTAGGCGTGCAGGGAGACGTCGGCGCCGAGCAGCCGCCGGTAAACGCGGAGGGCCAGTTCGGCGTTGGAAAGACGCAGGTCGGGCCTGCGCTCGACGCGCGGGACACCCGGGAAGGGATCGAACAGGACGAAGCGGTCCGGCCCCGGTAACCGGTCCGGCTCGAACGACGGGATCAGCACCAGCTCGGCCGACACGACCCCGGAGGTGAAGTCCCCCTTGAAGGCGTCCGTCCCGACCTTGAGATACTGGAGCGGCCGACCCGAGAAGAACGCGGCGTAGTCCTTCGGGAACACGTCGTTGATGAAGATGAGATCGCCGACGCCCCAGGTGATGATCTGACGGCCGAGTCTCAGGGCCACCGGGTCGATCCCGAGGTCGATGTACGCCTCACGCACTTCGAGGTCCGCGCGCCTGCTCAAGGCGTCGTGGAAGAAGTCGATCTTTACGAAGAAGCCCGCTCTCCCGTCGCCCGAGAAGCGCTCGAGCTCCAGCTGTAGGCGCTCCTCGCCCAACAGGAAATCCTCGGACAGAAGCCGCTCGTCCGCGGCGGTCGTCGTGCGGACAGACCAGTTCACCTGTGCGAATCCGTGGAACGGCCAGTCCGCTTCCTGTGCGGCTGCCACCGGAGGGGTCATCGCGACGAGTCCCGGCAGCAGAAGCGCCACGCGGCCGTGCATGAACCGTCACCGGATCCAGCGCCGGGGTGGTCGCCGGAGGCTGCTCTCGGTGAACAGGTCGTCCTGGATTCCGACGTCGTACTCCACCTCCAGGAAGGTGACATCTGTGCGGTGTCCCGTCTTGACGTTCTGCATCGTCCGCCTGACGACCGTCGGGACCGCGGTCCCGGCTGCCTCCACCTCCCGAATCTCCTCGCTGCGGTAAACGCGGTAGAGCGCGCCCTGGACATCGTAGTAGTCTTCGCGCAGCGGCAGGTATGTTGCCTGGTCGATCCATGACACCTTTCGTTCGTACTCGGCCGCCCGCACCGGCCGGCTCTCGACGACGTATGCCGGGTGCCCGTCCAGCGTGTCCTCCCGAAGGAGCCGGTGCTCGTCGGCGCGTGCATCGCGACCCGATATGTCCTCGTAGCTGAAATCCGTCCCGACGAAGCTGGACCGCGCATCGTCGGCGGCGATGCGCCGGACCAGGGCGATAGCCGGAACGTAGATCCAGCGGTCGTCGTCCCGCTCGGGATACTTCCACACCATGAACGTCGTGCCGCGCACGTCCGACGGGCGGTGGAAGTAGATGTAGTAGCGCTGCTCGCCCCCCTCGAAGTTCTTTCGCAGCATGGTGAGCTCGCGCTCGCGGGTCCGCCCCGCCTTGTTCACCAGAACCATCCGGGCGCGGGCGCGCATGTCCATTGCGGCCGCGTAGAAGGCCTCGCGGGATCGGGCGATGATCTCCGTCGCGTCCGTCGCCTGATGGACCCCCGGGGTAAGCCGCGTCGATCCGCTGGAGCCGAGCCAGTGCTGCCTCCCCGATTCGTCCGGCTGCGCCGCCAGGCCGAATGCCGTGAGAGCGCTCAGTGCGATCAGCCACTTTGACATCATATGGGTAGCTCCGTGGTTTCGACGGCCAACTCGCGCCGGAACAGCCGGTCGCCGGCAACGCGCATGATCGCGGGCAGCACCACGAGTGTGGCCAGCGCACTGAACGCCATGAGGACGGCGAAGAAGACGCCCACCGTGACGTACGGAGTGAGCCTCGAGATCGTCAGCGGGAGGAATCCGACGATGATCACCAGAGCGTTGCGCGCGATCGCGCGAGCCGGAAGACCGAAGATCGCCCGGTTGCCTTCGGCGAGGTCGCCCGTCTCGGATACACGATTGCGGTACCGGTGGACGAAATGGATCGCGAAGTCGATCGCCAGACCGAGACTCAGCGAGGAGCAGACGGCGATGGGCATGTCGTAGTCCTTGCCCACGAATCCGACCAGGGCGTACGAGAGAAGGATGGCCACCGACAACGGGACCATCGACACCAGTCCCAACGGGATGGATCGGAAGAGAAGCGCCATAAGGAGAAAGACGACGACGAAGCTCCCGAGCACCGCCCGGAGCATTCCGGTCACCATCAAGTCCTGCCAGATCTTGTTGATGTAGGTGAGGCCCGACCACCGCAGGGTGAGTCCCGCCGGCGCCGCCTCGGTGAGTTCGCGGACGCCGGACATCACGGCTTCCATGTCACGGTTGTCGCCCGCCTTCATCTGTACCCAGAGGTTGGCCTGCCGGGTGTCGTAGTCGATCAAGTTGTCCAGCTCGTTCGGATCACCCGACGACTGAACCAGGAAGAGATACTGCGCGATGGCCTCGCGCGTGTCGGGAACCTTATCGTACGCCTCGTCCGCGCCCCGAAGCACGTAGTTCGTGCGGCGGACGACATCGGCGATCGAGGTGACCTTGCCGACCTGGGGCAGGGCCTGGAGGTCTCCGCTCAATTGATTCAGGTAGGCCATCGTGGCGGGATCCTTGATCTGCTCCGCTGTCTCTCCTTCGGCGACCAGATAGGCCATGTAGGTGCCGCCGAAGAGCTCGTTCATCACGCGATCGGCGACCCTCACGGGCTCGCCCTCTCGAAACCACCTCACCGGGTTGTCGTTCACCACGATTCGGCCCACGCCGATCACCCCGATGCCCAGGAGGGCTGCCGTCCCCGCCAGGATCGGCTTGGCCCGGCCGAACGCCATCGCTCCGAGTTGCTCGAGCGAATGGGAGCGTGCGCCCCTCCGGCGCCGCTTGCGCTCCCCCACGCCCGCGAGTCGTGCCTCGGGTACCAGCATGATGCCGGCGGGAATGACCGTGATGGTGAGAAGCCAGGCTGCCAGGATTCCGACGGCGACGAAGATGCCGAACACCCGGACCGGAGGAATGTCCGCGAGGGCCAGGGAGGCGAAGCCCACCGCCGTGGTGATCGAGGTGAAGAGCATGGGCCTGAACAGCTCCGTCATCGCGGCGCGCAGGGTGGCTGCCCTGTCTCGGATCGACGGGTATCGGTCATAGAACTCGCTCAGGAGATGTACTGCATCGAGCACCGCGATAGGCATCAGGAACACGGGAATCATCGAGCTCATGATGTGCACGGGAAAGCCGAACCCGATGAGCGCGCCCATCGACCAGATCACGCTGAACATGGCCACGACCATCGCCGGCACGATCAGCGTGATCCGGTCGAACAGCAGCCACAGCAGGATGAAGATGACGAGCCCCACCAGCGGAGCCGTCACCCCCATCTCCCTGAACATCTCGTGGCCGAACGTGTCCTCGGCTACCGGGAGGCCCGCCAGGTAGAGCTGTTGTTCCGGGCTCAGCTCCTCGTCGGCCAGCCGCTCGATCTCGCGCGAAATCCGGTAGCTCTGATCCTTCCGTTCGATCGGAACGTAGATCGCCACCGCCGTCCCGTCGGACGAGGCCAGCTTGTCGGCGAGTAGCGGGTTGGAGGCGATGCGGGTGCGGAGCGCCTTCGCTTCCCCGGCACTTGCAGGCACCTCACGCATGACCGGCCCGATACGGAGCTCCCTACCCTCGAACACGATGTCGTCGGTGGTCGTGAGGCTCACCATGTCGTCGATCAGCACGCCGGGGACCGCGGCGATCCGCTCCGTCAGCCGCGCCACCCGCCGGAGCGGGTCGGGCCGGAAGATGCCCCGCTCATCCACCACGCCGACCACGAGCAGGTCGTTGATCCCGAAGTCTCTCCGGACGGCATCGAAAGCGAGTCGGTCGGGCTGATCGGCCTCGAGCATGTTCTCCGGAT
The DNA here is from genome assembly GCA_046758745.1 of Gemmatimonadota bacterium. Taxonomy (GTDB): domain Bacteria; phylum Gemmatimonadota; class Gemmatimonadetes; order Palauibacterales; family Palauibacteraceae; genus JBHIAV01. The sequence goes on from JBHIAV010000076.1 coordinate 7,586, forward strand.
CGGTATCCACGGTGATGCTCGGGAACTGCCAGGCGAAGAAGAGAGTCACGACCGTCGCCACCCCGATCAGTCCCCATGGATGTCGGATTGCAAAAGCGGTGAGTGGATTCATCCGGTCTCCTCACCCACCGTTACGGAGTATCCGCGGGCGCGCCAATCGGGGACGCCATCCTCGAGACGGGTAGCTTCGAAGCCATGCTCACGAAGGAGCGCCACAGCCTCGATGGCCAGCACGCAATAGGGGCCGCGACAATAGGCAACGATCTCCTGGTCGCGCGGGAGGTCGGCGAGCCGGCGGTCCAGCTCGCGCAGGGGAACGGAGATGGCTCCGGGAATGTGTCCAGCGCGGTATTCCTCGGGTGGCCGGACGTCCAGGACGGTGACCTCGCCGCGCCGCACCCGTTCGAGGAGACCATCCCGGTCCACCGGTTCCATCGTCCCGCGCTTCTCCAGGAACTCGCGGGTTACGCGCTCCACCTCGGCCAGCCGCGCCTCGGCTAGATGCCGCAGCGAGAGGTAGAACTCGCAGACCTCCTCGTTGGCAAGACGATACGTCACAAGGACACCCTCCCGCTCGGCCTCCACCAGCCGGGCTCTGCGTAGCACCTGGAGATGCTGCGAGGTGTTAGCCACACTCTGGTCCACGGCGCTCGCCAGTACCTCGACGGTCCGAGGACCCTGGCACAGAAGGTCCAGGAGCTCGAGGCGGCGGGGGCTGGCCACGGCCTTCCCGATCCGAGCGAACTGCTCGTAGATGGTGTCCTTGAACCGACGGCTGGAGGGGATCATTTCAGTCATCCAGGATCTGCAGTTATTCAATTGAATACTTGATAACGCTGCCACGCGGCGTTGTCAAGCGGGGACCGTTTGTGGATGGCGGCGAGCTTCACTGAGGTGTCCCAGCGGCTGCTCCCGGAAGGGCCCCAGCGGAAGGCGCTGGGTGTCGGAGCCGTTCGGCGGCTCTCGAAAGCCCGCGATACGGTTGGCGCTGGATTGGGCTCCTGCCCCGGTGGAGACGCCTACGACGCTTCTGGTCGTCGGCGAAGACGCGGCCCGATGCGATAGGCCGGAGGTGGCGCCTCAGCTGCCGTGGAATCGCCGGTCGAGCACCCGGTAGTGGACGGCCTCGG
>JBHIAV010000077.1:0-8490 GCA_046758745.1 Gemmatimonadota bacterium
GTAGTCGAAGTGATAGTAGTCGTCGAACACCACGATCGTCTGCCGGTCCATGACTCTCCGGCACACCTCCCAGTCGTTCGCGACTGTGTCCGTGCTGTGCCCGCCGTCGATGAAGATGAAGCCCATCGGGGGCAGACTTGGGAGTGCCGCCCACAGCGTATCGCGCGTAAGACCCCGGTACAGTTGGATGTTGTCCGCGGGCAGGCCGATCTCGGCCATCAGAAAGGCCCGAACCTCCTCCATCGTCCTGCCTGACCGTTTCGACGCTTCCCGGGCCAATGTCTCCCCCTCCAGCTCCTCGAACAGATCAAAGCCGTAGTAGTGCACGGCCGGCCGTGGCTCGTACCGCAGCGCAATTCTCAGGAGCCGCCCCGCCGTGCTGCCCGTGTACGTCCCGATCTCCATGATCCGTCGCTTGTTGACGGCCTCGCCCTCGAACACGCAAGCCAGCGAGTCGTATCGGCTAGGCCCGCGAGACCTGACCCACGCACGCCGCCACTGGTACCCGAGCAGGCGTCGGAGGTGCCCCACGGCTTTCATCGCGCGGCCCCGCATGCCGCGGCCCGCTGATCCTCCCGCCTGACGGCGCCGGCCGCGGGGTAGACGAACAGTTCGTTGGCGATCATCGGTGATGCCGCGGTCGGCTCCGTCCGTTGCTTCACTGCCGGATAGCCCGTGCGGCGCATGACAGTCCTCCCGTCGAGCCGCACCCCGTCCCCAGGTACCAGCACGAAATCCGAGAACAGCTCGAACGCGCTCCAGTAGGCCTGTCGATACGCGTCATGGCAGTACACGACCCCGTCCAACGCCGAGAGACTTTCGGAAAATACCCGCTTCAGGCACGACGCGCGCGCCCGACCGTCCACCAGGATGATGTCGTATCGCGCATGGGGGAGCTTCACCGTGACGTAGCGGTAAAACTCCGCGGCCAGTCCGTCGTACGTACACGTGGGCCCCAACAGCGAGGCCTCCGGGGGCACGAGTAGGAGAAACACCGCGAAATCGCCCCCCGTCAGCGACATCACGCGGGCACGGCGCCGGGGCTGTCGCGCGAGCCCTTCGAGCGCTGACGCCGCCACCAGTCCGGCCTGCGCCACCTTCCACTGGACCCAGGCCCGGGCCAGCCTGGCGCTCAGCCGCCACACGCGCAGCGGCGCACCCGACGCGTACCCGCGGCTCCGCTTGATGTTCCAGTCGTCCGCGGCGGCGTACAGGATGTTCGCCGCATTTTCGAGCCCACGGACGTTCCGTAAGAGCTCCCGAAGGGGCGGCAACCGCCCCTCGTCGCTCAAAGGCCCGGTCTCTCGACGCACGTCGGGCCGGCGGTCGGTCACCAGCGCGACGACTGCCTCGACGACTCGATCGTAGCAGAGCTCGTCGTGCTCGATTGAGACCAAACTGAACGCCTTCTTTGCGTCGAGTCCGGCCTGAATGATCCCAAGCGTCGAGTTGCCCGAACCCCACTCCAGGACCCGACAAGGAGGGCCACATGCACGGAACGAAGTGGTGATTATGTGCCACACGTTCCCACTCATCGCGGGTACTGCATCGAGAGCCATCACGCGATCCGCAGCGCGCACCGCTCGGCCTCCTCCGAGCCCGCTGATCTGACCTGCCCACCAGCGACTGTGCCGAATCGCACCCGCACGGAGCTCTACCGCTCGGTCAGCATCTTTCGGAGCATCGTCCGCACCTGGTCGCGGTCTTTGTGGGCGAAGTACCAGTCGATGGTGCGGCGCAGTCCCTCCATCAACGACACCTTCGGTTGCCAGCCGAGCAACTCGCGCGCTCGCTGATTGTCCGCGACGCGGTTAAGCGGGCCCGTGGGCATGTCAGGTCGAAACACAATCCGCGCCTTGTGGCCGGTATAGCGGAGAATCTCGTCGACGGCATCGATCACACGGACGCGCTCCATAGTGCCAAGATTGACCGGCGCGGCATCGCCGATCCGCTCAGCGGCCAATATCGTTCCCTCAACGATGTCGTCGACGTATGTCCAGTTTCGTACCTGGTTGCCCGTCCCCCAGACTTCGTACGGGTCCTCACCGATAAAGGCCCGCGCGATCATTGCCATTATCGCGTGATTTTCCACGCCCCGCGGGCCATAGACCGTGAAGTACCGGCAGACAGCAGACTTCATTCCGTGCTGCTGCCAGTAGCATCCAAGCGTCAATTCGCCCATCAATTTCGCCCACCCGTACATATTGTCCGCATCGTATGGCGGCTGGACCATGTCCTCAGTCAAGTAAATCTCTTGCGCCAGGTCCATTTGCCGGTAGTTCGGATACGTGCAGCCCGACGACGCATAAACGACCTTCTGGACACCCGCCTCCCACGCGGTCTTGAACAGGAGTCCGTCGAGGACCAGGTTCGTGGAACACTCCACTTGGTGCAGGTCTACGTACCCGCGGCCACCATGATCAGCCGCCAGGTGAAAAACAATCCGTACGCCGTCTATGGCCCGGCGGCACACGTCCGGCTCGAGGATATTGCCGCACCGAAACTCCACCCGGCCCGACTCAACGTGATCCCGAATGTTCTCCACTTTCCCGCTGATCAGGTTGTCGACCACCCGCACCCGTGCGGCCCGAGCGACCAGCGCATCCACCAGATGCGATCCGATGAACGACGCACCGCCCGTAACGAGTACCGGCTGTTCTGTCCAATCCATGGAATTACTTTCTCCCCTGCGGTTATTGCCAGCGATCCAACCCCACACCTAACGGCACATACTCCGCGATGCTTGCCAATTCCTCACTTCTCATCACCCGCCAACAATCGATGACGACTTTCCGCTGCTTGTCTAACCCGAACGCCCGCGCCGGCATCCGTTGGAACTCCTCCCACGGCGTCACGATTACAATCACGTCGGCCAAGCCAACGCACTCCTGCGCGCTCTGCGCAAACCGTGCCGACCCATCCAGCTTTTTTCGCGCATTATCCATCGCCCACGGGTCGTAAACGGCTACCGACACGCCGTCTTCCGACAACAACTTCGCCAGCAGCAGCCCCTGCGATTCATCCACGACATCCGTGCCCGGCTTGTAACTCAGCCCCAGAATCGCGACGCTGCCGCCCGGCCTCAGTCTTGACTTCACCACTGCTGCAAGCCGCGGGACCTGCTCCCGGTTCGCCCGGTCCGTTACCTCGGCCAGTGACGCGGCTGCGCCGACGACACGGCCGAAATACGCCAGCGCCAGGTTGTCACGCGGAAAGCAGGGCCCGCCGTACCCAACAGCACCTCTCAGACATTTCGCTCCAATGCGGCTGTCCAGTCCCATCGCGAACGTCACCACATCCACATCGGTGCCAGGCGTGTGCTCGCAGATCCGCGCGAGCATGTTCGCGAACGTGATTTTCGTCGTCACATAAGTGTTCACTGCGAGCTTGGTGATCTCCGCATTCACAAAGTTCATGCGCGCGATCCGGGGATTGTTCTCGCACATGTTGCGGTACAGCATAAGTAATGTGTCTCCGGCACGTGTGTCAGCTTCGCCGATCACGAGGACATCGGGATTCATGAAATCCCGGATCGCACTTCCGAGTGCCACGAATGTCGGGTTGTAGCACAACCCGAAATCTACGCCACATCGCGCGCCGGAATGTCGTTCCAGCACCGGCTTCACCTCCTGTTCAATCGCACCCGGTAACACCGTGCTCGTCACGACCACCAGGTGATAGCGTCCTTTCGTCCGCATGCCAGCACCGATCAATTTGCATACCTCAATGACATGCCGCACTGAAAATGCGCCCCGCTCGGCGCTGGGCGTTGGCACGATAATGAAGCTCACATCCGACTGCACTACCGCACCCTCAATGTCATCCGTTGCCGAGAGCGTCTCCCGGCATTGACGCAACAGTTCCTCCAGGCCCGGCTCGAGAACGGGAGCGATGCCGCGGTTAATCAGCTCGACTTTTCCCGCATCCACGTCGACACCGATGACTCGGTATCCTTTTGAGGCCAGGCACGCGGCTATCGGAGCACCAAGCTTCCCTAGACCGATCACTGAGATTGTGTCCAAGAGCGTCCTCCCTCTCGCAGGGCGTTCCGCACGCGCCGCAGTCCCCTCGTGAATGCCTCCGCTGACACGAAGCCGAACTTCGCAATGACGGACACCGGCGCAAGCGCGGGCCGTAGTACCGGGAGCGCATGAACCAATCGACGTCGCATGTGATGCCGCGATAGGGCCCGCCGCACACCTTTTGCCGTCAGCACATGCGTCGCGTCGCGCAGATTGAACATGTACCGCTCGCCTCCGGCCAACTCCAGGTTGCGCTGTCCCTCAACCCCCTTGATGATGTTTTTCCGCCCTCCCAGATAGGACGGATACTCATGGTTCTGGTGCACCGCCATCACGACCGCGCTCGCGTCCACGACCGGCACGCCCGACGCGCGTGACTGGTAGATCAGCCAACCGTCCCAGATCGTGCGACCCAACGCGAAGGGAGGCACGCGGCTCCACAGCCCTCGCCGGAACGCGAACAGATCGATCCCCGTGTAGCTGTGCGGTTTCCCACGCCGCCGCACGTAGTCGCGCAGCCGTTGTTCCCAATCTTCACCGCCGAAAAGCCACACCTCGCCCAGGTCCACGTCCCAGCGTCCTGACACTATCAGAAACTCTCGTCGCCACTCCGCGATCCGTCGAACGGCCACTCCGAAGTCGCTCATTAACATAATGTCTGCGTTCACGTAACACATCAGGTCATGGGTTGCCGCCCGCTGCGCCTCTCCGAACACGGAACTGAGTAGCGGGGTACCGAATTCGTTCCGCTCGATCGTCCGGATGCAACGGAGGCCAAATTCCGCCCTAACGTCATCCATCCCCTCCTCGTCGCCGCACAGGATGATCTCCGGCCTCGGTCGCAGCCGCATCCAGCTCCGGATCGCGTTGCGCTGGATGATGGCGATGTGGTCGACGAACGGCTTGGGCACAGCGAAGATTGTCACCATCGTCCGCCTTCCCCGGTATCCGCCCGGCGAGCAGCGTCGTGCGCCATCATCGTTTGAGCAACAGACCCTGATCGCGCCGCCGCGCCCCGCCATACTTCCGCGTCGAACTAAGATACCGCCAGATGCAATAATCCGCGATGTCGCGCTCACGCTCCCCCAAAAAACGTGCAAATGACCCGAGGGTATCGGAATCCTGGAGGTCATCACAGATCACGAGGCAGCGAGATCCTCCGTAATCGAAAAAGGACACCAGATCGTTGTACAGTCCGTCACCGGTATGCTTGCCATCGATGAGAATCAAGTCGAATCGGGTGTGCCGCAGGATGTCCAGGAGCCGCGGATCCTCCCGCCAGTACGGGCAACCCACCACACTGCCCTCGTTGTCCGTGAGCGGTGGCGGTTGGGTATTCACACGAAACTGCATATACTCGAAGTCCAGTCCCTGCTCTGCCCGGTACCGCGCAATGCCGTCCCGTACGTACGCCAGGTTGTCAAACTCCGGATACCCTTTGTGGGTGAACAGTCTGCCGAAATTCCCCAGGTCCAGCGACACAAGAAGGTGCAAGCTCTTGCCTGCGCCGCCTGCCAGCGCGACGGTCGAGAAACCGAACGCCGTACCGATCTCCAGAATGCTGCGCGGTGCTCGCAATCTCGCCAGAGCGTACCACCCGTTCCAGTAGTTGAAATCCTTCCATGGCCGTCTGGACCACGGATTACCCCCAGTGAAATACTCTCCCAACACGTCGTCGTTTTTCACTTCCCTGCACACCGCTTCCGCTCGCCTCGTCAGGTCGTGGAGCTCCCTAGTCGGCCTGTGCAGACCGGTCACGGTAGCCTGTCGCACGTTAAGCGCCGCACTGGCCAGCAAATCTGATCCCAGTGTCCTGACTCGTCCGAACAAGCTCACCTGTCCGGCCCTTCTACGCTAAGAACTCAGCAACGGCGTGTCGTCGAACGCGATCGAACCGAAACCGTCGCTCCATGAGGTCCTGGCTTCGCGCCCTGATCGCCTCTTTCTCGGCCGGATTGTCTCTGAGCCGTTTGACCACTGGAACGACCTCCGATATATCGTGCGCCAGAGGAATAGTGTCGGCCAGGAACTTATTGCCCTCGTGCGCGCCGGCGATACACACGCAGCCGCACGCCATCGCCTCAAACAATGAGAGCCCAAAGCCCTCCCCTCTAAACATGCCGATGGTGGCTTTCGGCCTGTTGTAAAACACGTAAAAGTCGGCGGACCGCATTCGGGCGGCCACGTCTCGGTTTTCGTGGCCCACGCACAGGATCACGTTATCCTCGCCGAAGTGCGCCTTCAATAACTCGAGGACTTCCCCTTCCCGCTTTCCCGTCCGCGTGCGGATATCCGGCTGGTGTCCGATCGAGCCCATAACCTTTCTCGCCACTACCCAGTCGTCGGAGTAATAGAGGTCTGCTCTGATCCAGTTCTCGATCGGAATCACGTCTCGGAGCCCTAACGCATTGTAATACTTCATGAGCGCGGGATGCGCCGTCGCGATCTTCACCTGGTACTTCCGGCAGAACTGGCGCGCTGCGCCGCACCTGTCCCTGAGCAGCTCGTCGTGGCTCCATACCCGCAGGTGGCCGGCGATCTTAGAACCGCCAAACAGCCGCCCCCAGAGTCGACACCTAAGCTTCGGCAACAGGCTTGTTAACCACCCCGTCACGATCACGTAATCGCCCGACGCGCTTAACACCTTTTCGAGTGGAACGATCGTGAACCGCACTTCGGCGAGGGAGAGCCAGCGGAAATGTTCCAGCCGAAGCCTGTCTTCCTGGTCGAACACCGATATTTCGTACCCTAGGTTTGCGACTTCGTTAGCAAAGTTAACGAGCATCGCAAACCCGCCGTTCCCCAGGGTCGCTCCGCTTGCGTCGATGTGCACAAAGACCCGTCTTTGCAACGCCGTGGACACTTCGGCCCGACCTAGCACCGATCCCGCTTCGCGGCGCAGCCTGCGTCGCTTGGCCCGCCCGTCATCCTGTCACTCTCGCTCCCTGATGATCCGATTTACTCACCGCGCGCCGTATCTGGACGGGACCGCCATCATTCTGTTGAAACCTCCCAACAATGCGGCAGAAACACCACTCCACGACCTTCCAGGTAGTTTCTCAGCTGCGCCAGCTCATGATACGGCACTGGCCCGCTGTCTTCCGAGACCGCGACCCCAGAGTCCGCACAGCTCTTCACCCTCACGTCCCCAAGCGGGCGCTCATATGCCTTGCCATCCGTCTGTATACGCAAGTCGGCCCGATACGTGCCTGGGAGCAACGACACACGCTCCACGCGGCATGACAGTACCAGGCTCCCCTTGGGGATCTCCTGCAACGCCGGAGACCAGAGTGTCGCAACAGGGATGTCGTCCATTGTCGACAGAACCAACTGACATTTGAGGTACGACGTGATGTCCTCCAGCACCCGGAGATACAGCCGGAAGCTCGCTGTGTCGCCAAATTTCAGGGCGCCGACCGGTCGCCGTTCGTCATCCGTCAACTCGAGCCGTTCCACGACCAGCGGGCCGAGATTGCCGACCACCTCACCGACAGTGGCCGAAGTTTGCAGCTGCGCTACAAATTCGTTCAGATAGTGGTTCACGACCTTGGGTGCGCTCCCAGAGTAGACGATCCGACCGCGATCCAGGAGGATCGCACGCTCGCAGAGCTGCTCGACCGCGCGAAGGCTATGCGAGACGAAAATGATCGTGACCCCTGATCTAAACAGCTGCTTCATGCGCTCGTACGATTTCCGCCTGAACCAGGCGTCCCCGACCGAAAGAATCTCGTCCACTAGCAAAATGTCCGGCTCCAGATGCACCGCCACCGAGAACCCCAATCTCACGGCCATTCCCGACGAGTAGCGCTTCAGGGGAGTCTCCAGAAATTGCCCGATCTCCGCAAAGTCGACGATGCTGTCGAACTTGCGGTCGATCTCCTGCCGGGACATGCCCATGATCGCGCCGTTGAGGTAGATGTTCTCCCGACCTGTCAGTTCGGGATGGAACCCCGCCCCGACGCTGATCAGCGCCCCGATGCGACCCCGCACCCTCACGTCCCCACGGGTGGGACGGGATATCCCGCCGATCAGTCGCAGGAGCGTCGTCTTCCCCGCGCCGTTTGGGCCGATCAGGCCCAGCACTTCACCGCGGCCGGCCTCCACCGACACGTCCCGGAGCGCCCAGAACTGCCCGTCGGGCGCCAGGGCCGGAGCGGGCACCAACAGTTCCCGCACTAGGCGGGGCCACTGCGCCACTCGACCGTACACGGTCTTGAACTCGTGAATCCGGTATCGCTTCCACACACTGCTCACTTCGATGACCGCCGGCATGCCCTCCCGACCCCCTAAATGATGTCCGCGATTAAAGCTTCACACCGCTTGAACACCCAGTAGCCCGCGACAAACATCGCCGCCGAGATCGTCACCGCCACAAGGAGGCTAGGGACGTCCGGCATCCGGTTCTCCAAGACCACCTGGCGGTAGCTATGCAGCAGCGCCGCCATCGGGTTCAGTAGGTAGGCGCCCC
>JBHIAV010000078.1:0-8276 GCA_046758745.1 Gemmatimonadota bacterium
CTGTTCGAGCCGTCCCGCATCGTGCGGGAAGAAGGTCCTTCTTGGTAAGATCAAGGGCTTCGAGGAGTGGGGCGAAATCCTGGGTGACGAGGTCATGGCCGCCGCCCTCATCGACCGGCTCGTTCACCACTGCCACATCGTCAACATCCGGGGCAACAGCTACCGCATGCGCCATCATGCCGAGCTGTCCAAGGCGCTCCTCTTCTCCGAACCGCCTCGCAAGGACTCACACCCGAAACGGCGAGGCCGAAAAACCAAGGAGGCTACGACGCCCTGAGGCTCGTCCCCTCCGTCGAGTGTGCAACTTTCAACGGCCAGAATCCGTGAAGTTTTCGATGGCCATTGACAGCGGATCCGCGTTGCCCATCCACGTCGTCTTCACGATCCTGTTTGTGCCTGCCGCATTCTTTGTTGCTGGCGTGACAGCCTTGGCTGTCGGCGTGGCCCTCAAGGATTGGGCGAGGGCGGGCCGCCTCGCCGTGTGCACCGGTTTGGCAGCGGCCGCGGCCTTTCTGGCTGTGGATGTGTTGATGGATCTTGCGGGGTGGCGGGTCGGTGCCCCTGGCGCTGCGAGCCGGGCGACGATGTTGACGGTGACGTTGGCAGGGAGCCTTGCGGGAGCTCTCGCGGGCGGTGGGGTCCTCGGAGCGTTACTAGGCACTCGCGCCGCCGTGGGTTAGATAGTGCGGCTCCTCGTGGGTTCGAGCCGTATCGTCTCTCGATCCCATGCAACGCTCCTGATTTTGGCAGCTGGGCAACTCACGTCGGCGACTACGTGGTCCCTCAGCTGTGGATCGACTAGATTAGAGGTTGCGAAGCGGCCTCTCACCCTTGCGCCGCTTGTGAACTCGCTGTAGTGGCTGCAATTAGCTGTGTCCCCAGCTCATGCGGAAGATGGCACGCCTTTCGGACCGGGCCCGCACTTGCGGATCAATCTCCGCGCATCTTGCATGTCGACTCCTTGCGTGAGCACTCGCCATTCGGCTCTGCGTCAGCCTAGGAGGCCACTCTGCGTATGAAGAGCTTTAGGGTGCTGTTGCTCGGTTTTGCGCTTGTCACAGCCTGTGGAGGTGACAGCGGAGTCTCCACCGGACCGTCTCCCGAACCTCCTCCCGCAGCGACACCGGAGCCTTCGGTGGGGGCGATAAGCGTCACGATTTCCACCACTGGAGACGATATCTCCGGTGGCTTCACGGTAACCGTTGATGGCGACCGTAGCAGGACATTAGGTGCCAATGGATCAGAAACGTTCACCGACGTGGCCGCCGGGAGTCACATTGTGACGCTTACCAATATCGCCAGCAACTGTTCGGTCAGCGGGTCGAATCCGGTGACAGTTACCGTCACGGCGGGCAGCACGACGCGCGTGGTCATATTTGTGACGTGCATCTTCGACTGGACGGGACGGATCGCTCCCGGATCGTAGACCAGGGTGTGAGGGGCAGCGGGTGAAGCGGCGAATGAGAACCTGACCACAGAGGGATTCTCTTGAGTCGGGACGCGGCATTGCTCGTCGCCGGCGCGTTTCTCCTGAGCAGCTGTTCCTCGGATCGCATTGCTCCGTCTGCGCCGCATAGCCCACCGGAACAGCCACCCGAGTCGCCGCCTGCTTCGATTGCCTCCGTCGAAGTCACCCCTTCGGCGGACTCGCTTGCCATCGGTGTCGAGCTGCAATTGATCGCCGTTGCAAGAGACGGCCAAGGTTCGGAGGTGCCGGCGTCATTTTCCTGGACGAGTTCGGACTCTTCCATCCTAACGGTCTCCCCGAACGGCGTTGCCCGGGGCGTCGGCTTTGGCGCCGCGCAGATACGTGCCGAAGCGGCGGGCGCTGTGGGGCTCGCCTCCCTGCGGGTCGTCGAACGGCCAAGGCGGGACCGACCCGACCAGTTTGAGGGGCCAAAGATTCACATCCTCTACGCCTCTTCCTCTGCACGCGACCGGTCCGCCTCCGACATGTGTGATCTTGTCCTCTCAGTGCAGCGAAGCTTGGCAAGTCTCGCCGCTTGGCTCACCCGTCTCTCAAATCTTGCTCTGCGGATCGACCACTGGGCGGGAATGTTCGCTGTAGACTGTCCGCTCGTTGGGCCAGACATCTCCGTTGTCAATCTCGACCACTTGTCCGGACCGATTTACCAATCCGAGGCACTTGTTCGGACCATCGTGGACGCGGGCTTCCGGGACGCTGACAAGATTTACGCGATCTACGTAGAGGGTAAGGACGAGCGGCGCCGCTGCGGCGCGTCCTTTAACAGGCAGTACGCGTTCGTGTACATGCAGTACACGGAGATTACGGGCAGATCGTGCGGCAATATGCCAATGACCGCGCCTGCAGCGGATGCCGCGCTTGGTGCAGTCGATCTTGTGATGATGCACGAGATCTTGCACGTGCTCGGGGCTGTCCACCCGAGTGCGCCAAACTCGAATGGTGACGTTCACGTCAGCGATTTCGATCGGGATCTCATGTTCGAAATGGGGCCTGACCTGCAGCATTCAGTGCTGGATGTGAACTGCGATGATTACTATGGGAATCCGGTCCTGGGAGACATAGTGGACAGTCCTTACCTTGCGACCGTTTCGTTCTTCCTCCCGACACGGTGCTCGAAGGTGCTTTCCCGAAGGACCGTGGAGCCTGGCGGTTTTGGCGACCCGATCGACTAGCCCTGGCTTCAATGGCGAGACATTTGGGCGCTCTCCTATATTTATTTTCGTTACTTACCAAGGGTCGGGCGTTCTTCGGCCACGCGTAGTCGTCCGACGACCATCGGCTGCCCCCTGAGTCGGTCTTCCCGAGCAACCAGCCCCGATTCATAGGTCACGGCGCCCTCCCCGGGCATCGCCTCGTCCACGATCCCGCGGCGGCGGAGTACGGGTGTCCCCAGGTGTCCGGCGGCATGGAACCCACCGTGGCCCGGAGAGGCGCGCAATCCGGAGCGGTCGAAGGCGTTACGCCTCAGTAGGGGACGCGGGCTGCTCTCCGGCTTCATGTGATCTGGGAAATACGCCCGGGAACACCTGTTGGGAGGCCAGATGTTCTCAGGGCGGTTTCGATGGGAGCCTGACGCGAACAGGCACTTGAAAAAAAGGATGCACGATGAAGATACCCAGCACGGTCCTTCTTGGACTTCTCGCCGGCATGACCGCGCTCTTGAGTCCGAACGTTGCCCGCGCGCAGACGACCAGTGGAGAGCGGGCCCTCCTCGGTCGCGGCGGGGGGAAGATAACCCTTTACGCGCTGGAAAAGGTGCAACAGCCGGCAACTCTTAGAGCCTCGCGCATGGTCTCCGGTCGGCATGCCCTCCTCCGCACCGGGGAAGACGCCCCACTCCGGCTCGCTGCGACGGGCCGCACGGGCGCACGGAGCAGAGCGGCGCGGCCTCGGCTGGATGGCGAGATGGCCCTACAGGGCCGACGGAGGAGGCCGCTTCGCGCGCGCGACACTGGGGGCACTGCGGCCGAAGACTAGGCCCCGATCCAGCATCGCGGGAGCCGTATCGGCGCGCAGCCTCCGTCGGGGGGGCGAGCCTCGCCGCATCAGTCCTCCACCTCGAGGGCGAGGTGATCCCGGGGTCGGGGCTCTCCCCCACGCCCTCCCCCTCGACCTCTTCGACCGGGCCGGCCCCCAGGGCGGCCTGGACCTCCGCCAGGGCGCCGAGCTTCTCCTCGTCGTTTGTCGTCCTCGACCTCCGTGCCCGCGACGATTCGGACTACGGAGGGGAGCGGAATCGGCAGCCTTCCATCAGACTGCCGAGGCTCACCGGCGCAAGATGCGAGGCCGCGGGCTTGAATGGTCGTCCACGACGGCAAGACCTACTAGCTTTGGCCGGGGTGGGCGGTTCTCCCCCGGGCGGAGGCGCGTGGAGAGACGAGATCGGCAAGTGTTGCACAGGGCAGCGACGGAGGCGACGATGCGAGAGACGATGAGGCGATACGCGCTCAAGACGTCGGTGGACTTGCCGTTCGATGAAGCCGACCAACGGGTGCGGCAGGAGCTCGAAAAGGAAGGCTTCGGCATCCTGACCGAGATCGATGTGAAGGAGACGTTGAAGAAGAAGCTCGAGGTGGAGTTCCGTCCCTACCGGATCCTGGGTGCCTGCAATCCGCCGCTGGCCCACCGCGCGCTCTCGGCCGAGACGGAGATCGGGCTTCTCCTGCCGTGCAACGTGGTCGTATATGAAGGCGACGATGCGAACACCTCCGTGGTCGCCGCGGTGGATCCCGTCGTGCAACTCGGTGTCACGGAGAATGAGGAGCTGGAGTCCCTGGCCAGGGAGGTGAGGGCGCGCCTGGAACGGGTGCTGGACGCCCTCTGATTCGACCGGGGAACAGCAGGATGTGTCCCGGGTGCGTACGTTGGCAGCATCTCGGAGCCGCTTCACCTGGGGTCCGCTTCTCCGAGCGCTCGCCTGCGGGGATCCGACGCAACGGTCGCCGTCGAGAACATCGGCGGTTGTTCAGCGCGTCCTCCAGGGGGTACGCTGAGCGGCCGCTGCGGAGTGCCTCGGGGTGGGGAAGTGGCAGGGCCGTGCCGACACGGCCATATTTGGATTTGTAGGCGGGATTGAGGCTGGCGGAAACTTCCCGGAGAAGAGATGACCCGGCGAAGCCTGGCCCAGGCCACGGAGACCCTCGATCGCCGAGCGCTCGGGAGGCCGCTGTGCCAGGTGATCTCTGAGTTTCACTGGCGCGGCTGGTGTCTCGGCACGAGCGGCAGCTTCAGCTTGGTCGTAAGCCGCGATCCGGTGTGGCTCCTGATCACCCGCACGGGGGTGGACAAGGCACGGGTAGACCCGGAAAGCCTGGTTCTGGTGAATGCCGACGGTGAGCCGGCGATCGGCGATCCGGGAACGCCCTCCGCAAAGACGATCCTCCACTGCACCATTGCCTCGGTCACCGGTGCCGGCTCGGTGCTCCACGTGCACTCGGTGTCCGACACGCTTCTGGGGGAACATTTCGCCGCGCGCGGGGGGTTCGTCGTCGCGGGCTACGAGATGCTCAAGGGCCTCGAGGGAATGCGGAGCCACGAGGACCGGATCTTCGTGCCGGTGCTGGCCAACTCCCAGGACATGGTGGGTCTGGCCGACGAGGTGTCGCCAATGCTCGAAAGGGAGCACGGCCTGCGCGGCTTCCTCCTCGCCGGGCACGGCCTGTGGACATGGGGCGAGACGTTGGAGGAGGCCAAGCGCCACGTGGAGATCTTCGAGTTCCTCTTCGAGTGCCTGGCCAGGCGGACTCGCTTCTCACCCTTCACCGGCTAGAATAGACTCTCGGTTCGATACGGCAGGAGGTTTTTCTCATGGCTACCGTTACCATTCGCGAGGACGATCGCACTCTGACCGATGAAGGTGCGATCTCGGAGTTCCTCGGCCGTTTCGGGATTTGGTACCGCCGTTTCGAGGCCTCGGACGAGCTTGGTGACAACCCCACGGACGAGGAGGTGCTGACCGCCTACCGGGAGCCCGTCGAGGAGCTGATGAGCGAAGGCGGCTACGTGACCGCGGACGTCATCGACGTCAAGCCCACCACCCCCGGCCTCCAGGCCATGCTCGACAAGTTCAACAAGGAGCACTGGCACAGCGAGGACGAGGTGCGGTTCATCGTGCACGGCCGCGGCCTCTTCCACATCCATCCCGAGGACGAGCCCGTGTTCAGTATCGAGGTGGAGAAGGGGGACATGATCAACGTTCCCCACGGCACCCGGCACTGGTTCGACCTCTGCGAGGACCGGACGATCCGTGCCGTCCGCCTGTTCCAGGATCCCGCGGGCTGGACGCCGCACTACACGGCCTCGGGGGAGGAGACCCGGCACATCCCTCTCTGCTTCGGGCCCAGCTTCCTGCCGGTCAAGGGGTTGTAACAGGCCGTCCGTTCCCGCGTGCCCCTGCCTGAAGGCATCCGTGGCGTCCTCACCGACATCGAGGGCACCACGACGCCCATCTCCTTTGTCTACGAGGTCCTGTTTCCGTTTGCCGAGGCCCACCTCGAGGCCGTGTGCAGTCGCGCCCAGGCCGGCTCGCCGGAGGCCCGGGCGCTCGCCCGGCTGCGGGAAGAGTATGTGGAGGAGAGACCAGCTCCCGAGGTGCCGGCGTTCGGCAACGGTGCGCCGTACGCTCGCTATCTGATGACCCTCGATCGGAAGTCGCCCGGGCTGAAGGCCCTCCAGGGCCTGATCTGGAAACGCGGCTACGAGAGGGGCGAGCTTCGCGGTGAGGTCTTCCCCGATGTGCCCGAGGCGCTGCGCGCCTGGCGGCGAGCCGGAGTCCGGCTGCGCGCCTTCTCGTCCGGGAGCGTCCTGGCTCAGCAGCTCCTGTTCCGGAGCACCGAATGCGGCGACCTGACCGGTTATTTCGACGGCTTCCACGACACCACTACGGGTCCCAAGCGCGAGCCGGCTTCGTACACCTCCATCGCGGAGGCCTTCCCTCTCGACCCCTGCCACATCCTCTTCCTCAGCGACGTGGTCCCGGAGCTGGATGCCGCCGCGGCAGCGGGGCTGGCCACCGGCCTCCTCCTGCGTCCCGGCAACACGCCCGCCGATCCCGGCGGTCACCCGACCTACAGCACGTTTCGCCAGCTGATCTAGCGGCCGCGCGGCTCGCCGAGCCCGACCCGTTGGCAAACGCGTGCTTGTTCCCGCCGCGCGAGCCGCCGGCTGCGTAGGACATGACGCCAGGCGGGGCCAGCGCCGAGGCTACGGATCTCTCTATTGGACTGGCCAAGAATTGGGCGGGGGCGCTCGGCGGGCGTGCGATCCTGCATGGATCTGCTAGATTGTGCTGCCGGAAGCGGTCCCACCCCCCCCTTTTTACGAGTGGAAGTCGTGATCGCAGGAAGTAGTGCCTCAGCTCTTCTTCCAGCTGTCCCACCCGTCGTTCATCCACCGGGCGCGGACCAGCTACCCGCACGCGTTGTGGGATGGACGGGCTGTTGCTGGAAACCCGCCGCTCGACCCGTTCAGATCCTCCTCGATATGGGCGATACTCTCGAGGCGATGCCCGCGGCGCTGGTCTGAAGCAGGAGATCAACCCGCCGGCCGCGTGCACGGAGACGCTGGATGGGAAGGGCGGATACCCGGATCGCAGCCCCGCTATTCCCCGGCCCGTCAAACTGGCCAGGGAGCAGCCGACGAACGAACGGAGATGGAGGCAATCATGGTAGCTGACGCGAAGGGTACGGGAGGCACGAAGCCGCACGCGACCGGCAAGGTCAAGCCGGGCGATGTCACCGAACGGGTCGGCGTCGAGCAGATAAAGGCGCGCGGGCTCGACGTGGACGCACTGGTGGAAAAGCTGATCGACGCGGCGGGCGCCGAGTTCACCACCTACTACTACTACACGATCCTCCGGATGTGGCTCGCCGGAAACGAGGACTACAAGGAGATCTGCGAGGACGCCCGGCTCGAGGACCGCTCCCACTTCGAGCTCATCACCCCACGCATTTACGAGCTCGGCGGGTCGATCCCGAAGGACATCCGGACCTTCGCCAATCGCGCCGGCTGCCCCGACGCCTATCTTCCCGACAACCCGACTGCCGAGAACATCCTGACGGTGCTGCTCGAGGCCGAGCGGTGCGCAATCCGTACCTGGAACGAGATCTGTGATCTGACCCTCGGCAAGGATCCTCGGACGTACGACATGGCCTCGCGGATCCTCAACGAAGAGATCGAACACGAGGCGTGGTTCATCGAGCTCCTGTCGATGGAGCGCGACGGCGTGGGGCGGCCGTCCGGCCACTTCCGCCGCGGAACGCCGGGTGAAGCGCCGTACAGCAAGAACACCGGCTTCTACAACCCATGAGCGTGGCGGCGTGAATGCGACGTACGAGGTGATCTATATCACATCCGAGGGCGAGACCCGCTTCGAGGTGTCAGAGGACGAGTATCTCCTCTCCGCCGCCTCGAGGGCGGGTCTCGAGCTACCGTTCACTTGTCTTCAGGGGTGGTGCATCACCTGCGCCGGGCGCCTCGAAGAGGGGCGGGTGGATCAGTCGGAAGCCGTCCGCGTCTTCCCGGAAGACGAGGCAGCGGGTTACGTGCTGCTGTGCAGCGCTTACCCCCGTTCCGATCTCCGCATCCGCACCCACCAGAAGGCCGCGCTGCGCAGCCATCGAAAGGCGTTCGGCCTTCCAGCTCCCGAAGGCTGAGCGCTGCGGAACGACACCGGCTGCCAAGATGGATGCGTGTGCGGGAGCCGGGTAATGCTGTGATCCCCTGCGCATGGTAAGAAAAGAAGGGACCGGAACCGGTCCCTTCCTCATGTGTTGGTTGGCGGCGTTACGCC
>JBHIAV010000079.1:0-8214 GCA_046758745.1 Gemmatimonadota bacterium
CGTGAAGCTGAGCGCGCTCTCGTCCCGGCAGACCGAGCTCATCCAGTCGTTGGCCATCCGCGATCTGCGGGCGCGCGAGGCGAGGTCGGACGCGGAAGCCGGCCCGACCGCGAAGGGGGGACCGGCGACCGAACCATCGCGGGAGACCGATCCCGCGTGAGGCCCGCGGAGGCGCCCGGGGCGGCGAGCGACGCGGCTCAGGCGCGGCTAGTCATCGCGCTCTTCCGCCTGCTGGCGATCGTTCTTGGAACCCTGCACACGTGGGCCGCGATCGCCCACGAGTCCATGAACGAGGACGGGATCTCCTACCTCGATCTGGGCGACGCGTGGCTGCGGGGCGAGTGGGGAGCAGCGCTCAGCAGCGCCTGGAGCCCGCTCTATTCGTGGATCCTGGGCGCGGCGATGCGGGCCATCGATCCCCCGATGCGCTGGGAGTTTGCCGTCGTGCACCTGCTCGACCTCGGGATCTACCTGCTGGCGCTGGTGTGCTTCGAGTTCTTGTGGCGAGAGCTGGCGCGCACGATGCAGGGACGAGAGCCGACGGTCGCGACCGGGGGGACGAGCGTGGAGGGGCGCGCCTCCGGGGTCGGCCTCCCCGCTTGGGCCTGGTGGTCGGTAGGGTACGCCCTCTTCCTCTGGATGTCGCTCGACCTCATCGAGCTGTGGGCGGTAACCCCGGACATGCTCGTGGCGGCGCTGGTGTTTCTCGCCGCCGGACTCCTCCTCCGTCTCGAGCGAGGAGGGGGGCGCGCCGTCCCCGCGGCCCTCGGCCTCACCCTCGGCCTCGCATACCTGGCGAAGTCGGTGATGCTGCCCCTCGCCCTCGTCTTTCTCGTCCTGGCGGCAGCGGCGCTCGCCCGCCGCCGCAGGGAGCTGTCGCTCCTCTTTCTCGCCGCCGTCACCTTCCTGGCGATCACCGGCACGTGGGTGGGGCTCCTCTCCGTCGCCCGGGGCCGCTTCACCTTCGGCGAGGCAGGCCGCCTCACCTATCTCCGCTACGTGAACGGCGTCCCATACCCGCACTGGCGCCCCGGCGCGGCGCCCGAGGGCGTCGGCGCGCCGGCCCACCCGGCGAGGCTCCTGATGGCGGACCCGGAGGTGTACGAGTTCGCCTCGCCGGTCCCGGGGAGCTACCCCCTCTCGTACGACCCGGCGTACTGGTACGAAGGCGTCTCCCCACGTCTCGACCTCGGGGAGCAGGCCGCCGCACTGGTGGGGAGCGGCCGCTTCTACTTCGACCTCTTCGTCCGGCGGCAGGGCGGCCTTTTGGCGGCCGCCCTGGTGCTCCTCTGGGTGGCCGGAGGCGTGCCGCCCGGAGAACGCCGACTCGACGCCGGATGGGCGCTGGCGGCCATGGCCGTAGCGGCTCTCGCTCTGTACTCCATCGTGTACGTGGAGGGGAGGTATGTGGGCCCCTTCCTCCTGCTCTTCTGGGGCGGGATCCTCTCGCACATCCGTCTGCCGGACGCTCGGGGAGCTCGCCGACTTCTGGCGGCGTGCGGAGCCACCGCGGCCCTCTTCCCGCTCCTCAACGTCGCCGCTCTCGACCTCGAAGGGGCGGCAGGAATGCTGGGCGTTGCCCCCGGTCCCGCGAACCGCGCGCCCGCGGCGGACCGATCGACCCTCGCTTCGACCCATCCCTCGGAGATCGCCGAAGGGCTCCTCGCGGCCGGCCTCCAGCCGGGGGACGGGATCGCGTTCGTCGGCCATGCATTCGGCGCGACCTTTGCTCGGCTCGCCCGGCTCCGCATCATCGCGGAGATCCCCGACCATCAGGCGGAGGCGTTCTGGGCGGCGCCGCGCGCGCGTCGGGCCGAGGTGATGCGTCTGCTGGCCGGGACAGGGGCGAGAGCGATCGTGGCCGAGCGCGGGCCGGAGGGAGGGGCGCCCGCAGGCTGGGAGCCGGTGGGCCAGACCGGGCACTATGTCTACCTCCCGCCGCGGCCGCGCGTGGCCAGCCCCGTCGAATAGCACGTAACTTGCTGATACCGGCGCCGATCCTACGCCCCTGCGCGGAGGCGGGAAGCTGCCTCAGTCACAGCAGGGAGCGAGGCGGGTCGCATGCCCACGCCTGGGGCGCGGGCGCGAAACACACAGGGACATGCACGAGGGACGACGCCCGTTGACCGGACCCGAGCCGGGCACGACCGCGGCCGTTCGGGACTACTGGAACGCGCACACGCTGGGTCTCCAGTACGTACGCGACGAGACGCTCGAGGTCGGGAGCCGCGAGTTCTTCGCCCACATCCGTCCATGGATGAACCCGTACAAGTTCCCCTGGATCATGAAGCGGATCGAGCGGGAAGCGGCGCGGCTGCGCGGGCGCCATCTGCTGGAGATCGGGTGCGGAATGGGCTTCGACAGCCTGGAGCTCCTGAAGCGGGGCGTTCGGGTGACGGCCACCGACC
The DNA here is from genome assembly GCA_046758745.1 of Gemmatimonadota bacterium. Classification (GTDB taxonomy): domain Bacteria; phylum Gemmatimonadota; class Gemmatimonadetes; order Palauibacterales; family Palauibacteraceae; genus JBHIAV01. The sequence goes on from JBHIAV010000079.1 coordinate 2,409, forward strand.
TCACCCCCAAGGCCGTGGAGCTCACCCGCCGCCACTTCGAGCTGGAAGGGGTAGAGGCCGAGGATGTGCGGGTGGAGAACGTTCTCGGTCTCACCTTTCAGGACGAGACGTTCGACGCGGTGTGGGCGAACGGGGTGTTGCACGCCACGGGCGATATTCCCCTCGCCCTCCGCGAGGTACGACGCGTGCTCAAGACCGGCGGGCGGGCGATCATCTCGCACTTCTATCGCCGGCCCTCCTGGATGTACTGGATCTCGCGGCTGGGGCGGGAGAACATCGAGCACAGAGAGGAAGATCCACCGGTGAACGAGTTCCACACCGAGCGGGAGATCCTGTCGATGTTCGAGGGCTTTCGGATCGAGGAGGCGGAGCGCGAGCACTACCGGGCGCTCCCGATCAGCCGGAGCGGGGTGAAGGCGCTCCTGTACACGTACGGCTTCCGGCCGATCTACAACCTCATCCCCGAGCCGCTGGCGAAGCGCCTGGCCTACAAGCTGTCGGTGACGGCCGTCAAGGAGTGATGGGCCGCGGCATGGGTCCACCGCCGGGGAGCCGCGATGCTTCGAACGACCAGAGCCGGGTGACGGATGCGAATCGCGATCATGCTGCGCGCGCTCGACGAGCTGGGCGGCATCGGCGTGTACACCCGATACCTCACCGAAGAGCTGCTCGCCGTCGATCACGATAACGAGTACGTCCTCCTCTACCGCAGCCCGGTGCACCTCGGGCGCTTCGCCGATCGCGAGAACGTGACGGAAGTGCTCCTGAGGGCGCCTGGCAAGGCGCTGTGGGACCAGGTCGCCGTGCCGCTCGCCTGCCGACGCCAGAAGGTGGACGTCGTCCTCCACCCGAAGTTCTCCGTTCCGCTTCTCGCCCCCGCCCCGACCGTGATGGTGCTGCACGGGGCCGACTGGCTCGTGCCGGAGCAGGCACGCTTCTACACCGCTTCCGACGTCGCCTACCAGCGGCTCATGCTGCCGGTCTACTGCCGCCGGGCGGCGGCCATCCTCTCCGTTTCGGAGCTCACCACGCAGAACGTCAACCGGGCGCTCGGGCTTCCCGAGGGGCTCGTGCGGACGGTGTACTTCGGGCCGGCGCGGCACTTCCGGCGCGTGGAGGATCCCGAGCGGCTGCAAGCCGTACGCGATCGGTACGACCTCCCGGAGCGCTTCATCTTCACCCTGTCGAAGGTGCGGGGCGGAGAGCGGAAGAACGTGCGGGCGGTCCTCGATGCGTATCGGCTCCTGCACCCGAGGACGCCGCACCGGTTGGTGATCGGCGGGAAGGACTGCCACCTCTTCCGCGAGGAGTACGGGATTCCTTCCCACGGCTGGGGCGCCGATGTCCTCTTCCCGGGGTGGATCGCCCAGGAGGACCTCCCCGCCGTGTACACCCTGGCGGACCTGTACCTCTACCCCTCCAACCTCGAGGCCTTCCCGATCCCCCTTACCGAGGCGATGGCATGCGGCACGCCCATCGTGACCTCCGACGTGAACGGCCTGCGGGAGATCGCGGGAGATGCCGCCCTGCGGGTGGACCCGTCGGATCCGGTCGAAATCTGCGAGGCGGCGTATCGCGTCCTCACCAGTGTCGAGCTACGGGAGGAGCTGGCGGCGCAGGGGCTCGAGCGCTCGAAGCGGTTCAGCTGGGAGCGCTGCGCGAGGGAGACGCTGGAGATCCTGAAGAGCGTGGCAGCGTGAGCGGCTGCGGCGCGCCCGGCTCCTCCGCGCTCTCGCCTCCGAGATAGATCCGGTGCCAGGCGTCTAGGCTGAGGAGCATCCAGATGCGAACGTGATGATCCGCCCTTCGCGCCGCGTGCTCCCGGAACAACCTGTCCACGGCGGCCGGCCGGACCCACCCCTCCTTCACCAGCGGGCCATCGCGTAGAGCGCGACAGAGCCCCGGTACCGCCTCCGCGGCGAGCCAGTGCGCGACCGGAAACATGAAGCCCTGTTTGGCCCGCCGGAGAATCTTCGGAGGCAGGAAGCGACGGGCCGCCCGCCGCATGGCGTACTTGGTCACCCCACGCCGGATCTTGAGCCGGGCCGGCATGCTAGCGCAGAACTCGGCCAGCTCGTGGTCCAGCAACGGCGCTCGCGTCTCCAGGCCGTGCGCCATGCCGAGGCGGTCCGAGAGCATCAGCGTGTGCTCCGGGAGGCGCGTCACGACGTCCGCTGCGAGCATCCGGTGAAGAAGCGAGTCGGCCCGCGCCTCCTCGAACGGCCGGGCCATCGCCTCCTCCGCATCGTGCCCGACCAGGGCCTCTCTGAGGGCCGGGCCGTACAGCCACTCCTTCTCGCGCGCCCCGAAGCGGAACACTGTGGTCATGCGCGCGTAGCGCCGCGCCCCCTGCTCTTCTCCCACCGCGACCAGCCAGCGCGCCCTCTGCACGAGCCCCTTGTAGGCGAAGGAGTCGGAGAGGCGCTCGACGGCCGGTCGCACGATCTTCTCGCGGAAGAGACGCGGGAGGCGGGTGTACCAGTCGGCCCACTCGAACGCGGCGTACCGGTCGAAGCCGGCGAAGATCTCGTCCCCGCCATCGCCGCCGAGCACCACCTTCACGTGCTCCGCGGCGAGCCGCGAGGCCTCGTAGATGCAGCCGGCGATCGGGTCGGATGGCTCGTCCAGGGTGCGCACCAGGCGCGGGATGCCGGCAAGCTGCCTGGCGGTCACCTGCCGCTCGTGGTGGCTCGTCCCGCAGTGGGCCGCCACGAGGCGGGCGTGCGGCCGCTCGTCGTAGCCCGGCGCGTCCGACCCGATGGAGAAGGTGGGCACGGATCCGTCCAGCTCGCGCGCCATGGCGGCCACGATGACGCTGGAGTCGATGCCGCCCGACAGGAAGGCGCCGACCGGTACGTCGCTCACCAGGTGGACCCGAACCGCCTCCCGCACCCGCTCGCCGAGCTCGGCCACCCACTCCCCGTCACCACGTGAACGCCCTTCCCGAAAGGAGAGCTCCCAGTACCGGCGTACGGTGAGCTCCCCACCCTTCCAGATGAGCCAGTGCCCCGCCGGCAGCTTGTGGATCCCCCGGAGCATGGTGAGAGGGGGCGGGATGAACCGGAGACCGAGGTAGTAGTCGGTCGCCGCCGGCTCGGGCTCGGCCGTCAGATCCGGATGGGCGAGGAGGCCCTTGATCTCCGATGCGAAGAGGAAGCGCCCCCGGTCCATCGCGTAGTAGAGCGGCTTCTGTCCGAAGCGGTCACGTGCCGCGAAGAGGCTCCCCCGCCGTCCGTCCCAGACGGCGAACGCGAACATGCCGCGAAGCCGTTCCACGCACCGGCTCCCCAGATCCTCGTACAGGTGGAGGATCACTTCGGTGTCCGTGGCGGTCCGGAAGCGGTGCCGCGCCTCGACGAGCTCCCGGCGGAGCTCGCGGAAGTTGTAGATCTCTCCGTTGTAGGTGATCCACAGGGTTCCGTCTTCGTTGGCGAGCGGCTGGTGCCCGCCTTCGAGGTCGATGACCTCGAGCCGCCGATTGCCCAGCACGGCGCCCGTACCGGCGTGAAACCCCTCGTCGTCCGGCCCGCGATGGGCGATGGCGTGGGCCATCCGTCGGAGGCGCGGAAGCTCGAGCGTCGGGTCGCCGCCGACTACGCCGCAGATGCCGCACATCGGCTCAGGGCCTCCTCGCGCTCGAGGTCGCTCCCCGAGGTCGCGAACGCTCCCGGGCGAGGATCTCGGCCGCGCAGCGAAGCGCCTCGTCATCCGCCAGCCCCCGCGGCCCGAGCTCCGTCCGCCGCCACAGGAGATCTTCCGCGCTCTGTGCCATCTCCTCGCGGACCCCGTGCATGAACTGCGCCCGGATCACCGGCGCCCCGGGCCCGACGCGCACGTGCCCGTCCGGGATATCCTCCGCCCCGCGCAGGAGCTTCACGTACTCTGTTCCATAGCTCCGCACGAGGTGCTCGAGCACCGGTTCCTCAAGTAGAGTCCCGTGGCGACGCTGAGCCTCCTCGATAAGCTCCGATACGGATCCGGCCGGAGCGCCGGGAAGCGGTGTCTCCGCACTCCTGGAGGAGGCCCGCCGGCCGAGCTTCCGGCACACGAGGTCGACGGCGCGCGTGGCGACTCGCGGCGCCGTGGTGAACTTGATCGGGATGGCGGTGACCGCCGCAGGAGCTCCATCCACGGCGTGATCGCGCAGCACGGGCCGCCTGAGGAGGCGCACCTCGCGGCCGGGACGCTCCGGAGCGATGGGAAGGAGGCCCGCATGCACGAGGACGATATCCTCCGGCGCGAACGGAGGTCCCGGCCAGGCGGCGTTCACGTCCGCCAGGAAGCGGCCAGGCTCGCACTCCCGGGGATCGAATTCGGCCGGGTCGCCGGAGTACGGATAGTGAGCCGTCCCGAGGATGGTCCTGCCTCGCCATGGGACGAGGAAGAGGAACCGCTCTCCTCGATTCGCGCGGGGTGCTCTCCCGCCCGATGCGCCGGGGAGCGCGATCGCGATCTGGTGACCGGTCGTCCTCGTCATCAGATTCATCGCGAGCGACCAGCCGACCCCCGGGATCGGAGCTCCGATGAGGTCCGCCGCCACGCGGGAGGCGGCGGCACCGGCCGCGTTGAGGAGAGTTTGGGCGCGGATCTCGAACGGGGAGTCGGACAGCCGATCGATGACCCCGGCCACCACGCCTGCCCCAGCCTGTACCTCGACTCCACGGAGCTCTACGTAGTTCGCGAGCGCGGCCCCTCCAGCCGCCGCCCCGCGCGCAGCGGAGAGAATGATGCGTTCCGGGCTGTAGAGCTGGGCGTCGTGGAAGAGGACAGCCCCGCTCAGCTCTGGCGCCTCGAGCTCGGGCACGAGCCGGAGACACTCCTCTCGCGTGAGAGCCCGGCCTGCCGGCAGCCGCCGCTCCGCCGTCACGCCCCGGTTCCGATCGGCCGACACGATGTCGTTGACCGCCAGGGCTACTCGAAGCAGGAGACGGCTCTGCCGACCGCGTCCGCGCGTCGGGACGAGGATGGGGAGCGACTCAACGAGGTGTGGTGCGAGACGCAGCCAGTTCGACCGCTCGCGGATCGACTCCCGCATGCGCGGAAGGTCGAAGCCCCGGAGATAGCGGAGGCCGCCGTGGATGATCTTCAGGCTGTTCGCCGATGTGGCGCCCCCGAAGTCCGCCCGGTCGATCAGCACGATGCGGAGCCCGCGGAGGGCCGCGTCCCGGGCAGCGAAGGCGCCCAGCACTCCGCCGCCGACGACCAGAAGATCGAAGTCCTCTCCCGCAAGTCGGTGTAGATCCCGCTCCATGTACGCCGATTCCCGTGGTGTCTCCCTCCGCCGCCGCCAAAGGTAGGCCGCGCCGCACGCGCGCCGCCACGTCGAGACGGCTCCCGACAGCGGGTGGCGCGCCCACGTCAGGGCAACGGGAAAGGTGTAGCCTCGCCGCTACAAGGACGCTCGGGAAACCCGCTCCCGGGTCGCGATTCCCGAACCAGAGCCGCCCGAGCTAGCTTTTTGGGGCCCGGGCATATTTCTTGTCTGCAGGGTCTCTGCCAGAGGCCCTTGGTGAGAGATCTCGGCTTGCCGGCGTCGGGTCTGTGTGTTACCCGGCCAGAGCGCGATCCGAACCCGCGTACCCGGAGACGCGTCAGCCAAAGGTTGTGACCGAATGGACCACAAGGCCCTTCCGCCGTCGTCCACGCCCGAAGGAGGCTTGCCCGCGCCTTTCAGACGAGGAGGCTTCGCGCGGCCGCCCACCGGCGGCGTCGAGTCTCCGGAGGCTCACGTGCGCGGGATCCGCTCCGTGCTCCGTCGGCAGTGGTGGCTGATCGGACTGTGCACGGCGATCTCGGGGGGCGCGGC
>JBHIAV010000080.1:0-7983 GCA_046758745.1 Gemmatimonadota bacterium
GGCGGGCTGGGCAACCTTCCTTGACGAGTCAGTGTAGACTCGGCATCGTGTTATCATGAACGATAATTCTGTCCCCTTTCCACCCGCTCCCATCGGCGCTCAGATCCGAAACCTAAGGGCATCGAAGGGCTGGAGCCTCGAGGAGCTGGCCGCGCGCGCCGGGACGAGCGCCCCGACCCTGCACCGCTACGAGGGCGGGTGGGAGCGGTTCGAGCTGGCCACCTTGCGGAGGATCGCGAGCGCCCTCGGCGCCAGGCTCGAGGTCCGCTTGCTCCCGAGCCGACGCCGATCGAGGGAGCCGGGGCGGAGCGCTTGGGACCTCGTCCGACTGCTCGCTCCCCTGTTCTGGGACAAGCCCCTCGCCCTTTCCAACCTGACGGACCACCCGCTGTGGGTGCTCAGGCGCGTCCTCCTATTCGGTGACGCGCGACAGGTCGATGCGGCGCGGCGCTTCTTCGGCGACCACGCCATCCGAGAGGCGGTGGCCCACAGGGGCGTGGACGCGAGGACCCGTACCTACTGGCATCTGATCCTGGATGAGGGGGATGCACCCTAAGGTCCTAAGCGCGGACGCCTGGGCCACCGTCCGTAGGCTCGCGGCCCAAGGGCGGCTCGAGTCCTGGACGCTGGCGGGCGGGACCGCGCTGGCGCTCCAGATCGGCCACCGCTACTCGGAGGATGTGGACTTCTTTCGAGCCGAGCCGTTCGACCCGGAGCGACTCGCCGGGGAGCTGGCCGCGATCGGCCCCGTCAAGGTCCAGAGCCGCACCTCCGACACGCTCCACCTGCTTCTCACCGGTCTCCGGATCAGCTTCCTGAGGGCGCAGGCGCCTCTGCTGTTCCCGGGCGTCCCCTATCGGAGGCTCACCGTCGCCGACCCACGCGACATCGCCGTCATGAAGCTGATCGCCATCGGCGGCCGGGGCAGCCGGAGGGACTTCGTCGACCTCTACTTCTGCCTGCAGGCAGGAATCGATCTCGGGGGAATCTTCTCGCTGCTTCGACGACGTTTCGCCGAGGTCGACTACAACGAATACCACCTCCTGAAGAGCCTGGTCTACTTCGAAGACGCCGAGTCGGAGCCGATGCCGCGGATGATCCGGGAGATCGAGTGGGAGACGATCAAGGGTGGGATCGTCGAGGAAGTCCGGCGCCTTTCAGACGGCTCTCGCGAGGGATGACGCGTCAGGCAGCCTCGCGCCGCCGCTGGAGGTCTGGGTTTCCGTTCGATCTCGTGCCCCGAGTTCTGGGACGACGCGCGCAGCTCGAATCCGGCGCCCGAACCTGCAGGAATCGGCGCCCTGGCGAAGTATGATCAAGTATGATATACTCATACCATGGCCCTGTCGCGCATCTCGATCACGATCCCGGAGCAGCTGGTGCGGGCGGCCGACGCACGCGCGAAGGCGGTGGAACGCTCGAGGAGCTGGGTGCTCGTGCAGGCGCTGAGGCAGTACCTGGCCAGCGGAGAGGTCGTCGAGACGGCGGGCACGGCACCGCGCTCGGCGCCGGCAGTGCGTGAGAGATCGACCCCTTCCCCCGCCACCGAGGCCGCGGCCGGCCGTGGGCTCTACCGGGAAGCTCAGCTCCAGGCCGATCTAGCGCTCACGCCCGAGGCGCGAGTGAAGGAGGCGGAGCGCGCCGCGCGAGTGGCCGAGTTGCGCGCTCCCCGGTGGCGGCGGGCTCGGGTTCTCACATTCGAGCGATACGAGGACTACCTGGACTGGGAGCGCTGGGAGGATCGGCTGCGTTGAGCGAGCGCTACGAGACCCGGCTCGCGGAGGTCTGCGCGGCCCTCAACCAGCACCGCGTCCGCTACGTTCTCGTGGGCGCTTCGGCCATGCAGCTGTGGGGCTCGAGCCGCGCCACCCGGGACGTCGACATCCTCATCGAGCCGACGAGAGAAAACGCGGAGCGGGTGCTCTCGGCTCTGAGCCAGATCGGCATCGGGCTCGCGGGTGAGTGGCTCGCCGAGGAGATCGTTCAGAAGCCGGTCACGGTGATCGGGGACGTGCCCCGGGTGGACATCCTGACCGTCGCCTGGACGGTTCGGTACGCCGAGGCCGCGCCGGACGCGACGGGATTCGAGCTGGAGGGCGTGGAGATCCCTACAGCCTCGATCGATCACCTGATCGCCAGCAAACGGACTGGCCGACTGCAGGACGCCGCGGACATCGAAACGCTGGAGGCGATCAGGCGGCTGCGAGACCAGGCGACAAGCTCCGAGTAGAGGACCCGTATGCTGAAGTTGCGACGATCTCGATGCCGGGCTCGCCCTGCAGGGAAGCCCTCGGGGAATGGGCCGGGGCGGATTTGAACCGGATCTGGCGGGCGGCTCGTGAGGCCCCGTGGGAGGAGGGGATCCACCCGCCGCCGCTGGAGAGGCACGCTCCACACCCGTCTCCGGGGGGGTCTTCGCCGCGGGATCCCTGCGCGCTGGCGACGCGCCGTTGGGCGGTCTAGGTTTGCTTGACTTCCTTCGGACTTCCTCGTGGAGCACCCGGCAAAGGATCGGTTTGGACCGTCGGGGATTGGCGCTCCGCGCAGCTCTCCGTCGAAGGAGGCGAAGGAGCTCTCGCGGCAGCCAGGGCGACTGATACTAGACGCGTGTGAACCGTGAACAGGTCGGGGTCAGATTCCGCTCCCTTGCGGGCCGAGCTTCCCGGGGGGGACCTGATCCGAGCCGGGCTTGAGGACCTCGCCCGGGGGGAGGAGTCGATCCCGGCTCTCCTCGTATCCATCGGCGCCGCCCGGATCGAGCGCCTGGGGCGTGCCGTTCGGAACCCCATCGCCGGTGCCGAGCGTCTACTATACGAGCGCCTCCGCGCAACCGACCCCGACGCGGCTCACTCCCGATACAATGCGCTGATTCGTCGCCTCGTCAGCTACGAGCGCGCCGCTGAATGCGCGAGCTAGCGACCGCCGAGCGCATCCGCCGTCTCATGGAAGCTCTGGGCCGAGCCGCTCGCGCGGAGGGGCGGGCGTACTTCACCGGTGGCGCCACCGCGGTCCTGATCGGATGGCGGGAGGCCACGATCGACGTCGACCTCAAGCTGGTGCCGGAGCAGGACGCCGTGCTCCGAGCCATCCCCCGCCTGAAGGACGAGCTCCGGATCAACGTGGAGCTGGCATCGCCAGCCGACTTCATCCCCGTCCCCGCCGGCTGGGAAGACCGGAGCGTCTTCGTGGCAATGACCGGACGGCTTTCCTTCTTCCACTTCGATTTGTACGCCCAGGCACTGTCAAAGGTAGAGCGCAGCCACCAGCAGGATCTGGCCGATGTTCGCGAGATGATCGACCGGAAACTCGTGGACGGGACGCGGGCGCTAGAGTACTTCAAGCGGATCGAGCCGGAGCTCTACCGGTATCCCGCGATCCACGCGCCGTCTTTCCGTCGAGCGGTCGAAGAGATCCTGGGGCGGGGAAAAGGCCGCCCGGACTCGTGAGTGGCTTTGCCGGCCAGATGCCGGCCTGCCGGAGCGCGGCGTCGCCCCGACCCGAGATGGCCATCAGCGCCATCGGACTCCGCGCGGTCTGCCGGCCACGGTCCGCGTCTCTTCCTTGCACGGCACTCCCCCCGAGCCCCACACTTCCCGTCCCGTCAGGGCGGTTGAGGCCGGGCGCCCCCCGCGGGGCCTGCCAGCCGCTCTGCACCGTTCCTCATTCCCAGCAGAGAGAGACCATGAATGCGCGAGCCCTGGACGAGAGCGTCGTGCTGGTGACCGGAGCCACCTCGGGAATCGGAGAGGCCGCCGCAAGGGCGTTCGCCGCCAGGGGGAGCAGGGTGGTGCTGTCGGGCCGGCGCGCGGCGGCCGGCGAGGCGGCCACAGAGTGCATTCGGGATGAGGGCGGCGATGCGCTGTTCATACGGACGGATATGAACGAAGACGATCAGGTGCGATCCCTCGTGGAGCAGACGGTGGATCGCTACGGGCGACTCGACATCGCGTTCAACAACGCGGGCATCGAGGGTGATCCGTTCACTCCGCTGCACGAAAGCTCGCTGGAGAACCACGAACGGGTGTTCCGGACCAACGTGCGCTCCGTCCTGGTCAGCATGCAGTGCGAGATCCCGGTCATGCTGGAGAACGGCGGAGGAGCGATCATCAACAACGCTTCCGTTGCGGGTCTCATCGGCTTTCCCGGTCTGTCCAGCTACGTGGCCAGCAAGCACGCGGTGATCGGGCTCACGAGGTCGGCGGCGCTCGAATACGCCCCCCTCGGCATCCGGGTGAACGCGGTGGCGCCGGCGGTCATCGAGACACCGATGTTCGACCGCCTCGCCGCCGCCGGGGGGGAAGAGCTGAGGGAGCGCGTGCTGGCCCTACATCCGGTGGGCCGCTTCGGATCCCCGGCGGAGGTGGCGCAGGCCGTGGTGTGGCTGGCCTCGCCCGAGAGCTCCTTCGTCACCGGAATCACGGTGCCCGTCGACGGAGGCTTCACGGCCCAGTAGGTCCAACATGGGACGTGGGCGCTCTGAAAGCCGGGGCGCAGGCGCGCCCCCCGGCGGGCTACCTCCCAGGCCGCGGGAGGAACGCCCTCGCGTCCTCAGCCGCGAACGGTGAGCCATGTCCGAAGTCATCGAGCGCCTGAAGACGGCCCTCGCTGACCGCTACGCCATCGAGCGGGAGATCGGCCGTGGTGGCATGGCCACCGTCTACCTCGCCGAGGACCTGAAGCATCACCGCAAGGTCGCGATCAAGGTGCTGCACCCCGAGCTGGCGGCCGCGGTCGGAACGGATCGCTTCCTGCGCGAGATCGAAACCGTCGCCGGCCTGACCCACCCGCATGTCCTTCCGCTACACGACTCGGGCGAGGCCAACGGCCTGCTGTTCTACGTCATGCCATACGTGGAAGGGGAGAGCCTGCGGCAGCGGCTGGATCGGGAGAAGCAGCTCCCGGTCGATCAGGCGATCCAGATCGCCCAGGACGTGTCCGACGCGCTCGACCATGCACACCGGAACGGAGTGGTTCACCGGGACATCAAGCCGGGCAACATCCTCCTGGAGGAGGGACACGCGGTCGTCACCGACTTCGGCGTGGCCCGAGCGATCAGCGAGGCTGGCGGGGAGAAGATCACTGCCACCGGCTTGGCGGTCGGGACGCCGGCGTACATGAGCCCGGAGCAGGCGTCAGGTGAGGAGGCCGACGAGCGGAGCGACATCTACGCCCTCGGCTGCGTCCTATACGAGATGCTGGCGGGAGAGCCGCCGCTAACGGGCGCGACCCCACAGTCCACGGCAGCCAAGCGACTGACGGACCGGCCCACGCCGCTGGGGGTCATGCGGAGCACGGTTCCCGAGAGGCTCCAGTCGTTGGTCGAGAAGACGCTGGCCGTATCGCCAGCCGACCGACCGGCAACGGCACGCCAGCTTGCCGAAGAGCTCGCGAAGGTCCGCCGGAGTCCCGAGCCTGCCGCTCGGATGTCACCTGCGGCGCGCTGGCTCCTGCCAGTGATCGGACTGGCGGCCATCGCAGTCGTAGCGGCAGTCGTCTGGATGCTGGCCACCGACCGATCCGTCACGCGACAGCTGAAGCTGCTCCCAGCCGGTACCGACGATCTCGGGGCCTACTCGATCGCGGTCCTCCCGTTCGAGAATCTGGGGGCTCCCGAGGACGCGTACTTCGCCGCCGGCATGACCGATGAGATCACCAGCCGCCTGGGCGCGGTGAGCGGGCTCGCGGTCATCTCCCGACTCAGCGCCCTCCGTTACGCAGGCACCGACAAGAGCACTGCTGAGATCGGCGCGGAGTTGGGCGTCGGCTACATCCTTGGCGGAAGCGTGCGCTGGGCCGGGGGCGGCCTCGGCCGCGTGCGCATCACGCCGGAGCTCGTCCGCGTGGCCGACAATACCCAGCTCTGGTCGGAGCCGTACGATCGGGTGATCGAGGACATCTTCGAAGTGCAGTCCGACATTGCCGGCCGGGTGATCGAGTGGCTGGGCGTCACCCTGCTCGAACGCGAGCGGACGCTTCTGACCGCCAGACCGACCGAGAACCTCGACGCCTACACGCTCTACCTCAAAGGCCGGCATTTCTGGAACAAGAGGACCGAAGAGAACATTCAGATCGGGCTCGGCTATTTCCAACAGGCCGTGGAGCTGGACCCCGGTTACGCATTGGCTCACGTAGGGATCGCGGACACCTGGATCTTTCGCGGCTGGTACAGCCGCCTGGCTCCAAGAGAGACCTTCCCGAGGGCCCAACAGGCGGTGACCAAGGCATTGGAGTTCGACGAGACGCTGGCCGAGGCGCATACCTCCCGAGCGCACATCCACCTGGAATTCGACTACGACTGGGAGGCAGCCGAACGAGAGTACCTTCGGGCCATCGAGCTCAACCCGAGGTACCCGATCGCTCACCACTGGTACGGCGGCTACCTGTCGGCCATGGGACGGCACGAGGAAGCCCTGAGACAGGCGGAGCGCGCGCGGGAGCTGGATCCGCTCTCCCTCATCATCAATACCTGGGTGGGCCTTCGTCACTACTTCGCCGGCCGCTACGACGTGGCGATCGCAGAGTACGAGAAAGCGCTCGAGTTGGATCCCGACTTCGCCCCGGCGCACTGGCACCTGGGGTGGGCGCTCGAGAAGACAGGTCGCTACGAGGAGGCGATCTCGGAGGCCCAGAGGGCCATCGACATATCGGGCGGAAACCCGCTTTACATCGCCTCGCTGGGTCACGCCTACGCCGAAGCGGGCCGCGATCAGGAGGCGAGAGGGATTCTGCGTCGGTTGGAGGAAGAGTCCGCGACGAGACACGTATCCGCGTACCACGTCGCCGTGATCTACGGAGCACTCGGTGAGACCGATGAAGCGTTCCTGTGGCTGGACCGCGCGTACGAAGAGCGCTCTCCGTGGATCGGCTACGTGAGGGAGGATCCGAGGACCGAGGGTCTTCGCTCCGATCCCAGATTCGACGCGTTGCTTCGGAAGGCGCGTCTCGGCTCTTGAGTCCTAGCCGCCCTGATCCGGGCTCCTGCGAGCGTAGCTGCGCGCCCTACTCCAGCCCCTCGAGGAACGGCGCCCAGCGCGGATCGGCGCGCAGGGGATCGGCCGAGGGATCGGCGTTGAGGTAGTACAGGCTAGCTCGCTCGGTCTCATAGGCCCGGTCCAGGTACTCGAACGCACGGTCCAGGTCTCGGAGCGCCCCGTACACGAGCGCGACCTCCTTGAGCGCTGATCCCCGCCCCTCGCCGGAGACGTTGTTGGCCTGCGTATTCACCACCGCTCCGCTGTTGGCGTTGGAAGCCAGCTCGGCCCGGGCACGAGGCGACGGGTCCTATCGACCGGCCGGCCGATGACCTGGTTCGGCCCCTGGCGATCGCTCTCGACGCCGCCGATGACCTGTCGGGCGCCCAGGTGGCACAGTACGCCATCGAGAGCCGCCTGGGGGGCGGTGGCATGGGGACCGTGTACCGGGCCCGCGACACTCGGCTCGGCCGAACCGTCGCCCTGAAGTTCCTTCCGCCACACCTGGGAGCCAGCGGCGCCGGCCGTGAGCGCTTTCTCGTGGAGGCGCAGGTAACGGCCCGGCTCGATCACCCCAATATCTGCACGATTCTGGAGATCGGAGAGACCGATGACGGTCGGCTGTTCATCGCGATGCCGTTCTACGAATGCGGGACGCTCAAGAAGCACCTCCTTCGTCAGGGTGTTCTTCCGGTAGACGAAGCGGTGAGCATCGCCGTGCAGGTGGCCCGTGGGCTCGCCGCGGTACACGAGCGCGGCGTCGTGCACCGCGACATCAAGCCGGCCCACCTTCTGCTGGCCGGTGAGGATGCCGTGAAGATCGTGGATTTCGGCATCGCCAAGCTCGCCGACGTGGGCCTCACGCTGCCCGGGCAGATTCCGGGGACGGCTGCCTACATGTCGCCCGAGCAGGCGAGCGGCGGAGAAGTAGATCACCGGACAGACCTGTGGTCCCTGGGTGTCGTGTTGTACGAGATGCTCGCCGGACGGCGGCCGTTCGCGGCGGAGCGAC
>JBHIAV010000081.1:0-7790 GCA_046758745.1 Gemmatimonadota bacterium
AACCCCAGCTTCACTCATCGCGCCCCAGTGAACAACGTCTTTGTCAATCACAATTAGTCCATGCGGCGCGTAACGGATTGCCTGGTTAACTCCGTTGGCTGCGCCGCAGGTCATTCGCGAATCCCTTAGCAACTGTCTTGGCGGTCTGCGCCCTCCCCTCTTGCTGCCTCCCGCCGTAGGGTTAGAATTGCTTGCCACCCCGAGAGCGCCAGACACGTATACGGATGCTAGCCAGACTCGGGGGGGCGGCCTGCGCGCCGCTCCAGCGCCTGCGTCACCTTCCGGGGGGCCCGCGAAGGGAGGGAGTACGCGCACCATGACCGCTCGACGCGCGGTGAGCCCAACTGGGCACGGCGCACTGCCGGATGGCTCCGCACTCACCGCGCGCCACCTTCCCGACCGCATCATCCCGGGTAACCCGCCCCGCCACGACGGGGACGAGGAGAGCCTTGATGTGTGGGGGTTCCGGGACTCGGGGTTCACCGTGCTTCCGAACAGGCGCGTGCTCCTCACCGGGTCGCGTTATCCGCTGTGCGGAGTCGAGCTCCCCGACCTCCTCCCCTGGACCCGCAAGGTCCTCGGCGTCGACTTCGCGCTCGACGACACCCACGACTCGGCGTACCCGCCGGAGGTGCCGCCGCCACGCGAGAGCCTCGCCTTCCTGAAGGAGGTGCGGCAGTTCCTGCCTGGGGAGTCGCTCACCTCCGATGTCGAGATCCGCCTGCGCCACGGGCACGGCCACACGCTGGGGGAGATGTACGCCATCAAGTACGAGCGCGTCGAGCGGGTCCCCGACCTGGTGGTGTACCCCACCGACGAGGAGCAAGTCGCGGCCCTGGTCGAGGCGGCCGTCCGCCACGACGTGTGCCTGGTGCCGTACGGCGGCGGAACCAACGTCACCGACGCGCTGCAATGTCCGGCCGAAGAGGAACGGATGATCGTGTCGGCCGATCTGAGCCGGCTCAACCTGATTCTCTGGATCGACCCCACGAACCTGATGGCGTGCATCCAGGCGGGAGCCGTGGGGCGGCACATCGAGGAGAAGCTCGCGGAACACGGCTTCACCCTGGGCCACGAGCCGGACAGCATCGAGTTCTCGACGCTGGGCGGCTGGATCGCCACCCACTGCAGCGGGATGAAGAAGAACCGCTACGGCAACATCGAGGACCTGGTCCTCGACGTCCACGTGGTCACCGCCCGAGGCGAGCTCTCGCGGCCGGCCGTGGCACCCCGGGAGTCGACGGGGGTGGATCCGCGGCGCTGGGTGTTCGGCTCCGAGGGGACCTTCGGCATCATCACCCGTGCGGTCGTCAAGATCTTCCCGCTCCCCGAGGTTCGGCGCTACGACGCGATCCTCTTCCCGAGCTTCGAGGACGGCGTGGCCTTCATGTACGACCTCACGCGCGAGGCCGTGCCACCGGCCAGCGTGCGCCTCGTGGACAACCTCCAGTTCCAGCTGAGCCAGACGCTCAGGCCAAAAGCCGAAGGGATCCAGGTGCTCAAGCGCCGGGCGGAGAAGCTCTTCGTGACGAAGCTGCGAGGCTTCGAACCCGAGCGCATGGTCGCGTGCACGCTGGTCTACGAGGGAACCCGCCGGGAGGTCGCGGAGCAGGAAGCCGCTGTGCGCCGCGTCGCCCGCCGCCACGGCGGCATGCGGGCGGGCGCGGAGAACGGGAAGCGAGGCTACCAGCTGACCTTCGGGATCGCCTACCTCCGTGACTTCATGATGAAGCACTACATCCTCGGCGAGTCGTTGGAGACTTCGGTGCCGTGGAGCCAGGCGCTGTCCCTGTGCGAGAACGTGAAACGGCGAGTGGCGGAGGAGTACGCGAGGCGCGGGCTCCCGGGCAGGCCTTTCGTCAGCTGCCGCGTGACCCAGGTCTACCAGACCGGGGTGTGCATCTACTTCTATTTCGCCTTTTATCACAAGGGCGTGGAGCGACCCAGCCAGGTCTTCGCCGAGCTCGAGCGCTGCGCCCGGGACGAGATCCTGCGCTCGAGGGGATCCCTCTCGCACCATCACGGCGTCGGCAAGATCCGGCGCAGCTTCCTCCCGCGGATCATGTCACCGGCCGCGCTCGAATGGAGCGCCGAGGTGAAGCGAGCCGTCGACCCCACGAACGTGTTTGGGATCGCCAATCTGACGACCGAGGCCGGTCCGGCGGCGCGCTTCCCGGCCTGAGCCACGAGATGCCAACGGATCCGGGCAGGGCGACGAGCCGGACGTACCTGCTGACCGGCGTCACCGGCTTCCTCGGCAAGGTGGTGCTGGAGCAGCTGCTGCGCCGACGCGAGGAGCTCCGCGTCGAGCGGGTGTACCTCCTGATCCGCCCATCGGGCCCGCGGAGCGCCCAGGAGCGCTTTCGCCGCGAAGTCGCCTGTTCCGATTGCTTCTCTCGCCTGCCGGCGGGTTGGACGGCGAGCGTGGAAGTGGCGGAGGGCGCGCTGGAGGAGCCTGGCCTCGGCCTCGACCCTGCCGTGCGGGAGGAGCTCGTGGGGCGAGTCACTCACATCCTCCACGCAGCGGCCTCGGTGAACTTCGACCTACCCCTCGCCGAGGCCGCCCGGGCGAACGTGGCCACCAGCCTGAACCTGCTCGAGACGGCGCGCCGCTGCCCTCGGTTGGAGAAGCTGGTGTACGTCTCCACCGCCTACGTGACGCCGCACCGGGGGGAGGGCAGGCCGATCGAGGAAACGCTCGCGCCCCTCCCTCGTCCCGCGGCGGAGATCTATCGATCGATCCTCGACGGCAGCGCCAACGGCGCGCATCTCCTCGCCCAGTCCGGCCACCCCAACACCTACCTGCTGACCAAGTGCCTGGCGGAGCATCTGCTGGTCGAGAACCGCGGCGACGTCCCCCTCGCCATCGTCCGCCCGAGCATCATCTCGGCAAGCTGGCGCCATCCGTTTCCCGGGTGGATCGACAGCACGGCCGGCTTCGCCGCGTTCGTGGTCCTGCTCGGGCTCGGTCACCTCCGTGCTATGGTGGGCAGCCGCGACGGGCGCGCCGACCTGATCCCTGTGGATGAGGTGGCGGCCCGCGTTCTCCTCGCCTCGGAGTCGACCCGCCCCGCCGGGGCACAGCCGGCCATCCTTCACGCCGTGGCCGGCCTCGAGCGCAGCCCGCGGCTTCAGGACTGCTGGGACAAGATTCAGGAGTTCTTCAGCGTGCACCGCGTGGACCGCCGTCCGGCGCTGCGCTACCTCGGGCCGCCCGGCCTGCGATTCGCCCTGGCCGACGCGCTGTGGCACCGCCTACCGATGGCGGGGGAAAAGCTGCGCTCGCGCCGCGCGGGCCGACCGGGAGCTCGGCGCCGGACGCGCCTCGCCTACGTGAACAGCGCGTTCTCCTACTTCGGCTGCAACTCCTTCGCGTTTCGCTCGTCGCTCCCCCTCGACGGTTCGTTCGACCCGCGGACCTACATCACGACGGTCTGTCGCGGTGTATACCGCCACATCCTCGGTCGAGAGGAGACGGAGTGGACGCTGGCGGGCCGCCGGCACCCGGGTCACGGCAGCGACCTGAGATGGGTCTGCCGGCAGCCGCACGGGACGGCAATGATCCGCTTCGCTTCCTGGATGGTCACCAAGGTGCTGCGCCGCTGCGTCGAGGCGGTCACGGTGGACATCCCCTCGTTCGAAGCGGCCCGGCTGGCGGCGCCCGACGGCTCGCCGCTTGTCATCGTGCCGACCCACCGCAGCTACCTCGACTTCGTGCTCTGCTCCTACGTCTTCTTCGCGCGGCGCGATCTCGGGATTCCCATCCCCCAGGTCGCTGCCGCCACCGACTTCGCCCGGATCCCCGTCCTCGGGCGGCTGTTCGGCTCGCTGCAGGCGTTTTACTTGAGGCGCGGGGTGGGTCGCGAGGATCCGGAGCTGACCCGCCGGGTCCACACGCTGGTTCGCGAAGGAAGGGTCATCGAGTGCTTCATCGAGGGACAGCGGAGCCGCTCCCGGGAGTTCCTGCCTCCCAAGCGGGGCCTGCTGCGCTGCCTCCAGGCGACGGGCGAGACCTGCACGCTGCTCCCCGTCGCCATTTCCTATGACCGCGTCCCCGAAGAGGCGGTCTTCGCTCGAGAGCTGGCGGGCGCGCCCAAGGTGAAGATGCGGCTCGGTCCGCTCCTCGCCTGGACGCTGCGGGCGTGCCGCGGTCGGATCGCGCTGGGGCGCATCCACATCGCGTGCGGCACGCCGGTCCGCCTGGGCCCCGAGTGCGACGTGCACGCTGTGAGCCACGAAGTGATCAGACGACTCCAGTGCGCGACGGTCTCTACCACGTACCATCTCCAGGGCTTTCTCGACCGGCATCCCATCGACGGCGTGGACGTCGCCTGGCTGAGGAGCGCCATCGAGCAGCGCGGGGGCCGCGTGCTGGAGAGCGACCTGCGACCGCCCGAAGACCTCGACCCCCTCATCGCCGCCACCCTGCGCCACCAGTTCGCCCATCTCTTCGAGGACGAGGACGCGTCCGACGAGCCGCTGAGGCGGTTCCTCCACGCGCTCTTCGGACGCAGCGCCGGCAGGGCCCCGGAAACGGAGCCCGTGGCCTGAACCCAGGTCCCCTTCTCGTCACCGGCGCCAGCGGCTTTCTCGGGCCGCACCTGCTGCAAGCCCTCGAGGGCGGCCCGGTCCCTCGCCGGGCAATCGCCCTGGTGCGCGACCTGGACGCGTGGCGCCGGATGGACTGGACCGTGGATCTCGATAGAGTCGACGCCATCGTCGGTTCGGTGACCGAGCCCGACGCCTGGTCTATGGAGCCGCTCCTCAGGGGCCTCCGCGGGATCTTCCACCTCGCCGCCCTGGTGCGCCACAGCCGCCACGGTTCCGAGGAGGTGTATCGCACCAACGTGGAAGGCACGCTCAACATGGTGCGCCTCGCCGCAGCCCGCCGGTGCCGAATGATCTTCGCCTCGACCTCCGGCACCGTGGGCTGCTTCCGCAGCCCACACCGGTCCGCCGATGAGGAAGCGCCCTACTGCGAGGACGAGGTCGCGCTCTGGCCCTACTATCGCTCGAAGATCCTCGCCGAAAAGGGGGCGCGGCGCCTCGCGGAAGAGCTCGGCGTCGAGCTGGTAATCGTGCGGCCGCCCGTGCTGCTGGGACCCGGCGACCACCGCTTCCGGCCCTCAGGCCACCTGGTGCGCTACCTCCGCGGGCGGCTTCCCTTCGTGGTCCGGGGCGGCATGCACTTCGCGGACGTGCGGGACGTTGCGCGGGCGCTAGTCCGGGCCATGGACCGGCCACGGGTGCGGCCGATCTACCACTTGCCCGGCACCGTTTGCAGCATCCAGGAGTTCTTTGCGCTGGCGGCGGAGGTATCGGGCGCTCGGGCGCCCCGTCTCGTCCTCCCCTTCCGGGCCGCGTGGTGGCTGGCCGCGCTATGCCAGCCGCTGCGCGTCCTTCCCGACCCCATCGTGATCGAGATGGCGTCGCGCTACTGGTCGGTGTGCTCCCGGTACGCCGGAGAGGAGCTGGAATACTGCAGCCGCCCCGGGCGGGAAACCCTGGGCGATACGGTTGCCTGGCTGCGCGAGAACCACCCGTCACTGAGGTGCGGGACCACGAGGGCGGGTCGGGGGGCACCGTGAGGCCGGTTCGCGGGAGCGGCAGTTGAACGGTCGAGGAGGGGTAGTTCTTTCTTCGCTCCCAGGCTATGGCCGGCGCGGCGGCTTCCTCAAGCTCGTAGATTAGTTGTGATTGACAAAGACGTTGTTCACTGGGGCGCGTCGCGGATTACCTGGTTAACTCCCAATGGCTGCGCCGGAGGAAGGTGTCATCCTGTTTGAACTGCCGCGTGCGGCCTTCGAGAACTCTTGGGACAATCTGCCGGACGGCGCGAGATGCCGCCGACTAGGGGATGAAGCTGACGGGCCCTCCGCGCTCCGCGGTTCGCGGTGCTCTATTTCCGGAGGGTAGAGACCGCCTTTCTCAAGGAAGGGATCGCCCTCGATTGTCTCTGGCTCGCAATAAACGTGATCATCGATTTTGTTCACTTCGATGGGGAGGCAAGAGTGAGCCTACCGAACCTTCACCCCTGGACCCTGAATCCCCATCAAGCTGTCAAAATCCAGGCCGAGCTGCGTGACCGCCTCGTGCTCTCGTGGGATGGGCGGGAGGTAACAACCGTCGGCGGGGTGGATGTGGGCCTCGAAGACGACCAGGCCCGTGCATCGATCGTCGTCCTGCGCTATCCCGACCTTGCGCCCGTCGAAGGCGTGACCGCTGAGGCAGCCATCGTCTTCCCATACATTCCTGGCCTGCTGGCTTTTCGCGAAGGCCCGGCCGTCTTGGCCGCGTGGAAGCAGCTGCGGACGAAGCCGGATCTGCTCATGTTCGATGCGCAGGGTATTGCTCACCCGCGTGGAATTGGCCTCGCCTCCCAGATGGGGCTGTGGTTGGAGCGGCCCAGCATCGGCGTCGCCAAGTCGAGGCTGTACGGACATCACGCCGTTCCTGGTCCAAAGCGCGGGGACGGCGCGGAATTGTGGGACGAACGCGATCCGGACCGCATTATCGGCATGGTCCTCCGGACGCGAGCAGACGTCAACCCGGTGTACGTGTCGATCGGACATCTTATTGACCTGCCACGCTCTGTCGAATTCGTGTTGAAATGCTGCACTCGTTATCGGCTGCCGGAGCCAACGCGCTGGGCGCACAAGGTGGCCGGCGGGGAGAGGCTGCCGACGGAAGTCGGCCAGCAAGCCCGACTGTTCTGACTGCAGGCTTGAGGATCAAGTCACGCGCTCTCGCGGCTTCCGTGAGCCAGTGAATTCGCAGCGGTCTTACAGCCTTGAAGGCGAAGCCAAGGCTGAGCTGAACGTGTGGCCTAGCAAGAGCTTGAAGCTGCGCGGATACGCGGTGCGCTTCTGCGCAACGCTTCTGTCCGGCGCCGGCACCATACCGGTTGCTTTGTGAAAGGGGCTCAGCATGCAACACAGGAGAATCGTGCTGATCGGGCTGCTCCTGCCACTGGTTTCGTGCCAGCCTCAGCCGGCGCCCGACGCTTTGCCGTCCGTTGAGTATTTGACCTCTGCCGCTACGTCGGCTGCCGGTCTGCCCTTTTCTGACGCGGTGCGTGTGGGACATATGCTGTACCTGTCGGGACAGGTGGGAAACATCCCTGACACTCCCAGTTTAGTCCCCGGTGGAATCGCCGCAGAGACAAGGCAGGCCCTGGAGAACGTCCGGAACGTTCTCGAAGAACATGGATCGTCATTAGACCAAGTTGTGAAGTGTACGGTCATGCTCGCCGACATCGGTGAATGGGCCGATATGAATGCCGTGTACGTGACGTATTTCCCCGAGCACCTACCTGCGCGGAGCGCGTTTGGGGCGAGCGGCCTCGCTTTAGGTGCGCGGGTCGAGATCGAGTGTTGGGCGACAGTAGCGTTGGCGGAGACGACGGGGCACTTGAGCATGACGGAGTCAACCGAGTCCATCGGCAGGGCGCGGCTGCGACGGCGCTATCAGGGGATGACATGAGTCGCGCGAGGAATGCCGCGGTACCCGTGCTCGTTGGCCTGGCCGCGGGAATCGTCGTCTTGGGCATCGGCGGTCGGATTGCGATGCGAGTCATCGCGCTGGTGACGGGCCAAGTCCCGGACTTTAGTCTTGGCGGTACCCTGGAGGTGCTTGTTGCGGGGGCGTGGCGTGGCACACTGGGCGGTCTGATCTACCGGGTGCTCAGGAGGTTCTTCCCCCCAACGGGACCCTGGAAGGGCCTGGGGCTGGGGATCCTCCTGTTCTCGATCGCCGTCGCCACTCTGAGGCCGTCGATCCGGCACCAAGTT
>JBHIAV010000082.1:0-7345 GCA_046758745.1 Gemmatimonadota bacterium
AGGGTGGTCCTCGCTTCGCTCGGACGGTCTCGCCTTAGGCTCGAGAGCATCTCTCGCCGTCCCGATTGGCTATGCCTCCCGCTCGGGAGCGGCCTCCGACAGGATGGCATCGAGCAACTCCAGGCCTCGGGTCAGAGCCGCGTCCCCAGCGTGGCTGTCGCGTAGCAGGAAACAGAACCACCGAGCCGCCCGAAGGTCGCTTGGGGGCATCAACTCAGCGGCGATCTCGAGATCTTCGGGGCCGGCCTCGTCATCCAACGCGATGTGGACAATTTCGACGAAGGACTCGGGGACGCCTTCCAGCTTCTCGAGCTCCTGAGCGATCTTCTTGAATCCTCCCACGATCTCGTCGTTCAAGCTCATCTGTGCCGATCCCCGGGCTCGCCCACCAAGACTTCTGTTAGGTTCGCGCTCACCGCGTCAAGGATCTGGTCGGGCTCAGGGTCCAGCGACCGCACTTCACAAAACGCCTCTACGAAAGCACGCTCTGATTGGTCGAACCGTGTTCGATTGGCGCGGAGGACCTCGACCAGTGTTCGCACGTCCGAGGTGGGCTGGTTAGTCAGAGGGCGGAGGCTCGATTCCTGGCTCAGTTGAAAGAGGGCCACATCCGGTGATTGGTCCGTATCGAACCGGATCGGCATTGAGATGTTCCCGTTGTCCAGCGTAACGATTTGGTGGAGCCAGTATGGCGGTATATAGAGCATCTGACCCGGCTCCAGGATCCCGGTGAACGCCATGGACAACCGGTCCGCCTTCGCCGCGTCAAAGGGTGGAGCCGACGTGAGATCGTATCGAGACGCCGCACTCCACGCCGCCTGCAATGTGGGAGCCTCCATGGGGTGGACGAGAACGTACTGCTTCCGGCCACGCACTTGAGCCAGACAGCTGTGCCACCAGTCGTGGTGGAACGGAGTGACGTTCCCCCGCTGACCGATCCAGATGCCGGTGGCGTCCGGTTGGTAGCGGTCCAGCATGTCTGGGATCTCGAAGTCGGGTGAAAGGTCTCGAAAGATCGAATGCTCCGCACCGAGGCGCAGGTAAAAGAGCTCGTCCGCGGGACCCTCATCGAAGACATGCGTCAGGAACTCGCCGAAGCTCAACCGTCGGCGCTCGCTCGTCTGCTGCAGAAATGTCCCGTCCCTCCGCGGCACGGCGAAGCACTCGACCGGTTCTGAGCCATGAGACGAGGTAAGGGCCTGAGCGGACCAACGCCGAGTGGCTGGCCAGCGATCGACGAGGCCCTCGACAATGAACGGCACGCATCCGATCGGAAGCTGAGAGTCACCGATTCGCACGCTTCCGCGTGTGAGGTGATCCACCGGCACTATCGGAGCTTCAAACATTGTTCTTCCTTTCACATTCTCTTGCTCGTCAGGTTGCGCTTTCCTCCGAGACCCGCGATGGCCGCCCAGCCGGCACGGGACCATCTCCGTCCACGTACTGCTCGTGCAGGATGTGCAGACACAGCAGATGATTGATCATGGCGTCGTAGCGCACGAGCGAGGTCGCCTCGCGCTCCCGCCGATACGCGGCGACGAAGCCATCCACTCGGTCCGGATCGAACAGACCCGCTGCGTGCACGCAGTCCCAGCTGAGGAACCGGTTCAGAAGCGCATCCAGCCGCGCGCGCTTGCGGTCTTCCGTGTGGGCGGGTGGAGCCATGAACGCGAACTTCTGACGCTTGTATAGCACGTCAGGGAGGACGCCGCGCATCGCCTCGCGCAGTACCCACTTCTCCGTGGTACCGCGGACCCGCAAGTTGGGCGGCACGGCCACCGCCGCTTCCGCGACGTGATGGTCGAGGAACGCGGGGCGTGATTCCATGGAGTTGGCCATGTCCACACGGTCCCCGCCCCAATTGAGAATCTGTCCCTCGAGCATAGTCTTCGACCAGGTGTACTGCGCCTGGTCGAGCGGGTGCCGTCCCTCAAGCATCTGTGGGTCAAGACGCCGCACGATGGCGGCCACGGGATCGTACTCCCCGATTTCTTCCTCGGTGGCGGCGGAGAGCAAGGGGCGCGTGAGCTCCAGAACCGCGAGCCAATTCTGGATCCACGAGGGGGTGAAGCCGATCAGGCTGTCGAACGCCGCGTGACGGAACGTCTCCTCGGGGAGAATCGCTCCCCTGAAGATCGCGTTCTCGCGCTCCAATTCCCAACGCAGCCGGAGCCGAGTCTCCGGTGCCTCATGCGCGAGCCCATGGAGGAACATGTCGCGCTTGAACGCAGGATAGCCGCCAAAGAGCTCGTCGGCCCCTTCGCCCGTGATCACCGTCTTGTAGCCGCATTCGTGCACGCGCTTGCTCATGTGCCATTTCGCGACGCCCAGGGTGTTGTAGAAGGTCCGTTCCGAGTGCCAGACCGTCCGGAGAAAGGACTCACCGTACAGCTCGTCGGCGCTGAGGAGGATGACCTCTTGATCGGCGTCTACGCTCTTGGCCATCTCGCGAGCGATGTGCTGCTCGTCGTACTTGTCGTCGTCGAAGCCGATCGTGAACGCCTTCACCGGGGCTTGCTGAGCGCCCCCAGCGAGCCCGAGGATCGAGCAACTGTCGATCCCGCCGGAGAGGTAGCAGCCGACCGGAACGTCAGCCACGAGACGATATCCGACGGCGTCAATCAGCTCTTCGCGGATGTTTCGCACGTGTCCCTCGGGATCGGCATCGGGGTCGTGATCTACCTGGCGAGGGAAGTCGAGATCCCAGTAGCGCTTCTGGCGCACGTCCAACCGATCTCTCTCGAGACGGACAATGAGCATGTGTCCGGGCTCGAGCGCGTGCACGTCCTCGAAGGCGCTCGTCCCGGGCACCATCGTCTGCATCATTTGATTCAGCGCCGCTTGACGATCGAGTCGCACGGGAACCTCGGGATGGGCCAGCACAGCCTTCGCCTCCGAGCCCCACGCGAAGAAGTCGGGACGGGCGTAATAGAAGAGCGGCCGGATCCCAAAACGGTCGCGAACCAGGATCAGCTCGCTCCGCTCGCCGTCCCACAGCGCGATCGCGAACTCGCCACGCAGTTCCTGGACGAAGTCGAGACCGTCCCGGCGGTAGAGCCCCAGCGCGATCTCGCTATCGGACTTGGTTTTGAACCGGGCGGCCTGCGCGGCCATGAGACGCGGACGAATTCGCTTGAAGTCATAGAACTCGCCGTTGACTGTGAGCACGTGCTCGCCGTTGTGGATCGGTTGCTGCCCCGTTTCGGAGAGATCGACGATCGATAGCCGCGTGTGCCCCATGTACAGGCCCAGGTCGGGGCGCTCGTGGCGCCCGTTTCCGTCCGGACCCCGGTGCGTCAACCGGGCCATCATGTTGCCCAGGTGGACGGACGATCCGGCGTCGGGCTTGAGTCTCAGGAACCCGGTGATGCCGCACATAGGTCAGCGCTCCTCCCCGGTGAGAGCTATCTCACGCGGAAGCCGATCGAAGCGCCCCAGGGTTGTGGTCAGAAGCGCCTGGCGCACGAAGACGGCCCCGTGCGCTTGCGAGAAATAGAGGTTGTGTCGGGTATGATCGAGACTCGTGTCCAGCTCATCGAGCCGTGCGAGCGGGTGTAGGATCACGGCATCTTCCTTGAGCGGGCTGGAGGAGTCGAGCTTATAGCGTGCGTCGAGTGTCTTGTAGCTGTCCCCCAGGAGGGCGATCGAATTCATGTAGATCACTTCGAGCTCGCCCAGGTGAACCTGAATGTCATTCGACACTTCGAAGTCGAGGCCGGCGGCCCTGATCTCATCTTCCATGCCCGACCCGAACGGATCGGCCATTTCGGAGATAACAGTGACTTTGCGGATCGCACGGCTGAACAAGAGCGACATGTAGAGAAAGCTCTTGACGGCCCGCATGCTGCCGGGAGTCCCAAGGATCCCGAGGTTCAGGCGCTCCGAGGGCGCTATGTCATCAGACGCGAGCTCGGGACGCCACTTGAGCAGGGCGTACCAATCGGCCAGAGCCTGGGTCGGGTGCTCGCCGGACCCGTTCCCCGCGTTGATCAACGGAAGTCGCAGGTTGCGACGAATGTCCTCGAGGGCGCTCGTTTCGGTGTGACGGAGAACCACGAGATCACCGTACGCGTTGAACATCTCCCCGATGTCCGACAGCGACTCGCCCTTCGCCGTCCCGGTGACCCGTCCCTCGGGGATGCTGATGATCTTGCCATCCAGTCGCAAAACCGCGCTCTCGAATGACGTCCTCGTTCGCGTCGAGGGCTCGAAGAACGCGGTGATGACGATCTTGCCGTCGAGAACGTGATACTCACCGATTTCGACCGCCTCCAAAGCCGCTGCCAGCCGACAGAGCTCGATGACTTCGTCGCGCGACAGGTCGGCGATGCTGAGAATCGATCTGCCCTCCAGGGGCGCCAGCAACCGGCGGTCGACGGGCCCTTCAAACAGGTTCAGCGGCTCCGGGTGGAGCGCCTTAGGTGGCGGCTCGAGGTTCGGAGGGCTCGCGTTGCTCGCGAGCGCCTGCCGTATCCGGCTTTTCCTGTCGGCTACCATAGCTTGCCGTTCCTGTAGTCTCTGAGGATCAACACAAGAAGCGTCCCCAGCCCCAGCGCAGCGCCGATCAATGCCGCGTAGGTGAGGAGCTTGACGAACCATTCCGGGAACATCAGGGGCGGGCCTCGTTCAAATTCTGCCAGTCGAACGCCGGGTCTGGGCGAAGGAGCGTGCCGAGTCCAACCGTGAGCACCGAGACCGCGGCGCTGATCAGGCTCGCAGTGAACCACCCGTACGAGAAGTACGCGAACAGGCCGATCGCACTACCGGCGAGCATGGCGGCGAGCGCCGCTGGTCGGCTCACACGGGGCCAGTAGATGCCCGCCGCGATCGGCCAGATGGTACTGGCGACCAGCGGTCCGGCGAAGAAAAGGACGGAGATCAGATCGCCCAGCCGGGGCAGGCAGAGGAGCCAGGTGGCGACGCCGAGCCCCACGATGAAGCGGGACCCCAAGAGCCGCAGTCGGGCTTCGCTGGCCGAGGGGTCGATCAGCTTCCGATACACGTCTTCGGTGAGCAGGTCTGAGGTCGCCGCCAGAAGGCTGTCGATGGAGGAGGCGAGCGAGCAGAAGACGACGATGAAAACAAGCACCGCCCCGGCGGGACCGAGCACGTGGCCGGCCACGAGGGGCCCTACCATGTCCGGGTCAGGGATGTTGATGCCCAACGACCCGGAAGCCAGGCCGAGGAAGCCGGCGGCCACTGGAATCGGGAGCCACAAGAAACCCGCGAGGAGGAACGCCCGGTGCGACACGTCTTCGCGCATCGCGAACGCTCGGCTCCACCAGACGTTGTTGTGAAACACCTCCCCGAAGCCAAAGAACATGTTGTTGAACAGGGAAAGAAGCGCGACGGGCATCGCAATGCTGAGGAGGGCGGGCTGAGTCTCGGCCACCTCACTGTAGATTGTTCCCACGTCGATCCGGGTGAGCACGATCGCCCCCACGGCCACAACGCCGATCAGGATGATAACGCTCTGAACGAAGTCGGTGCCGATGACGGCGTAGAGTCCGCCAAAAAGCGTGTAGATCACGCATACGAGGAGGATCACCGACATGCCGAAGACGTAATCGATCCCCGCCAGCGCCTCGAGTACGATGCCACCCGCCATGCCCATGCTCACGAGCCAGGCCATCGAATAGAACAGCGAGATCGCCAGGAAGACGACCCAGGCGGGCCGACCGTACCGGAGCCGAATGAAGTCCCCGCTCGTATAGCCATGAGGCATCAGGCGTCGGATGCGATACGCCAGCGGCGCGAAGAGGAATAGGCCGAAGGCCGCCGTCGAATAGGCAAGCATCCCCCAGATGCCCATTTGAACTGCGAACTTGGGTGCCAGCATGACCGTGTTGGAGGTCACCCAGGTTGCCATGGCCGTGGCCGCGCCCAGGGCGAGTCCCACCTGGCGGCCGGCCAGCATGAACCCGTCGAGGTCCGAGGCCTTCCGGCCCCAGTACACTCCAAGAGCCACCCAGCCGACGCCAAACACGACGAGAAGTCCCCAGCCTACCTGGGGCGAGAGCACGAGTCGATCCACCGCTCGTTCCTAGCTGTCTGCCGGTCTGGCGGGACGCGCACCGCGTGGCTCCGCGGAACCACGATGCCCCACAATGATCAGCAGCACCGTGGCCGCCAGAAGAAGGGACCCCAGCAAGGCGAGGGTGCGAACGAGTCCACGGGAGGGGTACGAAACGTCGATGAGCAGTGGCTCCGACCAGGGACCCATGGCGTCGCCCGACACGGCTCGAACGCGGAGCTGCGTGGTTCCTTCCGGCAGCCCGGCGATGAACGTCGCTGCCTCCCCTACGCGTCGGATTTCGGGGACCGACCCCCCGGGGGACCTGCGTTCGAGGACGTAGGCGTCGACCGGCATGTCTGGTTCGGGGGTCCACAGAACCCAAGCATGTCCCTCCGGGGCCAGCATCGTGCTCCCGGCGCCCGGTGTGGCCCAGGCCACGGAAGGCGGAGGGCGGCCCTGGGTGGCCTGCAAGGCACCGAGGCACGACACGAGAACCGCGATCGTCGGGATCACCCGGCCTCGATTTCGGGGGCAGTCGCCGGTGCGCGGTAGTTGGCCTGTCGTTCGCGGTCGCGGAGGTCCCCGGTCGCGAGCACGGGGCTTGCATCGATCTCTTCGGCTTCCATCATCGCCACGATCCGCTGCAGCGCGGCCAGCATGGCTGTTTGCTCCCATTCCGGTAGGTCGCCCAGCGCTCGCGTGAACGACTCCTGGAGCGGCGGTGGGGCCTGAGCAAGGATCTCGCGACCGGAGTCGGTGATCGAGATCAACACGCGCCGCTTGTCGGCGACGTCACGTTTTCGCTCGACGAGCCCCTTCGCCTCCAACCGTCGCAGGACCTCGGCCGCCGTCGGGGGGCTTACGCTCAGTGCCCTGGCCACGGCGATTCCCGACATCTCTTCACGAAGCTCGATGGCCCGTAGAACCAGGAGTTGAGGTCCGGTGATTCCGAATCGTCGGAGCAACGATCGCGAGTGTAGATCCGTGGCCCGAATGATCCTTCTGAGAGCGACGAGGATCCGATCCGTGTTTAGCGTGTCCCTGTCTTGCACCGTATCGCTGTTCTTAGGTGTACATATAAATGATGCGTCCGGCCCTTCGGGTCGGGCGCGTATCGGTCAAGTCACAAACCGACCGCGGATCTGCAACACAAGGATCTCACTTCAGCACGACCGAGGAAACTGCGCGAGTTCACCGGAGCAGAGGATAATACGTGTACTCACGATTCTGCAAGCGGGATCGCTCTGCTGAGGTGGCTGCTGTAAGGTGGGTGGCCTAGGGGGTAGTAGGCTGAAGTCGATCCCGCTCTAAACCCAGCCATTACGGATC
>JBHIAV010000083.1:0-7103 GCA_046758745.1 Gemmatimonadota bacterium
CCTAGGTGAAAGGCCGGATGCGCGACGAAGGATTCCGAGAACAGCCGTCCGCTGTCCGGCGAGCCGGCATCTACCCGCCAGAGCTGCTTGGTGCAAGCGGGGCAGGTAACCGCTATGAAGGCGCGAGGTAGGTAGACTAGGCCCTCCCACATGCACGGGAGCCCCGTAGTGACGGGGCTCCCGCGGTGTGGGCCCGGGCGGCGGAACCCGGGGGAATCCAAAGGCCGCTGCGTGGTGTCGCCCAACCGCGAGAAGGCCGAAGCCCCGCCGATCTCGCACGACCGGAGCCTCGGCTTTGCGAGGCACGGCAGGCACTGGTGCCTCGGGGATGAGAAGATCAGCGGCCGGCCCGCTCCACCGTCGCGAAGAGGCTCAGCCCCAGCCACTCGGGGAAAGCGCGCCTCAGCCGCGTCGGACCGCTCACGCGGATGGTTTTGCGGCGGAGCGCCTCGCCGAAGGGGACGTCGCCCATCCAGACTTCCGTCAGGGTGCGGACGTCGGTGCGGACCTCGAGGTCGACGGGGTGTCCTTGATCCTCGAGACACAGGTCCACTTCGTCCTCATCGAGCACCAGCCAGAAGTCGCGCAGGTCCTCCTCTCCGTCCTCGAAATGAAACCGGATCACCACCCGACGGTCCGGAACGCACTCCTTCCGGATCCTCCGCCGCATGTCCCACATGAGCACCCCTGCGTCGAGATCCTCGCGCGAGATCTTCTCGCGAGCCCAGCGTTGGCCCCACACGCCCATCTACATGACGATCGGCCGGAGCTCCTCGCCCGCAGGCGTCAGGCGGTACTCCATGTGATCGCCCTTCCCGGCGGGACGCCGCACCACCACGCCGAGCTCCTCCAGCTCCCTCAGACGCCGCGCGAGGAGGCTCGGAGACATCCGCGGCACGCCCCTGCGGATCTCGTTGAAGCGATGCCCGCCGGCCAGCAGCTCCCGGATCACCAGGGGCGTCCACCGCCGGGTGAGGAGCTCGGCCGTCTTCGCCACGGGACAGAACTGCTCGTAGCCGCCTCCCATACGCGAGATTGTAAGCCACCTGCGGCCAACGGAACAGTACACTTCTTGTACTTGAATCGCCGCGGCGCCCGGGTAGGGTAGGTCAGCAGCTTGCGAACAGGCCGACCATCGCGTCCGGAGGCCATGATGACGCTAAACAAAGCCACGACCGCGGAGATCCAGGGGTTTCGGGAACCGGTGCTGGTCCCGGGTGACGAGGGGTACGAGGAGGCGCGGCACGTGTGGAACGGTGCCATCGACCGCCGCCCGGCGCTGATCGCCCGGTGCACGGGAACGGCGGACGTGATCGCCGCCGTCCGGCACGCTCGCGAGCGAGACCTCCTCGTCGCCGTCCGTGGTGGGGGGCATGGCGTCGCCGGCAGCGCGGTCTGCGACGAGGGGATCGTCATCGACCTCTCCCCCATGAAGGGCATCCGCGTCGATCCGACCGCCGGCACCGCCACGGCCCAGCCCGGCGTGCTGTGGGGCGAGCTCGACCACGAGACCCAGGCGTTCGGCCTCGCCGTGACAGGGGGAGTCGTCACCCACACGGGGATCGCAGGGCTCACCCTCGGCGGAGGCATCGGGTGGCTCATGCGCAAGCAGGGCCTCACCATCGACAACCTCCTCGCCGTGGACCTGGTGACGGCGGACGGCGAACTCGTGCGGGCGAGCGCGGATGAGAACCCGGAGCTCTTCTGGGGCATCCGCGGCGGCGGCGGCAATTACGGCATCGTGACCTCGTTCCACTATCGGCTGCACCGGGTCGGTCCCACCGTCCTGGCCGGACCGATCTTCTTCCCGATGGAGGACGCCCCCGAGGTGCTGCGGTTCTACCGGGACTTCATCTCGACGGCGCCGGAGGAGCTCACCACCGTCCTCAACCTGCGCAAGGCGCCACCGCTCCCGGCCCTCCCGCCCGAGCTGCACGGCCGCCGCGCGGTGGCGATCGCAACGTGCTACGCCGGCCCGGTGAAGGAGGGGGAGCACGTCCTCCGCCCGCTCCGCGAGTTCCGCCGGTCCCTCATCGACCTCATCGCGCCGAAGCCATACGTGGCCCACCAGTCGATGCTCGACGCCACCGTCCCCCATGGCTGGCACTACTACTGGAAGTCCTGCGAGATCGGCGAGCTCGAGGACGAGACGATCGACCTCATCGCGGAGCACTCGATGCGGATCCGCTCGCCGCGATCCTACACGGTCATCTTCCAGCTCGGAGGTGCCATCGCCCGCGTCCCCGAGGAGGCCACCGCCTACGCACACCGGGAGGCGGCGCACAACGTCAATATCAATGGGGTCTGGCTTCCGGAAGAGCCCAGACGGGAAGAGGAGGTCGCCTGGACGCGCGCTTTCTTCCGCGCGCTCGAGCCGTACCAGGCCGGCGTCTACGTGAACTTCCTGGGCGAGGAGGGCGAGGAGCGCGTCTTCGCCGCCTACGGCGAGGAGAAGTACCGCCGCCTCGCTGTCCTGAAGGCGCGGTGGGACCCGGAGAACGTCTTCCGCATGAACCAGAACATACGGCCCGCGGCCGATTGACTCGCGCTCACCCGCCGAACGCCGCGGGCGAACGGTCGCATCCGCAGTCGGCTCAGAAGGGCATGCCGCGGGCAGCCTGCTCCCTGGCAGCCTCGATCTGAAACGGCTCGAGGCCGCGGCGGTCCTCGACGGCACAACCCTGTGCCATGAGGTTGCCCGCCTCCGTGCACGGCACGTGGATGAGGCCCAGAGAATGGCCGAGCTCGTGCGCCACGGCACGAGCCGTGGCCCCCGTCAGGTCGCGGCCCGATGGCGGCACGATCTCGGGCGCCACCACGGCCGGAAGGTTGCTCAGATAGGCGCCGACGATCCGCCCTCCCAGGTCGCGGATGAGGAAGACGTCCCAGCCTCCGTCGGTGAGCTGCTCGGTGGGGAGCACAGATAGAAGAGCGGGGAGCAACAGGGCCTCACCCCGCAGAGCCTGGGCGAACTCCGCCGCGTTGCGAGCCTCCTCCCGGAGGATGGACTCCACCCGCCAGGCGATCTCGGCTTGCTGCCAGATCGCCGTCACCTCGCCGAACAGAAGGCCGACCTCTTCGTCGGTGAGCGTCGCGTCGAGCTCCGGCACCGCGTCCGAGCGGAGCAGGTGGACGCGCACGTCCAGCGTCAGGACGCCGTCCGGCACCGGCGCGGTCACGCCGTCGCGCCCCGAGCATCCCGCGGCGATCAGGGCCAGTACGAGCAGCAGCCGGGTCGTCCCGGGGAAGAGGCGCCGTCGAACTGGCCCGCGGGGAGAGGGCTGCTCGCCGAGCCGCCTCCCTTGCCCCGTCCCTTGCCCCATCCGAGCGAGCCGTGCATCGTCGGGGCGTCGGCGGTGATCCCCGCCCAACTTCCTCGACCCTACCCCGGCGAGGGTCCTCCGGGAGGCAAAGGAGGGCATACCTCCGGATCGGCATCGACGAGCCTTTGAGTCTGCCGCAGGGCGCCGCTGCTGGGGAGCGGTGTGCTGTGGCCCGACCAAAGGAGAGACCGAGATGCCGAAGGACAAGGATCTCAAGCGCCTCGTTCGCCGCCGCATGGACAAAACGGGCGAATCCTACACCACCGCCCGCTCGAAGCTCCTCGACAAAAAGAACCCCCTGCCGGCGGACTACGCCAGGCTCGCCGGCATGAGCGACGACGCGGTTCGCGTCAGGACCGGGAAGAGCTGGAAGCAGTGGGTGCGCGCACTCGACGCGATCGATGCGACCCGGATGCCGCATCGAAAGATCGCGGAGCACGTGTACGAGAACTACGACGTCTCGGGCTGGTGGGCGCAGACCGTCACCGTCGGCTACGAGCGAATCCGCGGATTGCGCGAGGTGGGCCAGAGGCGCGGCGGCGACTTCGAGGCGAACAAGAGCAAGACGATCGCTGTGCCGATCGCGAAGCTCTACCGGGCGTTCAGCGAGAAGCGCCGGCGCGAGCGCTGGCTACCCGGCGTCGACCTCGAGATCCGGACGTCGACGCGGGAGAAGTCCATGCGCATGACCTGGCCCGATGAGACGTCGGTGGAGGTCTACTTCACGGCCAAGGGCGACGCGAAGAGCCAGGTGGCCCTCCAGCACCGGAAGCTGCCGAGCAAGGCCGCGGCGGCGGAGACGAAGGAGTACTGGGGCGATCGGCTCGAGGCGCTGGCCAGACTGCTCCTTCGCGGGCAGGGCGGCAGTACGCCGCCGTCGGGATCCGATACCCCATGATGTGGTTCCACGCGAATCCCTATCTCGAGCCCGTGTGGGACTACCCGTCCTTCGAGGAGCTGCTTCGACCCAAGGGGTAGGTCGCCGGCGGCTCCGGGTTGGGGAGGGCCCCTGAAGGTGAGTCCGGAATCGGGATCCGTTCACGTGGGGACGTCCGGCTGGTCGTACGACGACTGGACGGGGCGTTTCTACCCGGCGAATCTCGCCCCGCGCGAGCGGTTGACCTACTACGCGGAGCGGTTCGACACGGTCGAGCTCAACGCCTCTTTCTATCGGGTGCCGTTCGCCGGGATGGTTGCGGGCTGGAACCGTCGCCTCCCAGAGACCTTCCACTTCGTCGCCAAGGGGCATCGGAGGATCACCCACTACCGGAAGCTGGTCGACGTCGAAGAGGAGCTGGAGCGGACTCTGGAACGCCTCCTGGAGATTCGAACGCTTCGGGTCGTGCTGTGGCAGCTACCGCCTTCGCTGCACCGCGATGTCATGAGGCTCGAGGGTTTCCTGACACTTCTGCCGGAGTCCGTGCGACACGCGTTCGAGTTCCGGCACCCGTCGTGGTGGTGTGACGAAGTACGGGAACTGCTGGGGCACCACCGGGCAGCGTTCGTGTCGGTCAGTCACCCGAAGCTGCCATCCGACGTGGTCGTCAGCACCGACTTCCTCTACACTCGGTTCCATGGGCTGGGCAGGCGGCTATACGACTACGACTATCCGGACACCGAGCTTTCTGAGTGGGCGGAGCGGTTCCGGCCACACCTCTCAGGACGCACGCTCTACGCTTTCTTCAACAACGACATCGACGCCAACGCTCCAGCGAACGCCCTCCGTCTCATAAGTCTCCTCAAAGAGTAGACGTACGTTCCGAGCTGCCTCCAACGCGCCTTCCGAGCGGTCCCGTGGCCCCGCACGGCGGAGGTCCGCGCGCGATCGTGAAACCACGCTCTGGGGTTCAAGGGACGGGGCTACGAGGGGACTTAAGAAGAGCAGCGCCAGCTCGAGCGGCGGGTTGCGCTTCAGCACTTTCGCCATCCACCTGTATTGTTCAAATCAGCTTCGCGAATCAGCCCTGTGGGGCGCAGCGAAGGTGCGGGCCCGCTCAAACCTCTCCTGGGTCTCGACGGCCGCGAGCCGCGAGATCGCCCCGAACAGGCCCTCCGTCACCGCCGCGAGAGCGTCGTAGTCCAAGGTTGCGGCCGTATCCTCCGGGGTGTGGTAATGCGGATTGCGGTAGAACGCGGTGTCCGTGACCATGACCGCCTTGTAGCCGTGTCGCCAGAAGGACCTGTGGTCGCTCCAGGCAAGGCCGGGAGCGATCGGCGGCATCGCCAGGGAGTGGACCGGGAAATCCGACGCATCGCGGAAAGCTCCAACCAGCTTACGCAACGAGCCGCGCGACGTCAGATTGGACACAAAGCCTATGAAATCGCCGCGATCCGGATAGAAGAATCTCAGAAAGGGAGGATAGCGCTGCGTGTTCGGCTCGCGACGATAGTAGCCGAGCATCTCGAGCGACAGCATCAGCCAGATGTCGTCGCGCCGACGAGACGCCGACCGCGCGTAGACGACACTGCCCTGCTGACCGGTGAAGCAGAAGGGTGGCTCTTCGTTGACGAACGCGACGAATCTGACGCTGAGACCCGGCGCGGCGACGGCAAACAGGCGGGACAACTCCAGAAGACTGGCGACCGCGCTCGCGTTGTCGTCGGCTCCCGGACTGCCTCGCACGGTATCGTAATGTGCGCCCAGGAGGATGGTTCGTCCGGCACAGCATGATCCTGGACGCGTGACTTCGAGGTTCGCGGAGCGCACGCCACTTACCTGATAGACCTGTGTCCTCACCTCGTAGCCTTGCTCGATCCACACGCTCCTGAGGTATTCCTCCGCCGCGCGGAGCGCATGCGGACGGTACACGTTGCGCTCGCCCACGTCGTCCGCCAGATGAAAGACATGCTGCCTGAGCCGGTTCCGGTTCGTCTGCATCGCCTCTAGCCGCCGGCCGGCACCCCGAGCTTCCCCCCGCGCGAGACTGCCATAGCCAGCCAAGGGGCTCCCGGCAGGAGAGGCGTGCACGTCCCGTCGGAATTCAGACACGGGGTCGATAACCTGTCCGAAGCACTCGATCTGGTCAGGCGCGGCGTCGTACGTGCCGTCGTAGACCGGACGCTTCCATTGGACCAGAGCAAGGCCGGCTTGAGAGCGCTGGAAGAGGGTCAGTTGATCGGCAAGGCCGTGCTTGTGCCTGGCTCATAGGGCGCCCGCATTTCAGCTTCTTCATGCCGGCGGGACGGCTCGCCTACTTCCTCTTGGCGCCCAAGACCCTGGCTGCCTTGTTCACGTTCTGGCGCTTCACCCAGAGAAGGGCCCCGAACTTGCCCCCCGTGCTCACGGCATCCAGCGCCGTTACGTTTACCTTTGCATTCCCAAGCTTCTCGAGGACCTCCGCCACGACGCCGACCCGATCCCTCCCCTGGACGAGGAAGGCGGTCCTCCTGGGGCTCACCTTGATCCCGGCTTCCTTGGCGGCCTTGAGGAAAGCCTTCGGCTTCTCCGGGAAGAAGTCGATCTGCGCCTGTGCGCGGTCCGGGAACGCGTGGACGGCGAGGAAGTTCACCCTCGCGTCCTTGAAGGCGTTCAGTACCTGGGCACCCCGGCCCGCCCGGTTGGGGACGGTGCAGTAATAGTAGTCCACCCGTCGAACGGTGTTCGGCACGGCTACCTCCAGCGAAATGGATGAGCAAGGGCGAGCTGCCGAGCTGCGAAGGCTCGGCCAGCGCCGCAATCCCTTTCTACTATAGCTCGTTTAGGCGCCTCACGCCTATTCCCCCAGGGCGGGCTGGGCAACCTTCCTTGACGAGTCAGTGTAGACTCGGCATCGTGTTATC
>JBHIAV010000084.1:0-6800 GCA_046758745.1 Gemmatimonadota bacterium
CACAGCTGGCTGGCGGGAGAGATTACCCCGCTCATCGACACGGCGACGGCACGCGAGCTCGTGCGCGTCCTCGCCTACCCAAAGTTCCAGCTCGACGACCAGGACATCGAGGCGCTGCTCGGCGACTTCCTTCCCTATGCCGATATGGTTCGGGTTCGCCGAAGGGACCGGCCCAAGCTCCCCCTGTGCGCGGACCGGCAGGACCAGAAGTTCCTGGAGCTCGCGGCGGCGGGGCGTGCGGACGCACTCGTTACGGGCGACGAGGCGCTATTGCGGCTCGGTGGGCGGACCGACTTCCAGATTCTTCGCCCGATCGATCTTCGCTCTCGACTCGGTCGCTGAGCGGCGAGTCGCATCACCAGGGGTAAAAAGGCGTCGCGGAAGCCGCGGACTGCCCCGAGCCCGGTTCATCGGCCGAGGAGCGGTTACATGTACTCGACGATCGCCCGGCCGAACTCGCTCGTCCGGAGCAGCGTGGCGCCCTCCATCAGCCGCTCCAGGTCGTAGGTCACCCGCTTCTCGGCGATCGTTTTCTCGAGCGCCGACACGATGAGGTCGGCGGCCTCGTTCCACCCCAGGTAGCGGAGCATCATCTCGCCCGACAGGATGAGGGAGCTCGGGTTCACCTTGTCCTGGCCGGCGTACTTGGGCGCCGTGCCGTGGGTGGCCTCGAAGACGGCGTGACCCGTCTCGAAGTTGATGTTCGCCCCCGGCGCCATGCCGATCCCCCCGACCTGCGCGGCCAGCGCATCGGAGATGTAGTCGCCGTTCAGGTTCATGGTGGCGATCACGTCGTACTCGGAGGGCCGCGTGAGGATCTGCTGCAGGAAGGCGTCGGCGATCACGTCCTTGACGAGCACGCCGGCAGCGGTCTGGAGCCACGGGCCGCCGTCGAGCGGCCGGGCCCCGAACTCCTCGCGCGCCACCTCGTAGCCCCAATCGCGGAAGCCGCCCTCGGTGAACTTCATGATGTTGCCCTTGTGAACGAGCGTGACGCTCTCGAGCGCCTGCTCCTCCGCGTACCGGATCGCCGCCCGCACCAAGCGCTTCGTTCCCTCCTCGGAGACCGGCTTGATCCCGATGGCGCTCGACTCCGGGAAGCGGATGGACTGGGCGCCCAGCTCCTCCTCGAGGAAGCGGATCAGCCGGCTGGCTTCCACGCTCCTCGCGCGGTACTCGATCCCGGCGTAGATGTCCTCCGTGTTCTCGCGAAACACGACCATGTTCACCGCTTCCGGTCGCTTCACCGGGGAGGGCACGCCCCGGTAGTATCGAACCGGCCGCACGCAAGCGAAGAGGTCAAGCTGCTGGCGGAGAGACACGTTCAGCGATCGGAATCCGCCGCCGACCGGCGTGGTGAGGGGACCCTTGATGGCAACCCGGTGCCGCCCGATCGCCGCCAGGGTCTCGTCGGGCAGCCAGCTTCCGACACGCGCGTTCGCCTTCTCGCCGGCCAGGATCTCGAGCCAGTCGAGGCGGCGCGCTTCGCCGTACGCGACCCGCACGGCGTGGTCGAGCACCTCTTGCGCGGCGGCCCATATGTCGGGTCCGATGCCGTCGCCCTCGATGAAGGGGATGACGGGCTGGTCTGGCACGCGGAGCTGCCCATCCTGCATGGTGATGAGACCGCTCTCCGGCGGGGTTCGCTGCTCGATGGACGAATCGGTCCTCGTTGTCATGGATGGTCCGTAGCTGGTGACTTTGCGCGTTTCAACACTAGCGTCTGCCGGGCGATGACCGCGGCGCGGGGCCGAACACTAGCGGCCGCCGGGCCGCGAGACAAACGCTCGGGAAGCCGGATCCCGCGCAAGGCGGTCGGCCGCCGGCCGGCACCTCATCCGAGGTCCGGGCACCCGTGATGGGCGGCCTTTTCTCGGGAGAGCTGGGCGGAGGCCCCGTCCCTTTCGGCGCGGGGTCCACCGGCGGCCGGAGCCAGGCGGCGCGCGGTGCCGCGGCACAGATCCTCGAAGCGTTCGAGGACTATCACGCGCGCTTCCGCGGCATCGCCCGGCGCTCCAAGCGCCTGTTCGAGGCCCGCGACTGGCGGGGCGCCCAGGCCGCCGCCTCGGAGCGGCTCATCCTGTACCGCCTGCAGGTGGAGAGCATCGTAGCCGCCCTGCGCGCCGCCCTCGGGGACGGCGCGCCTCACCCGGACCTGTGGCGCGCGGCGAAGGCGGAGTACCGGCGGCTCACCGAGCCCCGGGAGGAGGCCGAGATCGCGCGTACCTTCTTCAATTCGGTGAGCCGGCGCGTGCTCGGCACGGTCGGCGTGCGGCCCGAGGAGGAGTTCCTGGGCGACGAGACCGGCGCGCCCGGGGAGTCCGAGGTGCCCGAAGCCGGCCTGTCGGGCCGCAGCTCGCCCCTCCGGCCCGCCGATCTCGCACGACGCCCTGCCCCCTTCCGCACCTACCCCGCCGAGCGCCCGAGCGCCGAGCTCCTGCGGCGCGTCCTCTCCGACCTGGGGCTGAGGGCCCCCTTCCGCGACCTCGGCCGCGATGCGGAGCTCGCGTCGCGCGCCGTCGCCGCGGAGCTGCGTCGGACGGGCGGCGACGACCGCATGGAGGCGCTCGAGGTCGTCCGCTCCCTCTTCTTCCGGAACAAGGGCGCCTACGTGGTCGGGCGCATCCGAGGTTCGTTCGGCACCACGCCCCTCATCCTCCCCCTCCTCAACGGGGAGCGAGGCGTGTTCGTGGACGCGGTGCTGTTGACCCCCGACGAGGCGAGCATCGTGTTCGGGTTCTCGTGGTCCTACTTCCACGTGGACGCCGGCCGGCCCCGCGCTCTGGTGGACTTCCTCCGCTCCTTCATGCCGCACAAGCGGGTGGACGAGCTGTACACCTCGATCGGCTACAACCGGCACGGAAAGACGGAGCTGTACCAGCGCCTTCGCGAGCACCTGGCACGACCCGAAGCCCGGTTCGAGGTGGCCGAGGGCACGCGGGGGATGGTGATGAGCGTCTTCACCCTCCCTTCGCTGAACGTCGTGTTCAAGGTGATCAAGGACCGCTTCGCGCCGCCGAAGCAGATGAGCCGGCAGGCGGTGCGGGAGCGCTACCGCTTCGTCTTCCTGCGGGACCGGGTGGGCCGACTGGCCGACGCGCAGGAGTTCGAGCACCTGCAGCTCCGGACGGATCACTTCTCGGCCGAGGTGCTCGGGGAGCTGCTGGAGGAGGCGCCGAGCACGGTTCGGGTGGATGGGGAGCGAGTGGCGATCGAGCACCTGTACACGGAACGGCGTCTTACGCCCCTGGACCTGTACCTGAGGCGCGTCATGGAGCAGGGGGACGAGCGGGCCGGACTGGCCGCCCTCCTCGACTACGGGCGCGCGGTGAAGGACTTGGCCGCGGCGAACATCTTCCCCGGCGACATGCTGATCAAGAACTTCGGGGTCACCCGCCACGGACGGATCGTCTTCTACGACTACGACGAGCTGTCTCTTCTCACCGAGTGCGTCTTCCGCCACCTGCCCGAGCCCCTGCATCCCGAGGACGAGCTGGCGGGAGAGGCATGGTTCCACGTGGGCGAGCGCGACATCTTCCCGGAGGAGTTCCCGACCTTCCTCGCCATCCCGGAGCGCCTGAAGCCGGACTTCCTGAAGGCTCACCGGGACCTCTTCCGGGCCGAGTTCTGGCAGGGGATGCAGGAGCGGCAGCGGGCGGGCGAGCTGGTGGACATCTTCCCCTACCCGCAGTGGCGGCGGTTGGGCGGAGGCGGCGAGGTCAAGTAGCTCGAACAACCACACACAGCAAGGAGCGAGCAATGGGCAGGCCCGTCGTGCATTGGTCCCCGACGGCCGGGTGATAGGCCTGTGGAAGCAGGAATAGCGCGAGCGGCGAGAGCGGGCCCCAGGAGAGAGTCTACCAGCGGAACACCAGCGGCAGGTCGGGTCGAAAGTCCTCGCTCCGGCCCGCCGCACCTCCGTCGAACGTCACCACCATCAGATGCCCTCCTCCTTCGGAGCGCCGACCCTCGGCGGCGTTGTCTTCGAAGGGCTGATCCTCTGCGGGCGCGAAGCTCGCCACCCCCAGCTCCTCGACGCCGCGCAGGGCTGCGGATGGCCTCCGGCCGGCCGGAAGGGTGATCCTCACGCCGGTGATCTCGCCCAGTCCGGCCGGGTGGTCGGTCGGCTGCTTGCGCTCGGCGAGGTGCCGGTCGAGCCGAGCGCCGAACGGGAGGTGGAAGAGGAGCGGCTCCTCGATTCGCTCGGAGGTCTCCGCGATGTCGAGCCGCTGGCGGTTGAGATACGGCGGACGGTAGTGCCACGAGGCGAAGGGGACGCGCCGGCGGTCCCCTACCCTGCAGCCGGCCGGCGCGTTGCGGAATCGTAGCTGTCGAGAATGGTTCGGAGCTGGTCGATCGCCTCCGGCGGCAGTTCACCCTCGGCCCCCTGCACCGCCCACCGCGCAACCGCCAGGAGCGCGGCCATCTCGTACGCGTGGAGGGTGAGTCGCAGGACCGTCGGCGTCAGCCGCTCGACCCTCATCAGGCCTTGGCTGTCATGAACTCGCCGATCTTCTCGAGCTCCTCGGCGAACGTGTCGTAGTCGGCCCGGATCCCGTTCAGGTACGCGCTCCACCCAAGCGAGTGCTTCGCGTAGTGCACCGCCTCCTGTATCTCCTCAACCGTCGCGCCGAACATCTTCGCCGCCTCGGTATGGAAGAGAGTGCAGTAGCGGCACTTGGTCTCCGAGTGTAGGGCCACCCCGATCAGCTCCTTGTACTTGTTCGGGATGAACGTCTCGTCCAACTCGTAGCGCTTGAAGAGCGTCCACTCGTAGTCGAAGACGGCGTCGGGGATCCGGTCTAAGAAGCTCGGGACGAGGCCGAGGGTCTCCTTGATCTCCTGCTCCACCTCGGTTCGGGGGCGTGCGGTCGGCATGGCGTTTCCCTCCTTTTCGAGCGACTCAAGCAACGACTGGCCCGTCGAGCGGGTTGATTCTCCAACTCGCCGAGACGCGTCGGGTGGACTGCGGCAGTGCGAGTCGACGGGACGACACTCGAGACGGAGCTGGGCCAGAGTTCGTCGTCTACGCTGCGGCCAGCCCACTCGGGAGCAATGTGCGACGGGCGATCGAATGTACCCGAAGGTAGCGGACGATATCCCAGCCACGAGGCGGAAGAGCGGCGCACTGCAGGCATGAATCGACCTCAGAAGCGCACGGGACAGGGACCCGCTTCCTCGCGTTCACGAATATACCCGGTCCAAGGAGAAAAACCAGTGGGCCGGCGGTGGCTCTGTGTCGTGCACGCCCGCCGATGCGGGGGACACGGCGGCGCGAGCGGCCCGCTTCAGCAGGTCGAGTGGAAGAGCCCGCCGACCGACTCCTTCTCCCGCAGCTCGTTGTAGAGAGCTACGGCTTTCTCGGTCTGGAGGATGTGCGCGCCGACGCCACGCCTTTCCAGTACGTCGAGGGTCTCGGGGCACACCTGGAGCCGCTCGTAGATCCCTCTCGAGAGAACCACGACCCTGGCGCCACGCTCCAGGAGCTCCTCGACGTCGGCCGGCTGGATGCCCGGGACGTGCCGGGTCCCCGTCTCGCGCCAGTCCCACTCGCGCGCTCCGCCGGGAAAGAGCTTGGCGTCCTTGAAGGAGCGGCCGCCCTCCACGTCGATCCGCCCCCACGACAGCTCCGCGATGCGCGGCGACGGGGAGCGCTCAGCCATGGTGGGCGCCGGCGGCTTTGGCGGCGGCTTTCCCGGCGGCTTTCCCGGCGGCTTTGGCGGCGGCTTTGGCGGCCGCTCCGGCCGGGCCGGTCGTTCTGCCCGCGTCACGCACCCGCCGCGCCCGACCCCTCACTCCCTCTCCGCACTCAGCCACTCGTACATCTTCCCGACGTTCATGCGAAACCAGTCGTCGTACCCGCGCCACTGCCGGTACCGGGGGAGGCTGACCCGCTCCATCGCCTCCTCCTTCGAGGCGCCGGCCTCGATCGCCTCCCTCACCGCTTCCCGCAGCTCCCGGTAGTAGCGCAGCTGTCCCTCGATCGATGAGCGGTCCCCCGGCGGTCCGTGCCCGAACACGATCCTCTCGTACGGGATCTCCTGCAGCCGCTCGATCGCGTCGTACATCTCCGGATAGTGCCAGTCGGGGAGGTCGCGATAGCCCACCGCCTGATGTGACACGAAGTCTACGGCGAAGACGATCTTCGGCCCGGGCAGGTAGGCCACGAGCATGTTGTCGCTGTGGCTCTTGCCGAGGTAGTGGAGCTCTACCGTCTGCCCGCCGAGGCGCAGGACGGCCTTCTCGGTGAAGGTGATGTCCGGCGGCGGCCGGTTCGGATCGTTGGCCGCGGCGAGCTTCGGGTACGCGTTCTCGTGTGCGATGATCGGGACTTCCTGCAGCTCCCGGAAGAGCGTCGGCGCCCCGGAGATGTGGTCCGCATGGTCATGGCTGTACACGAGGTCGTGCAGTTCGTTGCCCGGGGCAAGCCGCCGGATCTCGGCCGCGTAGTGGCTCGCCGCCTCCGGCGAAATGGGGTCGAACGCGATCACCCCCTCGGGCGTCACCACGAACAGGCTGTTGTGGAAACGGTAGCGGAACCGGTAGACGCCGTCCGCGATGCGGGTCGTCTCGAACTCCGGCTGCTGCGCCGGGGCGGCCGCATCGGGGAGGAGGGCGATGAGCAGCGCCGGCCCGATGGCGCGCGCGAGTCCATGGGCCACTCCCGAGCTTCGCGGGCTTCGGATCCCTCGCATGGCTCCTTCTCCTTTTCGCGCTGCTGGGACGGCTACACGATGGCGGCTCCTACCCGGCGGCGTCCAGCGGCCCGTCCGGTAAAGAGCCCCGCGGCGTCCGGCGGC
>JBHIAV010000085.1:0-6492 GCA_046758745.1 Gemmatimonadota bacterium
ATTGAAGATGAGTCCGACCCTGTTGGCTTGCAGGACGGACAGGAGCCGCCATAAGACTTCCTGGGCAGAGCGTTCCAGATTGAAGCCGCGACGATGATGACCACGGCGGCGTGCGCGATGAGCGGCGCCTGGAAGAGAAACTTCGCCAGCACCATCGCGACGGAGCCCCCCGCGGCCAGGAGAAGGGGTCCGTACCGCTGGCGGCGGCGCGCGCCATCCGCCATCGCCAACAGGGCTGCGCCCAGCAGCCCGACGGTCACGAGCCGCAGGTTGTCTGCATCCGAAAGAAACCCGATCCCCAGACCGGAGAGAAGCCCCATGTAAGCTGGCCAGCAGGCGGGACAGCTCACGGCCGGGAGAAATGCGGCGACCATCCCCGGGAGCAAGGCCACACCGCCTGCGCGATTCCAACGCCCTCCTGAATCACGACCAGCGCCTGCGCTTCGGCTCAAGGCCCGGACGATGGTCTCGACGGTGGGCGCTCCCGATCGGTGTCCATCATTGGACCTGTAGATGCGGCAGGCCGCAGCTCCGTTCAGTGGTGGCGCGTCGAGAATGTCCTTCCCCTGGACAAGAATCGTGGGCGACCCGAATCGGCGCAGACGTCGAGGCGTCTCGAGGGCGATCCGGACCCATTCGCGACAGCTCACGGGACGATCCGTCACCGCCAGCGCCTGGCGGAGATTTCTCCGAGCCTGATCCGCGTTCGAACAATCGCGGTCGTAGATCAGATCGACCGTCAGCATCAACGGGCTCCAGCGGAATCGAGGCTTTCGAGGATCGGGCAGTCGGAGATAGGGCCCCGGCCCGAGCAGGCCGCCACGAGCTTGACGAGGGATTGGCGCATCGCCTCGGGGGTCCGCAACCGCTGATTGATGTCGGCAATTTTCAGCTTCGCCCGGCCACGCACATCGGCGCAGCTCCGGCCGGGTTGGATTCGCAGGGACAAGAGCTCTTTGATCTCCTTAAGAGAAAACCCCAACGCCTGAGACTCCCTCACGAATTGCAGGACGCGGACGGCCGATGGCGGGAACACTCGATGCCCCGAGGGACGTCGTGGTGGTCGCGGGAGCAGACCACGTCGTTCGTAGTACCGGACCGTCTCGATATTGACCCAACCTTCTCGAGCGAGTCGACCGATCGTCAGCCCTTCCACAGCTCTCACCTCCAACGCAAAGATAAACCCTGGACCTAGGTACAGAGTCAAGGAAGCTCGCGGAGGAATTTGCAGATGAAGAGAGGTCTGCGGGTGGGTTCCGGGCTCGAATCGAGGGTCCGTCAATAGGCCGCTGAATGTCCCGAGCCAGCGATCGGGGACGC
This sequence comes from Gemmatimonadota bacterium, assembly GCA_046758745.1. Lineage (GTDB taxonomy): Bacteria > Gemmatimonadota > Gemmatimonadetes > Palauibacterales > Palauibacteraceae > JBHIAV01. The sequence continues at coordinate 1,321 of JBHIAV010000085.1, forward strand.
AGGCCCAATCAACTTGGTCCTTCCGCAATTGCCGTGGGTGCCGGTCTCGTGTATGAGAGGTGCTCAAGGAGGGCCTTCCGATGCACGACACCGATCTCTATCGGCAGATCCCGGGTTTGGGGCACCCCTGGTTCGTGGCGCGCGTGGACCTGAAGTAAGTCCTCGCCGGGCCCCGTCTGGCATTGAGGTGTGACCTGGTGCGTATTCCGGGCCATCGTGAACACTCATTCCGGTCGATTGTGAACACCGATTCCGCGGATCGTGAACGCTGATCGGCAGCGCGACGGGGCAGAGTGGGGCCTCCACAGAGGAGGACTTGCTCAATGGCGCCGAAGAGGCTAGCGATGAGGCGCCGTGCTGCGAGCCGTCGTGGAGGGCAGGGGCCGGCGGGGGCGGAGATCGACTCGGAGGAGGATGCTCACATTCTCCCGGGCGGAACATTGGCCATCGAGACCCCGGGGCGGTACAATGACCGGCAAGCCGGGATGGGGGCCCAATTGGTCACGAGGAAGAGCCAGGCACGTGGCGGCGCCGTCTTGTGCAGAGCGAAGCTTGCCGTGCGAGGCGGCCTCCCGCGTCCTTCCGAGTCGCTTCGCCGCATCGCCTCTTTGGTTCTTGCCGCCTTCGCGACCTCGTGCGCCACGACGAATCTCCCGCCGATCTCCAGCGCCGATGTCGCGTTCGAGCCCGCCCGGGACGAGAAGCGGCTCTGGGAGGACGCCCGCGCCGAGGAGGCGAAGCTTCGCAAGAATGTCAAGATCTATCAGGACCCTCTCCTGGTGGACTACCTGGAGGAGGTTGTCCAGCGCCTCAACCCGCCGGCCATGGCGGCCAACCCGTACCTCTCCTACCGGGTGTCGGTGATCGAGGACCCCACTCTGAATGCCTTCGCCTACCCCACGGGTTCCCTTTACGTCCATACGGGTCTGTTGGCCCGGATGGAGAACGAGGACCAGCTGGCCACGGTCCTCGGCCACGAGATGACCCACGTGGAGAACCGCCACATGTTGCGGTTCCAGCGGAGTGTCCGGAACAAGCAGATCGGCTTTTCCATCGCCGCCATCGCCGGCGCCGTGATCGTCGCCAGCGAGGAGGGGCATGCGGTCTCCGAAGGCAAGTACGGCAAGGCGGCCCGGATAGGTGTCCTCTCGGACGTCCTGCTGGGCCTGGGGCTGAGTCTTGCCATCATCGCCGCCGTGAACGGCTACGGGCGGAGGCTGGAGCGCGAGGCCGACGACGGGGGCTTCGCCAAGATGTCGGCGTCGGGCTACGACGTGGGCGAAGCGCACCTCGTGTACGAGGCTCTCCTGGACGAGCACGGGGAGTCGGGCAAAGCGGAGGTTTTCTTCTTCGGCAGCCACCCGCGCCTGTCCGCCCGCATCGAGGCCGCCAAACAATGGACCGCGACCCATCCCGGGCAGGTCCGCGCCGGAAGATCCCGGGACCAGGAGGCGTTCCGGCGGCGCATCCGCCCGGTCATCCGCGAAGACGCCCGCCTCAACATGGAGATGGGTCGGCTCCGTCTCGCCGAAGATGAGCTGAACCGCGCCCTGTCCGAGATGTCCGAGGACCCGGAGGCCCAATTCCTCCTGGGCCGGCTGAAGCTCAAGAAGGCCGAGGCCGAGAAGTCCCCCGAGGTGCAGGAGCGCCTGAAGGCCGAGGCGATGGCAGCCTTTCGAGAGTCGATCCGCCTCGATCCCGACCGTCCCGGCCCCCACCGGGAAGCGGGTCTGCTGGCATATCGGAACGGAGACTTCGGGACCGCCTGCTCACAGTTCCGGCTCTATCTGGAGATCGATCCCGACGCCGAGGACAGCCAGAGCATCCGCGACTACGAGCTCGAGTTGAAGCGGGATGGCCACTGTCCTTGAGGTCGGGGTCCGGGACCAGGGAAGCGGCGTGCCGGGGGAACGCCTTGTGCGCCCGCCGTCCCCTCCGTGCGAAACAGACCCGCCATCCAAGATGGCCGAAGCGGCGCGGCGAATAATAGTGCTGGACATACGGCTGCACGTGACCTATGATGACTGCGCTACTGAACCGTGAGCAGGCAGCCTTCGCCTTCCGGAGTCGACCCGCTCAGGAGCGGGTTCCAGCCTAAGCCGCTAGAACCATAACGTTTCTCCAAGGTTCACGCTACGAGCCCGGCCGCACCTCTGCGACCGGGATCATGTACCGCCGCGCCCCATGCGCCGGCGGAAGGAGGCTCGAGAATCGTGTCGTTCACAGAACTAGGTCTCGCGCACGAGATCACGCGTGCGGTGAGCGAAGAGGGCTACCGGGCGCCCACGCCCATTCAACGGGGGACAATCCCCAGCGTCATCGCCGGGCGCGATCTGATCGGCTGCGCCCAGACCGGGACCGGAAAGACCGCCGCCTTCACGCTGCCGCTTCTGCACCGCCTTCGCGCGGGAAGGCGCGGCGGGGCGCGGGGCCTGATCCTGACCCCTACGCGCGAGCTCGCGCTTCAGGTGCACGGGTCGCTGCGGGCCTACGGCCGCCACCTGCGCCTGGCCTCGGCCGTCATCCACGGCGGCGTCAGTCTCCAGCCGCAGGAGGCGGCGCTGCGCCGCGGGGTCGACGTCCTGGTGGCCACGCCCGGTCGGCTCCTCGATCACATCGGGCGGGGCAACCTCGATTTCAGGTGTCTGGAGGTTCTGGTCCTGGACGAGGCGGATCGCATGCTCGACATGGGGTTCATCCGGGACGTGCGCCGCATCATCCGAGCGCTCCCCGCCCGCCGTCAGACGCTGTTCTTCTCGGCCACGATGCCCGACGAGGTCCGCCGTCTCTCGAGGGAGATCCTGCGGGATCCCGTCAACGTGGAAGTGGCCCCGCGCCGCTCGGCGCCCGCCGAGGGGGTGCGGCAGTCGCTGATCCCGGTCGCTCGAGAGCGCAAGCGGGACCTGCTGAATCATCTGCTCGAGAACGAGGCGCGGGGCCAGACGCTCGTGTTCACGCGCACGAAGCACGGCGCCAACAAGGTGGCCCGCCACCTGGAGGGCCGCGGTCATAACGTGACGGTGCTGCATGGCAACCGGAGCCAGGCCCAGCGCACTCGGGCGCTTGAGGCCTTCAGGCAGAGGCGGGCCCGTATCATGGTCGCCACCGACATCGCCGGGCGCGGCATCGATGTGGAGGGGATCGCTCACGTGGTCAACTTCGATCTGCCGAACGTCGCTGAGGACTACGTGCACCGGATCGGGCGCACGGCGCGCGCCGGTGCCGCCGGTGACGCGATCTCGCTCATGTCCCCGGAGGAGCACCCCCAGGTCCGGGCGATCGAGACCCTGATAGGACGCGTCATCGAGCGCCGGTCGGTGCGGGGCTTCGCCCAACGGCCGGGAAGCGTTCGGTCGCCTCGGCCCGCATCGAGCTGGAGGGGACGGAGCGGCCGGCCTCGCGCCGTCCGACGCGCCGACTGACAAGGGCCCGGGGGCCGCGCCGCCGGAACAGGCGGTCCCCGGCGCAGGCGAGCACCCCGGCGGCACCCCCCAGCAGGTGCACGAGCGGCAGGACGCTGACCCCGGGGAGAAGGGCGCCCGCAGCCAGCGCTCGCCCGGTCCACAGCTCCCAGAGGATCTTGAGCGCGAAAAGCGAGAGCACCGCGGCCGCGGCCGCGCGCGCCGATCGGCGTCCAGGTCCGCGCGCCAGATCGAGAGCGGTCGCGACGAACAGAGCCGAGGCGAGTCCCGAGCTTCCCCGGTACAGATCGAGTCCGGGGCTCAGGACGTGCACCCCGATGCCCACGAGGACGGCGGCTCCCGCCAGTGACGCGGCGGCGAGCCTGCGGCACCGCCGCTCCATCCACGCCCCGAGCGCGAGGAGGACCCCGAGGTCGGTCGCGGTCATCCGCGCCGTCCAGTGAACCAGCTGACCGGTCAAAAGCCGCCAGAGCTGGCCCGCTTGCACCGCGGAGCGGCGATACTCGAGGGCCAGATCGGCGCCCGACACAGACGCGGCCAGCAAGGCCGCCGCGACGAGGGAAAGCGTCAGCCAGGGCCAGCGACGGATCGCCGAGATGCGGACACCGGACATCATCCGCGCCGGCCCCATCGGGCCAGAAGCCCCAGCGAGAGAAGAACCGCAGCGGCCACGAGGTCGGAGGGTCCGTGGGCTCCTGCCCCGCCTCTGGTGCCGCCGGTCCGGACGGGCTCGCCGGAAGGATCGTACACTGCGATCTCCGGCGTTCCCGGGCCCCGCACCGTTCCCGTGGCGACCTGCTCGCGGAACGCCTGGAGCGCCTCCCCGAGATTGGCGATCAGATCCTCGGTCGCCTGTTCGAACCCCCGGGCGCTGTCCCGGCGGAGATCCCTCGGCACATCAAAGGGGGTGCTGCGTCCCCGGCTGCCGCTCTGGCCCGTCGCGTGGAACAGCATGGCGCGTGACGGGATGCTGTAGACCACCGCATCCAGCAGAGTTCGGGTCTCGTTCTTCTCACCCTTGATGAAATAGGCGCCCACGAGAGTCCAGTAGGCCAGGGAGCCGCGGCCTGATTCGCTGAACTGGACCTGGTCGTAGGACACCAGCGCGACCAGATCGATGCCGAAGGCGACCGCAAGTCGGTCGAGGTTCTCGAAGCCGCCTTGCGGTGATAGGTAGCTCGACGGGATAACCTCCACCGAGCTGATGCCCTCCTGGCCCTCGAACGCCGCCTTGATCCTCGACAGGAGGGACTGCTTCTGCACCTCCGTGAACGTCGCCTCTTCGAGCTCCTGGGACGGGGCGAAGGCGATCCCGACGCGTACGGGCAGTGTCAGCCTGACATCGGTCGGCGGGATCGCCTCGGTGCCCTTCGGGTAGAGGAAGTCCAGGGCGCTGGTCCTCAACCTCTTCGAGGTCGCGCAGGACGCGGTCAAGAGCGCCAACGATACGACGACCGTCAGGGTGATGCAGCGGCGGGGCATACTGGCCTCCTCGTGGGAGCCTCCGTCGGCCGGACATGAGCCGATCCCGCCCTGCTGGCGCTTGTTCGCCATGCAGGCGCACTCCCTTAAGTTATCATACGCCATGCCGCTGACGGCCGGGCTCTTCCGCCGAGGCCCGTGTCGTGCGACTCCCGCTGCGGAAAGTGGCGTGTCGAACCTCCGAGCATCATCCGTGATCGGTTAAGCGATCTGGAGGTACCCTCATTGGGTGTGTAAACAGAACGAGGGCGATGTAGCCTTCCGGGTG
>JBHIAV010000086.1:0-6350 GCA_046758745.1 Gemmatimonadota bacterium
GCCATGGCGGCCGCGGCGGTCACCCATCTGGAGGAGGGGACTCCCGAGCAGGTAGGCCAGGCCATCGCCCTCACCCTCCAGGGGATGCTCGGCCTCATCTGCGACCCTGTGGCGGGGCTGGTTGAGATCCCGTGCGCGTATCGGAACGCGACAGCGGCCGTGCAGGCGATTGCGGCCGCCGAGATGGCGCTCGCCGGCCTGGACTTCCCGATCCCGCCCGATGAGGTGATCGACGTGATGGGGGAGGTCGGACGGAAGATGGACGTCCGGTACCGGGAAACGGCGCTCGGCGGCCTGGCGGCCACCCCCGCCGGGCAGCGAATCGCCATCCAGTCGGGGATGCCCGAACTGGTGCAGCTTCAGCGCAAGGGCGAGACGAAAGGCGAGGAATCGGCGCGATTCGGGCCGAACTGAACCGGTTTGGGTGGACGGGTGGCGCGGGTCGCCTAGGCTTCATGGGCCGCGGGTGACCAGCAGCACCGACCGCGTCGCCGGCGAGTCGAAAGGAGAGATCGATGTTGCTGGGCGTGCTGCTCCTTGCGGCGGTGTTTGTGGGAATAGTGCTCGGCCTGCTGGCGAGGATGCCCCCGAGGCAGATCGCGGCACAGTGCGCGGCCATGGCGGCCGCGGTGCTCATCTTTTACGGTTTGGTATCGCTTCTGTAATGCCGGGGCACCGCGCGGTCCTTCACCAGATCCGGCCGCGGCCGGCTTACGGTGCTCGCCGCTGACGCCGCCGGGCGGCCAGGTCAAGCCGCGCCGCGCGCCGTTCCTCGGCGTCGCGGTACCGCTGCAACTCCACTTCCGACACGATCTCCAGGCGCGGCACCGGCACGGGGCGCCGGTCCGCATCGATCGCCACCATCGTGACGTAGCAGGAGTTGGTGTGCCGGCGGTTGCCGCCGCGCACGTGGTCTGCCTCCACGCGCACGCCGACTTCGATCGATGTACATCCCACGGTGTTCACCGATGCCGACAGCGTCACCACCTCGCCGATCTCGATGGGGGAGCGGAAGTCCACCTGGTCGAAGCTCGCCGTCACACAGGTACGACCGGCGTGCCGAGTGGCGCACACGTAGGCGATCTTGTCCACCGCGGCCAGGATGACCCCTCCGAAGACGTTGCCGAGGAGGTTGGTGTCCTGGGGGGCCATGAGCTGGGTCATGGTGAACCGGGAGTCGGCGACCCGCTTGACCCGATCGGGGTCACCGCGTCCCACGACGATGGGTAGGTTCGGAATCACGAGCCGCCCGGCGGTCCGGCCACCGCCCCATGGAATGGAAGTCGCTCGATGGCCGGCGCTCCTTCGCGCTGCAGCCGCGCGGCGGCGCGCTCCGCCTCCTCGAGGACCCGGAGGAGATTGCCGCCGAGTACTTTCTTCACATCCTCGTCGCCGTAGCCGCGCCGCAGCATCTCGAGCGTGATCGCCGGAAAGCGCGATACGTCTTCCATACCCTGCGGCAGCTTCGACACGCCGTCGAAGTCCGATCCCAACCCGACGTGGTCGATGCCGGCCACTCGCGCGATGTGGTCGATGTGGTCTACGATCGTCCCCACCGTCCCGGCCGGAATTCGGTGGTCGGCCTGCCAGCGCTTCTTGGCCCGCTCGTACTCCTCGTCGTCGGGGTACTGCTCCCGGAGCCGCCGTAACTCCCGGAAGAGGTCCTGGCGGATCCGTGCGGCTTCGGGGACGAGAAACGCGGAGTAGAAGTTGACCATCACCACTCCGCCGTTCGCCGGGAGCCTCCTGAGAACGTCGTCGGGAACGTTGCGAGGGTGGTCGGCGATCGCCCGGGCGGAGGAATGCGAGAAGATGACCGGTGCCTCCGCCACCTCGAGCGCGTCGCGCATCACCTCCGGCGTCACGTGGGAGAGGTCGACCAGCATCCCCAGTCGGTTCATCTCGCGCACCACCGCGCGGCCGAAGTCGGTGAGACCACCGTGCGTGGGCTCGTCACCCGCAGCGTCGGCCCACGCCAGGGTCCTGGAGTGGGTGAGCGTCATGTAGCGGGCGCCCGCCCCGTACAGCTCTCGGAGGACGGGAAGGGAGTTGGCGATCGTGTGCCCGCCCTCGATGCCGATGAGCGACGCGACGCGGCCCTCCTCCGCGATGCGGCGGATGTCGGCGGCCGTGTACGCCATCTCGAGGTGGTCGGGGAAGGCCGCCGCAAGCCGCTTGATGAGGTCGATCTGCTCGAGGACGGTCACGGTGGATTGCGCGCCGACGTTCTCCGCCGGCACGTACGCTGCCCAGAACTGCGCGTCCACGCCGCCCTCTCGGAGTCGCACCATGTCGGTGTGTCCGGCCGGCTGGCGCGAGTCCAAGCCGAGGGGAGCGAAGTCGAGGCCGGCCTCCTCGCGGATCCGCCATGGCAGGTCGTTGTGCCCGTCGATCACGATCGCTTCGGCGTGCAGGTCTCGGGCGCGTGCCTCGAGATCGGCCTGGTCGGCGGACTCCTGAACCATCGTCGCGCCCCGCAGCCCGAGCGTGACCACGGCTGCCGCACCGACGGCGAGGGCGTTTCGCACGCCTGCTTTCCTATCAGTCATCCTCTCTCTCCTCGATCACCTGCCGGCCCAAGGCCTCCAAGCGGCACCTTCTCCGACTCCGGGCGGCGCGGGGCGCAGCGGGCGGCTGCAGCGCCCGGTCCAGCGCGCCGGGCGACGGGGGCAGCCGGTTCAGCGAAGCGGGCCACCGTGGGTCCGCTATCCGCGTGTGGACCACCTCCGCCCTCCGCTCCCCGTGCTGGATCCGTCCCCCGCGGTTCGCCGCGAAGCCGGTGAGCACCGCTGCCAGGGCACCGACCAGCAGCACGAAGCGCCGGAGCCGTCCGTCGGTCGGCTGCGAGATCGAGAAGCCGGCGAAGATGCCACTGGTCACGAGGCTGACGGCGGCCCAGGTGGCCCATGTTCGGTGCGTTTGTACGACGGACGGCTGGATGAAGGTCCGCTGCGATACCACGTCCGCAGCCGCGATGCCGGTGGCGTAGCTCGGCATGGCGAAGATGCCGGCGAGCAGCAGGGAGATGATGCCCCACCGCTCCAACCTCTCCGCTCCCACCGCCCACCCACCCAGCCCGACGGCGGCGCCCGCGATCACGAGGACGATCGCGAAGGGATGAGTGAACAGGTGGATCATCTCCCAGTCCAACCGGCCTCCGAGCCCGCGGGTGGCGTCGTCGCGGCGTGAAGGTCGAAGCGTCGGCCGAATGGTGCAAGCCGTCCGCGTCGTCTCTACATCCGCCGGGCTTGCGGAGGCGCACGAGCGGGCGCGGAGGGGAGCCGAAGCGGTGCGGCGATCCGAGGTTGACATCCCGCCCCGAGAATCTACAATACGCTTTCCTTGCCGGACGGGCCCCCTTCGTCTAGTGGCCTAGGATACCTGGTTCTCAGCCAGGAGACAGGGGTTCGATTCCCCTAGGGGGTATGGGTAGCGGGCAGGGGAGAAAGAGAGCGGGCACTCCCGCGGGTCGGGGCGCCCGCTCTTTCCTTGCGGCCCGCATAGCGTCGGCGCGGGCTCCGTCGCTCGGTCCGCGAAGCGTCGGCTGGCGTCGCTTGCCCCGGCCGGACGGTCGGGACGCTTCTCGGGCTTGCCTCGCCTAGTAGTCCACCGGTCGGAGGTACCACTCACCGATCGTTGTAGCCGAGAGCATGGCCACGGTCGGCAGGTTGCGCTTCCAGTGCGTTCCCTCCAGTCGGGCCCGCACGATCTCCACCTTACCGGCGTCGAAGCCGCAGTCGGCGAGCCGCTCCGGGCTGCAGCCGTTCAGGAGCAGATCGAGGATGAGGTCGGCCTCCGGGTACGAGATGCCGAGGTCACCCTCGTCCGTCTGGCCACGGATGAGATCGGCCGAGGCCGGCTTGTCCAGGATCGCGGCCGGAATGCCCACGTGGCGAGCGAGCGCCCACACCTGAGTCTTGTACAGGTCTCCGAGCGGGTTGATCGGCGGTGAATCGTCTGCGTGCCAGGTGAAGTACCCGAGGAGGCGCTCGGACTTGTTGCCGGTACCGACCGGAAGCCCGTTCAGCTTGGCGGCCTGATCGAACAGAACGATCATGCGTTCCCGGGCCATGACGTTCCCGCGGCGCCGGTCATCGGCGTCCGGCTCGTAGCACGCGATGTAACCGTCCACCGCCTCCGTGATGTCGACCTCGACCCTGTTGATCCCGAGCGTATCAGCCACCAGGTGCGCGTGCTCGCAGCTCTCGCGACTCGAGGTGCGGTACGGCATGAGGAAGGCGGTCACGGAGGTCGGTCCCAGGGCCTCCGCGCACAGGGCGGCCGTGAGGGCGGAGTCGACGCCGCCCGACAGGCCTATGACCGCGTGCTCGAACCCCCGGCGGAACCGGATCTCCTCCCGCAGGAAACGGACGAGCCACTCCGCTACGAGCACCTCGTCGATCGCCAGGCGAGAGGCGTCCCCGGGGTCGGGACACGCCGCTTGCTCCCCTCCGCTCGGAAAAGCGGCGGAGACGACGCTCCCGGGCCCAGCGGATCGCTCGGGCAGCACAGCCTTGGCGTCAGTGCCGGAAGCCGGCTCCGCGCCGGTGCTGGCCGCCCCCCCGTCGGGGTGGGAAACCGCCCTCGCGCCGCTGCGGGAAGCGGCCCTCCCCCCGGGGCCCGGAGCATCTCCCTCAGGCACCCGAGGATCCTCCCGGCGGGTCCCCGCATCCGCTCCGTTCCCGATACCACGCTGCAAGAGACGCGGCAGAGAGCGCCGGAGATCCGCAAGGAGCGGTTCCTCCACGCGTGCCGCCGTCAGCTCAGCGAAGTCGAGCGGTGCCTCGAGCAGCGCCTCGTCCCACAGCGGTCCCCTCAGCATGAGGTGGCCCCGCGGCCCGTACACCATGGAGGCGCCCGCGAACCCCTTTCCTCCCTCGAAGCCCACCAGGTGAGAGACGGCGACGAAGACGCCGTGCTCCTCGGCGGCCCCCCGGGCGAGACGCGCCCAACGGTCCACGTTGCCTGGAGCCCCGATACCGGGCTCGGCCCCGCGGGCCGGGGAGGCGCTCGGCACAAGCAGGACCTGGGCCCCGTCCAGCGCCGCGAGGGTCGCCGAAATGGAGTGGAACATATCCTCGCAGATGAGAAGGGCCGCACGGCCCCACCGGGTGTCGAAGGCACGCACCTCGCCTCCGGCCTCCACGAACCGGTCTTCCTGGAAGACGCCGTACGTGGGCAGGAATACCTTCCGGTGCACATGAACGACGCGCGGGTTGCCAGCTCCCAGGGTGACGTAGAGGGCGGAGTTGAAGAGATGGTGCTCGTGCACCTCATAGAAGCCGATCGCCACGTCCAGCGGTCGGTCCGGTCCCTCGGCGCGGGCGTATCGCTCCCCGAGCGCCGTCGCCAGGGCCGCCGCCTGCCATGAGTGCTCGCGTACCCCGCCCTCCAGGAAGTAGCCGGTCAGGCTCGTCTCGGGGAAGAGGAGAACGTCCGGTCCGACGTCGAGCGCCTTGACGCACCGGAACACCTCCTCGATCCGCTTGAGGGTGAGCGACGGCGACGCCTTCACGGGCTTGAACTGCGCGATCGCGAGCTGCATCGGCGGTCCCGAGGTGCTCGGTGGAAGGACGCGGATTCGTGCGAATCCAACGTCTGCCCGAGGGCCAAGCATGTCAACGGTGGATCAGTGAGGCGGCCGCGGTGCGTCGTCGCGGGCTTCCCCCCGTTGCCGCGGGCGCTCGGATCGCGTATCGATCCGGCCCGGCGTGCCGGGCGCCCGACCCGCGGGGCGCTCGGCCGCGTCTCCCGTCGGAGGAGGTGACCACGGATCTACAGGTGCTCCTGCCCAGTTCGATCGCGCGTGGCTTCGCGCTCCTCCTGCTCGCGGGTCTACCTGTCCTGGCCGCTGCGACGGGGATCAGGGAGAGCCAGGTCGAGGAGATCACCGCGTCGAGACCGGCCGTCTACGTCTCGGCGGCCCTCTCGATGGCTGCGCTGGGCGGGATCACGCTCGCCGTGGCCGCCTGGCAGCGCATCCCCGCGGCGGCCCTCGGGTGGAGCGTCTCCGGCACCGGCGTCGCCCTCTTGTGGGCGGCTGGCGCGACGGCGGCCGGGTTGTTCGCCGTGTGGCTGATCACCGGCACCGGGCGTCGCCTCGGTCTGCGCGAAAGCGGCCTGGCGCTCGCCCTCATGCCGCGCTCTGCTGCGGACCGGCGTGGCTTCGTCCTCCTGGCGATCGTGGCTGCGGTGGGCGAGGAGTACATTTACCGCGGCTACACCCTTCACGTGCTCGCCGAGTGGTGGGGCGACCCGTGGCTGGCCGCGGCGGCTACGGCCGTCTCGTTCGGCTTCGCCCACGGCTATCAGAGGGTCGTCGGTGTCGTGCGAGCGACCGCGCTCGGCGG
>JBHIAV010000087.1:0-5301 GCA_046758745.1 Gemmatimonadota bacterium
GGCCACCTGTTCCGCCTGCCGGTCGAAGGGGGTGAGGCCGAGCAACTCACGTTCGGGCCGTATCACGACCTGGACCCGGCGGTTTCCCCCGACGGCACCCGAGTGGCGTTCGGCTCAAATCGCGACGGGAGCGACGGCAACGTCTTCGTACTGAACTTGGCCGACGGGCAAATCAATCAAGTAAAGCACGATAGCATGGCTGGGCGACCCGCCTGGGCACCCGATGGAAACACGATCGCGTATCTGCGGTTGCGCACGCGTTCTTTCCATTGTCCTAGCGGCCGGGCCGGCGTTGCCCGCGTCGCGCTGGATGGAGGGGAGCCAGAGCAGATCATTGAGGGTGGCAACGTGATTAGTTCGGTCTTCTATTTACCGGATGGCCGTCTCGCTTGGTCGGTGGTCGATGAGGCGCCTGGAATTGGGCCCCATACCCGCATCGAAGCACTGGTCGCTCCAGATTCTGTGGAGACGCTCCGCACACTCAGCGGAGCAATGGAGCGCGTGCTGGCAGATGCCGCAGGAAGCGGCTTCTATGGCCGCGGCTACCCTGGTGGCGGCGCCTTTCAAGGGGAGCACCTCGTGTTCGCTGGATTCGCGGACGATGATGAGCGGCTGATCGCCACTCTTACGGCGCGCCCATGCGTGTTCGTAACCCGGAGCTTTGCCGTCGCTCCCGCGAACGACGCCGTGTATCTCGGTGATGCTGGACGGCTCTGGAAGTTTGCGGTGCGGGATGGTGTCCGCGAACCGATCCCCTTTCGCGCGAGCGTGAAGCTCGAGGTTCGCGAGCCGACCGCTCCCCGTACGATGGCGTTTCCCGCGCCCGGCGCTTCCCAGCCTCCGCGCAGCATCATGAGTCCCGGACTTTCCCCAGACGGCGAGAGCGTGGTGTTTGGCGCGGCCGACCACATCTGGCGGCAGCCCACGGACGGTGGACCCGCGCAGCGACTCTTCAGTGGCCACGGGCACGAGCGCGAGCCGGTATTGTCACCCGATGGGCAGCGCCTGCTGTTTATCTGGAGCGAAGCCTGGCGGCAGCAGGTGCGGGTGCTCGACCTCCAAACTCGAGCGATACGGACGCTGGCTTCCGGTCCGTACTATTGGGACCTCGCGTGGAGCCATGACGGACAACGTGTCGTGTTTGGAGGATACGACCGCACGACGTCCCGTCCCCACCTGATGGTTGTGGATCTCTCCGACGGCACCACCGAGCAGTTCGCCGCCCCGGGTTTGGGTTCGTTGTCGCGCCCACAGTTCTCGGCGGATGGGCAGTCGCTCTACTACGCGGCGAATCCTACTGGTACGCGGTCCCTCTACCGCTTGCCGCTCGACGGCTCGACCGAACCCGAAGAGTTCATCGCCTTGGATCGCCACCTGAACGATCCGCTGCTGTCTCCTGACGGGCGGTGGTTGGCCTTTCGCCGCAACACCGAGATCTGGCTCGCACGCCTGGACCAGGGGGCCATTAGGGAGGAGCACATTCGTCGCGCCAGCCTGGAAGGTGGCGATGGGTTTGTGTTCACGCCAGACGGCACGGCGCTGCTGTATGCGGCAGGCAACCGAGTGTGGCGGCAGGCGCTCGCGGACGGCGAACGAGTGGAGGTACCGATTCAGCTCCGCTTTCAGCCTCCCACGCCGCCGCCGGTCTTGCTGCGACGGGTACGTGTACTCGATTTCGCGGCCGGCGGATTTGGGGAGGAGACGTCGGTGTATCTGGAGGGGGGGCGGATCGACTGGATCGGCGCTGAGGGCGGGCGGAGACTGCCGAACGACGTGGTCACGTTGAATGGCGGGGGTCGCTTTGCCATCCCTGGTCTCTTTGACATGCATGTTCACGCAACCGCGGGTGCCGAGTTTCGGGGAGGATTCCAGGAGGCGTGGCTGGCGTATGGTGTGACGTCAGTTCGCGACGCGGGACAGCGGCTCAACTTCGTGGCGGGGTTGGCGGATCGCAGTGAAGCGACGGCCGACCCCGTGCCCCGGTACTTCTTCTCGGGTGACGTGTTCCACGGGGAGATGGGCGCCTTACCCTGGGAAACCGTCCCCCCCGCAGGACCATTCATGCTTTCCGACGAGGCGGACGTGCGCACGTATGTGCGGCAGTGGAACGAGCGCGGCGTCCACTTCATCAAGACCCATCCGTCCCTCTCATGGCCGCTGCAGCGCGCGCTGGTCGACGAAGCATCGCGACTCGGGTTGCCGGTCGTAGAACATGGGAACTGGCTCGAATCGCTTCTTCGCAGTGTGACGTTAGGATCCGCCTTTCTGGAACACTTCGATTCGCACCACGACGATGTGCTCCAGCTCCTGGAGGCCTCCGGGACTGGGTGGGATCCTACCCTGGCTCTAAGTAATGCCGATGTGGTGTTGCTTGAACCGGAACGCATCGCGAACCCGAAGCTTCGGGCCTTTGCCTGGGAGGGGGCGCTCGAGCACCAGCAGAGCTTGGCGAGTACGGTCCACCCACTACTCTGGCTAGGGTGGAGATCCGCGCAGCTTTCTACGATTCGTGCGGCGTATCGTCGAGGAGTCAGGCTGTACGCGGGCACTGACGCTCCTTACGGGCCGGTGCCTGGGGCCTCGCTGCACCGGGAGTTACGCTCCTTCGTCGACGCGGGTATCCCACCGCTCGAAGTACTCCGCATCGCCACGCAGGAGGCGGCGGAGGCGGTCGGCGCCGGAGACGACCTCGGTGCGATCGAGGTCGGCAAGCTCGCCGACATCGTGCTGCTTGACGCGAATCCGTTGGAACACATCAAGAACACGCTCAAGATCTGGCGGGTGATCAAAGGTGGATGGGTGTTCGATCCGGAGGAGTTGCGGCCGGACCGGAACTAACTATCAGGAAGGCCGGGCAGGACCCGTTGCGAAGCGCGAGGCCCAAGAAGACCGCACTGACTCGCGGCCAGCGCACAGGCCCGGCAGGACTCGTCGCGCAGCGGAACCCGGCGGGACTTGGCTGTCGGGGTGGGCGTTCTACCTGCAACCGCCGGTTTTGGAGTTCGGTGCCCGCCATACCGTCCTGTACCATCCAGTCCCGTTCTGTGTTCTCCTGTACGGGCTTAGACGAAGCTTCCCATCCTGTCCCGTCCTGTGCCGTCTAGTACCGCCCAGTTGGTTTGCAAATCGGTTTGCAAACGCGCGGCCAACTCATAACCCGAGCGAACCACTCCTCTTTTCTTGCCTGCCGACCACGCCACCGAGCCGTATCGTTGACCCGTCGGGCTCAAGCAGTCCGTCTGGATGGCCGATCTGCTGGAAGGGCTCGCGCCGATCACACTTCGGGCCGCTGAAGCCAGTCGTGCCCGATGGCAATGGGGGTTCCGATGTTCCACCATCACCGACGCATCCCGCTCATTCCGCTTGTCCTCTTCCCGGCCCTCACGACAATCCCATCGGCGACGGCTCAACAGCCCACCCAGGGAGGCCCGAAGCATCACAGAGTGGCCGGAATCCGAGACGTCACGGGTTCGGTTTCCCCGGACGGGCGGTACTACGCGTTCACGAACTGGCAGACCGGCCAACTCGGGGTGAAGGACCTCGGCACGGGGGAGGACCGCTACCTCAACCCGGCGGCCCCCGAGTCGCCCGAATACCCTTTCAGCCTCCGGTTCGCGCCCGACGGAAGGCGCATCGCCTACGCCTGGCACACCGAGGATGGCTCTACTGAGTTGCGGGTCATCAACGTGGATGGCTCTGGAGTCCGCACCCTGTTTCACGACGTACGCGGAATCCAGCCCCACGACTGGTCCCCGGATGGAAACCACGTCCTAGCGGGCGTCGACGGTTCGGCTGTTCTGATCTCTGTCTCGGATGGTTCCCTTAGGGTGTTGAAGACCTTCGATTGGCGCTCACCACTGGAGATGCGGTTTTCGCCCGACGGCCGCTACATCGCGTACGACTTGCTGCGGCGGGAAGACTCGGCGACGCGTGACATCTACTTGCTGGCTGTTGACGGAAGCCGGGAGATCCCTCTCGTGGAAGGCCCGGCGATCGATCGCGTGCTTGACTGGACCCCTGATGGCCAGCGGCTCCTGTTTGACAGCGACCGGGACCTTTCGCCTGGGGCCGGTCGACGTGCTTGGCTGATCGAGGTGGCTGATGGCAAGCCAATTGGGGAGCCGGCACTGGTAACGCCGGAGATACAAGCAATCCGGGGCCTGGGATTCAGCCGGGACGGCTCGTATTACTACTGCTGCGGTGGGGAGGACGACTTTGCGACCAACCTCTACCTCGCCACCCTCGGTGCGGCGACGGGCAAGCTCCAGACTCGCGAGATCATTGCAAGTAACCTGGGGTTTGCTACCGCTGCCGAGTGGTCGCCCGACGGGCGGCAGCTGGCCTACGCGTGGCACCATTGGCCTTTCCCCTCCACCCTCGGGATCCGCTCCGTCGAGACGGGGGAGGAGCGCCGGCTTCCGCTGACGATCGCTAGAAAGAAAAGGTTTGGTCTCCGCTGGTCACCGGATGGCCTCTCCCTGCTGGTGCAAGGTAGAGATCTCAAAGCTCAATGGGGCATCTACCGGATTGACGCGCAAACGGGGAAGGCGACGCCCGTCGTACAAAGCTGCTGCGTCGGCTGGCCGACCTGGTCGCCCGAGGGACAGGTCATCTTCTTGTCGTGGAACAGTGGCGATGAATCCCGACGCGTCGTGGTGCGGGATCTCGACACTGGTGGGGAGCAGGAGCTGTATCACATGACGCCTCCCGCGTACCTCTCGCATCTGGCGATCTCGCCTGACGGTCGGTGGTTGGCGTTCTTCTGGGCGGGCGTGCCGACATGGTGGGAGGCACAAGGGACGTGGGCTCTGAAGGTCTTGTCCCTCGCCGGCGGGGAACCTCGGGAACTGGCACGGCTGCCCGTGCACTGGCGCTTTCGCCCTAGTCTGGCCTGGACCCCCGACTCTCGGCACATCATCTACAGCATCACCACTGTCACCGAGGGCAAGCCTACCGTCACGCTATGGCGCATTCGTGCTGAGGGAGGGAAACCCCAGAGCCTCAGTCCAGCGATGGAGCAGTTCGGGCTATACAGCTTGACTGTCCATCCCAGTGGACAACAGATCGCCTTCACCGGAACGTATCTAGACGAGGTGCCTCCGATCAGTGCTGCGGAGGAGATGTGGGTGTTGCAGAACTTTCTGCCGCCTCTAACCGACGAGAGGTGAAGCTCCTACCCCACCCCCGGTTTCGACCAGCGATGGTGAAGGGGTGCAACGTCAGGCGGGTTAGCGACTTGTAAAAGTCGGGACGGCGGGATTTGAACCCGCGACCCCCTGAACCCCATTCAGGTGCGCTACC
>JBHIAV010000088.1:0-5066 GCA_046758745.1 Gemmatimonadota bacterium
CTCGGCCGTTCCCACCGAAGCTCGCACCCCCGGAATATCCCGCCCACTTCGAGGTCCGGAAGGTCTCGACCAACGGCGGGATCCGTTGGCACTCCGAGTGGATCAACGTCTCGTACCTCCTCGGCGGCGAGTACATTGGTTTCGAAGAGGTCGCCGAGGACGTCTGGTCCGTCTATTTCGGACCCGTCTCCCTCGGATTCATGCACGTAACAAAAGGAGTCATCCTCAGCCACGATGGGTCCTCGTCCAGGAACCCGCGACTGTAACCCATCAGCGGTTCGTATCTGTTACCCATCAGGGTGGGTGCTCACACACCGTGGGGCCCCAGTCATGCCCAAGGGTCAGCCCTCGAAGGGCCGCCCGGGCACCCAGCGCCGCACGTGTTCATAGAAACGGAACCCGTCTCCAGAACCGTCGGATCGCCGACAGCGTGGGGCCGGGGGCGAATCGGATCGCCAAGTCGATGACTCGCGCGTCTAAGCCGATCAGGAGCCTGGTTCGTCCACGCTCAATACCGTGCAAAATGCGGCGTGCTACGAAGTCCGGCCGCATCCCTTTACTTAGGTAATCGGCCTCCGCCGTTTGTTTGGCGGGGTTGACCGCGCGACCCCGACGGATCAGACCTGTTGCGGTCGCACCCGGGTATGCAGCGAGAACGGACACGCCTGATCCCTGGAGTTCCGCGCCCAACGTCTCAGTCAGAGCGCGTGCGGCATACTTCGACGCAGCGTAGCCAGATTTGCCGGGAACGCCGATCAGAGCGAAGTCGGAGAGCACGTTGCAGATCGCCGCGTCGCTTCCCGAGGCCGAAGCTCGCAGCAGAGGGAGGAAGGCTCTGCAGGAATGGACGACGCCCCAAAAGTTCACAGCTATGACGTGCTGGAGATCTTCGATAGGGCTCTCCTCAACGTGGCCCGCGACGGAGGTTCCCGCGTTGTTTACAAGTAGGTCAACTCGGCCGAATCGGTCTTGGATGAAGGCGGCCGCGCTCGCGACTGATCCCGGATCCGAGACATCGCAAAGATGACCGGAGGCACGAGGGAGAGCCTCAAGAAGGGACCGAAGACCATTCCGGTCGTTGTCTATGGCGACGGCCTGGGCTTCCCGCCGAAGAAGCTGCTCAACCAGTGCGCGTCCGATGCCGTCCGCGCCCCCCGTGACCACCGCCACGGTTTCCGGCCCGATCCTCATCTACTATCCCAGACCAAAGCGCCATCTAACGGATTTGCGATTCTGCTGCGCGACCAATCTGCGTACCGTGCGTGGAGCGCGCGACCCGTACGTCTACCGCGACAGCAGCAATCGCGTTTTATGCGGTGCTCAACCGCCGGTACGAGGGCCGCCGCAGGTCTCTGCCACCGCGCGTCCGGTCGGCTCCTGGGCTCAACCGGGAAACCGCAGTGTCCTCAGCATGTCCCGGCACACAATGGATTGTGGCGTTGTCCTGACGATCCGGTCTCGGAGACATCGGGCCATCGGATTCTCCCACTGAGCGATTTTGCCGAACATCCGACTGCGAGCGACGAACCGGCGGGTGCGGGCCACGCGCTCCAGTTCGTAGCGGCGCAGCGCCGCCACGGGATCGTCGATCTCGGTCATGCAGCGGCCAAGGACGACTGCGTCTTCAATGGCCTGACACGCCCCTTGCCCCATGTCCGGAGTCATCGGGTGGGCGGCATCACCGAGTAGCGTCATGCGACCCCGGCCCCAGTCTTGGCGGAACGGACGATCGACGATGTCGTTGCGAATGATCGCCGATTCAGGTGTCGCTGCGATGGTGACCCGGACCCGCTCCGGCCAGTCCTCATAAAGCGCGAGCAGCGCAGTGGTGGTTTGACCAGGTTCGTCGCGCCCGTCCGCCGTAACGTTCACGGGTGCAAACCAATACAGCCGTTCGTCCACATGGAGGCCCCCAAAGCGCTTTCCCACTCCCCAGATCTCGAACACCTGGCCGCGCTCGAACTGGTCGGCGTGAGGGGTTACCCCCCGCCAGCAGGTGTACCCGGAATACCGTGGCGAGCCGCCGCCGAGATGCTGGGCCCTGACTGTGGAGTGAATGCCATCGGCCCCCACCAGCAGGTCACCCGCGACCTCATCCCCCGACTCCAGCACCGCGATCACTCGGTCACCGACCAGCCGGTAGCCAGCGACCGCCGCTCCCGTGCGAACGTTCTCGTGCCCAGCATGTATAAACAAGATTCGCTGCAAGTCGGCGCGATGAATCCCGACCCCGAGAACGGGGGCGTCCGAAAAGTTCAGCTCCGTAAGCACGCTGCCGGACCAACTACTGATCCTCCCGCTACGGATATGAACACCAGCCGCTGATATGTCCTCAGCGACACCGATCCTCTCCAGCGCCATCATTGCATTGGTCTGGAGCGCAATACCGGCCCCAACGGCAGAGACCTCTTCCGCGCGCTCGAGAACCTGCACGTCGCAGCCGGCTTTTCGGAGCGCCACTGCTGCCGTCAGCCCGCCGATTCCCCCGCCAACAATCAGGACGTCTAGCCTGTTAGATGGCACGCTAGAAGCAGTCTTCCTAGTGTGGTGGGTTGAGCTCCCACAGCATGATGCGACCTAATCGGCTCGTCGACATCTCGTCTTGCCCTCCGCCGGCCACGAGAGTTTCGCCGTCAGGCGTAAAGGCCACGGAGTAGAACCTGGGAAGCCCCTCCAGAGTGGCCAGCAGCTTCCCTGCACCCACGTCCCAAAGCCTCACCACCCCGTCTCAGCCTGCCGATGCCAGCATCCGCCCGTCCGGGCTGAACGCCACCTGCCAGACCCGGGCCGTATGTCCACTAAATGTCGAGAGGAGATCACCCGTGGCCGTATCCCACAGCTTCACTGGGCCACCCCCACCTCCGGGCCCGGCGGCCAACGTCGTTTCGTCCGGCGCGAGCGCGACGCAAAGGACATGCTCATCCGGGATGATCAGGCGTTCTTTGCCGGTGTCCGTATCCCAGAGGACGATCTCGTCCATGTAGCTGCTCACGACGAGTGTCTTCCCGTCTTCCGTGAACCCCCACGCAGCCACCGCATTGTAGCGCGACGGCCTCCGAAGAATCCTGTCCTCGCCGGTGGCCACATTCCGGAGCGTTACGGTGGATCCGGCAGTGAGCACCTGGGTCGCGCCGTCTGCCGAAAACGTGACGCTTGCCAAGCCAGGGCCCTCCCCTTGAACGGTACGCGTCTCGGTACCCGTGGCGACGTCCCAGAGCTTGACCGTGCCATCCTGACTCCTCGAGCCGATTGTCTCGCCGTCATCCATGACCCATACGGACCAGACCGGGCCGGCATGACCCACGAGCGTCACCCGCTCCCTGTCCGTGGCCAGGTCCCAGATCTTCACCGTCCCATCCAGGCTTCCCGACACCACGAGGTTGCCATCCGGTGCGATAGCGATTGAGGTGACAAGCCCTGTATGTCCGTCGAAAAGAGTGCGTAGATTCGGCTCCTGTGCCAGTAGGTTCTGGAGTGACAAGTGACACGAAGCTGACCAACCCACAGCTACAAGTACGAGGCAAGCCAGACGCCTCGATTGCGACGGAATCCACATTGGTCGGCCGTCTTCGTTGCCAGTTGTCACTGGGAAACACCTCTTTGTACGGGCCCAGAGGCCGCCTACCTCGGAAGGTTCGAACACCGTCCGAGCAAGCCCGCGACGTGCCATCTAACGGATACGCGTTTAAGCTGCGCGAGCGGTCAACGTCTTGCAAACGAGGGAGCGATCAGCAACCGAGTGCGCGCCACGCGGCTCGACGCGTCAACTTCAAACGCTTGATCTTACCAAGAAGCCTCCACCTGGTCGGCACGGATCGCGCCGATCAGGTAGGCGACGGTGACAGGGGTGCCGGGGAAGCGGTGCTCGCCCACGTCCCAAGCGTAGCCCTTCGACTCGAGGTCGCGCACGAGCTCGCGGAGCTCGCTCGCCGAGTAGGTGCGCAAGCAGGAGACCAGCCCGTCCCAGAGGCACAGCAGCGGCAGGATCGGGATCAGGTAGGTAAAGACGAGCCGTCCCCAGCGGAAGGGGCGGATGAACGGCGTGGTCACGAGCACGGCAAAGGGGGCAGTTGCGCTGACCAGGATCGACGAAACGCTGCGCGCTGTTCCCTCGAAGATGCCGATCGCGCGGCCCTTGTCGCGAGCGTCCGCAAGAATCCGGCGTGCCATCTCGGGCCGGAAGTGATGGAAGGAGCAGAACATGGTGCGCACGCCCCGGAGCCCCACCGGCACGTCGGTCGCGTCGACGGGCTCGGAGCAATAGGCGACTCGCCCGCTCGGGTCGGCGGCGGCGCGCTCGAATGCGTCGCGGTTCGGGTACTTATCGGTGAGGAGCAACAGCGGGTCGATGCCCTGGGTGTCGGCGACGACCCGGCGCATGCGCAGCACCGGTCCGCCCCCGCCGGAGCCGAGGTCGACGATCCGCTCGCTCCGCGAGGCGCGGAGCAGCGTCGCGATGCGCGGCGCGAACACGTCCCAGCCACGGTTCAGCCCGTTCATGAAGTCGAGCCATTCCGTCATGAAGTCGCGAAGCAGCCGCGGGAACCAGATCTGGTCTTCGAACTCGATCAAGTGAAGCCGGGACAAGGCGCCGCCTACTCGCCGCCGAAGCGCGGCTTTCGCTTCTTAAAGAAAGACGGCTCAGCCCCTATCAATACCGCGAGCTCAGGACGCATAACCTTCACGCCATCTTTCCGCAGTGCTCGAGCTTGCTGATTTTCCAGGAAGCCGCCAGCGCAACGGGTACTCACTCACTGCGAATCGGAACTGGCCTCCGAAACACTCTCTTGCACCTCGGGCTCCGAGAACTTGACAGAAGCGGCCCCATAGAAGGCGGTCTTCCTCCATTCGCTTCCCAGCCCCTCCCGCGCCAGCAACGTAGCCAGGAGCCATGCGTAGATGAGTGAATCGACCAGGACCTCGATACCGTGGATCACGACAAGCACGATTGGAACCTGGTAGGCCAATACGATGTCATAGGCTGCCACAAACACGAAGAAGGCCAGCGCCAAGGCAAGCACCAGCTTCCGTTTGGAGCCGTTCCAGAACAGAATAAGGGGAAGCAC
>JBHIAV010000089.1:0-4970 GCA_046758745.1 Gemmatimonadota bacterium
GCGGCCACGCCCCTCGTGCGGCCCTGACCGGTAACTGCCCGTCAAACAGACCCTCCCCCCTACGGGTGTGACCCGTCGCAAAGGAAGTCCTTTGCCACACCCAGGCTTGCGGGAGTGGCCGTGGCTGGGTCAGAGCGCGGGACGGAAACGCGATGGCGGGGGGATGGGGAGTACTGACCTGAGCAGTCTCGCTCTGCGGGGTGGCCCACACGCCCAGAAACCCCACGAGCGCCGAGGGTGGCCCCGACGCCCAGAGGATGGTTCTGGGGTGGTCCGGCTATTTCGTGATCCTTGGCCCAGGTGTGGGCCGCCGTGATTCGCGAGGCATCGCGATGACGACGACGTTGGCCCGGCCCGAGAACCACCAGCTTAGCTCGATCAATTGCAGTTCTCTTCGTCATCAGCTCGTGGGCCTGGGTAGGCCGCCCCTCTAGGCGGTCCCCATATTCTGGGGGAGCGTCCCTGCCAGCGGGCCAAGGCCTCCAGGAGGAAATAGTCGCCCCAGATCAGCTCGTGATCAGGCGCTTCACCGGTATGGAGGTTGTAGCACCCGTGGAGCAGCATGCCCGGGGGACGCCGGTCGTCCGGCCCGAGCGGCGTGAGATAACCCCGGATGAGCGACTCCAAGATCCCCCCTGCCGCTTCGCGGAACCGGCTGTTCCCTTCGACCTCGGCCAGGCCAAGGCATGCCGACGCCAGGATCGCCGCAGCCGAGGTGTCGCGGGACACTCCGGGAATCCGCGGGTCGTCGTAGTCGTAGAATGGCACGCCGTCGTCGGGCATGCGGCGGAGATGATATTCGGCCGCGTTACGCGCGATCTGGAGGAACTCCGGGCGCCCGGTAGCACGATAGGCCTCGAGGAATCCGTAGGCGCACCACCCGAGCCCGCGGCTCCAGGTCCCTTCGGGGGAGTACCCCTGATGGGTGTGCTTCTTCACGGGGTCGCCGGTCTCCGGATCGAAGTGGACGGACTGCACGCAGGAGCCGTCCGGCCGCACATGCCACGCCGCGGTCCGCTCGGCGTGGGCGAGCGCCACCTCGCGGTAGCGGGCCCCGCCGGTCTCCCATGCCGCCCACCAGAGCACCTGGAGGTTCATGAGGCAGTCGATCGTCACGTCGTCGGTACCGGCCGAAACGTCCGCGCGCGTCCCGACGGGGATGACCCGAGCCCTGGGTAGCCACATCGCGAGGAGCTGATCGGCCGCCGCTAGCGCGAGGGCGCGGAGCGCCGGCTCGCCGACCGTTTGCCACCCGAGGACAGCCGCGTACTGGAAGAGAAACCCGATGTCGTGGGTCAGGTCCCTCTCACGCCCCCGCAGGCGCTGGGCCCACTCGAGCCCCCACGTGCGGTAGCGTGGCTCCCCCGTCAGGGCGTGAGCGAGCCAGCAGCAACCGACCCAAAAGCCTCCCGTCCACGACCCGTCGGGCTTAACCTCCCACCCGCCTATCCGCCCGTCTGCTGCGTGCGGAAAGCCCATCCCGACCTCGGCCACGGTGCCGTCGATGCGGGCCAGCAGGCGAGCCTCGGCGTCTCGGACAAGGTCCTCGGTCAACATCGGGATACTCCTTCGCTTTTGGGTCGGTGGTCCATCTGAGCTCGGTCAACTCGTCTCCGGGCAGTGGCAGCCTCAGGTGTCGAGCACCTTCAGGATGTGCGTGGCCGCAGCGACCACCTCCCCCCGCTGATTCGTGCACGTCACGCGGGCCCACGTCTTGCCCGCGGCGGCGTCCCGCTCGGCGATCTCGTACGTCACGGTCACTGTGTCCCCGACGAATACTGGCCGGGGGAAACGAATCCGATCGTAACCGTATGACACTATCGTCCCCGGGAGGCCGAGGATCATCTTGGAGGAAGCCGCGGACATATACGCGACCATCAGCCCGCCGTGGGCGATCCGGCGCCCATACCGCGTCCCCCGCATGTGCTCCTCGTCCACGTGGCTCGGGTTGAAGTCCCCCGAGATCCCGGCGAAGAGGTAGATGTCGGTCTCGCCTACCGTCTTGCTGACAGTTACTACTTGACCGAGCGCGAGCGCTTCTAGCGCCTCTCGGGCCGACGCAGATTGTAAGGCCATATCCCTCTCCTAGAGTACATCGGCGAGTGCGAGATTCTCCGAAGCGTGCCCCCCAACGTACTGCTGAAAGCCAAAAGCCATATCCATGGGTGCGTGCACGCGGGTTACCGGTGCCGAAAGTGAGGCGCACGCTTCTCCAAAAAGGCCGCCACGCCTTCTTGGAGATCCTCAGTCCGAAACACTCTGGACGCCGCATCCCTGGCCAGGCGCCCGCCCTCGTCGAGGAGCTTACCATACTGGTAGTTAATGAGGGACTTGAGCTCGACGAGTGTGACCCCAGGAAGCTGGACGAGCCGGTGTGCCATCTCACGAGCCGAGGAGAGCGCCCGGCCCTTTGGCACAACCCTGTTCAAAAAGCCGATGCGGAGTGCGTCAGGAGCGCTGATCACCTCCCCAAAGAACATGAGCTCTTTGGTTTTGGCCTCCCCGAACATACGCAGACTCCCCTCGATCGCATTAATGGGGAACACACCAAGCTTGATCTCAGGAAAGCCGATTTGCGAGTTCTCGCTGGCGATGCGGAGGTCACAAGCCATAGCAAGCTCACAGCCGCCACCGAGCGCGTGCCCCTCAATCGCAGCGATGGTAGGCTTCGGGAAAGACACAACCCGCTTGAGAAAGTCGAGCTCCCGCTCAGCCCGCTCGCCACCCCGGCATTCTTTCATCTCGCGGATAAACTCCCGCACATCGGACCCAGCAGAAAAAGCCTGATCGCCGGCCCCGCAGATCACAACCGCGCGAATCCGCTCCTCGGCCGCAGCTGCGCTGAGGCGAGTCAGAAGTTCTCCTCGTACGCCATTGCTGAGAACGTTGAGTGGCGGGTTATCAATGATAAGTGTCGCTACACCATCTTCACTGTCGAATCGGACACTACTCATAGATGCGCTCTCGATAACGATGCTCAAGAGTTACTAATCAGAGCATAAAATGTTGCTCATACTGAGCGGTTGTTGCTATCGTGTGAGGTGTGAAGAGGCTCGACACGCGGCGGCTCTCGCCGGGGGCGCAGGAGGCCCTTCGCCAGCGGGTGCTTCGGGCCGTGGCCACGGGGATGCCTCAGGCCGGAGCGGCGCGGGTCTTTGGGGTGTCGCGGCGGTCCGTCAACGGCTGGCACCGGCGCTGGCGCGAGGGCGGCCTCCGGGCGCTCCGCTCGCGACCGCGGGGCCGGCCGCAGCCCATCCGCCTCGAGCCCCACCAGGCGGCGAGCATCGTTCGCCTCATCACGGATCGGTGTCCCGACCAGTTGAAGATGCCCTTTACCCTTTGGACCCGCGAAGCGGTGCGGGACCTGGTCGCTCGAAAGTTCCGCGTTCGCCTCTCCCTCTGGACAGTGGGCCGCTACCTTCGTCGGTGGGGGTTTACCCCGCAGAAGCCGCTGCGGCGCGCCTACGAGCAGAATCCCGTGGCGGTCCGCCGGTGGCTGCGGGTGGAGTATCCGGCCATCCGCGCCCAGGCCCGGCGAGAGGGGGCGGTGATCTTCTGGGGCGACGAGACGGGAATGCGCTCCGACCACCAGGTCGGCCGCAGCTGGGGGCGGCGCGGGCACACCCCGGTGATTCCGGGCACGGGCCAGCGGTTCCGCTGCAACATGATCTCGGCGATCACCAACCGAGGGAAGCTGGCGTTCATGGTGTTCGAAGTGCGCTTCACGGCGACGGTGTTCCTGGGGTTCCTGCGGCGGCTGGTGCGCCACGCCGGACGCAAGGTCTTTCTCATCGTCGACGAGCATCCGGTGCACGTCGCGGCACGCGTGGAGCGGTGGCTGGTGCGACACCGGCGCCGGATCCGCCTGTTCTTCCTGCCGGGCTACAGCCCGGAGCTCAACCCGGACGAACTCCTCAACCAGGATGTCAAGACCAATGCGGTAGGACGAGCGCGCCCTCGGCACAAAGGCGCGCTGATGGCGAACGTCCGACGCTTCCTGTGGAGTACCCAGCGACGGCCACAAAAGGTCCGGAGCTACTTCCGGCATCCGCGCGCTCGCTACGCCGCGTGAGGTGTGAAACATTTTCTGCTCCCCGTAATAAGTCCGGCCTGTCACATCCCGTCCTAGACCCCGGTTCTTGCACGACCTCAACCCGTCAACATTCTTGCCATGAACTAGAGGGAGCGCGTCATCCGCGACCATGAGTAGAAAGAGCGGATACTTCGAAGCTACTGGTTTGTTGTCAGACGACTCCGGAGGCTCGGAGACTCTCGACTGTATCCTCATCGTAGCCCAGCTCCTTGAGTATCTCGATTGTATGCTCGCTAAGCAGCGGGGGATACCGCATGAAACAAGCGGGCGTCTCGCTATAGCGGACTGGGTGTCTCAGCGTTTTAATCGTCCCAGCCTTAGGGTGTTCGAACGAATAAAAGACCTTCAGGGCTTCCAATTGTGCATTATCCTCTAGGTTCTCGTAGCGATTAACCCTGCCGCACCAGAGATCATGGGATAGAAGAATTTGAACCCACTCGTCGGTGTTTCGACTTTTCAGCACACTCTGGATCACTCGTTTGATCTCATCCGGTCGGTCGTAGGCATCTCGTTCGGAAAAGGACTTCAGTTCCTGCACACCCAAGGCTTCGGCAAGCTTCTGCAGCGGAGCTATTGAAAGCGTCAGGAACCCATCTTTCGTTTCGTAGATCCCGTATGGGGCAGCGTGATACGTACTTGCGATCCCCTCTCTGCTACGCTCCCGAAGCCTCCGGCCGTTTAAGAAATAGACTAAGGGTTCAAGCTGGAGGTGAAGGCCAGCCTCCAGAAGGCTAGTCTCAACCCTCTGACCTGTTCCCGTCCTTTCTCGAAACAGGAGGGCGCTGACGATCCCGAAGGCGAGCAGCGCAGCTGCGTGCATGTCAATAATCGGGGCACCAGTCGGAGTGGGGGGATCTTCATGGCGGCCTGTAATGCT
>JBHIAV010000090.1:0-4867 GCA_046758745.1 Gemmatimonadota bacterium
GCCCCCGGATGGATTCTGTGTGGCTCGGGTGCTCCGCCCGGAGCCGGTGGTCCAGCCGGGTCTCGGAATCCCGTTCGCCGAGCAGCCGGGCGTAGTGCTTCAGCGCGGCCAGCTCGTCGGCCTCCGGGTTGGGGAGCTGTAGCAACGCCCTCTCCAGACGGAGAAACTCACTCCGATGCGACTCATTGAGGCTGTCCATCGCGGCCGAGTCCACGACCAACCGCTCGTGTGAGAGTAAGAACAACCAGCCCTCCGCCCGCTCCGGGTAGAGCGCCGTCATCTCGCGGGCCGTGCCCGTGGCGGCCAGCCAGTTGCGGTGCTCCAGCACGTGGAACCGTTGCCTGAGGGCCGCGAAGAAGGGCCTGTCGGTGTCGTCGTGCACGAGGAGCTCCCACAGCCGTCCGCCGTTGCTGTCCAGCCGGCGCCCGTCCGGATCCTCCACGGCGAAGACCGCGTACACGGCGGAGCTCGGAAGCCGCACGGCCCCGCGGAACAGCCCGTCCGCCTCTCGCCGGAGCTCCGCGGCTATGTCCAGGCCCAGAACGCCCCTCACGGGGCCGTCGCTCGCCGTTCTGTATCGACCTCGCAGCCGCAGCACCTCGTCATCGGCCAGCAGGGAGGAAGGGCGGTACTCCACCGAGACGATCAGGCCCGGGCGCGGCTGCGGTGGGATGAAGCGTAGCTCGCTGGCTCCGGCCGTAGCGTTGGACGGGAAGAGCGCCAGGCCGGCCGCCATGGCGAGCAGCCCGGCGGTCAGGACCATGCCGACCAGCATGGGGCGGCGACGCCGCGAAAAGGACGGGGCGGCCGCGGGAAGAATCACTCGCTCGCCCGCGGCTCGCTTCGCGAGGATCTCGGCCAGCAGCTCGTTCGGAGGCCGGGGGTGGTGGATTTGCCGTGCGGCCTGCCCGAGCTCCCGGATGAACGACAGCCGCTCTCGGCAGCGGGCGCACTCGTGGAGATGCGCCTGTACGCGCTGCCGCTCCTTGCGGCCGAGCGTCTGATCCGCGAAGCGGCTCAACTCGAGAAAGCTGGTATGGCGTCGGAACTTGAACATCACTCGGTCACGAGCAGCAGTCGAAGCTTCTCCCTCGCCCGGTGGAGCCTGGACTCCGAAGCCCGTTGGGAGATCCCGAGAATCTCCGCGATCTCGCGATGCGAGAATCCCTCGATTTCCTTCAACACGAAGACGCTACGCAGGTTTTCCGGGAGCTGGCCCATCGCCCGCTCCAGTGACAAACGGTCGATGCCACCCCGGAACAGGGGATGCGCCGCGAGCTGCCCCACCGTAGAGAGCTGCACTTCTCTCCGCCGGCGTCTCCACCGGAGCTTCATCAACGCCGTGCGTACGGCGACCGTCTTCAGCCACTGCTCGAAGCTCTGCGGGCTCCTTACACTCCCTATCGCCTCGGGAAGTGCGATGAACACATCCTGCGTGACATCCTGCGCATCGGCAGACGACTCGGTCAGCCTGTAGGCGACTCGATATACCGTGTCACCGTATTGGCGATAGAGGCGGCTCAGCGCCTCTCGATCGCCTGCGCGTACATCGGCCAGCAGCTGAGCGCTTACCGGTAGCTCACTCACCTCGTGGCCTGACCGCCGTGTCGACCGGGTGTCCTCGTCTTGACTCAAAGATGCCGCTCAGGGCCGAAACCTCACATGTGGCGGAGGAGCCGATCCGCCCGGCGCACACGGTAGGCGGGGCCCGAAGCCCTCCGCGGCGCGGTTCTCACGGGAACCGCGACGAGCACTGCCCTTTCAATATAGCTCGGAACGCCGCCGGAGGCCTCGGCGTCTTCGAGACCGTCGGCCTCGAGTGGGAGCCCGGGATGCGGTGGCGGGCTCCCTCCTCCTTCAGACCACCGACAGGGTTCGCAGTGGCTTGGGGGGACGGCGGCAGAGCTCCTCGACCACCCGACTCCGGATCGCGTCGCCGAGGGCGAAAGCCACGTCCTCCTGAAGCCGCGCTCCGCTCGAGATCAGCGTCCTCGCCCGCTGGTGAAGGGCCTCTTCCTCCGCTTCGGCGAGCCGCCGACCGACCCGCTCGATGTCATCTAGGGCGGACAGCAACGTCTCCGCCGCTTCCCGCAGCAAACGCTCTTTCTCGTCCCGGCTTCTAGGAATCATCTCTCCTCCTCCCGGCGTGCGCGCGACCCGACCCGTGGGGACCGTCGATGTCCCCGAGCTGCCGGTCGGCGCCGCGCACACCGCACGGACACGCGTGCCGATAGCGTTTACGAAGCGCACCCAATAGGCCGGACCGCGGCGGGATGGCACCGGAGCGTTGCATCGCTCGTGGCGAGGCGTCCGCGCGCGGAAGTGCCTATCCGGTAAAGGAAAAGAGCGGGTGAGAGGTTCCGGTGGGCCTACTTGGACCTCCAGGACGGCGAGTGGTTGTGGGAGAGGCGCCACACGTTCGGTGGCGCACTCTGCAGCACAATGCCCCAATTCGCCTGTGAACGGCCGGGGTGCGGGCTCGGCCGCCGTGCTCGGCGCGTCCATGTCGGCGCAACGTCGCTTGATCGATCGGATTGCCGGAGGTAGACTTGGCCCCAACGCGGGCGTAGCTCAGTTGGCAGAGCGTCAGCCTTCCAAGCTGAAGGTCGCCGGTTCGAGACCGGTCGCCCGCTTACATGCAAACTCAAGTTACATAGTTAGTTCTGGTCCGGATGCTTCTTTTCCCTTGCGCTTGCGCCCCCTTCGATGTGACATTATTTGTGTCGTTTGTGCTCAATTTCCCCCCAGCTGGGAGGTTTTGGTGGCGCGCAACGGCACGAAGTCACGTCTGTTTCGGCGTGGTGACAGGTGGTGGGCCGATCTGCGAGCGTTCATCGACGTTGGCGGAAGGCGACAGCCGCTGGTGGCGCCAGGCGAGACGGTGGCGACCACGGATCGGACTGTCGCCGAGACACTGCTCGCCGATCGTCTCAGGGAGCTGCAAGAGAGGCGGAGGAACCGCACACTTCTCGGCTACGAGGGAACCGCAGGTCTAGCCGAACACGCAGCCGAGCATCTGAAGAAGAAGGCCCGCTCGGGACGCTTTACCTTCCGATGGCTACAGTTGTCGGAGCATCACTTGCGCCGTGCGGTGGATTTCTTCGGAGCCGACCGCGACTTGGCGTCGATCAGCGTTCGCGATGTGCAGGCGTACACGCACCACCTGCTAGGCAAGCCGTCGCCACGTGGCAGCACCCTGTCTGCCGGTACCGTTCGCCAACATCTCAACACGCTCTCTAACCTGTACCGCCGCGCACAGAGCGAGAGCGTCGTCGCGCCGGGCTACAATCCAGTGGCGGCAATGATGGACAAGCCGAAGCGGGTGCGCCGCGAAGCCGAATGGCTGGAAGTCCATGAAGCTGCTCTGCTCTTAGAGTCGGCCAGACGCTATCGGCCCAGTGAGGTTGCCGCGCAGCTCGGTCCGGTTCATGGCCCGACGATGTTGCCGCTGCTCGCCACCTTCCTGCTCACGGGCGGACGGAAACAGGAAGTCCTGGGACTCGAAGTCGGTGACGTTAGCTTCGACCGGCAGACGGTAACGTTCCGCCCAAACGGGTGGCGCGGTCTGAAAACACAGTCGGCGCACCGCATGGTGCCGCTCTGGCCGCAGCTCGAAGAGATTCTGCAGCGTTTTGTCTTCCATCGGGACGCGCCACTCGCCGAAGATGGGCTGCTTTTCCCGTCGCCACGGACCGGCGCTATGATCCATGATGTGCGGAAGGCACTGGACGCGATTGCCACACGTGCCGGTTGGAAGGCCGGTGAGATCAGGCTTCACCAGCTTCGGCACACCTACTGTGCAGCTCGGCTCCAAACGCTTGACCATGGCGCTCCCATCTCGCCGTTCACTGTCGCCAGAGAACTCGGTCACGGCGGGACGAGCCTCGTAGAGCGTGTGTACGGACACTTGGGCAGCGTCCGCCACCGAAGCGAAGCGGTGGAGTACAGGGTGGAGAACCACAGCGACACGCTCAGGGAGCGACTGGAAGCGCTGGACTGAACCGCCGACACAGTGCTCGCCGCGATCGCACAGCAAGCGCAGCGTTGGCGCTGAGCCTCAGGTGTGTTCGCCGACGCCGTTGTCGAAGCTAGAAGCCCGATAGAACGCGCTGTGAGGCTCTAGGAAGCGCTATCGGATCCAAGGTGGAGCCTACCCACCTCGTGGCAGCCATCGCCATTGGTGAGACCCGCTTCTCAGAGGGTAGCCTGATACCCCCCAAGTGGGGGTCTTTGTTAACGAGGTGAACCCACGCTCGAAGATTCCCCGCATGGTTTTAAATAACCTCCGCGCGGACGTTGCTTGCGAGATTTCCTCGGTTGTCCGCCTACATTCCAGTACGCACGCGAGGGTTCCCGGTTCGTCATTTGAGTGACCAGCCTACGAGCCACGATGGAAGTCCATCCACTAGCGCTTTCTTTGTAAGGCAAACAGCACCCCGAAGGCAATCATTGTGACGATAATGAGCTCTGCAGCTAGCAGTGGGAGATCGACTCCTACTTCGCTGCCAGGCGGAGGTAAGAACAGGGGTCGGTAGACTGTGCGCACGAATCGCTCTCCGAGCGGGTTTTCGACGAACAACCCGCGGCTGATCCCGCTAACGGTCCACGGAACCCAGAGAAAGCCCAGCACCGCGAGAGCCACGAGATAAGCTGTCAGGACTTGCCGTTGTTTCCGATTCATCGCTTCTTGGGCCTCGCTGACACCTTGCCTCCCACAACCACAACCTGCTGGCCCACCAGCAAAATCAACTCACGGAATGGCCCCCTACGGCTTCCCTGGCGACACCCATACAGGATCTCCTGCATCGGCACCGGAGGCATTCCCGAGACGCATGTCGTGACCATTGCCGGTGAGATCGAAGGCGGT
>JBHIAV010000091.1:0-4844 GCA_046758745.1 Gemmatimonadota bacterium
TGTGACCGGATGATGAGGGAGGAAGTATCAATGAAACGGATGACGGAAGCCTAGAGTTCCCGATCTTCCTTGCCGGCAGAGGAGCAGCGGGCCTGCCCCCCGCGAGCTGCTCGGCGTCCCGGCGGGAACCTTCCTCTTCTGCGGCCCGGTCGGTACCGGAGGGACGCGCCTCCGGGTGGGCCGGGCGTACTCGTCCTCGCTATCGCCTACCTCCTCACCGGAACTCGACGACGCGGCCGTGTACTTCAAGTCCGGATCGCCGCAATTCCGCCGTGGATCACCAGGCGATCGCGGGCGAGATCGAGCGACTCCTTCGCCGCGGCGCCGGTTCGGCCGATGCCGACAAGTGACTCCAGCCGATCACGAGGCGGCGGCGGTGGGCGCTCGTCGAGCGGGCCGGGCACCGCTACGTGGCGGCCGCCCTCGTGGAGGATCCGCGGGGGAGCCGCATCCTGGAGCGTCTGATCGTCGGGCTCGATGAGGTCGTGCGAGAAACGACCCGAAACGGGGGGCGACCCGGAGCCATGGTCCGGTAGGAGACCCGCCCGCCGTGCCCGGGCTACTCGGGGGGCCGGCGACATTTCGGACTCGCGCCTCCCGAATCAAGGAACTGACGAATGAGCGCCGTTCCATCGCTGGTTCTTCTGCCGTTCTCGGTCGTGGTGGGCCTCTTTGAGGTCTCGGTTCAGATCTCACGCGATCCTGCCGTGACCGACCACGCTCCTCGGCCAGCCTCAACCGTGGCGTACGACAAGGTGCAGGCCGCCCTGGACCGGGTGTGCATGAGCTGTCACTCGGGAGCCGACGCTCCACGAGGTCTCAGGCTCGACTCGTGGGAACACCTCGTCGCGGGCTCACGCGATGGGGGAGCCGTGATCCCGTTCGACGCGGAGCGCAGCCTCCTGGTCGGAATCACGACGCGTCTCGCGGGCGGTCCACACCCCCGGGAGCTGGGGGCGGAAGGCTTCACGGACGAGGAGGTGGAGTCGATCCGGGCCTGGATCGAGACGGGGGCCCGGTCGGCGTCCGGGGAGGTTCCGTTCGCCGAGGCCGATCGCCTGCTCTACGTCGCGAACCAGGCGGTGGCGATGGTCTCCGTGATCGACATGGACACCAACATGCTGATCCGCACGGTCGACCTGCAGGAGCTCGGCTTCCCCCCAAACTGCATGCCCCACCACATCGCGGTCGAGCCGGACGGCTCGTACTGGTATCTGTCGCTGATCGCAGCGGATGTGGTGCTGAAGTTCGACCGGACCAACCGGCTGGTGGGACAGCTCGCGATCAAGCGGCCCGGGCTGCTCGCCCTCGATCCGGCCAGCGACCGCCTGTACGTGGCGCGGTCGATGGTGGCCGTGAGCCCGCCCTCCACCATCGGCGTGGTGAACCGCACGGAAATGAGCGGCGAGCAGCTGGAGACGTTCGTCCCGCGTCCGCATGCGCTCGCCGTCGCCCCGGACGGGCGACGTGTCTTCACGGCCAGCCTGGCCGTGAACCAGATCGCCATGATCGACCCGATCGAGGAGTCCGTCCAGGTCGCCACCCTCGGCGGCGATCGACCGCATACGTTCATCGCGCTCGCGGTCTCGCCGGACGGCCGCTGGATGGTCGGCACGACCGAGCTCACGTCGAAGGTCTTCGTCTTCGACCTCGACCTCCTGCCGGAGATGACGCCGGTCGACTCGATCGACGTGAGCCCGGCGCCGTGGCACCCGGTCTTCACCCCCGACGGCCGGTTTGTGTACGTCGGCAACAACCGGGGCAACACCATCACGGTGATCGACATGGAGTCCCGGAGCGTGGAGAAGGTGATCGAGGGGAACGGCATCGCGCAGCCGCACGGGAGCGCGGTCTCGCCCGACGGACGTTACGTGTACGTCTCGAGCCGCAACCTCGAGATGCCCGAGGGCCACAGCAAGGCCGGACACCGCTATGCGCCTCGCTACGATCTCGGCGACAACGCGACGGCCGGCACCGTCGTGGTCATCGACACCGAGACGCACGAGATCGTGAAGATCATCGAGGTCCCGGACTACGCCTCCGGTTTGGGGACCGCGCCGGCCGCGCCGTGAGAGATCCCGTGCGACCCGGTCCACGCGGGCGCTGCGGCGTCTGGGGGGGCGTCGCGCTGGGGGG
Source organism: Gemmatimonadota bacterium (assembly GCA_046758745.1). GTDB lineage: Bacteria > Gemmatimonadota > Gemmatimonadetes > Palauibacterales > Palauibacteraceae > JBHIAV01. Next base: position 2,137 of record JBHIAV010000091.1, read on the forward strand.
ACTCGCTCTGGCGGGCCTCATGCTGCCCGCTCCCACGTCCGCGCAGCAGTCGAGCGGCTATCGAGCCGGCACCGTAGCCGACGGCGCGACGCTCACGGGACAGGTCCTGCTGGACGGCGACGTCCCGCGACCGAGGCGCTTCTTGATCACGAGAGACGTCGAGGTCTGCGGTCTCGGCTATCGGGAGCGGCAGGAGATGGACGTCTCCGACGGGCGAGGCCTCCGCGACGTCGTCGTCTTCATCGAGGGCATTCGCGAGGGCAAGCCCTGGCCCGAAGCGCAGGGACGGTACGAGCTCTCGCAGAAGAACTGCGAGTTCCAACCCCACATCCAGGTCGTTCGAAAAGGAGAGGAGCTCGACATCCTCAATCCCGACCCCGTGCTCCACAACGTGCACGCGTTCGAGCTGTTCGGGGACGCGGCACGCACGCTGTTCAACTTCGGTCAGCCTCCGGAGCAGAGGCTCATCACCCATCGGCTCCGGCCCCGCCGAGGCAATCGGATCAGGCTCGAATGCGACGCACACGATTTCATGCTCGGCTGGATCTACGCCGCGGAGAGCCCTTACACGGTGATAGTGGATGCGGACGGCCGTTTTACCATCGACGAGATTCCGCCCGGAACCTACACGGTGACCGCGTGGCACCCCTACCTCGGCACGCGCGAAGAGCAGGTGACGCTCACGTCGGACGGCGTCTCCGACATCGTGTTCAGGTTCTCGTCCGGCTCACGTCGTATTCGGTGACGCGAAACGGCCTGTCGACCCGTGGCGTTGGAGCATGGCCGGTGGAGCCTAGAGGCATGAGTCCCCCGGTGCGTCCCACAGTGGGGAAGAGTGGGAGTATGGTCCGGCACCGACGGCGACCGCAGGTAGAGACCCCCCGGAAAGATCGGATCTAGTCGGGCTGCCCTGAAAGCTGCCCTGCGCCGGGCAACTGGGACCTGAGGCGCTCAACCTCGACACTCCACGAGTTCCGCGGGTCCCCGCCTCTGGGAGCGGTGGGGCTCTCAGGGTCGACCGGGAGCCGCCGCTCCCCGATCTCCGCCAGTCGGTGCTGGACCAGAGCCCGCCGCTCCCCGATCTCCGCCAGCCGCTGCTGGACCAGAGCCCGCCGCTCTCTGATCTCCGCCAGTCGCTGCTGGACCATGGCCCGCTTTTCCTTCTGGGCCTTCTCATCCTTCCGGCGCCGCACTAGAGTCCGGACCCTCACCATCTCGAGCCCGTAGAAGGCCAAGATGACGCCGGAGACGACGAGGAGCACCCTGCTGTCAAGGAACCAGGCAGCCGATGCCGTGGCGACCGTGATCAAGGTGACCGTGGCGAGGTAGGCGGCACTCAGCCGCTGGTCCCTGGTCTCCGCCAGTCGCCGCTGGAGCACGGCCCACCGCTCCCCGGTCTCCGCCAGTCGCCGCTGGACCACGGCCCACCGCTCCCCGATCTCCGCCCACCGGTCCATGACCGGGGCCGGCCGCTCCCTGGTCTTCGCCCACCGCTCCGCGACTTGGGCGGGCCGCTCCCGGATCTCCGCCCACCGGTCCGTGACCGGGGCGGGCCGCTCCCGGATCTTCGCCCACCGCTCCGTGAGCACGGTCCGCCTTTCCTTCTGGGCCTTCGGGCGCCGCAAGAGAGTTCGAACACTCCACAGGTGGAGCCCGTAGAAAGCCAAGACGCCCGCTGAGACGGCGAGCGACCTACTGTCAAGGAACCAGGCAGCCGACGCCGCTGCGACCGTGATCAGCATGACCGTGGCCAAGTAGGCGGCACTCGACGATGAGCGGGGTCGAATCTCAGTGCTCATGACAGCCAATGCTAGAACACGTTGCTGATCGTCGGACCGAGCAGCCGCACGCCCACGATCACGTTCAACGCGATAAGAGCGAGCAGGATCGCGTACTCCGCGAGATCCTGACCGGACTCGTCCTTCCACAAGCTCCCGGGGAGTGCCAGCATCCTTGTCCTCCCGGCACAAGGCCGCACATGGTCCATCTCCGGATCGCGCGATAAGCCACGGCCGTGCCGGGATCGGGGACGAGCCGGGGCGCAAGGTCGCAGGATGGCTTGCGAGAAGCACTTAGATCAGCGCGCCGATTTCACCTTGCTGCGCTGGCCACCGGAGCTGTTGCGGCTCTCCCGCACATCCGAGTCTCCGGCTGAGCCTGTCCAGTGCTTCCTCGAACGCAGCTCGCAGGCGAGGCAGCAGCACATCGACCGGCGGCTGTTGACCGGGGAATCGACATCCAAGCGCGCCGTAGCAGCTGGAATCGGACGGCACCCCTCGGGCCAGCCGCATACCACACTCCTTCAGACCGATCGGAGTGGATCGCCCTCTGACCGCTTACAGCTTCGGTGGTGACTGGACAAAAGCGAGGACCACGGCTGTCGCCTCGCTCCGACACTCGCGGCACCCTACTGTGGCACACCATCACCACGGCGTGCCCCTCGGAGACGACGGTAAAGGCCGGTGAAGGGGCTCGACAAGTCCGATCTGCCGCAGCTGCACAGCGCCGAGGGGGGCCGCGCTGTGGCCGGCTGATCATGGCCAGGCGGTAGGGATCTACACCGTCTCTCGGGACCGGCGTCACAAGCGGAAGGGGCGGCCCCGGTGGAGTCGCCCCGCATCTAGATCCGCGGCCGTAGCCCGCCTGCTTGCTTCGCGCAGAGGAAGAAAGAGGGTTATTTGGTTGCGCTCTCTGGATGTTCGTCGAAA
>JBHIAV010000092.1:0-4786 GCA_046758745.1 Gemmatimonadota bacterium
CATGAGGGTTACCGGGATGAGCTGTAGGAACTCGGAAGGGAAGGCCGTCGGGTCCTTGGCCCTGCTCACCTGGAATACTTCGTCGATCCAGAAGTTCTCGTGGCCGAGATAGAGTAGACGCAGCGCGGCCGCCACGAGTAGCACGAGGCCGATCGGAATCCAGCCTTCCAGGTGCTTCTTGTCGGTTGTCATTCCGGGGTGTGGCTCGGGGCGTCGTCAGATGCCCGTCCCGACGGTTCTCACCGTTAGACTCCCGACCTGGCGCCCACAGTCGATCAGATCTGCCAGGATCCGGTAGCCCCTGGGAGAACGCACCGACGGGAAGACCTCGCCGTGCCGCACCGTCGCCACATCAACGTTCGCCTCTCGCGCCCACTTCTCCACGTGGGTGAGATCGGTCAGCACGAAACCGGCGTTCATGGTGAGGGCCCGGAGCTCGGAGCGGCTGCGATAGGGAACGTAGTCGACCCGCGCGCCGGACTCCGCGCCCCCGTCCTCGCTCCTCGCCAGGAGCGAGTCGAAATCGAGGACGTTCTCCTGTGCCGCCAGCACGCGGACGGGCCACCGATTGCCGAGGGCATGCACGGGCGGTAGCCACGTCTCCCAGTTGCGCGGCGCAGCGCCGCCGTTGCGCTGGTCAAGAGCGACTAGTATGTAGGGCCGAGGCGGCGCGGTCTCGGTGGCCACGACGGCTCGCGGAGCACGCCCCGACGGCGCGAGGAGGCCGACCAGGCCCTTCCCCATCAACCCCACCGTGAAGAAGCAGGTCTCGAACAGGATCAGGAGGTCGAGCAGGAAGGACTGGTGCGCGATGTAGTAGAGATCGTACTCGATGTTGTCATGGATCTCGCCGTGCCGATCCGCGCTCACCTGCCAGAGACCGGTAATCCCAGGCTTCGTCTCCAGACGCTGGCGCTGGAAAGGAGTGTACGACTCTACGATGAAGGGCATCTCCGGGCGCGGCCCGACCAGGCTCATGTCTCCCTTCAGCACGTTGATGAGCTGCGGGAGCTCGTCGATCCCGATGCAACGCAGAACGCGACCGACGCGGGTGATTCCTGGGTCGATGTCCTCCGGCGGCGAGGGAGCGTACGGTTCCACCTCGCGCTGCATCGTACGGAACTTGTACATACGAAAGCGTCGTCCGCGCTCGCCGACCCGGTCGTGCTGGAAGAGAGCTGGTCCCGGTGTCTCGAGCCGAATGGCCAGCGCCGCCGCGAGCCACGCCGGAGCGCCGACGATCAGGAGGCAGAGAGCGCCAAGGAGGTCGAAGGATCGCTTGGCGATCGGGTACAGCCGCTGCGTCGGGGAGTGTCGACCTCGAAGGACGGGGATTGCGCTCAGATCCTCGACGGCCAACTGGTCGGCTCGCATGTCCCCGAGGGCCGGGACGACCCCCACCCTTACGTCCACGCTTCGACAGGCGTCCAGGATCTGTCGCAACCGTTCCGGGGAGAAGAGGGCCGCGGCCACGAGGAGCTCGTCCGCCTCATGCTCCGCGACGAGTCGGTCCAGATCTTCCAAGCGGCCGAGGACAGGAGCCCGGAAGTACTCCGGTTCGGTTTGCGTTGCACGGCAAGACACGACGCTTCCGATCGGCTTGAAGTCGTCCAGGAAGCCCACCACTCTCAGCCCGAGGTGCGGGGCCTGTACGATCTTCTTCATGAGGAGCCGACCTGTCTCGCCGCTTCCGAATATCAGCGCCGAGCGGCCGTACCGTCCGCCCCGCTGCCGGTGCGCGACGATCGCGGAGAGAATTCGGCGTTCGAGGAGGATGAGGAGAAGGGAGATGCTGATGCCGCCCACGACGGCGAGGCGGCTGTAGGGCCCTAGCTTGAGGAAGAAGAGGAGCCCGAAGAGGAAGGCGGCCCCCAGCGCGACTCCCTTCACTGCGGTGCGAAGCTCGCCGAGGTTGAGGACACTGGCGCGCTCCTGGTACAGACCCAGCTGCCAGAAGACCAGCAGGCAGATCGCCGCGTACAGTACCAGCACGCCGGCGTAAGCGGCGCTCGGGACCGGTCCCTCGAACGCTTTCGCGCCGATGAGCGAGTCGTAGAGCCAGTAGCTCAGGCCGAAGCCCACGTGGATCGCCAGGAGATCGGCGAGCGCCCGTGAGCTGGCGAGCAGGGTCCAGCGTCGCGAAACAGCCCTCTCTTCGGCCGTCGTAATCCCCCGTCTGGAGTTCGAAGCCTCTCTTCGTGCAACCGGCCCGCACGGCCTTCCCTGGTTGCCCCTAAGCCTTCCCTGTTTGCTCCTTAGTTCGTGAGTACGCGGATGAGCGTGAACGCCGCGATCGAGATCGTGCTGCCGATGACCCACCGGCTGTTTCTCGAGAGCCAGCTCCGCTCCGGGATCATGACCTGATCGCCCGAGCGCAGGTCCGTGAGCACGGGGTCCGAGGTGGTCAGGTCCGTGCGGATGACATCTCCGTCCCGCAGGATGCGGATCTTGTCCGGCTTCCCGTCCCGCGTCGCGCCCCCGGCCAGCGCCACCACGTCTCCGAACGTCATGGTAGGATCGATGTGGTACACGCCGGCCTGCTGGACCGCGCCGAGCACCCGCACCCGCCGCAGCAGAATGACCTGAACCGTCTGGTTCCGGAGCTGTGCGTCGTACTCGACGAACAGGGTGTCCTTGAGCCGGGCGGCCGGTGTCTCCGTGACCCGCCACCGGCCGAGCAGCGGGAGGACCACGCTACCCGTCTCGTCGATCGGGTACTCTCCGTTCAGCTCCGGTTCTCGCTCGAAGGAGAGGCGGATCTGGTCTCCGGGCTGGAGGGGGTAACCTCCCGCGAGGGTTTGCGGTTCCTCCGAAGATGCTTCGCCCTCCTGGGCCGACGCGCTCGTCGTAGCGCTCAGGAGGAGCGGGACGAGCAGGGAATGAATCATCCAGCGAAGCGGAGGAGCGAAAGGCATCTTCGACCTCTCTCTGGCACGATAGCGCACGGGCAACCTCATATGGGGACGCTCCGGAACCGCCGCCTCACCCGGCATCCGAGCGCGCGTAGTCATAATAGCTCGAGTAGTAGGAGGGAGGCTCGAAGTCATTGAGGACGACGCCGATCACGTGCGCGCTCGCGCGCTCGAGGCGTTGCAGGGTAAGCTCCAGCGCCTCTCGATCCGTTCTCCCCCTGCGCACCACGATCACCACCGCGTCGACCATCGATGCGATCGTCGCCGCGTCGGTGATGACGTTCAGCGGCGGTGTGTCGATGACCACGAGGTCGAACTCGGTCCCCGCGTTCGAGATCAGCTCACCCATGGTCGCCGGGCCGAGACGACCCGTGGCCTCGGCGGTGAACGCTCCCGACGGCACGACCCACAGCTCACCGAGGTTCTGCACCCGAAGACGCTGCCACACGCTCTTCGCCTCGGCCTTCTCGGTCAGGACCTCGCACAGCCCGGGCGCGGACGAGGGGAGCCGGAAGAACCGTGAGACGCCACCCACGCGGAGATCGGCGTCCACGAGAAGCGTGGACGCGCCGGAGCTCGCCCGCGCCAGCGCGAGGTTGCATGCCACGAGCGTCTTCCCCTCGCCGCGCACGGCGCTCGTCACGGCGACGGATCTGAGCCGCCTCCCGTCGAGCGTTCGCGCGATGAACCGGAGGTCCGCCGAGAGGCTGCCGAACGCCTCGACCAGCAGCTCTTCCTCCCGGGATCGAGCCGGCACCAGGCCCTTTCCCCTCCCGTTCCCCTCCACGGGGCGGAAGACCGGAAGGATCGGACCCGGCCGATCCAGCGCCGGGATGAGGCTGAGGATCGGTAGTCCGGTCTGCCGTGTGACCTCCTTCGGCTCCCGCAGCCTCGTGTCCGTCAGCTCGCGGTAGAAGGCGAGCACCAGTCCGAGCCCCCCGCCGAGGAAGAGCCCGACCGCGAGGTTGAGCCGCGTCCTGGGGGACGTCGGGGAGAGGGGAAAGGAGGCGGCATCGATGACCCGTACGCTTGGAAGGTTCACCGCCTCGGCGACCTCCGCCTCGCGAAGCCGCGTCTGCAGCTCCCCGTAGAGCTGCTCGAGCAGCGAGACCTGCCGCTGGAGCCGCGCCAGCTCCACCTCCTGCGTGGGGATGACGCGAAGCCGGCTGCCCGCCTGAGCCAGCGTCCGGTCAAGAGACCGGATCTGGACACCCAAGGCATGTTCATAACTCGTCGCGATCGCCATCACTTGGCGCTCGGTCTCCGCGATCCGCTCGTCGAGCGCGGCGAGATCTGGGCTCTGCTCGGTGCGCCGGAGTGCGAGCTCGCTACGCTGGTTCTCGAGCTGCACCAGGTTCGCTACCAAGGAGGTAACGCCCCGGTTCTGCATGAAGGTCGGAAAGCTGGCGAGATCGCGGTACTTCCTGTCCCCTCGCGGGTCGGTATCCAGGTTGGCCATCAGGCTCGAAAGCGCGGCCCTCTCCGCCTCGAGCTGGTTACGATCCGCCTGCAGATTACCGAGCTGCTGGACCTCCACCCTCGCCCGCGTCGGGAGATCCACCACCTGATTCCGCCGGCCATACGCCTCCAGGCTGTCCTCGGCGACGGCCAGGCGATGCTTCATCCGCTCGGACTGCTCCCGGAGAAAAACGGCCGCGGTCGTAGCCTCCGCACGCTGCATCACGGATCGCAGGGACATGTAGCTCTCCGAGAGCGCCCGGCAGAGCTCCTGCGCCTCGGCCGCGGCCGGGGCCGTGCAGGTAAGCCGGATGATCGAGGCGTCGCGGTGCGCCTGTCCAGCGTCGACGCGCTCCTGGACGGCGAGGACGGCCTTGGCGAATGGCTCCACCCGAAGGTAAATGGGTCGTGAGGGC
>JBHIAV010000093.1:0-4783 GCA_046758745.1 Gemmatimonadota bacterium
TGCGGGGAGCTGCGGCTGAGCGGCACGGACCTGGTCTTCTCGATGTCGGTGGCGGTCGATTGAGTCGATGGTGAACGGGGAGGAAAGCGTCGAGCGCTCGGACTCGGGTCCCTCCCATGGAGGGCGCGTCCCCGGTCCCTCGCTGCGATCTCAGCTGATGGGTGGGCTGGCCGTCTTGCTCTTCGTGGCGCTCTTCACCCTCGCCATCGCCGTGATCATCGCGTTCCGGCTGGATGCGGACATGCGGAGCGCGGTCTTCTGGCTCGTCCTCGTCATCCTGTTCGACGTCGCTCTCCTCGTGTGGTTCGCGGACTACCGACTCCGGCAGCTCGTGCTGAGGCCGGTCGATCGCATGGTCGAGGGTGCGGAGCGGATCGCGGCGGGCGACGAGTCCGGAACCTTGGAGGGGGGCGGCGCTTCGGAGCTGCGCAGGCTGTCGGGAGCCCTGAACGAGATGGCGGACCGGCTCATCCGGCACCAGCAGGCGCTGGCCGCCAACATCCGCTCGCTCGACGCGACGAATCGGGCCCTGACCGAGACGCGCAACGAGCTGGTCCAGGCGGAGAAGCTCGCCTCGATCGGCAGGCTGGCGGCCGGGGTGGCCCACGAGATCGGCAACCCTCTCGGCGCCATACTCGGCTACATCGAGCTCGGCCGGCGGAAGGGAGATGCGAACCGGGCCTGGGTGGACGGCGTCGCCCACGAGGCCGAGCGGATCGACCGCATCGTCCGCGGTCTCCTGGACTACGCTCGGCCCAAGGCGGCGGCCCCGCGCGAGGTGGACGTGAACGAGGTCGTGGGCCGCACGGTGGAGCTCCTGACCGTTCAGGGGCGGTTGAAGAAGGTGAGGGTCGAGGTGAAGCTGGGGGATGACCTGCCTGCCGTGCGGGCCGATCCGTTCCAGCTCGAGCAGGTGCTGGTGAACCTGCTCCTCAACGCGAGCGATGCCGTCGAGCAGGTCCGCGCCTCCGGTGTGATCGGAATCTGTACCGCGCGCGCGGCCTACCGCACCATCGCGGGGGCCACCCGCACGCGCCGACGGGACGACCCCGCCGGAACCGATTACTCCCACCTGCGCCGCTTCGGCCATCCGGAGGAGGTTCGGGGGAGTCCCTTCGAGGAGGGAGAGCCGATCGTCGAGATCGCGGTGACCGACGACGGAGCCGGGATCGATCCCGAGCATGTGCATCGCGTGTTCGACCCGTTCTTCACCACCAAGGAGCCGGGTCGCGGGACCGGGCTCGGTCTCGCGGTCTCCGCCCGGCTGGTGGACGGAATGGGCGGCACCATCCAGGCGCGACAGAGGGAGGGGGGAGGCGCGATCTTCACGCTCATGCTCCCCATCGCCGATCGGGAGGGAGAAGAATGAGGATACTCGTCATCGATGACGACGCCGGCCTGCGGCGCACCGCGTCACTCATCCTGGAGGACGAAGGGTACGAGGTGGCGACGGCGCCCGACGGCCGGGATGGGCTGAAAAAGGCCACCGAGAGCGCACTCGACCTGATCCTGTGCGACGTGCGCATGCCGGGGTTCGATGGGCTCGCCTTCCTGGACGAGTACCGGAAGGCCGAGGGGAACGCCCACGTCATCATGATGACCGCCTACGGGAACGTCGACCTCGCTGTACAGGCCGTCCAGAAGGGGGCCTACGACTACATCGACAAGCCGTTCTCGCCGGACGCCCTCATCCTCAGGATCAAGATCGCCCTCGAGAACCGGAAGAAGGACCGCGAGATCCGCCGCCTTCGCAGGGCGGTGCGCGCGGAGAAGCGACACGGCGAGATCGTGGCCGGGAGTCCCGGAATGGCCATCGCCATCGACCTGGCAGATCGCGTGGCCCGCCACCGTTCGACCGTGCTGATCACCGGTGAGAGCGGGACGGGGAAGGAGCTCATCGCCCGCCTCATCCACGACTCCTCGCCGAGAGTCCGCGGCCCTTTCGTGCCGGTCAACTGCGGCGCCATACCGGAGAACCTCCTCGAGTCGGAGCTGTTCGGTCACGTCAAGGGCTCCTTCACGGGTGCGACGACCGATCGGGCGGGCCTGTTCGAGGAGGCGAACGGCGGTACCCTCTTACTGGATGAGATCGGGGAGCTTCCGCAGTCCCTCCAGGTGAAGCTTCTCCGGGCGCTGCAGGAGGGGGAGATACGGCGGGTCGGGGAGTCGAAGTCTCGCGCGGTGGACGTTCGCATCATCGCCGCGACCGCACGCGACCTCGAGGAGGAGGTGAAGGAGAAGACCTTCCGCTCCGACCTCTACTATCGGATCAACGTGGTGCGCATCCACCTGCCCCCGCTCCGACATCGCACGGAGGACATCCCCCTCCTCGTGAAGCACTTCGTCGCCCTGTACAACGACGTGCTCGGCCTCGAGGTGAAGGGCTTCGAGGCGGCGGCGATGAAGCGTCTCATGGCGTACCCGTGGCCCGGGAACATCCGAGAGCTCGAGAATGTGGTGGAGCGCTCGATGGTCCTGGCGGACGGGGACGAGATCATGGTCGCGCATCTTCCTGACAACGTCAGAGACCCGCGGGCGGCACCCCGACTCCAGTTCGACAGCCTGAGCAGTGATGAGCTGTCGGTGAAAAAACGAACCGCCGAGCTGGAGAAGCATCTGATCAAGCGAGCGCTCGAGATCACGGATGGGAACCGGACCCGCGCGGCCGAGATGCTGGAGCTCAGCTACCGGGCCCTTCTCTACAAGATCCGCGATTACGGGTTGGGCTGATCCGCGCGCCGCCGATGCCACACTCGGGTTCCCACGACGTTGCGGTCGAACCACACGCCGAGGTGGATGGCCGCGCCGGACGCGGCCCCTCGGGATGGCGTGGGAATTGCCGATCTCACCTACAGAATCCCTCCCGGAGGTCCCAGATGCGGACGCAACGGAGCGCGCGGAGGCAGCGCCGCACGCAGACGACCCCTCCCGCCGGCAGGATCGTCGGCCGTGGCGCGGCCGCTCCCCGACCGGCCGATCCCCAGTCCGAAGAGTCCAACGAGGCCGACCCTCGGGTCGAGGCATCCGGACCGAGCGACCGTCCCCCATATGCAGACTTCCTCGATGGCCTGCACGCCCGTCGGATGCGCGGCACCGCAGAGCCGTGAGCGGACGCCGCCTTCCCGAAGCACCGCCCTACCTGCAGCGACCGAGCGAGGGGGCCGGCACCGGAATCGTCTGTCGAGCCGGTCCCTCGGAGTGTGGTGATATCGCGATAGACCACCGCGGGGAGTCCCGAGCGACATATAACGTAACTCGTTGTTGAGACGAAAGTAAGCGGCTCGGCGCCGGCTGGCACGGCGGATGCTTCCCCTCCGCCCTCAAGAACCGAGTGCGTGCGTGCGCGTCTGGGAGCCCGGAAAAGCCTGCACTTGCCAAGGACGATAAATGGGTTACGATTCAACGTTGCCGCCCTCATCTCCGAGGCGATAGGAGCCCGCTCCGCATGCCCAGCACGACTGACACCGGGCCCGTGACTCGGTCGATCCACGTTCTCCTCGTCAGCGCCCACGATTGGTTCGCCTCGGCGCTTCAGGCGGTCCTCGAGCCGGAGGGCTTCACCTTCGCCCGCGTACGATCGGGGCGCATCGCGCTTCGGGACGCCGGCGTGATCGATCCGGACATCGTGATCATCGACGAGGGGCTCCCGGACCTGGACGCGCCGGCCCTGAGCGCCGCGCTGAGCTCCGGTCCCCTGAAGCCGAGCGTGCCCATCCTCGTCTACTCCCCCAACTTCTGGCACGAGACCGCGCAGGCGGAGGCGATGCAGGCCGGGGCGTGGGACATCATAAAGGAGCCGGTCCGTTCTCGGCTCATCGTGGCCAAGCTTCGCCGGCTGCTCGAGATCAAACGGCTGATCGAGAGCAGCGAGGAGGGATCGCTCTCCGACATGGCCACCGGCCTGTTCAACCTCGCCGGGCTGATGCGGATGTTGCGGATCCTGGGCGCAGTGGCGAACCGAACCGAGGCCGTGCTGAGCTGTGCCGTTCTCGGTCCGACGGAGGCGGGACGGGAGCTGATCGGCCGCGAGCGGGAGACGGTGGCGGGGCTCTTCTCGACCAACACGCGCGGCTCCGATGTGTGCGGCTGGGTGAGCGACACGGACATCGCCGTCGTGGCATACGACACGACGGCGGCCGGAATGACGATGCTCGTGCAGCGACTCAACCGGCTCGCCGCCGAGGGCTGGGAAGCCTCGGGCCCGACCCCTCTGAGTGCGGGCGTCGTCGAGCTTGCGGCCACCCCGCTGGCGGAGGGGACGCGCGGCGAGGAAGCTCGCGGGGCTCCCGGGACGAGACGGATGGCCAGCCTGTCGCGCTTCGCGGCCGCCCAGAACGCTCTGCGCGAGGCGCGCGAGGCGGGGGGGGGGATCCGGGTCGCGGAGGCCCTGTCGCAGTAGGCTCAGGCTGTCGAGGGGTCGCGACAACCCAAACCACTACTTGTCGCGGCCCCGCCTCGCGGCTTTCTAGCGGCTCGTTTCCGGCTGCTCGCCGGGCCCGCTTCCCCCCGTAGGCGCCGCCCGATTCCTGCCCTTCCAGCCGCCGCTGGGTCGCCGAATCGCCGGACCAACCCTGGAACAGAACTTGTGTCGGTCCCGTAGGGCGGGGCCGAAGGATCGAGTCTGGCGTTTCGTGGCGGTGGCCGGCAAGCGGATCATTGCCCACATTTAGGGCGGTGCGAAACGGCGGAGGCACATGGAAGACGCCGATCGGATGAGCCAAGAGGCCCGGCCCCCTGCGGTACGACCGACCGCGCGGGCCAGCGCGCCCCCGGCGGGGCCGCG
>JBHIAV010000094.1:0-4593 GCA_046758745.1 Gemmatimonadota bacterium
CTGAGACACCTGCAGCCTGAGCTTCCGCCTGTCGAAGAACGTGCTTGTCAGCCTGAAAGAATGCGAACTGGATGCCGTGCTCCTTCAGCAACTGAGCGTTAACAGGCATGACGGCGACGTCGACGTCAGGATCTGAGTGGGTGATCCATACCGCCTCGCCTGTGCCGTCCAGAAGATCCAAATCATACACGCGTGCCGGGTTTCCTGGAGCTGGATTGAAGCGGAGAACAGCTCGAGTGCGCCCTTCGAAAACATGGCGATTAGTCACAAGGAAAACGTTGTACTCGCGCTCGAGCTCGGGTGGCTCGGTGGAGACTGGCCGACCGTAAAGAAAGCCGGTCGCAGTAAAGCTAGGATCCCCTTCCGCACTTCGGAAACCGATCGCGGTAACGCAGTCGAGGAACCCTGGCGGTATCAGAGCCAAATTACTCTCTCATCGTGCTGAGACCCAATGTCGGCTAACGTACGAGGCTTAGCGACGGCCGATTCCAGCGACGGTCCGAGCAGCGCGAGGACCTGAGCGAATCGGCCGTCCCGAAGGGCGAAGCCGCCGCAGGCGGCGGAGCGCTAAGCCGATGTTAGACGCAGTGCTGAACCGCCGTATCGATGCCATACGCTCACAGTTTTGCCACAGTCCGCTGATGCCGACCGCGTCACGCCGAGACCGGCGCGACCTACACCGCACTGGCGGCATGGCCTGAGTCGTGATACATGTCCTGAAACCCAGGGTCCGACCGCCGGATCGAGCAGCCTCGATGCGCAGCCGATCAAGTCTATGCCCAAGATTGCAGACTTCCTGAGGTCCCAGTGTCCCCGAACCGTCGGGGAATTCAAGAGGCGATTCGGCGAGCCACGAATGGACATGGCCAACGAGGCCGCCCGAGAGTACAGCCTCTGGAGTGTCGACGGGTCGCCGGCGCTGGACATCGATTACCTGATGCTCTACGCAAATGTCATCAAGAACCAGGTGCTTTACGTCTACGCGCGAGAGGGTGCAGTCACGCATGTCGCGGTAGTAGACCCGACTGACTGGCGTCCCTCTGATTTCAAACCGCAGGCTGGGCGGCCGTTCCTTTCTCCCGAGCCATAACCCCGACTGACAACCGTCGCGGCCCGACGCTATGTAGATTGCGGGCGGTTCAGCATTGCGTCTAACTCAGTCGCTAGCGTCGTCGGCATTTCGCGTTCGGTCCCACCCGGGTGGGACTAGCGATGCCGGTTTCGGTAGGGAAGCTGTCTTGATGTCGGGCTGCCCGGCAACCTCGCCCCTCCTCGCGGCCGTCGCGATGGCGTCCAGCGGGCTGCGGATTGCCGAAAGGCTGCGCCGGGTGACCTGCGTGTAGATCTCCGTCGTCTTGGACGACGCGTGCCCCAGGAGCTCCTGGATGTAGCGCAGATCCGTCCCCTGCTCGAGCAGGTGGGTCGCGAAGGTGTGGCGCAGGGTGTGGGTGGTCACGTGCTTCTGGATCCCGGCTTTCCGGGCTGCCTCCCGCACCACCCTCTGCACGCTCCGCTCGTGCAGGTGGCGGCCGGGCCGCCCCCCGGGAAAGAGCCAGTCGGTGAGCCGGCAGGTGACGGCGTAGGCTCGCAGCGCCACCAGAGCGACCTCGGAGAGCATCACGTAGCGGTCCTTCCGCCCTTTGCTCTGCCGGACGTGGATGAGGCCGCGGTCGGGGTCGATGTCCGCGACCTTGAGACGCACCACCTCTCCCACGCGAAGCCCGGCCGAGTACGTGAGCATCAGGACGGCCCGGTGCTTTGGGTTCTCCACCGCTTGGAAGAGGGAGACGACCTCCCGCCGGCTGAGCACGGTGGAGCCGCAGCTCCCCCGCCATCGCCTTCAGCACGTCGGCGGGACCGCGCAGCTCGGCGCGCCGGCCTCCCGGCGCGACCCCCGCCGCGCTGGCCGCCGTCTGCTCGCCCGCGCTCCAGGTCGGGGTGGGCCGCGCCCCGCCGGACGACGCGGATGGTGGCTCCCCGGGGCTCGCCGCACCCAGCGCCGGGTGCACGCGCACCGCGTCTCCGGCGAACAGCTTCCTCAACCGGTCCAGCGCATCGGGCGTCCGCGGCACGCTCCAGCACCGCTCCTCGGCGTGCCACCGGCTGCCTGGGACGGTGCGGATCCTCGCCACCCGATCCGGGCCGTACGAAAAGGAGACGATGAGTCGGCCCTGGCCGCCGGGCCGGACGTCGATCGGTGCCCTCTGGCTTCTCGCGGCACGCCTGTGCACGGGTCTCCTCGCCGGAGCTCGGCTCTTCCGGAGGGTGAGCACGCCGGGTAGGGCAGGTTGGCTGGCGGGCCGCATCACGGCTTCATCGCTCTTCGAGAGACCGGGTGGTGCATCCCTCCAAGGGTCACTCCCTCAGGGGGGTCTCCTGTCAGGGCGTGTCCCCCTTCCAGGGAGCGTTCCCTCAACAGGAAGATGCCGGCGGAGGACCGAAGCTCACGGACGCTCCGGTGGCAGGGGATCTTTCCGGCACGGCCGCCGCGGGAGAGAGCCAGACGCAGCGCCTTCTCGAGGCGACGAACAGGTCGACATGACCGCGGCGCCCGTGGCGGGCGCCTCAGCCCACCCAGCTCAGGTCCCGCTCGAAGAGACGGTTGAGAAGAAGCGTCGTTCCGGCCCGCAGCTTGTTCGCCGTCCCGACCAGCTTGAGCAGATAGGTGGCCCGGTACATCGCCCAAGCGAGCGGGCCGCGGAGGCGGAAGCCGAGGAGATCCACCAGGGCGACGCCGTTGCCGAGGGAGATGATCTTCCCGGCGTGGTGCGCCTGGTAGGGCTCGAGCGGCCGGCCGACGATGGCGTTCTCCACGTTTCCGGCCGCGCGTACCCCCTGGCTGATGGCGATCGGCGCGACGGGCGGATACGGTCGTCCGGTGCGCGGGTTGACCCGGGAGGCGACGTCGCCCACGGCGAAGACGTTCTCGAGGACGCCTGCGGCGGGGGGCTTCCCGGAAGTGGGCCCCTGCGGGCCGCCGCCGGCTTGCGGGCCCCCGGCGCCCGGGCCCTGCGCGCCGCCCTCGGCTCTCCCGGCGTCCGGGAGGCCTCCGGCGTCCGGGCCCGTCGCGCGGCTCACCCGGAGACACTCGTCCACCTCGAGGTGCCCGTGGCGCCCGCGGGGCAGGGGAGAGTCGGCGAGCGGCCCGGTGGCCGGCGCGGTCCCCGCCGTCCAGATGAGGGTGCCGGCCTCGTGGCTCGCGTCTCCCTCGGGTCCCTCCGCCTGCACCACCCGGCCGTCGTATCCACCGACCCTCGTCTCGAGGCACACGTCGATCCCTCTCCGGCGCAGCTCCTCGAGCCCGGCGGCCGCCAGCTCGTCGTCCCAGCCGCGCAGGATACGGTCGCTCCCCTCGACGATCGTCACCTTCGCCTCCTTACCGAGCTCGTAGTAGCGCGGCAGCACGTCGGAGAGGAGGTGCCAGATCTCGCTCGCCGCCTCCACGCCGGCCGGCCCCGCCCCGGCCACGGTGAATCCGAGCAGCCCGCGGCGAGCTTCCGCGCTCCGCTCCTGCGCCGCCCGTTCGGCATTGGCCAGCACCCGGTCCCGGATGGCCAGCGCGTCCGACACGGAGGCGAAGGGCATGGTTGTGCGCCGGAGCTCTTGGTTGCCGAAGTAGCGGGGCGCGGCGCCGAGGGCCACGATCGCGTGGTCGAAGGGGACGGGCCCCGCTGTCGTGTGCGCCACGCCAGCCATGGGGTCGAATCCCTCCACGCGGGCGAGAAGGAAGCGGAAGCCGTACCGCTGCGCGAGCACGCGGTAGGGGAAGGTGACGTGCTCGCGCCCCAGGCTCCCGCCCACCACCTCGGCGAGCAGGGGGCTGAAGGTGAAGTGGTTCCGGTCGGAGACGAGGGTCACCTTCGCCGCCCGCTCCGGGAGGTCGGCCGCCGCCAGGTAGGTGGCGGCGTACAAGCCCCCGAAGCCGCCTCCGAGGATGACCACCCGGGCTGGCGCGGGACGGGATATCGCCGGACCCCGGGCCGGGGCGGGTCGGGTCATCCCGGGACCCTTGGCCGGGGCGGGTCGGGCCATCGCCGGACCCCGCCCCGACGGGGCGATCGGCTCGGCCGGTCCCGCCGACGCGCGGAGGCGTGAGAGCGGACCCTCATGACGAGCCGAAGGGACCCGGGAAGATGGGGAGCAGGTCGGGATAGTAGACGAGCATGGTGCCGATCGTCGTGATGGTGGCCACGAGAAGGATCCCGAGGGCCTGGGTGGCCAGGCACCACGCCATGATGCGCCGGTCCTCCTGCAGGTAACTCTTCTTCCTGGCGCTCATCGCGAGGAAGGTTCCGTACACCCCGAGGAGCAGGGTGGCGAGGGTCACCTTGACGACGAGCCACCCTCCGAAGCCCTGCGTGAAGGAGACGATGTTTCCGGCGATCGCGTCGCGCAGACCCGCCATCATGGAGAGGGCGACGGTGATCACGCCGAGCCACGTGTTCGTGCGGGCGAACCGGTAGATCCGGTCCTCGAAAACGCTCGACGCCAGCCCGCGGAAGAGCCACCCGTACATGGCGATGAACGCCATGAGAAGGAAGGCGATGTGCAGATGTACGAAGAGTGGGTGCAGCACTCGCATGCCGGCTCTTC
>JBHIAV010000095.1:0-4399 GCA_046758745.1 Gemmatimonadota bacterium
CACAACCAGCGCCAGCGATAACCACTTGCTGCGGATATTCATCTTGATTCTCTCCCCGTTGGCTGTGCCGGTACTCCTCCTCCCGGCTAGGTCCAATCGCGCCCACAGGCAGCAAACGGGGTGCCGGAGCGGAGAGTCCTCGTAAGTCCAAGCCGGAGCGCGTCTGGCCTGCCCGGGCCAATGCGTGACCGTAGTGCTGTGGCGTCCGGAAAGGGCCAGCATTTCCTTTCCCGGAAAAGTTTTCACGTCACGAGGGTCATGAGGAAGGCGCCCTCTCTGTGCCGGTGGCCGGTGCCCGAGAGCTCGAGCTCGGGGCGGGAGACGGGAGAGAGGGTGGCGGATCTCCGCCCCTTTTTCTATCTGGTACCCAAACGGTGCAGGGAGCGGCGTGCAGGGGCCGGCCCAACGACTCGGGTGGCCGCACGAGCGGGACGCGCGGAAGACGTCGCCGCTGGATCGGGCAGACGGGCGAATGCACGCTCGGTCGCCGCACCCGGCGGCGTGAGCCGGCGTGACAGAGGGAGGGAGGATGTCGTAGAGTTTGGTACGGGGTCTCCAGACACCCGCGAGGCGCGCGGGGCGCGAATCATGACAGGGCGAAGGAAGGTCGAGGAACCGGAGGCGACGATGTCGCGTGAGCCCCAGGTGCGGTCGGATGCCCTTGTGGATGATCTCCTCGACGAGTGGTGGATCGAAGAGGTATTGGAAGAGATCGGGATCTCCACGGACCGGCCGCCGACTCATCCGGGCGAGATGCTGCGCGAGGAGTTCCTCGAACCGCTCGGCATGACGCAGACCGAGCTCGCAAGGCGGATCGGCGTGGCCTTTCACCGCGTCAACGACCTCATCAACGGACGTTGCGGCGTTACGCCGGACACCGCACTCCGGCTCGCCCGACTGTTCGGTACTAGCCCCAACCTCTGGATGCGTCTCCAAGCCGGCTGCGATCTGTACCGAGCGCTTCGCACGGACGCGGCGAAAACGATCAGGCGCATCGAGCCGCTGGATCGTGAGAGCCGCCGTGACGCGCCGTAGAAGGACGCGCGCTCGCGAGAGCGCGCGAGCGGTGGCAGGCGCTCCGAACAGCTCTGAGCCGTTCCGCTACCAAGGGAGATCCAGATGGAGAATCTCACGAAGGCTTTGGTTGGCCTTTCCGGCCTCGCTTTCCTTCTGGCGGTTATCGGGGCGGTGTTCGTCGGGCCGATGGTGGGAGTTGCGCCGGAGGGTTTTTCGCGAGCGTGCACGAATCTGGCGTTGATCGCCATCGCTCTGTCGATCGGATACAAGAAAGACTCGACGGCCATCTGATCTGGCTCCCGCACGCCGACGAGCCTCGAGGGCGACCGACGCGTCGGTAGGTCCACCAGCGGCCGTAGGTGCCGCGGGAGTAGCCGCTCCAGGGCAGCGGCATGTCGTCCCGATTTCCCCTGCACGGACGGTCAACGCCTTGCCGCGCGCGCCGTCGACGCGATCTTTTCGTCGTGCCATGACCGAGGCCACTCTGCACGAGAAACCCTCATGTCTCTTCGATCGAGCATCCGGGCGCTCCTCACCTTGGGGCGCGGCGTCGTCAAGGGGATCTCCGAGCTCACGGCGAGCGACGACCCGATTGCCATGTTCGCCGAATGGTTCGAGGATGCGAAGCGCTCGGGCATCTTGATGCCGGAGAAGATGACGCTGGCCACCGCTACCCGGGACGGGATACCCTCCGCGCGCATGATGCTCCTCAAGGACGTAGACGAACGGGGATTCGTGTTTTACACGAACTACGAGAGCCGCAAGAGTCGCGAACTCCTCGAGAACCCCCACGCCGCCCTGGTCTTCCACTGGCCGGTCCTCCAGCGGCAGGTGCGCGTCGAGGGAACGGTCGCGAAGCTCACACGGGAAGAGTCCGAGGCGTACTTCCGTACCCGCAGCCGGGGCAGCCGCCTCGGCGCGTGGGCGTCAGGCCAGAGTCGCGAGCTGGCCAGCCGCGCCGAGCTGGACCGACGTTTCCGCGAGTGCGACGAAAAGTTTCGCGGGCGAGAAGTGCCGCTTCCGCCCTTCTGGGGCGGCTTTCGGCTCGAGACGCGGCGGATCGAGTTCTGGCAGGGACGGCTCAACCGGCTGCACGACCGGCTGCTATACACGCGGATCGACGGCGGCTGGGCAGTCGTGAGGCTCTTTCCCTAGCGCGGGATTCCCCGCACGGAGGGAATGCAAGAGCCTGCTCGAGGCATCGGCTTAGGCAGGCCACACCGGCCCAAAAGCGGCTTCTGTCGCCGCCGTCAACGGTCGCCGACTACGGCACGACTGTGCAGACTCCTTGCCGCAGGCCCATCCCGATCCCGGCCACCACTTCGCCAACCCCGCCGGCGGGTCGGCCGCGACAGCCGTTTGCCATGATTGCGCTCGATGCGCATCAGGTGGCTGTCGCGTCGGGTCCGGGCTACTGCCGCTGCATCAGTACGTTGGACTGGGAGCGAGCGACCATTGCCTGGTACGACTGAAACATGTTGAAAGCCGCTTCGGCGCCGCCCTCACGCTCAGCCAAGGCGGCCCACCACTCTTCAGCCGCCGGACTCACATTCCACTCGAGGCCGGCCGGGCCGTCCGCTAGCGGGAACACGTAGCGGGCGTTCCACTCGCCCGTCTGGTACTCCAGCACCAGGACGTTCCAGCCGACGGCGTCGGCGGCCGGCTTTAGATGGTTGTGTACGATCTCGAGGGCTTCGTCGGCCTGTCCAGCCTTGAACTGCACGTCGACCGCGGTTGCCCAGGTCACGTTCTCGTACTTTGCGGCCTTGGGCAGCTCTTGCGCGGTCCCCGCTTGGGAGCAGAGGATCACCAGTACGGCCGCGAGTAGAGGGTTCCTTCGCATGAGTACCTCCCGGCAGAGGAATGCCGCAGGACGGCGGGCGGGTGATGACGCAATCTACGCCACGGATCGCTCCCTGAAAACACGGGCCGTTCGGCATTGCCGAGCCGAGGCCCTGCCTCGAGGGGACGTTCGGTGGCGCGTTCAGCGCCAGCGGAGGACTGTGCGCGCCGTGGCCCGATCGACCAGCGAATAGGGCTGCCGGGCAAGGGGATTTTCTAAGATGCGGGACCGATGGCCAGCTCGTATGGAGACGTTGTGTCGCCCGGTTGAGGAAACAACCCGCCGGACACGTACACCGTGTCCTCGGAGCTCAGCCGCGGCCCCCTGTCCATCCGTGATCCATCCCTGGGGACCACGAAAAGCAGCGGGCGCGAGCGGGTCCGACCGATGACCGAGCGGGTTCTCGTGATCGGCGGCACGCGTGGCACCGGGCTGGAGATCGTGCGGCGGCTCGTGGAAGATGGGTATCGTGTTCGGGCCCTGGCCAGGAGGGAGCCCGTAGCGCGGGGACGCCTCGGCGCGGCGGTCGAGGTCGTGCCGGGCGATGTCAGAGAGGCCCCGACCCTCAAGGCCGCCGCGCGAGGCGTCGATCATATCATCTTCACGGCCGGTGTGACCAAGCGGCCGGCGGGAGAGCGCGTGATTCGGGAAACGAACTACGACGGAATCAGGAACGCGCTCGCCGCATCCAGGGACGAAGGAGTCCCAGGTCGATTCCTATACATGACATCGATTGGTGTGACCCGCTTCTCTCCTCTGGCCGCCAGCCTCAACCTCGTCAAGCGAAGAACGCTGTATTGGCGGCGGCTGGCCGAGGAGCTCGTTCGAGAGAGCGGGCTCTCGTACACGATCGTTCGTGCAGGCGTGCTCATGAACGACGCGCCCGGCCGGAGACCGGTCCAGGTCAGCCAGAACGACTATCCTCTGCGTTTTCGCTATCGTGTAGGCCGCGCCGACGTAGCCTCCGTGTTCGTGCTGGCGCTGAAGCACCCGCGCACGCCGTTCACGACCTTCGACGTCGTGTGGGGGCGAAAGGGCTTCCGCGAGGCCGTGGAAGCGCAGCTTGACCATCTGAAGACGGATCGCGAGAGAGCATCGCGAGCCTCACGAGGCCGGTGACCGCGCGGACATCTCCTGCCAGCGCCTCCCTGCGGTTGATCACTCTCCGTCGAGCGACCTAGAGGCTGGGAGCCGGCGCGGCGGCGACACGGTTTCCTGGCCTCCGCGGCGGTCCTAGATTGCAGTCACGTAGAACCCGGCCCGGGATCCCCGGCGGGCTCGGTGAGGAACCGGGGGGTGGAGGCGAGGGTTTCGTCGGGCAGAGGCGGCTCTGGGTCGATGCGCGGCTCCACTTACCTCAGTCGGGAGGGATCATGCCGAGAACGCCAGGCAGCCCGTGGCTCGCCACCATGGCGGCGCTCGCCCTCATCGCATGTAGCGGTGGCGGCGAGGCGGAGTCGACCGACGCCGCAGCCGCCAATCCGTGCGCGGCCAACCCCTGTGCGGCCGCCCAGGCAACCATCGATCCTGCCAAGGTCA
>JBHIAV010000096.1:0-4393 GCA_046758745.1 Gemmatimonadota bacterium
AGTCGACCGCCCCCCGTCAACGTCGCTCTTGCGGAGCAGAGGAGGAGTCCAGATACGCTTGTTAGGTAGCGCTTCTTACTGACGGGCGAGAGGCCACCGCTGTACCCCTTCCACGTCAAACTCGTCGCGTGCTCGGCCGAGGATGTAGTCGGCTCCAATCTGGTAGACCTCGAGGCCCGGTGGCGTCTCGATACGGCCCAGCGCTACGCCGTTAGGATCGAACACGACCCAAATGGCTCGCTCATCTCCAGGCGCGCCGAACTCACGTACCCAGACGTGATCAAGTTCGTCTACGACGATGGCGGCGAACGCAGGGAACGACTCAAGCAGCGGGAACTCGTCAAACGTCCGGCGAAACGCGGCCCGCTCCTCTGGCGTGTCATTCGCCGTGAAGTCCTCAAACCAGTGCCGCATGTCTTCCTGAGTGGGACGGGCCGTCTCATAGTCGAGTCGGGCGACCATCGACGGCTGCGCATCCAGCGTGAACGCCCTCAGCTCGAAGACATCGTTCGGACTGATGAGCACCCGCTCCCCCCACACTGTGGCCACCGTGCTCTTCGCATGAGGATGCCCGTAGAAGGACTCGAAGCCTCCCCCCGCCGAAAGGAACCCTTCTGCGCCGGGGTGAACTCCGAGATCAACTGCCAGCTCTCCCTGTCCGGTGAGAAGAGCATACATCTGATCGGGTCGGAACATTCCCCGAAACGGCTCGTCATCCCTTTGGGGAAAGCCGGCTCTGAGAAAGAACCGTCCATCCGGCGTCACCCCCAGAAACTCCGGACCGAAGGAGTCGTTGAACTGAGGCACGCGGAAGGTCCGGCCATGCTGCCCGGCCGCATCGAACACCGAGATCCGTTGCTGCCGACCGTCCCAACCGAGAATCGAGTCCCCAACCCAGGGTGCGATCGACTCAAGGCGTCGAAACTCACCGGGTCCTTCTCCGGCCCCGCCCATGGAGACGACATGTGCTCCATCAGGCCCGAACATACGGATCTCGCCAGTTCCGCCGTTCGCGATCGCAATACGTCCACCCTCTAGGACAACCGCATCGCGCACGCGGAAGAGATGATGGGCGTCCTCAGCCTCCCCTAGACCGATCGAGAGTTCCGGTGCCGTGCCTATCGTCCAGGGAACTCGTGACTCTTGGGGGATGTGCGAGTTCTCGACGATCACAGCATCGTCGCCAAGCACGACTACCGTCTCCGGCTCGCCCTCGCAGGCCGTTCCCAGCAGGGCGAACACGAGGGGCCACACATGGCGGCCCAATGATCGTACCACGTAGAATGCGTCTCCTCGACACTCATGATCGCAGCGCTACCTAACGGCTTGCCGCTGAGCTGCGGGTGGCTCGGCTGTCATACAAAAACATACGCTTCCTTCCCGGTGGAGACGACGCCAGCCGTCCCACAGGCGCTCGCCCCGTGAGCGCCCGGCAGCTCCAGCGGCGGGTTAGGCACCTGGCTGCAGGCCCTCGGCTGAGTCGCATCGAGTGATCAGCTCGATCCCCGCTGCTCGCAAGGAGTCGGGCCTGAGGAAGTACCAGCCCTGGAAGTCGAATTTGGCGTAAAACCGGTACAACTGATAATGCAGAGCGCGCCGTTCGGTATCGAAGGCCTTTAGAGTACCTCTGGCAACGTAGGAGTTCATGGCGTTGAGGGTCGCTGAATCCAGCTCGAGCGTCGGGAGGATGAACACCGATTCGCCTTCTCCTGCACGATACTCCCACCGAGCAGGATTGTAAAACTCGAAGCCCTGCGCGAAGTAGAGCGTGCCACCGTCCTCCAGGCGCAAACACATGGGCCCGATTTCATCTCCACCCGGCGTTTCCCAGACACGCGGGAGTTCGTGAAGGGTCAGAAACGGCGGAGGCTCAACTGGTGCAGCCGGAGTGGGTGGTGCATCACGGCTGCACGAGGTCACGATGATGAGGCTCACTGCATCCTGCGAGAGACCGCATCATCGGAGCGAGCGAGGTGCCTCACACCTCTGCAACTGAGCTGCGGGCGACTTCTCACCAGCAGCACCTACGGTCAAAGTGATCACAGCATCCGGCAGATTGACGAGAAACCCACCGTCACACCACGCACCCATCCGGGCCATGGCCACTGCACTGCCGGAATCAGAAGCCCGATGGCAAAACGGCTGACGAAGGCGTCGGTCATGGCGATTGGGCGATCCGGGAGTTCCATCCAGAGCATAGGTATCGCGTCAAGTGCGCCAAATACCAGGCCTGCGATTAGTCCGAAGCGAATGCGATTCATATTCCAAGCTCTCGGTGGTGCAGCCTAAGCATAAACAGACCGACCAGCCTATCTCCCCAATGCAGCGGCCTCGCTGTCGCTCAAAGGCTTCAGACACTCGATACTAGTCGATCGCCTGAAGCCCGTGGCAATTCCCGCAGCTTCGCGCTCGGCGGAAAGGATCGACGCGATGGGTTACGCTGTCGAACGGCATGAGGTTCCCGTGACACTGCGCACACTGCCGGCCGTCCGCGAGGATGGAACGGTGCGAGAGTTCGAAGTGCCAGTAGCCCGGTCGCTCTAGCTCTATGAGACTGGCGAGATCGTGACAGTTCGTGCAGGCCGCGTTGTAGAATCCCTCCCGGGTGGAACCGTGAGCCGGTTGGTCCGTCGTATCCTCGCGTGAAGGCAGAGCTCTGGTCCCGATCACGCCCCACCGGGTCAATTCGGCTACGATCGATCGACCGGCCACGCGTCCGGTGAGAATCGAAGGCCCGAGGAACGTCCCTTCGAGTCCCGCCTTGCCGTTGATCCCGCCGAAACCCGCCACCTCACCGGCCGCGTAGAGTCCCGGAATCGTGCGACCCTGCCGGCCCACGACGTGTCCCTGGTGGTCGATCTCGATCCCGCCCATGCTTTTTCGAGCCAAGGGGTACAGACGCATGGCATAGAAGGGCGGATGCTCCAGACGCATCACTGCCTGACACGGTAGTAGCGCTTCGTCGTCCGAGCTGAAGCGACCGAAGTCGGGATCGGTTCCTCGATCGACCGATCGGTTGAAACGCGAGATCGTTTCGCTGAGCGCTTGTTCCGGAATGCCTGTTTCTCTGGCCAATTCCGCAATCGTCGAAGCCGTTTCTACCAGATCAGGATTCCCGAAGATCAGCGTCTCGACCTTCTCCTCTGTCCAGCCCGAACCGGCAACGATCAAGCCTGCTCTCGCCTCGGCGTCGAGGATCGCCCAATAGCTCCCGGTCGGCTGTCTGAGGAGCGCGGGCAGCGCTGTTTTCGCCGAGGCACACTCGTTTACGAACCGCTCACCCTCGACATTGACCCAGATCGCGTGCTCCGCCAAGACGTTGAGACCGCGATTGGCACCGGGATACCGCGGATCGGGTAGACCGGTGACGTAGTTCCACTGGTGATCGAGCCGGTGGAACCGGGCGTTGACCTGTTGGGCGAGGTCCAGGCCCGAGCCCTGCGAGTTCCATCCGGACCCGGCCAGCATCCGATCGGGAAAGGGGAGGCCGGTATTCCAGTGGTTGCGTACCCTGTTGAGGTTGCTCTGAAAGCCACCTGTTGCAATCAAGACCACTGGGGCTCGAAGTTCGAGGGACGTGTCGCTTCGGAGCTGGGTTCCCCGGATCCCGGCGACTCTTCGTCCTTCGAATATCAACTCGTCGACGCGAGTGTTCCACTGAAAACGGACGCCCTCGCGCAGGCCACTCAGGTAGATGGGTGTTACCAGGCCGAGGCCCCGACCTTGGGCGTTGTGGAAGCGCGGGACGCTATTCCCGGCGATATGTAGGAGCTCCTCGAACTCGACGCCCAGACCGACCGCCCAGTCGTATATCTCCGTCCGCGAGTGGTCCACGTAGTAGCGGACCCACCCCTCATCGGCGTCTTCTCCCCAGTTCATGAAATCCGTGTACGCGAGGTCGGGACTGTCCTCGACTTGGGCCGCAGCCTGGACCGGGCTGCCGACGATCGCCAATCCCCCGTGCGCTGACACGGCGTGACCCCCGAAGACGGAGGACATGTCTACGACCAGCACGTCGCCACCACTTCGGGCGATCTCGAGCGCCGCGGAGAGGCCGGCGATGCCCGCACCCACGATCAGCACGTCGGCGTCCCTGTTCTCGACTTGAGGCTCGGGCATTCCACACGAGAGGGACAGGACGATGAGCATGGTCGTCGCAAGGCGGAAGCGATTCATGGAGGAGCCTCTGGACTCGTGTTTGGAGCAAGCATTCGAGAGCTCAGAATCGTATGCGCACAAGGAATGTAAGCGGGTAAAGGCTGCAGGCTATCAATGGCACTACGATGGGGATTGCTTGAGCCGAAACCCGACTGGCGCACAAATCAATTGACTTCCTTAACGAGCGTACCTCACCCGTCACGGGCATTGGCGTGTTAGGCGTTCGCCGGGTACA
>JBHIAV010000097.1:0-4297 GCA_046758745.1 Gemmatimonadota bacterium
GAGAAGTGTCACCCATGTGCCCGGACATCTGTCACCTATGTACCCGGGTTGTACCAAAGGGCCAGCTAACACGCTGTTGCACCTGACGGCCCGCCCCGCGGTCCGCAGGTGAACAGCAATCCGTTAGGAAGCACAGCTTTAAAATGTGGCGTACAGCTTGCGCTGAGCTCGATACGAGTGTCCATCCTGTCCTTCTCAAGACCCGGCTAGAATCGGGCGCGGAGGTCTGGCGGGTCATTGGTACAGCATTCTGCATCAATCAGAAGTACAACCCAACTTTCGTGACGAACGCGCACGTGGTGATTGACCCCAGCGGCAACCAGATCGCGCACGAAGACATGGCTCTCATGGCTCTGGCTCCCGGAGGTGCTGCAGCTGGCTTCAGCGTGATGATCGTTTCCAAGGAACTCGATATTGCAGTGTGTGAGGCCTCGGAAGAAGCGGCTGTAGCCAGACCTGTTCGATTCGCAGAAGCCACGCCAGTCGCCATTGGCTCCGCCGTGGCTTCACTTGGATTCCCGATTCCAGATCTCCCCGAGCTCACGCCCGACGGTGGGAGTCTTTACATCAGTGAGCGGCTCGCCACGGGATTCGTCAGCAACAACGGGACACTCGTGAAGATGCCAAACTGGGAATGGACGAATAGCCTCCTACATTACGAGTTCAACATGCTCTCGTATCCCGGTATCAGTGGCGGGCCCGTTTTCGATATCGACGCCGGGGTCGTGGGCGTCAATCGAGGATCCCGCCTTCATGGTGACCAGGTAGCCGCTTACGCCGTCGGTGTACGCAATGCGGAGTTGTTGCCCTTCTTGACGCAACACCGGATTGAGTTTGTCGCCGCCTGAGTGTGCTGCCTAACCAGCGTTTGCACCTGACGCGGGCGCCCATCGGTGGTCGGTCCTTAGATTGTCATTTAGCCGTGTTCCGCGGTCCGGCCGCTTCCGAAGACTGGCGCGGTCGTAGCCGCGCAGGTGAAACGCAGAGCCGTTAGGACGACGAACCCCAGAAAGAGAAGACAGGCCCAGCCGAGACTCGTCCCCACCCAAGAGGTGAACCGAGAGCGAGGAACCGACGATGGCAGTTGCCCCAATTAGGTTCAGATGGGCAGGGCTTCTTACGGCGATGGCATGGGCGCTGGGTTCGTTGAATGCGTGCACTGCGCCCGTCCCAGCGGCAACGCAGGACACGGCCAGTAGCGTCCGCGCCTGGATTGACGCGTACGAGAAGGCCTGGAACGCGCATGACGCGTCCGCCGTCGCCTCCTTCTTTTCTGAAGATGCAGATTTCATCGCGGGCAATGGGCCGTGGATTGTCGGGCGAGAAGCCATTGAAGAAGGGTGGCAACGCTACTTTTCCGGGATCGATGAGGCACGTAAGGGGACCTTCGCCATCGCGTCACTCCGGGTCATCACGCCAGACGTGGTGTTGGTCAACATCAACTCGACGACGGCTGGCCACGACCCCTCTGGCGAGGAACTCCCCACGAGATTGGCGCGTGGCACCTGGGTTGTCGTTCGACACAACGAGGACTGGCAGATCTCGGCATTTCGCGCGTTGCCGGCGCAGGGTGACGTGCGCACCGCCCCGGGCAGGGATCGTCAGTGAATAGCGCGTCCTAACACGCGTATCTGGACTCCTCCTCTGCTCCGCAAGAGCGACGGGGACGGGGGGTGGTCGACTGCAGTCGTATCTTCGGCCCTTGCGTGGGCGCTTGGTGCCCTGGCCACGATGGAGAGTCGCGCGCGGGGAGCCAATCGACTGCACGGCTTGTGTGAGCCAGACTTGTTATCGGCTCGACCCCGCGCCGGTCTGACCGGTGCGCCGTCGTCCTGTCGTCTCTGTGCAGCTCGTCGGTAATCGGGTAAGGCGTCTCCTTCCTAGGCAGAGCTTCGGTGCTTGAAGGGTCGGTCGTCGCGCCACACGCGCCAACAGATGCGGGCGAGCTTATTGGCGAGGGCGACGGCGGCGAGGTTGTAGCCCTTCCGCTTGTTGAGCTCGAGGGCCCAGCGCCGGAGATCGTCGGGCTCCTTTGTGATCCGTGCGGCCCGAAGGGCGGAGCGGGCGCCGTGGATGAGGAGCATGCGGAGGTAGCTGTTGCCGTGCTTGGTGATGCGGCCCAGGCGACGAGAGCGTCCAGAGGAGTGCTCGCGGGGCGTGAGCCCGAGATAGGCGGCGAAGCGGCGGCCGGAGCGAAACCGGTGTGGATCACCGAGGAAGGCGACGAGGGCGGTCGCTGTCAGGACCCCGACCCCGGGTACGGTCATGAGGTTCCTGGCGGCCGGCATGTGCTCGGCCAGGCGTGTGAGTTCGTTGCGGATCGACTCGGCTTTCTCCTGGAGCGCCTCGATCTCTTGGAGCGCTTCCAGGAGCGCGTGACGAAGGAGGTCGGGGACGGCGTCCTCCTCGAGTGCGGCCCGCGCCCGAGGAACGACGTGCCGGGCTCCGAGCGGGATGGAGACGCCGAACTCGCGCAGGTGTCCGCGGACGGCGTTGATGCGAGCGGTTCGCGTCTGCAGATAGCCGGAGCGCAGGCGGTGGAGCGCCGTCACCGCCTGCTGCTCCTCTGACTTGACCGGCACGGGATCGATGGCGCGGTTCCAGTGCCGCCTCGAGAAGCGCCTTGGTGTCGGAGCGATCGGTCTTGCTGCCGTCCCGGTAGCGGCTGACGTCCATCGGAGGAAGGAGAGAGACCTGGTGGCCCAGGCCCTCGAGCTCGCGGCCCCAGTGGTGCGCGGAGCCGCACGCCTCCATCCATACCTGCACGGGCTCGTGGTCGGCGAAGAAGCGCCGGAAGCCGGCCCGTGAGAGCCGATGCTGCCTGTGCACGCGACCGGGTGTGTGCGAGACCGCGACCTGAAACACGGACTTTGCCAGATGAGGTGCACCCCAAAAGTTGGACAGGTTTGACCTCTCAGCTTTGTGGTGCTCTCCCTCTCCGAACGAGGGTGTGAACGAACTCCGACGGCGTCCGGTATCCGAGCGACGAGTGCCGGCGCCTGCGGTTGTAGTGACTCATCCTCCGGCCGACGACGCGGTCGAGCTCGGGGATCGAGCCGGCCTCCAGCAGAAGCGAGCGGTTCTCGGTCTTGAAGCGGCCGTAGAAGCTCTCCATCTCCGGATTGTCTCGCGCGCCGCGGAGCGCGTACGAGAGCCGGCACCGATCGCGGATCAGGAGGCGATGGGTCCACGCATAACCCGTGAAGACCGGGTCCTGGTCATGATGCACGATGCAGCCGCGGGCCGACAGGCCGAAACCGGCCAGCCTGCGCACGGCTCGTTCCCAGGCCTCGAGCGCGAGCGAGGTCACGGCACGCTCTCCCACCGCCCAGCCGAGCGCCACCTTGCTCGCATGATCGAGGAAGGCGATGAGGAAGGCCTTCGCCCGGCCCCCGAGGTAGACCAGCTCCGTGAAGTCGGTGTACAGGACCTCGAAGGGGTCGATCCGTTCGAGCCCGGCCACCAGGTTCGCCCGGCTCCCCACCACAGCGAGAGCCTGGCGGATCCCGCTCGGCTTCGGCGGCCGGCTGCCGCGCAGGAGCGGCAGATCCCACAGCTGGTGCAATCGTTGCACCACCTTGTGGTTGTGGTGCCTGCCGTGGCTTTCCCGCAGCTCGACGCTCGCCCGCCGATAGCCGTACTCCGGGTACGTCCGGGCGATCGCTTCCAGCGGCGCTCGCAGCTCGGCGTACTTCTCCCCGTAGCTCCTGCGCCCTGCCCGATGGTAGTACCAGGTCGAGCGGGGGAGCCCCAGCACCGAGAGGACCGTCCTCAGCCCGTGCTGCGCCACGGCGCCCCGCGCGAGCTCCACCTTCGCGGCCGTGCTCAACCGCCCTGGCCTAAGAAGTTTTTTAAGAGCGCGATCTCGACCTCCTTCTGGCCGAGAAGCCGCTCCAGCTCGGCGATCCGACGCTCGTACTCCTCCACCTTCGTCTGCCGGGCGAACAGCTCCGGGCCCCGCTCCAGGAACGTCTTCTTCCACAGGCCGACGGAGTTGGGGTGAACGCCGTACGCCCTGGCGATCTGCCCCGGACTCTTCGAGCCCGTGAGCGCCTCCAGCACGACCTGGAACTTCAGCTTCGGCGAGTACGGCCGGCGCGTGGCCTTTCCCATGGCGACCTCCGGTGCGCTCCCTCAATCCCGCACCACGTCGCCGGGAGGTCAACTCCACAATCGGGGGGCGTCCAACTTTTGGGGGTCAGATCCGGGGCATATCCGCGAACCTTCCACGCGGAGTATGACGCTGAAGAGCAGGTCTACGATTTTGTATTTTCGGACTTCGTGCCGGGCGCGTAGC
>JBHIAV010000098.1:0-4203 GCA_046758745.1 Gemmatimonadota bacterium
GGCTACATCTTCGATGATCATGCCGGAGCATTCTTCGTGCTGCCTTAACTCTTAGGGCATTCGACCCGCACTCCGGACGGCGCCCACCCATAACTCCGCTCTAAGGCCGGGCCCGCCGAGGGAGGACGATTCGCCTGGCAGGCGATTTTTTTCTTGTCTGTGGTTCTGGTATGTGGTAAAGAATCCAGTATGCCCTCCGAGCGCCATGAGATCGACCGGCGCCGCCGTGATCTCAGCCAGCAGCTGCGCGCGCTGAGCTCCGAGCCCCTGATGCGCGGGTCCGTGTACCAGCGCCGGCGCCGTTGCGGCCGGCGCCGTTGCGCGTGCGCGACGGACCCCAAAGCTCTTCACCCGAGCAAGTTCCTCACCGTGTTCTTGGACGGGCGCACGCGGGGATTCCACCTTCGGGCCGAGGACGAGGCGTGGGCCCAGAAGGCGGTGGCGGCCTACAACCGGCTCTGGAAGATCGTCAACGAGCTGACCGCCTGCGAGGTCGCGGAGCTTCGGCGCCAGATTCGCGAGCGGCAGCGCGAGCGCCAGAGGCGGAAGTGACGGCAGGCGCGAACCCCAGCAGGCCCCGCGAGCCCCGGCAAGGTATCCTGCCGTTCGTGATCCGACACGGGACCGGGGGGGAGGTCACGGCGCACGCGGGGTTGCCGTTGGTCGTGGAGGCGACGCGGGCGGTCCGGTTGGAGGAGGTGGTCGAGGGGCAGCTGACCGTTGCGAAACGAGAGCGAGGCTTCTCGGAGACGGAGAAGCTGGAAGCCCTGCTGCTCCTGGTGGCCAGCGGCGGGGACCGAATCGAGGACATCCGGATCCTCACGGAGGACCAGGGGCTCGTGCGGCTGTTGAATCGGGAACTGCCCTCGCCCGATGCCCTGCTGGACTTCTTGAGCGCCTTCGATGACCGGCAGGGCGGGGCGGGGAGACCGCAGACCGAGAAGGCCTGGGTGCCGCCCGAGCCGGCGCCGCTGATGGGGCTCTTCGAGGTCAATCGCGCGCTGGTGGCGCGGGCGGCGCCACAGACGACGGCGGCGACGATCGACCACGACGAGACCATCATCGAGGCGCACAAGCGCGACGCGATGATCGCCTACGAGGGGACGCGCGGGTATCAGCCGTTGGTGGCAGTCTGGGTCGAGGAAGATCTGATCGTCGCCGACGAGTTCCGAGACGGCAACGTCCCGGGCACCAAGGACCCGCTTACGTCAGTGCGGCGCGCCTTCGCGGCGCTGCCAGCCGGGGTAAACAAGCGCTACTTCCGGGGCGACTCGGCGGACTACTACGAGCCGCTGCTGAAGTACCTGGTCGGGGAACAGATCACCTTCTCGATCAGCGCGGACATGAGTCCCGAGCTGCGGGCGCTGTGCGTGGCGGTCTCGCCGGAGAGCTGGGTCGAGTTGGCGGCCCGCGAACGCGAGGTGGTACACGTGGCGGAGGTGGAGTTCACGCCGGGCGACTGGCCCAAGACGGCCGCGCCGCTGCGCTATGTCGGGCTACGGATCACCCCGCTGCAGCACGAGCTCTTCGCGGAGCGCGGGGCGAAGTACTTGGCGGTGGTGACCAATCGCCCGGCGCCGGAGGATGGCGCGGCCCCCCGAGGCGACGAGATGAGCGCGGCGGATCTCGTGCACTGGCACTGGGAGAAGGCCGGGACCATCGAGCACGTGCACCGGAGCCTGAAGGACGAGCTGGGCGCCGGGGTGCTGCCAAGTCAGAGGTTCGGCGCGAACGCAGCGTGGTTCCGCCTCAACGCGATCGCCTATAACCTCCTGACCCTGCTCAAGCGCCGCGCCCTGCCGGAGCGCTTCCGGCTGGCCCGGCCCAAGCGGCTGCGGTTCGAGGTCTTCAACACGCCGGCGCGCCTCACCGTGCACCAGAGCCAGCTCATCGCCAACCTCTCCGCGAGCGGCCAGCGAACCGAGGAGTTGGTCCTCGCTCGGCAGCGCCTTCTGGCGACCCGCCAGGCCCTCGGCCACTCGCCGGCGCCCACCCGGTAGCTGCTGCCGCGCCGCGTGCGGTGCCGGCGGCGCCCGTGCCCCCAACCCCACGCAGGCTCCCGCGTTTTTTCACCGCCGCCCGACCGGTCTCGGCACCCCTTAGAGCGGAGTTATGGCGCCCCGGCGGGCCTTGGCGAGGAGGCCCTCGTAGGCTCGCTGGCGAAGCCAGCTCAGCTCGGCCTCACTCATGGTGCCCTTCAGCCCCAAGAGCAGGCGGTCGTTGAGCTGGCGGGGCTCGTAGATCCCATCGGCGTCAACGATCAAGGTGTGGGTCAAGCCGCAGAGCTCCAAGAGCTGGTGCCAGTCGCGATTGTTGCGGGCCAGCCGCGAGACTTCCAGGCTGAACACGGCGCCGGCGAGCCCGAGACTGGCGTCGGCCACGAGGTGCTGAAAGCCCACGCGGCCCGCCGCCGTGGCGCCCGACTTCCCGAGGTCCTCGTCCAGGATGAGGACCTCGCTCCAGCCCAGGGCGTGGGCGTGCCCGGCCAGGTCGTACTGCCGACGCCGGCTTTCCTGGTGATGGCGGACCTGGCCGACGGTGGACTGGCGGATGTAGACCAGGGCGGGACGGGCCAGATGCTCGGGATGGATCTTCTCGCTACTCCTCATCGGGCGGCTCCTGCGGGGGAGCGGCGGGACCCGCGACGTGTCGGACGAGCACGCCGAGGGGCTCGCGCACCTGCTCGCGGATCCCGGCCGGGAGGGTCTCCCAGCACCTGGTTTTCCTGTTCTCCCACTCCAGCTGAGTCTGCGGGCTCTGTCGGCGCATCGTGTCGGGCCTCCTTGGTCGAGAGGATGGGGTCGGCCCGAATTGTCCCATGCAGGCAGGCGCCGGCGGAGACACTTTGTCGGAATGCGCGAAGCGCGAGGAGCGCGGCCAAGGAGACCTGCGGCGCGCTCACCAGCGCGAGGCCGGCACACCGCTTGCGCGGCGTCATCCATTCGGGGATGACGGCTCGCGTGCCATTAGGCAAGAGACAAAGGAACGGGCGTTCCCTGGTGCGGGCCGCGACGTGCTGGCCGTCTGCGGTGAGCGTTTGGCCGCAGCGCGGGTGCCAGGGCTAGTGGAGGGTGATCGAGCGTGAACACTAAGCCGTATGTGACTGTTCCGAACACCGCCAAGGCCCTCGGGCTCACGATCCCCGACTCCATCCTCATCCGGGCGGACAAGATCATTGAGTAGAAGGGACCAGGCCGGGATCACTGTCGCGGTTGCCGAGATGGTTATTCACAGCCTGTGCTACCCGACTAGCGGCGCACCTCCCGAGGAAGCCGGCTGACCACTGCCTGGTCCAGATCGCGGGCGATCGCCAGGGCTTCCTCCGCCTCCTGCCTCGACGGTTCCTCCGGCTCGCCCGGATATCGGAACTTCCACGCGTATTCGGTGAGCGGTACTGCCCGATCGATGAGCGCCCGCAGCGTCGGGTCCATCTCCAGGCACTGCTCGCCGAGCTCTTCGAGGCTGTGCGTCTTCCGGAACGGGCGGTCGTGCCAGGTGAGAAAGCCCTTGAGGACTTTCTCGGCGGCCTGCTGGCAGTGGAAGACGATGTCGTCCAGCAGCGGCGGCGTGGCGCGAAACTCGTGCTCGGCCGCCCGAAGGTCGCTCGCGCCCCTGGCCAGCCAGCCCTGTGTTTCAGCCGCACGAGCCGGGTCATGCGGCATGGAGAAGCCGACCCTCCGACACGATGGTCGCCGGGAGCGAAGCGCGCACACGCAGCCGGCTCTCAAAACTCGTCCGCGTCGACACCAGAACATCCGCCGCCCGCCCAGTGCCCCGCAGCACCTGGTAGGCCAGGCGACTGCGCCGACGCTCGGGCGGGGCGTCGTCAGGAACGATCAGCATCAGGTCGTCGTCACTGTCGGGGCCGGTGTCGCCCCGCGCCTTCGAGCCGAAAAGGTAGATGCGCTCGGGCGCATACGCCTGCACGAGCCGGCGGACAATCTCGGCAAGCACCGGGTCATCTGTCAGAATGTCGGCCTCCATTGAACCGTCCACATTTAGCCAGTTTCGCCGGAGATTATCAACTTTTCCGGTCGCCTCGGACGGTGCGCACCCCGGGTGACCGCGGCGCCGCTTGGCTGCCCGGAGAAATCAGGCTGGCGCCCCCGATCCCTTTCCGATATAAATGCCGCGACCGTTACCGGCTGGGATGCTCCGCGACGTGGACATGCGGTTCTGGCTGGATCAGGCGGAGGCGGAGCT
>JBHIAV010000099.1:0-4025 GCA_046758745.1 Gemmatimonadota bacterium
AGGCAAGCACCAGCTTCCGTTTGGAGCCGTTCCAGAACAGAATAAGGGGAAGCACAGCCAGAACATGGAGAGCCCCACGCAGAGATTGAGTCGAGACGATCACCACAGGTTCCGGCAGAGCTAAGCCGGATACACCCTGCTCGTAGTACTGGGAAACCACGGGTGACACGATCATTCCGAATATGAAATAGATGAGCGGGAACACGGCGATCGCGCCCAGGCCACGCAAGGCCCACTGGATCCAGGTTCGACTGCGAAAAGCGTCCGCAACACCCCGTGTAGGAGTCGGCTGTGCGAGTGGCGAGTTGAGCAAGACAGCTTCGGTGCCCGCGAGGAGCAGGCACGGCAGAAGCAAGACAGGAATCATCCAGAGCACGCCATCGGTGCTGGAGTAGATCGACGTTTCAATGGTGCTGCTCACGCCAAACCCGATGAACAAGAACGTTGACAGAACAAGCCATCGAATCGGAAGCGTCCCTCGAATGCCTCGCGAAGACAACACCATGCCGGCGGCCAAAGCAGTGCTGCCAGCCAAGAGGTAATAGCCGGCGATGGCCTCCCCTGCCTGAGTCGGCATTCTTGGAGGGCCCACACCTACATACTGAAAAACGAGTCTGCTCACGATGAGACCGATGGCGAACACGAATCCGCCAACCACAATCCTCCACGCGCCGTTCAGTGATTCTCTGAGCATCAGCGATCCCTAAAGATCAACCTAACGGACTTGCGGTTCCGCTGCGGACCAATGTGCCGACCGCGCGCATCGCGCGCGACCCTCCCGCTCGCCCGACAGCGGCAACCGCTTGTGATGCCGCTGTCCAACGCAGCGGGTCCGTGGATAGGAGGGCCTGCGAGTCACGTTCCCGGCAAGACTCAGAGTGCTTCAATCATCGTGGCCCTCCGCGAAGCGGGACCGAGGGTCCAGCGGGCCGCCCGCGTATAGCTAACTTGACATTATGTACAGTCAACTGTACATAGACCGCGTGAGGCCACTGCACGAGGTGCGGAATCATGTGCGTCGTCACCGACTCCAACTCGACGGCCTGACCCAGCAGGAGTTGGCCGACCGGGTCGGTGTCTCGCGGCAGACGATCCTCTCCATCGAGAGGGGTCGGTACAATCCTTCCGTTGGCCTAGCGTTACGGCTCGCCGAAACGTTCGGCGTGCCCGTGGAGGCGTTGTTCGAGATCGATCGGGAAGAAGGCCATGACTGAGCAGACTGCAGTAGGACAGGTGCTCCGGTTGCCCGGACTCATCGCGGGTGCCCTTGTGATCCTGGGGGTGCTCCTCTCGATGTTCGTGTCCGAGGGCCTCCTGGTCCTGGCGGGGCTGGGTGCGTTCGGGCCAGGCATCCTCCGCGAGTTGGGGTTGCTCAGGGACCAGGATGAGTTCCAACGGCAAGCGGCGCACAGGGCCGGATACCATGCCTACTTGATTGGAGGACTCGCCACGGTTCTCGTTGTCTCGGCGCTTCGGTGGCGCGAGTCGGACCTCGAGGACTCATCCGAATGGATCATGCTCATCCTGGTTATCCTGTGGACGACCTGGCTGTTCAGCGCACTGCTGGCCTATTGGGGAGCACGAAGGACGGCGTCGCGAGTCCTCATCGTATTCGGTTCTTTCTGGGCCGTATTCGTCATCGCAAGTATCATTGGCGAGGCAGACATCACGGGCGATCCGGCGGAGTTTATGCTGGGGGTGCTCATGGGCTTCGTGTTCGTCGCGCCTTTCTTCGTGCTCGCGTGGACAGCCGGCCGATGGCCCGGGCGGACGGGCGCGATGCTCCTTGCTGTCGCCGCGTTCTTTTCCCTGATAACCGCTCCGAAAGGTGGTCTCAGGTGGTCGACCGTACTGCTCACGGACGCGCTGCTCCTCGTGCCGCTGATCTCGTGTGGAATCGCGCTTCTCCGGGATAGGCCTGAGTTGGAGGGCGGGGCGCCGCCGGACGTAGCAGGTTGACGCTCAGCCGCTGCCGTCTCCCAGTGTGTCCCTCTCGCGGCCATCCGAGCTCGAATCTCCAACCGCTCGGTCGTCGCTCAGTCTCCTCGCATGGTCGCCACGAGCTCGCATCTCTCACCTCTTGGCGAATGGCTCAAAGTATACGCCAAGATGTTGCGTTGATCGCTTGAGACCGCCGGGTCAACTCCACTAGGCCTTCGAAGCCTCTACCATCAGCGTCCAGCCGTTTTCCGCGCGTGAGCCAGCGTTCGCCACATTGCTCATCAACCGCCCCGCGGTCACCAACAACGTACGCACGAGGGTAGCCGGGAGAACGTGCATGCTCTCCGTGGCGTAGCTCCACCTGATGAGTTGCAGGTCGAGCGGCGCGGAGAGCAGATAGCGAGTACGGGTCAACTGAAAGCCTTGCTGCTGGAGCTTCGACTCAATAGCGGGGACCGTATAGAACTGTCTGACAGCGTGCTCTTCTCGATGCCTAACCCGCCAGCTTTCCGGTACATCGGGCTGGCTCAGACTGTCCAACGTGAGGAGCAGTCGGCCCCCGGATCGTAACGCACGGTGTGCTTCGGTCAACACACGCTCATCGTCTCGCAAATGCTCGAAGACGCAAAAGCTCACCACGACATCAAAGGAACCGCTTCTCACGGGCATCGCGTCTGCGTCCGCCTCGAGGAATGCGAGGCCCGGAAGTACGTAATGGCGAGTCGCCGTACGGAGCTTCTGTCGATCGAGGTCGAAACCGATGACCAGCGCCCCGCGGCGAGCAATGCGGTAGTCGTACGTTCCATCGCCACAGCCGATGTCCAGAATAAGCTCCCCGGATTGCGCATTGAGCCACCGCATCGCCGGAGCCGTTTCCATCACCCGCCGAAAGTTCCAGTCCTTTCGGATGCGCACTGTGAAATAGCTGCGCGCCCTGTCGACCCACATCCTCAGCTCCGAGAACCTCCGTTCCTCATAAGTGGGTTCGCCGCCTTGTATGTCGACGAATCGACAGATTGATTTCGAGAATAGGGTGGGGCAGCCCGTTCCGCCTAGGGTCTGGTTGAAGACCGTCCGTTAGCCGGGGCGCCACACCCCATTGCTGCGATCGTTGGATCTCGAACAGTTGTCGGCGCCAGAGAGCCCGTATCGTGCAAGGCCGAGAGTGAACGGTCGCTCAGAATCGACGTATCGAAAGCTCACCTCGACATCGCGCTCAGTGGCTCGGAAGCGACCTGGCAAGTGCCTCATACCGAAGCCGGGATCGAGGATCTCGTCACCCGCCTGGTAGAGGCCGATCCGACCCTGGTCGTGATGGAAGCGACGGGTGGGTTCGAGATCCCGAGTGCGGCGGCACTCACTGCGGCTGGACTCGCCGTGGTCATCGCGAACCCGCGTCAGGTGCGCGATTTCGCCAAGTCCACGGGTCAGCTCGCGAAGACTGACCGGATGGACGCGCAGGTTCTCGCGCTGTTCGCGGCCCGAGTGCGTCCTCAGGTGCGCCCCCTTCCGAACGAAGAGACACGCGCGCTGGATGCGGTGCTCGCTCGCCGCCGGCAGATCATATCCATGATCACGGCGGAGAAGAACCGACTCAGCTTCGCGCTGGAACCCGTCCAGAAGCGGATCAAGAAGCACATCCGGTGGCTCGAGCGAGAACTCTGAGACGTGGACTCCGATCTCGATCAGATGATCCGCAAGAGCCCGGTCTGGCGAACCAAGAGCGATCTGCTGAGAGAGGTTCCCGGTGTCGGGCCCAACCTCGCTCGCACGCTCATCGCGGAGCTCCCAGAGCTCGGTCGACTCTCCAACAAGGAGATCAGCGCGCTCGTTGGCGTTGCTCCATTCACCAGGGACAGCGGCGTCTTCCGAGGCAAGCGCATGGTCTTCGGTGGCCGTGCTTCGGTGCGATCGGCGCTCTACATGAGCATCTGGAGCGCCTCGAAGCACAATCCCGGTGAGTCGGAAGCTCGCTTTCTGGAGCAGTGGGCCGTACTCCTGCTCAGTGCGTTCCTCTCCCCCAGATAATCGCGAGCATCACCATATCCGCCAGCTCGCCGAAATGAGGAATGTTACCTGCCGGT
>JBHIAV010000100.1:0-3956 GCA_046758745.1 Gemmatimonadota bacterium
ACCTACAACGAGCTGCGACCCCACGAGGCCCTCGACGACGAGACCCCAGCCTCACGGTGGAGCCCGTCTCCCCGGCCCTATCCCGAGCGGATCGCCGCACCCGAGTACCCCGGACACTTCGAGGTCCGGCGCGTCAGCAGCGCCGGCACGTTCCGCCTCCACTCCGGCCAACACTTCCTGAGCCAAGCGCTCAACAACCAATACATCGGGCTCGAAGAAATCGAGGACGGTCTCTGGAACATCGTCTACTACGAGACCCTCCTCGGTCGCTTCGACGAACACACCCACACCATCACCGGGGCCCCCTCCCTCAAGAAAAAGTGTTAACCATGTCCCCGGACATTCTGTCAACTATGTTCCCGGTTGCTCATTTCCCAGTCCTTGCTGTAACGGCCCTTCGTGATCGATGGAAGCTCCGCCGTGCGACTCTTCGCGAAGGTAGCCAAAAGCTTCAACTGCTTGTAGGTCGCTTTGTCACGCTGGTAGTTCTTCCCAGCCGGGACTCTACTCTTCAGCCACATGAGGACGACCGCATCGCCGACGACCTCAGCAACCCGGCCAGCGATGCCGCACAGGAAGTCGAAGCTATCGGATAAAAAGGTGCCATCGACATCCGCAACGGCATCTGCGAGGTGCGGCATCCCGCCCCGCACGGCATCGTAGGCCGTGACAAAGCCTGCGTTGTGAGCCACTGAATGTCGGAGCAACCAGAGTCGGTCGAGGTCGGGGATCTCCGAGTTCTCGATCGGTGCCTTCTGGAAGAGAGCCGAGTAACGCTTGTTGACTGTCTCGGCGTCGTGCCAGCCAAGCGTGCCGTGCAACAGAACGGAGCCGGCAGTCGAAGACGCTGACCGAAGGGACAACACCTGCTTAGCATCTACGTCGAGCCACTTGGCTTGAAGGATCGCGTCATCGAATGTCGGAACGAGGTCAACAACTGACGCGACGAAGTCCTTGAACAGAAACTCAAGCGCAGCCATCATCTGGCCGAACAGCGCCAGGTGAATCCTATGCCTATGCTTGTACGCAACGCCCCCGCGAGCCGTAGGAACGAGCCGGTCATTCCGGAAGTATCTGGCGGCAAGGACTAGGGCTTTACCCTGCGAGTAGAAGAAGGAGCTCGGACTCCCCTCGCGCTTCCGCTCCTCCCGCGCAACGTCTGCAGCGTCAGAAGTCCATTTCTTCGGTGGATCCATGTCACTGGTTCTTTGCTGGGCCAGCTAACTCTATATCGACATCCGAACCGGCTGCGCTATCGTGGTCCGGCCCGCAGCCTATGATATGCGTGGGCGCGACCGTCAGAGCTGGACCAACGGTCACCAATGGAGTCGGGCCGCGGTGGATCTCCTGCGCCCGGCGCAGCCTAAACGTACATCGCGGCGTGGCTGCCTGGAAGCGATCATGTGACCCGCTACAGCGCGTCCGCGGGGCTTCGAACGCCGAGGCCGCCCCGGTTGAGGACGTGCGTGTAGATCATGGTGGTGCGCAGGCTTCGATGGCCGAGCAGCTCCTGGACAGTCCGGATGTCGTATCCGGACTCGAGGAGGTGCATGGCGAACGAGTGACGGAAGGTGTGGCAGCTGGCGCGCTTCGCGATTCCCGCGCGACGCACGGCTTCTTTGACGGCCCTCTGCATGGCCGACTCATGAAGATGATGCCGCCGCCGGTGCCCGGTCCTACGATCTACGTGGATTCTCGTGGCGGGAAAGATCCACTGCCAGGCCCACTCGCGGCCGGCGTTCGTGTACTTCCTCTCCAGGGCGGTGGGAAGCGCAACCCAGCCGGCTCCCGCCTCGAGATCTCGCTCGTGCTGCTGCTTCATCCGATGCAGGTGTCGGGCGAGAGCGGTCCTCGCCACGCCCGGCAGCATGGTCACCCGATCCTTGCCGCCTTTCGCCTCCCGAATCACCAGCTCGCCGCGGGCGAAGTCCACGTCCTTCACCCGGAGTCGCAGGCACTCCAGCAGCCGCATCCCACCGCCGTAAAGGAGCGCCCCCATGATGCGCTTGGTCCCCCTAAGCTGGCCGAGGACGGCTCTGACCTCGTCGCGGCTGAGGACTACTGGGAGTCGGGTCGGCGTCCTGGCGCGCACGATCCGTCGAGCGCGCTCCACGTCGACCCCGAGCACCTCGCGATACAGGAAGAGGAGCGCGCTCGTCGCCTGGCTCTGGGTGGACGCGGCGACGCGCCGGCGCGTGGCGAGGTGGGTGAGGAACGCCTCGATCTCAGCGGCACCCATCTCCTCGGGATCCAGCTCGCGGTGGAAGCGCAGGAAGCGACGGATCCAGGAGAGGTAGGCCTCTTCCGTCCGGAGGCTCAGGTGACGGGTCCGGATCGCCGCGCGAACGCGGTCGAGGAGGCGAGAATCCCTGGTGCGATCTGTCGACACGACTCAGCCTCGGGGCCGGCGTCAACGCGGGAGCAACGCGCGACCCGGACGCTTCGGCGACAGGGTCTTCGATCCGGGCGCCCGATCCGACGAGCGGTTCGTCAGGGTGCGCCGCGGCCTGACGGCTAGCGAAAGTCCCGGCTCACGCGACGCTCGATCGGCATGCGACGCGCGCCCAAGGGGGCGGCGTGGCCGGTCCGGACTGTCACCACCTCGCCCTCTCTCTCCACGATCCCCTCGAGCAGGAGGAGCGGAGAGCCCAGGATCTCCCGCCGGTAGCGCTCCTGCACGTCCGGCATCACGACGAAGTTGGCGAACCCCGTCTCGTCCTCCAGGGTGACGAACATCACGCCCTTCGCGGTGCCGGGGCGCTGCCGGCAGATCGCCAGCCCGGCCACCGCGACGCGCTCGCCGGCGCGGCGGGCCGCCAGCTCGGCGGCACTCAGCACCCCGCGCGCCCGCAGGGCCTTGCGCAGGGGCTCCATCGGATGCCCCTCCACGGAGAGCCCCAGGCAGCGGTAGTCCGCCGCGATCCGCTCCACCCGCGACATCGGCGGAAGGGACGCGCCGCGCTCTGCCCTGGCGACTCCGTGGGCGCGGGCGGCGCGCCGACCCGATGACGCGGCTCCCACCACAGGCGCCGGAGCCGAGGGCGCCAGCGGGCCGGCGTCTCCCCGCACCCGGCGCAGGAGCTCCCACAGCGCCTCGCGGCGGCCGGGCCACAGACTCTCGAACGCGCCCGCCTCCGCGAGCACCCGGAGCTCCGCCGCCCCGAGACCACTGCGGCGCACCGCGTCCTCCACCGAGGTGAACGGCCCCGCCTCGCGCGCCCGCTGGAGCTTCTCCCGCGCCTTCGGCCCGAGACCGTGGACGAGTCGCAGCCCGAGGCGGAGGGCCGGCTCGGGACACGCTCCGCGGGCCGCCGGTATCCCGGAGTTCGTGGCTCCGACGTCCGGCGCTCCGGCGACTCCGTTCTCCGCGAGGGAGGGCCGTTCCCCGCAGCGAGCCTTCGCGCGACGAGGAGGAGACCCCGCAGCCGCGAAGCGGCGAGGAGGCTCCGACTCCAAAGCGCGCGGCGAGCGAAGGGGAATGGCCCCCCGGCCCTCCTCCCGACTCTCCAGCGTGCAGTCCCACTCGGAGCGCGCGAGGTCCACCGGGCGCACCTCCACCCCGTGGCGCCGCGCATCGTGCACGATCGTGGAGGGAGCGTAAAACCCCATCGGCTGCGCGTTGAGGAGGGCGGCGTAGAACTCGGGCGCGTAGTGGCGCTTGAGGTACGCGGACGCGTACACCAGGAGGGCGAAGCTCGCGGCGTGGCTTTCCGGGAAGCCGTAATTGGCAAACGCGGTGAGGTAGTTGAACAGCTGGGCGGCGACCTCTTCGCTCACCCCGTTCTCCCGCAGGCCGCGCGCCAGGTCGCGCCCCACCTCTTCCATGTAC
Organism: Gemmatimonadota bacterium; assembly: GCA_046758745.1. GTDB lineage: Bacteria > Gemmatimonadota > Gemmatimonadetes > Palauibacterales > Palauibacteraceae > JBHIAV01. The sequence goes on from JBHIAV010000100.1 coordinate 3,830, forward strand.
GGCTGGGAGCGCTTGAAGCCCATCGCCCGGCGCAGGGTGTCGGCCTGGGCGGGCGTGAACCCGGCGAGGATGACCGCCACCTTCATCCCCTGCTCCTGGAAGAGCGGCACCCCGAGGGTGCGCTTCA
>JBHIAV010000101.1:0-3849 GCA_046758745.1 Gemmatimonadota bacterium
CACCGGGTGGGTCAAGCTCGTGAGAATTCCTGGGTCAAGCTCGCGGGGAATGACACGTCTCGCGCCACGGGATATGGAGTTGACCCGGCTGTCTCAAGCGATCAACGCAACATCTTGGCGGATGTTTTCAGTGATTCGCCAGGAGGAGAGAGATGCGTGGTCGCCCCGACAACGGAAGGAGACTGAGCGAGGCCGAGCGGTTGGAGATTCGAGCTCGGATCGCCGCGAGTACTACTGCGGCATCGATCTCCACACCCGGTGGATATACGTGTGCATCCTGTCCTGCGAGGGCGAGGTCGTCCTGCACAGGAACGTCCCGGCCGAGCCCTCTGCCTTCCTGCGCGCGATCGCTCCGTACCAGGACGGACTCGTGGTCGGCGTGGAGTGCATCTTCACCTGGTACTGGCTCGCCGACCTGTGCCGCAGCGAGGGCGTCGAGTTCGTGCTCGGTCATGCACTGTACATGAAGGCGATCCACGGCGCGAAGGTCAAGAACGACCGGATCGACTCGAGGAAGATCGCGGCTCTCCTGCGAGGAGGGACCTTCCCCCTGGCTTACGTCTACCCGCCCCACATGCGTCCCACCCGGGATCTCCTGAGACGCCGGACCTACTTCGTCCGACGTCGGGCCGATCTGCTCGCCCATATCCAGAACACGAACGCCCAGTACAACCTGCCCGAGTTCGGGAAGAGGATCGCCCGTAAGACCCACCGGGAGGGAATCTCCGACCTGTTTCCGCACCCGGCGGTGAAACGCTCCATCGAAATCGACATCGAACTCATCGATCACCTGGACCTCATCCTCGAGAGGCTCAGGCGCGAGATCCAGCGGACCGCCTGCCACCACGATCCTCAGGCGGTCGCCCTGCTGAAGATCGTGCCGGGGATCGGGTCGATCCTCTCGCTGGTGATCCTCTACGAGATCCACACCATCGATCGCTTCGAGCGAGTCCAGGGCTTCTGCTCATACGCCCGTCTGGTGAAGTGTCCCCACGAGTCCTCCGGAAAGCGCTCGGGCAGGAGCTGGGGCAAGATCGGCAACGTGCATCTGAAGTGGGCTTTCTTGGAAGCCGCGGTGCTCTTCCTGCGGGGGAATCCGCCAGGCATGAAGTACAAGCAGCGATTGGAAAGCAAGTACGGGAAGGCAAAGGCCCTCTCGATCCTGGCGCACCGACTCGGTCGGGCCGTCTACTACATGCTCAAGCGGCACAAGGCCTTCGACATGACAAAGTTCATCACCGCTTGAGGGAGGGGGCGGCCGAGCCCTCCGTCTAACTGGGACCCGCCGATGGTCAAGCCCGGACCGCGCCGAGAACGAGCCGATCGCGTGGGGCGAAAGACCCCGAGGGGCGCGTGGGCGACTCCGAGGGAACCCACTGCGTTTGATTGGACGGCTGTCCCGCTCCCCGCTTACAGCAGATCGCCGCGTGCGTCCTGCCCCTTCCCCGAGCCCAAGCCTAACTGGAGAGCGGCAGATCGCTCAGCCCCTTCGCCATGACTGGGCCGGCACGAGGGCACGAATGAGTTTCCAGGGCAAGGGGCACAGCCCCTTCGGGCCGGCCGATCCGGACCGCGACCCTCGATAGGTGTTTGGTGCAGGGCCACGACCCCGCACCCATGCGAAACGAAGCCGGGACGAGCTCGACGATCCTCCCGCAGCGACGCCAACAACAGCGGACGCAGGGAAACACTTAGCCCTTGACATCAGGGGGCCTCATAGGTGATGGACGGCGCCACACACTGCGGCCGTGTTTTACATGCGATACCGCGTCCTACTTGGTGGCGATACAACAAAACACCTTCGCTACTGAGCGGTGGTCAGCGTGCATCAGACAGGCGAGGAACTCCTGCCGGACCTGCTCGAACTCGGACCCACAGAAGTCGCGGAGGAGCTTCATTCGGTCGAACCGGTTTCGCCAGGCGTCGAGTACTTCCGGATGGGCCGGCCCGACGAATGAGAACTCTCGGTCGTCGACCGTGAAGACCTCCGAGACCGTGAATCCGGATCGCCCCAGGTGATCGCCAAGCTTTCGGCCCATGTGGAAGTCGTGCCGACCGGCCACGAACGCGTCCCGGGCATAGGCCTCGAGCAACGATTTCGTCCGGGCGCCGAGCGGTTCGTGTCCAAACAGATCGTCGATTTCCGTGAGCGCGGCCCAACCCCCCGGCTGGAGGTACTTTTCCCACGACGCAAGCGCGACGGGCAGACCCGGGAAATACGCGGCCGTGAAGCTGCACCAGAGGCCGCCCACCGCGTCGCCGAGGTCCGTGAGCGTCCGCAGGTCAGCCTTGCGGAATTCCGCGTTTGCGAGGCGCCTGGACTGCGCTTCGCGGAGGAGCTCCTCATTCATGTCGACGCCGATCACACGGGCCCCACGAGCCACGAACTCGGCCGCCAGGTCGCCCACCCCGCACCCCAGATCAAGGACGGACTGCCCTTGGAGCGGAGGCAGCGCGTCGAAAATGGTCGGCCAGTCACGCCAGCCAAATTGCCGTTTGTAGTCGCTCGATAGACTCATGAGGTCGAGTTCCGCCAAGGGGCCGGTCCCGTGAACACGTGGGCCTGGGCAGCAGTGCTGTTGAAGAATCTCCCGTCCGGCCAACTCCGAATTAGGCTGCGAAGGCAACCTGTCATTTCACACACACCGTACCTAGTGGCTAAGGCGATTGCAGATAACGTCCGCGCTAAGCCGATGTTATCTGCCGTGCACCGACCCGATCAGCTCGCTCTGCGCACAGTATCGAGAACCGCCCTGGGATGTCGGGCTGCCACTCGAAGGAGCACCCGTGCGGGGCCGTGCGGCCGGCGGCGGCCCTGCTCCCAGTTCCGCAGAGTCTTCACGCTGATGCCAAGGAGGGCGGCGAACTTTTCCTGCGACAACCCATACTGCTCGCGGATCGCAGCCACGTCCGGCTCTTCAATCTCCACCGCGCGGCTGGCCTTCCCGCCGCGGAGGATCTTGCCGCCCTCCCGGATGCTCTCCAGCAGCTCCGAAAACAGCTCGTCCTTCACTTCAGCTCCTCCTCGACGAGGCGGCGAAGCATGCACGCTGCTCCGACGTCAGATCGTCTTGCACGGTCTTCGGATAGGCGAGGAGCATCAGAATCAGTTCCCGATCCGGAATCCAGTAGTAGATCACCCGGATGCCACCTCGCTTGCCTCGAGCCGCTGCCTGCCATCGAATCTTGCGCAGGCCCCCGCTCCTTGGGATCACGGGACCCTTCTGCGGCTTGTCCACCAGCTCCAGCTGAAGGAGCCTGTAGCCCTCGGGATCGAGCAGGCGCGTGATCTGGCGCGTGAACGTCGGGGTCTCGAGGACGACCATACCTGAAGATACGCCAATGGCGTAGCTGCGTCAAGCCTAATCCTCGCAGAAAGAGTTCACCCAAGCGGGGAAGTGCATAGCCGATAACGTTCAGCCGCTTGCGAACTTTGAGGGACGGTCGAGCTGCCCGGCCCGCATGGATCACAGACCGTGACTCCCTACGGCGTCCCACTACCTCTGGGAACCGCCGCTCAAGCTGCCCGAGCGGCCAACGTCGCTCAGCCACTGACTCCGTCGGCGCACCAAGGAGCCAAGCCTCAAAGTTGGCGTGAAGGCGCCGCCGCGTGGCGGCGCCGGAACCGCAAGCGGCCGTGTTATGCGGAGTTTGACCCTGTCCATTTCAGCTCGCGATCCACTGCGCTCTTCAGCTTCGGCAGGTCGGTGGTGACCGTCTTCCACACCGCATCGAGGTCAACGCCGAAGTAACCGTGGATCAGCTTGTCGCGCATTCCGGCCATCTCGCGCCAGGGGATATCAGCCGACCGCTCTCGCTGCCTGGAGGACACACGCTTGGCGGCCTCAC
>JBHIAV010000102.1:0-3754 GCA_046758745.1 Gemmatimonadota bacterium
TGATCGCGACGACGGGTCCGCAAAACTTCGAACGATGGCCCGCGGCGAGGGCGCTCTCGCCTCGGATGAGGAGCAGTGGCACCTGAACCTGCTGAAGCTCAAGGAGATCCACGTCACCGACATTCTCACGCCGCGGACAGTAATCCAGATGCTCCACGAAGAGGCGACCGTCGACGACCTGCTGGCCGCGGAGGACTCCGTGCCCTTCAGCCGCCTGCCGCTCTACCGCGAATTGCCCGACGAGGTGACCGGCTACATCTACCAACGCGAAGTCCTGCGCGCGGTTGCGCTCGGCGCGCCCCGCGAGGTGCCGTTGAGCACCTATGCGCGCCCGGTGCACTTCCTGCCTGACTCCGCGACGATCTATGCAGCCCTGCGCGAGTTGCTCGACCGCAACGCGCACTTCGCTATGGCGGTCGACGAGCACGGCGGGATCGCGGGCCTGGTGAGCCTCGAAGACCTCACGGAGACGCTCTTCGGCTCGGAGCTGGTGGACGAGGCCGACCGCGATGCCGACATGCGGGAAGTCGCCGTTCGCCTGCGTGAGCAGCGGCTCCGGCGCGCAGGAATCGACACGAAGAAGGGGCCGCGCCCGAGTTGACGGGCGGCGACGCCTTGGCTTGTCTCGAGCCGTCTGACCCACCTCGTCTCCGGCTAGGTGACGAGGAATGTACTCAGGTCCGGGCGGATTCCGCCAAGACGGCGCTACGACGGCAAACGCCACGTTCGCTCAAGTAGGCCCGAGGTACGCGAGAGCCCGCTGGAGCCCCTCGAGTGCCGGAGCTTGCGGTGCTTCCGCGGGCCACAGCGCGCTCCTGGCGTGGAAGCCCGATCTTCTTTCCAGTCCGGCGGTTCCAGGTTCGAGTCCTGGCCGGGGCGCCACGTCTCGTCGGCGGGGATCGACCGGGAGCGGGGGACCGAGACGCAAAATGAGGCCTGGTGCAGCTGTCTGGCCGCACCGAGAGACAGGGATGGACGCCCCGCGACGAAGATCAGGACGTCGATGAGGTCCTTGACCCTTGGCTCTCCCAGACACCCGTAGCGGCGGCCTCTCGAGCGTAGTCTGTGAAGTCGCGAGGCTCCCTGCCCAGGGCCTGCTGAACGCCGTCCGCCAGGTAGGCGCTACGGCCATCGAGAACCGTCGAGAACAGATACATCACCAGTGAGGCGACGTCCTGTGGAAGGCCGTACTGCTGGAGGCCCTCGGCGTATTGCTCGAGCGTGATCTCCACGAACTCGATCGGTCGATTGGCGGCCTCGGCGATTGCGTTGACGGCGTCCGCGAACGTCAGCAGGCGGGGGCCGGTGAGCTCGTAGAGACGCCCTTCGTGTCCGACCTGGGTCAACGCGGCCACGGCCACGTCCGCGATGTCGTCCGCATCAATGAAGGGCTCCTTGACGTCTCCGACGGGCAGGGCGACGGTCCCGCTCAGGACGGCGTCCAGGAGGAAGTTCTCGCTGAAATTCTGAGAGAACCAGCTCGCTCGGAGAATCGTCCACTCCGCGCCAGAGGACTGGAGTCCCTGTTCCGCCCGCCGAGCTTCCTCTTCGTCCCTCCCCGAGAGCAGCACGAGTCTGCGGACGTCCTTTCTCAACGCGAGGCTCGTGAGCTCATCGACTGCCTCAACCGCTCCCGGGACGGCGAGATCGGGCTGATACGAGATGTACACCGCGCCCGTGCCTTCGAGTGCCGCGGGCCAGGTCGTCCGGTCCTCCCAGTCGAAGCGCGGCTCGGCGTTTCGCGAGCCGAGGCGAGTGGGAACACCGAGTGCTCCAAGTCGCTCGATGATCCGGCGCCCCGTCTTTCCGGTCCCACCGAGCACGAGCGTGGGCTTCCGATCGATCTGGTCTGTCATCGGTATCGTCTGGGGCCCTGGGTCGGTTCCGTCATCTCGAGAGATTCTCCCAAGACGGCGCCCGGACGGCCAGCGTCCTGCCCGTTCGAGGAGGCCCGAGGTCCGCGCGAGTCCGATCGAGTCCGCGCAGGCCCATCGAGGGCTGGACCTTGCGGCGCTTCCGCGGGCTGCCGGCCGAAGCGGCCGCCCGTTTTCGATAACATCCCGTCATGACCACGAACGTCGCGAAGCCCGCCACGGTGGCGATCATCGGCGCCAGCGGAACCTACGGCAGGGGGATCCTCGCCCGGGCCGAGGAGATCGGTGTCGGGGCGGTGGTGATCACGCGGTCGCCGCACAAGTTCAAGGACGTGAAGCCGACGACGACGGTGGTCGCGGTGCAGCTGGATGAAGAGGAGAGGTTGAAGGAGGCGTTTGCGGGCTGCGATGGCGTCATCTCGGCGCTCGGCGACGACAGGAAGAAGCGTCCGAAGACGCACAACCTCCCGCACGTCTGGAACGCCATGAAGGCTGCCGGCGTGACAAAGTATATCGGCATGGGCTCCGGACCGATGATGATGCCGGGCGAGAAGCCTGGGGGTTTCCAGCGCACCGTGCACGCCGGGCTGAGCGTGGTGAAGCTCTTTGGCGTTGACATGCTGGAACAGAACGAGTGGGAGCGCGACAGTCTGCTCATGGGCAAGAACGGCGCGGATGGCATCACGTGGGTGCTCACCAGACCGGTGAGGCCGACCAAGACGCCCTTTGTCGGAGCCTACGTGCATAAGGATAAGCGCGGCCCGATGAACTGTTCGATCTACGACCACGGCGACTTTTGCTTGTACTGCGTGGCGTCGAGCGAGTGGGACAAGCTTGCGCCGCATGTCAGCTCCGGGCCGCAGCCCAAGAAGAAGTAGGATCCGCGGGCGCTTTGCACCTTATACCCAGCGTTAGCCGGACAGAAACCGGTGACGAAGCCTGAACCGGCCGTACTCAAGCGTGGCAAGAGGTTCCACAGGCGCGTCCAGGACGACTGGAAACACACAGCGGAGGGTGAGGTCCGCGCCGAGCACGCCATTCCGCTGCTCCCCGCGTCGCCGGGGACTGGGCTCGCTTCGCAGACAGGTCTGGCGGTACATCGAGAAGTACCTGGACGGAGAGGATCAGGAGGTGTGCGCTGGCATCTTCTACCCGCGTCCACCCCAAAGCGCGGCAGCCAGGGGCGAGATTGAATCGCACCTCAACGACTACGGGATATCCGTGAGCGGGAAGAGCGCCAGTTGGAGACCCTGCGGAAGGCGAGCGGCAAGATACGGGATTTCCTTGCCGAGAATGACGAGAAGCTGGGAGCGAGTGGCAAGCCGATTCAGAGCAATATTACGGATAACGAAAGCGCCAAGATGAAGACGAGCCATGGTGTGATACAAGGCTACATTGGTGTTGGTGGGGTAGATGCCAAGCACCAAGTGGTGGTTCATGCCGAGGCGTGCCGCCAGCCGCAGGAACACCGGTTGCTGGAGCCAACGGTGGAAGGGATGCGGGGAGCGCTCCATAGGGAGAGTTCCAACAAGGACAGTCTCGAAGGAGCGAAAGTGATCGCTGACAGCGGCTACCACAGTGAGAGGAACCTGGACTATCTGGAGGAGGTTCTTCAGCAGCTGCTCGATCTCCTCAGTCATCTTTGCGGTCCTGTTCCGGTAAAGGGAGGAGGAAGTACTCCTGGGCGAGGGAACGCAAGATCATGCGCTCGAGCCTGTCAAGGTCGTAGAGGCGGCAGTGAGCAGCGGTGCGTAGGGCCTGCAAGAACGCCTCGCGCGATCCGTAGCGACATCGAGTACGAGATCCTCCGGCAAGGCGGGGTCGGCAACTTGCTCATCGTCGATTTCTCCGACGAGTCCCTGGTGGGCCAATCACTGGCC
>JBHIAV010000103.1:0-3642 GCA_046758745.1 Gemmatimonadota bacterium
ACTAGTCACAGCACAGGACCACGCACCCACGGGCGTCGGGGCCACCCTCGACGCTCGTGGCGTTTGTGGGCCTATTCGTGACCGTGCCAGCGAGAGTTGTGTCCGGCTTGCGCTTGCCCTAGAATCCCTCTCGTAACCAGTTCTGTGTTGGACACCCCGCCATGGCACCGCAGGGCGTCGAACGTAAGCTGACGGCCATCCTCAGCGCCGATGTCAAAGGCTACAGCCGTCTCATGGGCGAGGATGAGGTGGCGACTGTCCGCACCCTGACTGCCTACCGCGAGCTAATAGTCTCCCTGATCCAGCAGCACCGGGGCCGGGTAGTAGACACGCCGGGAGACAACCTGCTGGCGGAGTTCGCCAGCGTGGTGGATGCCGTCCAGTGTGCCGTGGAGATCCAGCAGGCCCTCAAAGCCCGGAACGCCGAGTTGCCCGATCACCGCCGAATGGAGTTCCGCATCGGGATCAACCTGGGCGACGTCGTCGTGGACGGGGAGCGCATCTACGGCGACGGCGTCAACATCGCAGCCCGTGTGGAGGGTCTGGCGGAAGGGGGCGGCATCTGTATCTCCGGGACAGCCTATGATCAGGTCAAGAACAAGCTCGCTCTCGGGTACGAATCCCGCGGAGAAGACATCGTTAAGAACATCGCGGAGCCGGTGCGAGTGTATCGGGTGCTGACCGACCCGGAAGCCGTGGGGAAGACTGTGGCACCACCGCCTCGCGTGGCCCGGGACGAACGCCCCGTCGTCTGTTTCATCGATGACGACGCGAATGAGATCGAGATCTTTCAGAGGGCCTTTGGCCAGGATCTCCAGATTGTTGCGGCAACCAGACTGAAGCTAGCTCTCGCAGAACTCAAAGCCCTCGGCAAGAAGCCGAACCTCTTCGTTCTCGATCTGTACTTTCCCGTCGGAAGGGAAAGCACGGACGAAGAGCGCGGGACAATGGCGCAATTGAAATCCGAGGTCGATACAGCGCAAAGGAAACTTTCCAGCTACCTGGCCTCGATTGGTCAGGATCGCGCTGGTGGCCTGCAGTTACTCGAGCAGGTTCGAAGAGAATATCGGAATGTGCCGGTTACCTTCTACACGCGCAAGGGGACGGTCGAGGATGTAAGCGCGTGTCTTGACGCCGGGGCCGTTGAAGTGCTTCGCAAGCCCCAACCAGACGAGATTGACTCACAAAGCGATCTCTATCTCCAGATGGAGGCGGCCACGATGGCGCACAGAAATTCTCTGGTCAGCAGGTTCGAGGCACTATCGTCCTCAAACTCGGTGTTGAAGAAATTGGCGAAAATCGCAAGGTTCATTTGGAAGAACTGGGGAAACTTCTGACACTCAGGAACAGTCTTGTAGGAGTGAGGGGGCCCGACGCCAAACTCATGCGCGGCCTTACCCCCAGGGACCCACGCGGGGGCCCCATGCGCCGGGATCGGAGCTCGTGGTGTGTGTGGCGCGGGTTCATGACGGGGAGCGGGGCAGGAGCCCGGCACTCCCCGCACGATCAGTCCTTGTCGGGCGTCGTGCAGCAGGAGGAGGGGCGGGGTGTGATCGGACCCTGTAACATCCGGTCATCCTCCCGGAGGGGGCGCCTGACGCCGGGAGGGGGAGGCCGGCAGCCGCCGGCGCGGGGGCGGGCCCGGTCGGCCCGTCGGAGGAGGCCCTGTGTGTTGCCCACGCTTGTCACGACGCTCGCGCACGCCGACCACGACGGCCTCGCCGAACCAAACCGTAACGTCGCTGCTGTCCGGGGTCGTTGAAGGTGTTGATAGACTGATTCGATGGCCGAGCCGCCCTGGATTCTGAGACACGGTCTGGTCGTGATCGGAGGACGCGAACTCGGCCTGCCCTGGCCGACGGTCGACCAGTTGGTGGCAGACGTCCGCCAGTTTCATCGGGACTCGGCACTCGCGGTTCTGCTGCGGCTCAACTTGACGCTGACGCACCACCGCCCGCTCGACCAGGCTGATCTTGTCGGGAGGTGGCTGCCGGACATTGCGGAACGATTCCTCGCCGTGATGCGCGAGCAGAAGGCGACCGTGGTCTTCCATGAGGCTCAGGTCCTCAACCTCATCCGGCTCGTCATCCTCTACGCTTCGCTAGAAGCGGGTCGTCGTTGCGACCAGATGGGAGACTTCACCCTGCTCGCGCGCATCCTGCTGCAACTCACCGACCTCCTGGTCGGACGCGACAGTCAGGCGGAGTTCGACCGGCGAACCTGGGTGTTTAGCAGCTTCACCCGGACCGAGCTGTTCATGCACGACGAGCACAGGGTGCCGGACGCGATGGCGCGGAACTACGACCTCTTCGTCTTGGTCCCACGCCTCCTGAATCGGCGTGGCCACTCGTACAATCTACCAGGAACGTTCGCGAGGACCACCGGCCTCGCGATCGAAGACTACATCGGGCTCGGGTTCGGTCTGCTCAGCCACTACGACACCATCGATGCGGGCCTGCTCGGACACGCCGAGATCGGCATCGACAGAGCCCGTTATCTCGCCAACGTCCGCCCGGCCGCAGAAGTCCGCGACCGACTATGGCCCTTGGTGTCAAAGCCGCTCGAGGAATACCGGACGGCCCTGCAGGGCGAATGGGATCGAACCACCGGTGCGGCACGGTGGGCGGCTATGAGGACGTTCAGTCAGTTCCCGATGATCCAGTTGTCGAGCGGCCCCATCGTCGCCGTGAGCCGGCGATTGCTACGGGACCGCATCACCCACGGCATCTACTGGATCTTGGCGAACAACCTCTCCGGCCGCGAGCGCGATGACTTCACCAACTTCTTCGGCCAGGTCTTCGAGACCTACATCTGCCGATCGCTAATCAGGGCGGTGGGTCGGCGCTTTCACCGAGAGGTCGAGTATGACGGCGGGCACGAGGGCAAGCGACCCGAGGGCGCGCTGGTCACCCAGCGATCCGTCGCGCTGGTCGAGGCGAAGGCTCGCCGCCTGCTGCTCAACGTCAGAGAGATCGGCGGTGAAGCCGAACTCCGCGCTGCCGTGGAGCCAGGTCTCGATGAGGCGGCGAACCAGCTTGCAACCGCCATCGACGCTGGGCGGCGCGGAGCGATCAAGGACATCAAGACGGGGAAGGACACGAGATATTACCCCGTCATCATCACGTACGAGCCGCTGCCATCCCACCCGCTCGCACTCCGGCTGTACGAGGAGATCATACACAGGGGCGGGCGTCTCAAGGGACAAATGATCAAGCCCGTCACCATGCTCAACACTCGCGACGTCGAATCGGTTGAGGCAATCATCCAGGACGGCACCGCGTGGCCGGATTTCCTGACGCGCAAGCACACCGAGCGCCACGTGAACGATTCGTTCCATAACTACATCTACCGCGCATTCGCCGGTGGGATCCCGCGCAACGAGTACCTTCGGGTTCGCTGGGAGCGAATCGGCGACATGATCGGCATGCGATTGTTCGGTGAGACTCTGGATCATTCGGCTGATGCCCGGCCCCGCTCCCGCGGTCGTGGTCACCGTCGACGATAGAGCCGCCCGCCGGCTCCCGCGGGCGCCGGCGCAAGAGTGGACGATCGGGTATACTTTCCATGCGGCGCTGAGGCGCGCCTGGGGCTGTGGCGGGCGCCGGGCGCGCTTCCGAGAAGACCCCTTATGTTAACCCCGAC
>JBHIAV010000104.1:0-3624 GCA_046758745.1 Gemmatimonadota bacterium
CACGTCTCTGCGGAGACGACACCCTAAGCCCCCTCCACGCGACGTTATGGGGCTAGTGCTACACTGCCACTTCGGGAGTACTACGGTCAGGAGGTGATAACCCGCCCCAGACCCACATGCTGGTGTATGGCCGTCAGTGCTTCGTCGGCGTGTCGAGCCGCGCTCGGTTCAGCACGCCTCCGACGACCCAGTAGCGGTACGGCCCGATGTTGATGTAGGTATACTCCCGGTTGTGGAACCGTTCTGTGTACCCGTGGTGGAGGAGGTGCTCTTTCACCGCCGCGTGCAGCTCCGGATAGTCCCGAGAGAGCACGTACTCGTGGGGCGCCAGGTAAGTCGTGGCCCGCCACTGCGCCTCGTCAATCATTTGCTCGAGTTCCTCCCGCTCCATCCGAACCTCGGTCTCCCGGACTCCCACGTCCTCGCGCCCTCCCAGAAGAACTCCGGTCTAACGCGTGGCAGCTCCTAGACCTTCAGGCTGAAGGGGTCGCCCACGTATATTGCATTTGCCGCGCGCGAGTTTAGTTTACCTTAGCCATGAATGAGACGGTGGCTAGTCACACGTCCCAATGCCTCGATCATTCCACGCCGTCAGAGAATGGACGTGGCCACGCGCTAAAGCCTGGACTCAACGGAGAGGTCGGTGACGGAGCAGTCGTCTTCGAAGAATACGGGAGGGTGGGTCGGTGTCACTGGGATTGCTCCAGGAATCGCGGCCGGTGAGTGGGGGGCGGGCGGGGGCGAAGGGCGCGGGTGCCGGTGGAAAGCGTTTCGGAAGAGGCTCGGGAGATGAGTTTGACGCGCGTGCGGCGATCGAGTTTCACACGTTGCTTGTCCCGGTAGGGCGGGTCCTTGAGGACATCCTTGAGGGAATACGTAGCCCCGGTCTCCAGATTGATGGGCAGCCACGACGTGAACCTGATGCCCCCTGTAGGTGTCGTGAACTCGCCCACCTGGCGGATGCGGGCTTTGGCTTGGCGCTCGCTGAGGGGGAATATTCGGTCGACAGTGAATGTCCCGGCGAAGCGTGTCCCCACCGGCACTGCGGCTGGGTTCGCTGCGACAGCGGTGTCGGTGGTATCCTCAATCTCTGCGATGTACGGTGACGGGAGGCCCTGCCTTACGACAAAGTGGAGACGCCTCATGGCGCGTGTGATGGCGACGTAGAACAGGCGGCGCTCTTCGGCCTCGGTATTTCCGGCGCTCATGCGCACTGGTTCGAGAACGTCGGGGTTCTCGACCTTCGACGGGAAGCCGAGCAGGTGATCGCTGGCGTTGACTATGATGACGATGGGCGCCTCCAGTCCCTTGGCCTTGTGGGCAGTCAGGATGCGAACGCCTGTGTCTCCGTCGCGGGTTGGGCTGGACGTGGGGATGTTTGCTCGCCTGCAAGCGTCCGCAATGTCCTCGAGGACGTGGCCCGTCCGGCTGAGGACGAGGATGTCCTCTGAATCGTGATTCACCAGTTCCTGCTGGATAAGGCGGAGCGTGTGATGCACCAAGGCGTCGTCCTGATCGGGCACTTTGTGGACCCACGCCTCGCCCCGATCACGACTCCGAATGAGGATCTCTTTCGGTACCTGTTTCTCGTTCTTGGCAATCAAGGCGGCACCAGCCTGGACCACAATTGCGGGCGAGCGGTAGTTGGTATCGAGCATGGTGCGGGACGCGGGGCCGAAGTGGTCCTCGAAGTTCACGATGTAGTCCACATCGCCACCTGCGAAGCCGTAGATCGCCTGCCAGTCGTCGCCCACAACGTAAATGCGGTTCCCGTCCTTCTCAACGAGGCTCTTGATGAGGTGGGCCATGGCGGGCGAGGTATCTTGGAATTCGTCGACGAGGATGTGCTCGAATTTCGGCAGCGGGTCCCTGCCCCCTTCGACGATGTCGGCAGCCCGGTAGAGCATGTCGGCGAAGTCGATGCGGCCTTCGGTCGATAGCTGAGATTCGTAGCGTTCGAGGAGCGCTGCCCCCAGTCGGCCGAAGTGCTTGACGCGTGGAGTAGTGCGACGCAGGAGCCGGTGGATCTCCTCGGGGGAGCGGCGGAGGGCCCGTGCGTTCGTCAGAAAGGCGCCGAGGAGGCGCTCTATGATACTGCCGATGTACTTCATCTCCCCAGACACTGCCTCGAGCTGGTCAAGGGTCATGGGACGGAGCTCAACGCCCACCTCCGTGAGGCGCTCGCTGAGGTGGGTCTCGAGCGTTCCCTCGACGCGCTCGTAGTCGTAGAACTCAATGAACGTCTTGCCGCTTCGCCGGAATTGCTGTCGTTTCCATGCCATTCCTGCCTGGTACTCCTTCGAGGTGCCCATCCAGGGAGCGACGTTGCCTTCACGGTCGACGCCCCAGTATTCGATGTACGCGTCGATTTGCGGAAGGTGGAAATCGGGATGGTAGGCGTCCCGGCCTTCGCCGACCTTCGCCCAGCCCGCCCGGGCCTCATACGTGTACGGGACGTTGTGGGTGAATAGGAAGTCAGCGACGATGCGCTCGCCCACCGATCGGAGGTGCTCCCCCCGGAGGGTCCGATAAGTCTTATCGGCCTCGAGGCTGGGTGCCTGCTCATCCTCGTTCCGATGGAAGTTGGCGAGCGCCTTCACGTAGAGTCGGGACAACTCGGAATCCGTCCCCTTTCGTGCTGCGCGCAGTAACCTCGCGACAAGCGAGTCGGCCCAATGTTCGTCGGCTACGCTGACAGGTTCCGATTGTGATGCCTGCACGACGCGCTTTCCAAGCGCGTGGAGCGTCGAGATCGTCACGCCACGGGTCTCTTCGGTCGCCACAGGGATGCCCGCTCTCTCCAGGCGTTCCCGCATCTCGTCGCGCGCCTTGTTGGTGAAGGTGACAGCGAGGACGAGTTCCGGCGCTACGCCCTGCGCCGTCAAGTACCGAACCCGTCCGGTGAGGACCCGGGTCTTACCGGACCCGGCCCCGCCAATGACCAGGTTGGCAACATCGTCCCGAACGACGGCCTGGCACTGCGCCTCATCGAGCTGGAGTTCGTCAAGGAGGAGCTTGGCGTTCTTTTCAATCTCGCGCTGGATGTAGCGATCGTTGTGTTGGTCCAGTACTCCGTGTAGCTCTTGAGCGAGCGTTCGGATGGAGTCCGCTTGAGAACGTGCCTCATCGTCGCCAACCCGTCTCACCAGCTTGCCGATCTCCACGAGGCTGTTGGTGTGGATCTGGTCGTAGGCGGCGGTGAGAGGCCGCCGGTTGCGTTCTGGTAGGTAGGCGTCGGTCGCAACGTAAGGCGAGAGCCTCGCTCGAAGGCGGTCGAGCTTTACCGGAACGTCGGCTAGTAGTCGGGTCAGACGCTCTGCAGCCCGCTCTCGAGCCTTCCGACGGAGCCATATGACCAGGGGAATGGCCAAAAGGCCGAGAACGATGGCGATCCAGAACTCGTGCATCGCAACACCTCGTCTACGCCGCTACTGTGTACTTCTTTAGCCACACGGGCCGAGGGGCTATCGGGTCTAGCATAGAAAAGCTGTCCCATGGATATCTGGTGACCTTGCAAGCGGTGGATCCTCTGATCCTATCTGGCTTGTTACCGGGGAAACGGGTAGCACTATCGCAGTAGTGCTACTATACCAACCAACCACGTGTGGTGTCCGGGGCTCGCGG
>JBHIAV010000105.1:0-3594 GCA_046758745.1 Gemmatimonadota bacterium
CGGCCGTGGCGCCGGGGTGGTACGACCTCGTGTGCCTGCCAATCAGACTGGTCGCGAGCGACGGCGCGCCAGCGCGAGCCATTCTCGTCCGTGATGACCGAGAGGGGCATTGAACATGGAGATCGTGTGCATCATCCCTACGCGCATGGGTTCGTCCCGGTTTCGCGGGAAGCCCTTGGCGCCGATCCTCGGGCGCCCGATGGTGGAGCACGTGTACCGCCGCGCTATCCTGTGCAAGGCACTGAGCGCCGTGTACGTCGCGACGTGCGACGATGAGATCCGGCGCGCGGTGGAGGCGTTCGGGGGGCGGGTTGTGATGACGTCGCCTGCGCACGAGCGGGCGAGTGATCGGGCTGCGGAGGCATCCGAGGGGCTACGGGCGGACGTCGTGGTCATGCTCCAGGGGGACGAGCCGATGGTCACGCCAGAGATGATCGGGGCGGTGGTGGAGCCGTTTGTGGAAGACGCCACGATCGTCTGTACCAACCTGGTGAAGCGTATCGAGCGCGAAGAGGAGTTCGAGGACCGCAACACGATCAAGGTGGTCATGGACGAGCGCAAGTTCGCGCTGTACTTCTCCCGCGAGCCGATCCCCACGCGACGGATTGTCGGCTTCGGCGGGCTGCCGGCCTACAAGCAGGTGTGCGTGATCCCGTTCCGGCGGGAGTTTCTCCTCGAATTCGCCCAATTGCGTCCAACGCCGCTCGAGCAGGCGGAGTCAATCGACATGTTGCGCGTGCTGGAGCACGGCTACAGGGTGAAACTCGTCGAGACGTCGGAGAACACGCAGGCCGTGGATACACCCGGGGACCTGGCGCTTGTGGAGTCGCTGATGCGTTGGGATCCGCTGGTTCGGACCTACGCGGGGACCGGGGTTCCGGGGGGTCGCGAATGAGGTGGCGGGTGCTGGTCTCGGCACCGTACATGCTTCCGGCGCTGGATCAGTACCGGCTGGTGCTCGAGGAGCATGGTGTCGAGGTCGTGACCGTGCCGGTCCGGGAGCGGCTGACGGAGCCTGAGCTCTTGCCCCTTGTGGGTGACCTGGACGGGGTCATCTGCGGAGACGACGAGTTTACCGAGCGCGTGCTCGAGGCGGCGCCTGGGCTCAAGGTCATTTCCAAGTGGGGGACGGGCGTGGATTCGATCGACCGGAAGGCTGCGGAGCGGCTCGGCATCCTGGTCTGCAACACGCCGGGCGCCTTTACCGATCCGGTCGCGGACACCGTTATGGGATACGTGCTAGTGTTTGCGCGACAGGTCCTGGCGATGGACCGGGAGATGCGGCAGGGCCGGTGGCAGAAACGGCAGTCTGCGTCCCTGCGGGAATGCGTGCTGGGCGTAGTCGGGGTGGGGAATGTCGGTAAAGCGGTCGTCCGGCGCGCGGTGGCGTTCGGCATGCGGGTCCTGGGCAATGACATCGTGGAGATCCCGCAGTCGTTCGTCACCGCGACAGGGCTCGAGGTCGTGGGGCTGGACCAGCTCCTCTCGCTGTCGGATTTCGTCAGTTTGAACTGCGACCTCAACCCGACATCGTACCACCTGATCGGCGACCGGGAGCTCAACCGGATGAAGCCGACCGCCCATCTGATCAATACGTCCCGGGGCCGGGTCGTGGATGAGGCGGCACTGGTGCGGGCGCTCCAGGCGCGGCGTATTGCCGGCGCCGCGCTCGACGTCTTCGAAGTGGAGCCGCTGCCAGCCGGCAGCCCGCTGCGGGCCTTGGACGACTGTCTGCTGGCGCCACACAACGCGAACAGCTCGTCGGAGGCGGCTCGGCGCGTGCATGAGAACACGATCCGGAACCTCCTCCAAGGGCTCGGGGTTCTGACCCCGAGCCGGTCACGATAGGGGACGCAAGGGGGGACGGGAGGTGGCTACACCGGAAACGTCGATCGTGATCAGGGCATTCAACGAGGAAAGGCACCTGCCAGCTCTCCTTGCCGCCCTAGACGAGCAAGAGTACCGGGAGTTCGAAGTCATCGTGGTGGACTCGGGGTCTTGGGACCGGACCCGAGAGATCGCGGTAAAGCGGTGCGACAAGCTGCTCCGAATCGAGCCACGGGACTTCACGTTCGGGTACTCGCTGAATGTGGGGGTCCGCGCGGCGCGAGGGCGGTACATCGCGATCGTCTCGGCCCACACGCGACCGCTGGATCGTCGCTGGCTGGGCGCGCTGATCGAGCCATTCCGCGACGGGGATACGGCGATGGTGTACGGCCGGCAGCTGGGCGCAGCCGTATCCAAGTTCAGCGAGTGTCAGGATTTCCGCCGGACCTTCGGCGATAAGCGGTTAATCCTGCGGCCTCCCCGGTTTCTTGCAAACAACGCGAATTCTGCGGTCCGCCGGGATCTCTGGGAGCAGCATGCGTTCGACGAGTCCCTTCCTGGGCTCGAGGACATCGAGTGGGCAAAGTACTGGATGGAGCGAGGCCATAAGGTTGTCTACGAGCCAGCCGCTCCGCTCTGCCACATTCATGAAGAAACGTGGCGACAGGTCCGCCGCCGGTACTACCGCGAAGCCGTGGCGGCCCGGTGGATGGGGCTAAAAGATTCGTGGCACCTGATGTTGGAGCTTGGGCGGGAAGCTGGCTATCTCGCGGCGGACCTGAGTCGAGCGGCAACGGAGGCCGTCGTCGTGCCACGGCGATTTTGGGACTTCGGGCGGCTTGCCCATGAGATCGCGCTGTTCCGATACAACAAGGCGGCGGGGACAGCGCGCGGCCTGTTTGACGGCTCGGTGATGAGTGATCCGGCAGAGCGGCAGTGGATGTATTACGACCGTTCATTTAAGGCGGTGGTTATTCATGCACCGAGCCGCGCTGGACTTGAGGAGCTCGAGCTTCCAGAGATCAAACCCGGCGACGTGCTGATCGAGGTGGCGTACGTCGGTGTGTGCCCCATGGATCTCAAAATCTTCGATGGGAGTCTAGGCTATTACCGTAGCGGCCGAGCGAAGTACCCAATTGTGCCGGGCCACGAGTTCAGCGGTCGCGTGGTGAGCGCAGGCGCGAATGTCAAAGATCTGCGGGAAGGGAATCCAGTAGTGGTCGAGTGCATCCAGAGCTGCGGGTGCTGCCCCGAGTGCCTCCGGTCGAACTGGATCGGCTGCTCCGAGCGTGTCGAGCTTGGCGTGATCGGCAGGAACGGCGCCTACGCGGAATACGTCGTGGTGCCCGGACAGTTTGTTCATCGCGTCCCGGATGATCTGGATCTGCGCAGGGCGGCGCTTTGCGAGCCACTTGCGGTCGTCCTGAAGGGGCTCCGACGGCTGGGGGTGGTACCCAACCGAGCCGCCGTTGCGTGCGCGGTGGTCGGTGCGGGCCCCCTCGGGCATCTCTGCGCTCGTGTGCTCGAGAGGTGGGGGGAGCAGGTCACCATATTCGATCGCAATCCAATCCCACTTGGGTACTTCCAAAACAGCGGGATTGCGGTCTCGAACTCCCTGGCGGGAATTTCCGGGTTCGACGTGGTCGTGGAGGCCACGGGGGATCCCGAGGTTCTTCAGACAATCCTGTCAGAGAGCCGCGCCCAGGCGAGGGTGCTGCTGCTGGGGTTGCCGTACGGGCAGAAAGAAGTCGATTTCGAAGAGATCGT
>JBHIAV010000106.1:0-3458 GCA_046758745.1 Gemmatimonadota bacterium
AACGCAGCCGTCGAGCTGGAGCTCATCGCCGAGGCTGTCGGATCCTTGTAGCGGATGTGAAGTAGAGCGGCAGAGAACAAGCTAGACGCGGGGTCCGTGACACTTTCCGCGGGATCGGGCAGCCCGATCCGAGACGCGACCGTGAGGGAGCGGGCGACTCGCACCCGCGCTATGCGTGTTTCCGCCCGAATCGGCGATCCCGCTGCGAGGAACGTGGTCCCGCGGATACTGTCACGCACCGTGCGCCGTGCAAAGGCGCTGTTCTCCAGCGGGTGAAAGTCCCGCCCGGGAAGTTGGGTTGTTCCACCCGGTAGTAGTCGGAACAGACGAGGAGGTAACGAATCGACTGAAGCTTTCGATGTCAAAGGGTCGCTATAGGCGACTCAGCGAGCAGGCAGGCCGTAACGTGAGTGAACGCTGAGCAAGCCTCGAAACAAAGCTTGCGGACGCCGACCCCGTGGTGCAAGGGGGAAGGCCGCCGTCGTGGAGACCGAAGCCCCCACGCCTGGGCGAGAGTAAGGCGGAACAACCGAGGCTTCACGGGTCCGCCGGGGTAGTGGCGACGGCATGTTTGCAAGGAGGACAGACGCAACACGGGAGACCCATCCCGGTGATGCTGGCTGGCGGGGCGACAACCTCGACGAGCGAGCATCAACCGGACGCCCGCGAGGGACAGGCCGGACCGGGATGGGAGTCGGACGGGCCCATAGTACCGAGGAAGCGGGTAACGACCGTGGAGGGAAGGGGCCTGAGTTGAAGGGTCAGCGCAGGAAGCGATGCGGAAGAAAGGGGAGTGACGATGAGTCTAGTACCTCCAGAAAAGCTTCAGAAGTTGCGGGCGGCGCTGCATGCCAAAGCCAAGGCATCGCCGAATCAGCGGTTCCACGCGCTGTACGACAAGCTGTACCGATCGGACGTGCTGGCGCACGCCTACGTCTGCTGCAAGGCCAACGGCGGAGCAGCGGGAGTAGACGACCAGACGTTCGCGGACATCGAGACGTATGGGTTGGACCGCTGGCTGGGCGAACTGGCGGAGGCGCTGAGGGTCAAGACGTATCGGCCTGATCCGGTCCGGCGGGTGTGGATACCCAAACCGGACGGGAAGCAGCGGCCACTGGGAATCCCGACGATCCGGGACCGAGTCGTGCAGACGGCAGCGATGCTGGTGATCGAACCCATCTTCGAGGCCGACCTGCAACCCGAACAGTACGCCTACCGGGAGAACCGGAGCGCGTTGCACGCGGTCAACCACGTACGGAACCTGCTGAACAGCGGGTACACGCAGGTGGTGGATGCGGACCTGAGCGGGTATTTGGAGACCTCTTCATACTGCACGCCCTTTCATGAAGATCGGTCGAATAGTCCGGGTTGGTTATCTAAGACCTTTATTCGCAAGCCTTTACGTCTCCCACGACGTACGTGCACGGCGGAGAGTTCTCCGCGCTTTACACGCTGCAAAACGGTTTGGCGGGAGACGCCCAAGATACGCATCGCCTTGAACATGTCCACGTAGCCCTCCGGAGCATCTTCGACAAAGCGGTCGCGCAACTGCTCGGTCATTCGGATCCGCCAAGGAGCGCCGGGGGTGAGTTGCTCACCGGCGATGAACCCGTCGGAAAGCCAGCGGTGTACGGTGGAGGGGGCAATATCCAGGATCTCCGCGGCCTTCTTAACTGTCGCCAATTCACCCGTGGACGGGGTACTTGGCGGGGTGTATCGAGGAATCTTCCAGTAGCGGCGCAGGTTCCCAATCTTGTTGGCGGTGAATCGATCACCACGAGCGGTCCTGCGCCCCTGACGATTCACAATGCCGGCGATCATGGCATCAGAGTAGTGTGCCGCAAGACGACGTACCAGTTCAATGGTGTCTTCGTCCGTGCGGATGGGCGGCACGTGGCAGGATCGCAGGCCGACGTCCAGTTCAAGGATGGCGCCTCCCCGCCAGCGCAGCGTCAGATGGGCTTTGGATTCTAAGCGTTGCAGGTTGATGTTCACTTCTTCCAGCAGCGTACGCAGCAGTTCTTTTCGATCTCGGTCCGTCGTGGTCGGCGCCTCCCATGCACGCTTCAGGTCGGCACCCAGGTCGTGAACCTGCTGGCGTTGTTCATCGGTCAAGCAGCGAGGACGCTCACGCTCCCGGCGGGCCAGTTCGGCTTCGGCGACACCCCGCTCGCTGAGCCGTTTTTCCCATTCGGTTTCGAGGGTACGGGCTACCAGGCGGTTCTCCGGTTCGACGGCGCGAAAGCGACGTTCGGCACGCTCGGCTTCGTAAGCGGCTCGTTCCACTTGCAACCGCCATTGAGCCATCTGGGCGTCATGTTCAGCTTGCAGGTCCTGCTCTGCCAGCAACGCGGCTTCGGCCCCGGCCGGTGTCATGGTCTCGAGAAAAGCTCGCACGACGGCTTCATCGATGCGGGCGCCTCCGACGCGAAGACACCAGGTGCCTCTGCCGTTGACGATCGAGTTGTTGGCGCAGTAGTAACCGGGGGTCGAGTTTTTACCCTGGTAGTAAACGCGCAGACGGCGACCACAGCGACCGCAGGTGGCCAGGCCCTGCAGCAGGGCGGAGCCTTCTCGTACCGCGCCGCCGGCCTGATGCGGTCCGGGACGGGTGTTGCGAGCAATGCGGGCCTGATTCATTTCGTATGTTTCCCAGTCGATGAAGCCGTCGTGATGCTCCGGAATGAGCACGGCCCACTCGGAGCGGGGCAGGTGGCGGGTCCGCTTCCTGACCCGGCCGGCTTGATCGACATAGCGCTCTTGGCGTGTCTTACCATAAGCGTACGCCCCGGCATAGACGGGATTGGTCAGCACGTGATGAATGGCCGTATAGCTGGCGGTGACCCATTGGATCTCAGCGGTGCCGTTCGACTGCAGAGGGAAGGAAAGTCCCTCAGAACGAAACCACAGCCAAACCTGTCGGGCGGAGCCCAGTTCGGTGAATTTTTCAAAGACCGTGCGAATGGCCCCGGTGACCGCCTGGTCTGGATGGAAGAGCACTTCGCCGTCCGCTTCACCCCAGACAAGACCGACGGGCAAGCCGCGACGCAGCTCGCCCCGTTCGGCCTTGTTGCGAATGCCGCCGTTGAGACGGGCACGAATCACATGTAACTCCGCTTCCGCCATGGTTCCTTTCAACCCGAGCAGGAGTCTGTCATTGAAAAGACCCGGATGGTATAGACCCTCCTCATCACCGATCAGGGTGTCGGTCACCCCGCACAGATCAAGCAGTCGATACCAGTCCGCATTGTTGCGGGCTACTCGGGACACTTCAATGGACAAAACCAACCCGATGTGCCCCAACGCAACCTCGGCGATCATCCTGTCGAACCCACGCCGTTCGTCCGTGCCCGAGCCCGATTGGGCCAGGTCCTCGTCGAGAACGCTCACCTGATCCTTCGACCAGCCCAACCGCACGGCGCGGTCCAGAAGCTTGTACTGCCGGTCCGTGGACTCCC
>JBHIAV010000107.1:0-3416 GCA_046758745.1 Gemmatimonadota bacterium
TATCCGCCGCCTGCCCGAGTCCAAGTGCTCGCTATCGGTCCAAGAGCGGAGGAGCTGGGGATCGTCCGCACGGCGAGCCGGGAAGGGGTCGATCTCCTTGCGAGGGAAGCGTCCGCGTGACGGGACTCCGCTACCCATTCGGGGGCGCATCCAGCACCTCGCGCACCTTGCGCGCCAGGGCGGCGGCCGCGAAGGGTTTCTGGAGAAAGGCCGTGCCCGGCGCCAACACGCCGTGGTGCACGATGACCTCGTCGGTGTAGCCCGATATGTAGAGCACCCTCGCCTCGGGCCGCAGAGACGCCAGGCGTTCGGCCAACTTGGGGCCGCTCATCCGGGGCATCACCACATCGGTCACGATAAGCGGGATCGCGCCCTCGTGCCGCTCGCAGACGCGTAGCGCCTCCTCGGCGCCGCTCGCGCCCAGAACGGCATAGCCGTTCTGGCGCAGGACACGACGAGCGAGATCCAGAATCACAGGCTCGTCCTCGACGAGCAGGACCGTCTCGGAGCCCCGGAGAGGGGCCGCGGGGACCGCGCTCGGCTCGAGCCTCTCGACGGCGCCCGGGACCCGCGGCAGGTAGATCTTGAACGTGGTGCCCAGCCCGGGGTTGCTGTACACCCATATGTAGCCGCCGCTCTGCTTGACGATCCCGTAGACCGTGGCTAGCCCGAGCCCCGTTCCTTCGCCCGGCCCCTTGGTGGTGAAAAAGGGCTCGAAGATCTGCGACTGGGTCTCCTCGTCCATCCCGTGCCCGGTATCACTCACCGCGAGCATCACATAGGGCCCGGGTGCGACGGACTCATGGGTGTGAGCGTACGCCTCGTCCAGCTCCACGTTCTTCGTCTCGATGATGAGCTTCCCGCCCTCAGGCATCGCCTCGCGGGCGTTGACGGCTAGGTTGACAAGGACCTGGTGGATCTGCCCGGGGTCGGCTCTCACGGGGCTGAGCGCAGGGTCTCTTACGGTGCGCAGGTCAAGGTCCTCGCCGATCAAGCGCCGAAGCATCTTCTCCACGTCGGCGACCTCGGCGTTGAGGTCCAGCACCCTCGGTTCCAGGACCTGCTTCCGGCTGAAAGCCAGAAGCTGTCGGGTCAGCGAGGCCGCCCGGTCGGCCGCCTTCCTGATCTCCTCGACGCCCACACGCCCCGGGTCGTCGGGGCCAAGGTCAGTCAGCAGGAGCTCGCTATTGGCGATGATGACCGTCAGGACGTTGTTGAAGTCGTGGGCCACTCCACCGGCCAGTCTTCCGGCCGCTTCCATCTTCTGCGCCTGGCGGAGCTGCTCCTCGCTCTGACGCAGCGCCGCCTCGGTTTCCCTGGTCTCGGTGATGTCGAACCCGTAGCCGAGAACCACCTGGTGAGCCATAATCGGCACGAAGAACCAGGTGAGGGTCCGACCGTCCACCGTCACCTCGAGGCCGAGCTTGGTCTTTCCCGTGCCCAGACACTCTTTGACCGCGTCAGCCGCCTCAGGCGGCAGCATTCCCGCGGGATCATCTTTCCCCAGGGAATCCGCCATCTCCTGGGCAGCAGCATTGTAGAAGGTAGAAGATCCGTCGGCAGCGAACTCGAAGATCGGGCTGGGGTTGAATCGCGGGTAGGCTGTCAGTCGTTCCGCAAGGGCCAGCGCCTCGGCGCGTTCCCTCTGCAGCAGCTCGGACAGCACCCCGAGCCCCAGCCCTACGGCTAGAAGACCGATGGCGATGAGGAAGAGGAGGAGCCAGTTGACCTCGAGGGCGAGGACCCGCTCGGCGACGAGCTCCGCGCCGAGGATGACCAGCGTCCCCCCGGCCATAGCCCGTGTCGCGCCCCGCCACCCCCGGTAGTACGCGAGCAGGAAGGCCGGGATGAGGGCCAGCAGCCAGGAGAGGGAGTCATAGGGGCCCAGGATCTCCGGCTGCGAGAGGGCACCCCATGTGGCCACCCCCATCGCCGCCACGCTGACGCCCAGGGCGCGCACAGGCACACGCTTCCGCGCGCCGGGGAGTTCGGTAGCGACCGGCCGTGGCGACTCGGGGGCTCGCTGCTTTGGGGGGGTCATCCGGGTCCACGGGTCTCCGCGAAGGGCGGGCAGGGGGGCTCAGGGCCCGTCGCACCCCCAGCCGACTGCGTTACTTATCCAGTTTACACCGCCCCGGATCTCTCCGGTACGGGGTGTTCACGACATGTTGGGGGTGGATTCGCGACACTCACCGGTGAGGACCGGGCGGCCAGGCCATGCTGGGGTGAGCGCAGCGACGGCAGGCGGCTCAGCCCCCGGCGTACTCCACGATCCTCTCGAGGATGCTGCGGGCGAAGTCCTTGTCCCAGGCCTGGTCAAGCGAGGTGGAGCGCCGGCTGTCCGGGGAGATCGCCCATCCGCGGCAGGACTTGAGCGCCACGGCAACCCGTTTCGAGCGGCGCCTGAGCGAAGAGTTCGCGAAGGTGTGGCAGGCCATGGCCGCCCAGAGGGGCTCGGGTTAGCTTTTGCCCGTGCGAATAGAGATCGAACGGATGATCAAGCAAGCGGAGCGCGACCTCGAGAACGCCCGCAAGAACATCGAGATCGAGGCCTTCGAGGTCGCCGCGTTCCTGGCCGAGCAGGCGGTGGAGAAGCACCTCAAGGCAGCGTGGATGCTCGTCAAGGCCGAGGCGCCGCCGCGGACCCACTCGCTCGTCGAGCTGGGTGATCCGCTGGGCGTACCCCGCGATCTCCGCCGGCATCTCGTATACCTCAACCCCGACTACACGACCGCCCGCTACCCGGACGCGGCCAATGGAATTCCCTACGAGGTCTATGACCGCCCGACCGCCGAGGCGAAGGTCCGCGCGGCCGGGGAGCTCTTCCGATGGCTCAGGCAGGTGACGAAAGGGTAGGCCGCTTCCGGCGGGAGGCCTTGCCGGCGCTCCTGGAGCTGTACCGGCCCAGCAAGGTGCTCGTCTTCGGCTCGCGGGCGCGGGGCGAGGCGCTCAAGCACAGCGATCTCGACCTCGTGATCGTCTCCGACGCGTTCCGGGACGTCGCCTGGCTCGACCGCGCGGTCCGCGTGATCGAGGACTGCGACGTACGTTTCGGGGTCGAACTCCTGTGCTACACACCGGAGGAGTACGAGCAGAAGCGGGAGGAGCTGGGGATCGTCCGCACGGCGAGCCGGGAAGGGATCGATCTCCTTGCGACGCAAGCGTCGAGACCCGCGTGATCCGCTGGATCTTCGTCTTCTGGGCCGGCCAGATCGGGATCCTCTTCGCCTTCTTCCGGAGCTGAACCCTCCGCCTTGCCGTCCCCTCATCGCCGCTTAGCTTTGCCCAGACCTTTTGCGCGGCTCGCGCGGCGCTAGAGGGACCCGGGCGCCCGAGTCGTAGCGGCTCTGCCATCCGCACCGCTCCACCGCTTCTCACGGGGGAGGGTCATGCGAGTCCCCTTCGCCGCACTCGTC
>JBHIAV010000108.1:0-3312 GCA_046758745.1 Gemmatimonadota bacterium
TGAATCTGACCCTGATCTACTGATCTACGTGTCGCGTCAAGCCGCTACGAAACGGTGGCCTCTTCTTGGAGGCGCTGGCGTTCGATGCGGGCCTCGAGGATCGCTTGCTCGAGCGCCTCGTCCGATAGCTTCGTCAACGCCGCAGCCTGCTCCTTCGAGGCGCTGTGCTCGACGGCACGCGACAGGACTTCGGCATTGGTTGCGCCGCTCTTCGCGCCGATGAAGGGCTTGATGATCAGGTAGATGACGTCGCGCAGCGGCATGTTGCGCAGGAAACGGCGCAGCAGCCAGAAGGTCTGGCGCGGGTAATGTCGGATCTTGTACTTGAACAAGCGACGGAAGCCGGCGACGCGTTCGTCGTGGACGACCTCGCCGGAGGGGCAGGTCGGATCGATCTCGGAGCACTTGAAGTACTTGTACCAGTCGTCGCGATCGTTCACGAGGCCGCGCTTGAGGTACTCCTGCCACAGCGGCGTGCCCCGATAGACGCACATCCGGTTGAAGCCGAACGTGTCCAGCGGTAGCCGGGCGGCGAAGTCGAACGTCGCGCGGATGTCCTCGGCGGTCTCGCCCGGTGTGCCGAGCATGAAGAAGCCGTGAACGACCCCGATGCCCGCCCGCTTGGCGTTGGTCACCGTTTGTTCGACTTCCGCCAGAGTTTGGTCCTTCTTGAGGTAATCAAGGACCTTTTGACTGCCGCTCTCGATCCCGAGCATCAGCGTTCGGCAATGCGCCTTCGCCATCGCCGGAAAGAGGTGTTGAACGACCGAGTCAACGCGCCCCTCGCAGCCCCACTGGATGCGAATGTCGTTTTCGTTGATTCCCTTGCACAGTGCCTCGATGCGCTTCGATTGCAGGAGGAAATGGTCGTCGACCAAGTAGACGGCGCCGTAGCCGCTCTCTTGTAGGTACTTGAATTCCTCGACGACATGTTGGGGGCTGCGCGCGCGCCACTTCCCCTCGTTGAAGATCGGGATGTCGCAAAAGATGCACGGCCACGGGCAGCCGCGTGAGGTCTGCATGGTCGTGAAGCGATCCATTGATAGGACGAGCGGCACGTCGAGCGGCATCGACTCGACGAAGTCGAGCGGGAGGCCCTCGCGGTCGGGGAAGGGCCACTGATCGAGGTTTCGATCGAGCGGACGATTCGGGTTGTGCATGAGCTTGCCGTCGCGCAGCCACGTCAGTCCGAGCACGTCGCTCGGATCTTCGAGGTTGTCGAGAAGATCGAGGATCAGCTGCTCCCCGTCACCGCGGCAGATGAAATCCAACTCTGGGCACTGCAGCTTGACGAGCTGGGCGTTCAGGGTGGCAAAGACCCCTCCGAAGGCGAGGCGCACCGATTCGTCTGTGGCCCGGATCTGCCGCGCGAGGATCTTCGCGTACGGATAGCTCGTCGTGCTCAGGAAGCTGAGCCCCACCAGGGCGGGTTTCTGGCGTTTGATCTCCTCGATGATGACTTCGTTGGGCGTGTCGGGGTTGGCCTGGTCGAACATGACGCACTCGTGGCCGGCCCGTTTTACCACCGAGGAGAGAGACATGATCCCGATCGGCGGGAACCCCATGACGCGAAGGTTGCCGTTCGGGGCACGGGTCGCCGCCGGGAGTGCATAGAACTGCGGATCACGGACGTGAATTAGAAATATGCGCATTGTACGCCACCTCTCGGGGGCACTCGCCCCAGCCCCGGCGCGTAGCGATCTCGGGGCCAATATAGACCTCAGTCAATTGGTGGAACAATCTGCGTCCTTGCTCCTGGGCATCCAGCTCAGAACATCGCTGTAGCCGAACCTTTCGGCTGGGCGGCCCTCAGGTCCGCTCAAGCTGTTCGTTAGCCGATCGCTCGCCTTTTAATGTGTGGCAACTGAAAGGGCCCGCTCCGCCTCAGGCAGGAGCTCTAGTGCGACGAAATAACCCGCCGGGTAGAGGTAGTCCTCGCCGGATTCGTCAATAATCTTGAAGTATCTATCTTTAGCGGCACGCGCGTCAGGGAAAACCCGGTAAACCTTGGTGACCTCTAGATCTTCAGCCCCTTCGTTCTGAACGCGGATCGCAAACTTTGTTTTATTCCGCTTGACGAGCACTAATCCAACAATCGCTTAATCTTAAGTTTTACTCTACCATTTCCGTGGGCTTCATACCAGCGTAATTCTGCCCGATGTACCGCGCCCCTTCTAAGGCGGACAGTGGCCCTTCCCTTGAGCCTTCGCCAACGGCCAGGTCCGTGGCGTCTTCGGATCCGCGCAATGTCGCGGATCAACCCTCCAATAGCAATAGCCTCCACACCCTAAATCTCGCCGACGATTTCGAAGTGCAACTGCCAGCGCTGTTCTTGACCGAAACGTCGGCAATATCCATCACTTACCAATTACTCGTCAAGCCTATTATCACCCGCAAACACCGTCAATCCCGCAGCCTGTCCGGATATCAGCCCGCAGTATATCCCGGCTAACAAATCAGCGTACACGGTCACAGTCGATCTGCCAGGTTGCAAAAACCATGTCCGCCTCGGTTCAAAACGTGGGTATCAATCGTGATGGTGTTTGCATCCCTATTTTCTGGTCCCTTTGCTGTTCGAGTTCTGTTCAAGAAGATCTCCCGCCGCCTGAAACACCTCGTGAAACATCTTTCGGGTGAGTCTTCCCGTGAAGGTGTTTTGTTGGCTGGGGTGGTAGGAAGCCAAAAGCGTCAAGTGTTCTCTCAGATTGACGGAGGCGCCATGGCCAAACCGAGGACGAGGCTTGGGGATAGCACCCCCATTTTCGCTGTAGGCTTTGAGAAACGAATCAAAGGCGATCTTTCCCAGGGCAACCACGACACGAATAGACCTGAGCAGCTTAAGCTCCTGAGCCAGATACGGACGACAGCTTTCGAACTCCTCTTTGGCCGGCTTGTTCACCGGCGGGGCACAACGCACGGCCGCAGTGATGTAACAACCGTTCAGCCTCAGTCCATCGTCGCGCTGAACTGACGTTGGCTGATTGGAAAAGCCAAAGGTATAAAGGGTCTCGTAGAGCCAGTCACCGCTGCGATCACCGGTAAACATTCTGCCGGTGCGGTTCCCACCGTGGGCTGCTGGAGCCAAGCCGACAATGAGGAGATGCGCTTTAGGATCACCAAATCCTGGCAGGGGCCCGGCCCAGTAAGCCGTCCCCTGGTACCGGCGCGGCGGATTCTCTGCCACCTGCTCGCGCCAACGCACCAAACGGGGACATTTCTTACAGCGAATGATGGTACGGCGGAGCTGACTGAGAGTGCACATGCCAGTATGAACGCTATGTAAAGGGAGCAGTTATCGACTAGTTTTTAATT
>JBHIAV010000109.1:0-3061 GCA_046758745.1 Gemmatimonadota bacterium
CCGTCTTCGCCCTGCCGCCGGTCGCCGCCGGGTAGCCCCAGACGATGCGACCCACACTCCGCACAGAGGGCGGCCGCCGGATCCGCTTCGACACGGCAGCAGGCCAGGTGAAGCTCTAGCCCAAAGAGCGGAGGAGGCAACGCGCTCCGTCCCGTGCCGCTCTACCTCAGTCCGTTCGCGGCAGCCGCTCCCGCTCCATCAGGTGCTCCTCGAAGAACATGAACGTGATCTGCTCGAAGAGGTCGAAGTTCTCCTTCTTGCGGAAGCCGTGCCCCTCGTTGAGCGCGTTCATGTACCACACGTCCTGGCCGTTCGCCCGCACTGCCGCCACCATCTGTTCCGACTCGGTCACCGGCACCCGCGGATCGTTCTGTCCCTGCGCGACGAACAGCGGCACGCGGATCCGGTCCGCATTCCGGTTCGGACTGATTCGATCGAGGAAGGCGCGCATCTCGGGATCGCGCTCGTCTCCGTACTCGACGCGCCGGAGGTCACGCCGGTAGCTCTGGGTGTTCTCGAGGAAGGTGACGAAGTTGCTGATGCCGACAATGTCGACGCCCGCGCGCAGGCGATCGCCGTATTGCACCAGGCTGGCCAGCACCATGTAGCCGCCGTAGCTCCCGCCGAACACGGCCACCCGGGTCTCGTCTAGGTCGGGCTGCGAGGCGATCCAGTCCAGCAGCGCCCCGATGTCCTTCACAGAGTTCTCGCGCAGGAAACCGTTGTCCAGTTTAACGTACTCCTTCCCGTAGCCCGCCGAGCCGCGCACGTTGGGCGCGATCACCGCTGCCCCGAGCTCGTTCACCCACATCTGGTACGTGCGGCTGAAGCCCGGCCGGTACTGCCCCTCCGGCCCGCCATGGATGGATACGACCACCGGATGCGGCCCACCTCCCCGGGGGCGATACACCCAGGCCGGGATCTCCTTTGGCCCGCCCGAGTTCGAGTCGAAGGTCGGGAAACGAACTAGCTCAGGTGTCACGAAGCGCTCGGAGTCCAGCCCACCAATCTCGCTGGATGTCCATCGAACCAGGTCTCGGGCGGCCGCGTAGCCCGGACCCAGCTCCAACGTGTACACGTCCCCCGGGCTATCCGCGGTAACCAGAGTCATGGCGAGTCGGCTCGCCTCCGGGCTGAACTTCAGCCCGCCTATCAACCCCGAAGGAAGGATCATCACCGGGGCGTATTCCCACGTCCGCGGATCCATCAGGTACAGCCGCTCGAGCCCTCCTTCATTCACCGTGAACGCGGCGCGGGACCCGTCTTCGCTGAGCTCGAAGCTCTCGACGTCCCACTCGATCTCGTCGGTGATCGTCTCGAGCCCTCTGGTCCCGACGTCCAGGTAGGTGAGCCGAGAGAAGTCGCTGCCTGCGTCCGTAGCAACGAACACGCCTTTTCCGTCGGGCGTGAACACCGGTGCGATTCCCGCGAAGTTCGCGGGATCCTCACCACCCCCAGCGAGCAGGGTCCGCTCGCCCGACCTCACGTCGATCAGGTGAATACGCGAGTCGGTGATGCTGACGTACTGAAGCACCAGGAGCTTCTCGCCGGTCTCGTCCCAGTCGGTCGGGCCGTACCAGGAACCGTCCGGCGCTTCGAACACAACCCGGGCTGACGAGGTGTCTGCCACGTCCATGACCCACACGTCGTTGGAGCGGCCGTTGCGACGGGTGCTCTGATAGGCGATCCGGCTCCCGTCGCCGCTCCACTCCGCGGCCCCGTTCCGCGAAGTGCCGTCTGTAAGTCGGCCGTACTCTCCCGTCTTCGGATCGAGAAGGAAGAACTGGAAGAACTCGCTTCCACCCTCGTCCATGCCGAACAGGAGCTCCGGTCCTCCAGGTCGCCGCGCGGCCCCACTGACCGGCTCGCGGAAGAAGGTGATCTGTGCGCGCGCTCCGCCGGGCATCTCGACCCGGTGCAGCTGTCTTACGTCGCCGAAGCGGGTCACGATGTACATGCCATTGCCGTCCTCGATCCAGTCGGAGAAGAAGGCGCTGCGCACGTTCTGGTATTGATTCAGAAGGTCGATGATCCGCGCCGGGACCTCCGGCACTCCGTCGAGGACCACATTGTCGTCGTTGACAATTCGGAGCTGCGGCCCCGCCTGCGCCAAGGCCGGTGAAGCGGCGACGACGACGAGAAACGGCAGGAATCGAACTCGCAGCATCGTCGTGCTCCTGAGGTTAGAGGTTGGGTGCTGGGAGAGGAAACTCACGGGCAGCCCTAGCCTGCAACCGGCCGGGTGCGACACGGACTTTCGGGGCGGCCCTGGCAGGGAGTGAAAGAGGACCATCGCCTGGGCGAGCGCCGACTGACCAGCCTCGGATTCGCATGAGAAGCCCTCGCTGCCGAGAAACCTGAGAACGCGGTGGTTCTGCCCTGAAGATCCCGCTCGACGGGTAAGGATTGCACCGGACAGAGGCAGACGGACCCACGAAGATCCTAACACGTCAACGTTCAGCTGCGAAACTCTGTTCCCGCTCAGCTCATTCTAGCCCCACCGCGGCGAGGCTCACAACATAGGGCGTGTATGCAGTAGGGTGGGCTCGGCGCCAGCTCAGCGACCTGTGGATCCACGAGGACGAGATCGGGAGCGTGGCGCGGGCCGCCGAAGTGTGAGGTGTGAGAAGGGGCGGCCCCGAAGGAACCGCCCCCCTTACTCTCGCCCCTATTCAACCCTCGGTGCCTCGACCGCCTTA
The DNA here is from genome assembly GCA_046758745.1 of Gemmatimonadota bacterium. GTDB lineage: Bacteria > Gemmatimonadota > Gemmatimonadetes > Palauibacterales > Palauibacteraceae > JBHIAV01. The sequence goes on from JBHIAV010000109.1 coordinate 2,700, forward strand.
CCACCTTGAAACAGGGTAAGGCTATCAGCCGGTCTCCGCGTCCCCTTCGTCTTCGACATCAACGCCCATGCGTCGCAGCATCTGCCGAGCGTTGTCGTTGCCGGGGTTGAGCTCGAGAGACCGTTCGTAGTTCTGGATCGCCAGCTCCTTCTGACCTGCTTTCATATAGGCCTCGCCCAGACTGTCGTACGTGTTGAAGGCGTCTGGATAAGCTTCGACGTTCAACTTGAAGATCTCGATGGCGATTTCAGTCTCACCCTCGCCTAGGTAGTGGTATCCGAGCCGGTTGAGCTCTGGCTCAGCGAAGTTGTATTCCTCCAGAGCCGCTTCCCTGAGTTCCCGGTAGTGCTCGATCCCAGCTT
>JBHIAV010000110.1:0-3000 GCA_046758745.1 Gemmatimonadota bacterium
AGTCATGGACCGGCAGACGATCGTGGTGTTCGACGACTACTATCACTTCGACTACGGCCCGCGCGTTGTCGTCGATCGTCTGGACCGGGCGACGTATGAGGTGCAGACGCTCGAGCCGGAGGAAGTGTTTCCAGACCGCTTCGGGATCTCGCCGGACGGCGTGTTGAAGATCCACATGGTGAAGGTGCGCCTGCGGTGACGGTGCACGTAAGGTGGCGGCCTGCGACCCTCGGGCCCCGGGCGATGGCGTGGCGCGTGCGACACGTGCTTCGCGGGGCGCCGCGGTGGGCGCTTGTGACCGGCAGCGAGGAGTGGATCCTGAGACGGATCTGTCGGGAGCTTCATCGGCAGGGGCGCCTGAACGCGCTCTACTTCGAGAACGGTGGTGATCTGCCGCGGGCAGAGTACTACTTCTTCGCCCACTACTCACGGCTGGTGCAGTTTCTGGAACGCTCTCGCCGGGGCGGCATGCGGATCGTATTGTTTCCTCACTTCGAGGAGCACGGTAAACGGACGGCCGCGGACGTGGTCGCCGCTGTCAGGCAGGCGGACAAGGTGGTGTGCCTGTCCCGTAGCTGGAAGGACTGGTTGGTCGAGCGCGGGCTGGACGAGGACAAAGTCGGCGTGGCGCTGGGGGGCGCGGATCCGGACCAGTTTCGATACCGCGAGCACTCCGATGGCGCGATTGGATTCGTCTCCAAATACTACGCGCGGAAGAATCCCGACACGATCTTGGAGATCGTGCGGCGCATGCCGGACAAACGATTCATGCTCGTCGGCCGCGGATGGGCCGAGTACCCCCGCTTCCGCGAACTCTGCGCGCTGCCGAACTTCCGGTTCGTGGAAGCGGAGTACGTGGCATATCCGACGTTGTACGGCCAGATGGACGTGTTCGTGTCGGTCTCCAGAGTCGAGGGCGGGCCGATTCCGCTGCTCGAGGCGATGATGAGCAACGTCGTGCCGGTGGCGAGCCGGACCGGCTTCGCCCCCGAGCTCATTCAGGACGGCGAGAACGGATTCCTGTTCGATGTCGACGCGGACGTTGAGGCGATCATCGCGCTCGTTCGGCGCGCGTTCGCGCTTAGGACGAACGTGCGGGCAACGGTAGCGCACCTGAGCTGGAAGAACTTCGTGGAGCAGCTTCTGGCGTTCGCCGCAGGTGAAGGATGGGTGCCCGGCGGACCCTGATCCTGCTGTACGCGTACAAGGCATACCCGGGGAGCGAACCAGTGTCACCGGAGTTCGTCCCGACGCCGGTGCCGCTGACGCAGGACACGTACTATGGCAACAGCATCTGGGGGGATTACTACGTCACGGTCGCCAAGCGGTGGCTCGAGGCCGGATATGTGAATGAGGTGAAAGGGATCGCGATTCGGTATCCGAAGGATCACCCCCGATACAGCCCCGCCGGGCTGATGCGGATCACGGAGGGGTTCGACTTCTATATCCTGGAGCACATCGGGCATTACCGGTCGATCCATCAGCCGTCCCCACATGATGTGCTGTTCATCCGCGGACAGCCTCCGTGGGAGCCGATCGTCGGGCTGCACCCGTCCAGCTTCAAGATCTTCTACTGCGCCAGACCGGCTGGTGATTGGAAGCCGCGCTACCCAGTTGACGCGATCCTGACAGATGATCCATCCTGGTCCATCCCTGGCGTCCGGTGCGTGGAGATGATCAAATGCTGCGACGAGGAGATTTTCCAGCCCCTGGGACTCGAGAAGACGTACGACGTGTGCTTCGTCGCCCGGTTCGAGCGGCGGAGCCAGAAGGGACAGCTTCAGTTCGCGTGGATCGCTGACAAGCGTTGGAGAACGGTCTTCGTCGGGGAACATGCGGACCCGACCGTCGTGGCCACGCTCCGTTGGCGGTGGCCCTCCTGCGAGATCCTGGGACACGTCACGAAGGCCCGCGTCAACGAAATTCTGAATCGGAGCCGGGTGTCAATCGTGTTCACGCGGGCGGCGGAAGTCGGAACCCGCGTGATTCTGGAGAGCCTGGCCGCGGGGACGCCGGTGGTCATCCACAAACGAAACATGGGGCGCAAGTACGTGACACCGCGCGCTGGCGAGGCAGCTGGCTCGCTGCTCTTCCGCTGGAAGGTGGCTAAGGCCATCCGGCAGTTCGATCGCTACGGGGCGCGAGCGGAGTACGAGCGGCGGTACAGCAGCCGGAAGGTGGCGTGCGAACTGTGGGAGCGGCTGGGGCTGAAGTGACAGGCTCGGACGCAGCGTGGGCAACGCTCGGTGCCGGCAGCGGGCGCTCCGGTGGCCCTCCAGAGATCCGTCACCGGTGGGCGAAGGGCCGGGCGCGCGCGCTTCAGGTCGCCTTCGAGGATGAGGAGTGGGCGGTTGTGAAGAGCCCGGCGTCTACGGCGCGCATGCGTTTCCCGGGTCCCGACTGGGATGCAGCTATCTCAGAGCTCACGGTGATGAATCGCCGCGAGACAGCCGACGGACGGCGGCTGTCGAGCGTCCTGGAGTGGAATGGCTTCCACGTCTGGTGGTTCGGTCAGGACTATCTCTTCCGCGGGCTCTTGCTCCCGGTGAGGCAGTATAGGGACCTCATCGACATGGCGTGGCGCGCGGGCGAGATCCGCGTGCAGAATCCGCCGCGGTTGTTCAGGTTGTACGTGGTGCCCGTACTTCGGCGACTCGGCGTCAGATGCGAGATCGAGGGCGCGCCGCGGCTGCGGTGGCGCCGATGTGCGGCAGTCGCCGGGTTCGTCACCAGCTTAGGTATCAGTCTGGCCGCGATGCTGGTGTGCCTGCTAGCACGACGGCCGGTGCTGCTCTACGCCTTGCGGCCGGTCGACCCGCAGTTGCGCTGTGACCGTCGGCTTCGAGATCTCTACGGGGAACTGTGGCGCAAGAACGTCCCGTTCATGGAGCTCGTGTTTTCGGAGGCCCCCGCGGACCAGCTTCGGCAGGACGGGCGCCGGGGGCGGGCGGCGATCTGGTACCGCCAGGTGCTCGCGCTGTTCGAGTGGCTGCTCCCGTC
>JBHIAV010000111.1:0-2997 GCA_046758745.1 Gemmatimonadota bacterium
ACATGAGGAGGCGGTAAATGAAAAGGTACTGGATGTTCGCAGTGGCTGTGCTGATCCTCCTCGGAATGCTCCCGCCACCGGCGTTCGCTGCCGAGGCCCCGAAGGTGACGGTCAGTGGCGCCTATTACTTTATGACGTCGTGGAGCAAGAACATCGTTGACACAACTTACACGAACGACGAGACGTTGTGGATGTCCCACCCGCGCGGATTGACCACCATCACCGGGCAGGTCGGGAAGGCCAAGGCCGTGACCAGCTTCGAGATGGACTTCGCGATCGGCAAGCTGCCTGAGACAGGGATCGGTGCAGGCCTGGGTGGCGGCATCGATCTGGGCTTCGACGAGAAAGAAGAGATTGAGGTCAAGTGGCTGTATCTGGAGTTCCCCTTCACCGGGCCGGGCTCGCTCCTCCCCATGATCGGGGTGCCGACCACGGCGCGGGTGGGAGGCCAGCCGTTCTCGGGTCACGACTTCAAGCGGGTGCTCGCCGTTGACCAGTTCGGCGGCCTGAACTTCGTGACGGCCGTTGCGCCTAACGTGAAGAACACGTTCACGTACGTCCAGAGTGAAGAAGGCGGTGAAAGCTTGAACACCGCGCCTGACAGCTTTGCGATTCTTGACAGTGTCCAGTTCTCCCCCCAGAAAGGGGTGACGGTCAAGCCGACCTTCGCCTATTACTTCAACGAGCGGGACACGGGCACCGCGGCGACGACAGAGACGACCTTCCTCGGAGCTGAAATCAAGTGGAGCGAAGGCCCGTTCTCTCTGGAGCCCTCGTTCTTCTACCAGTGGGGTGAGAGTCGGACCCCGGGATCAGCGGACCTGGACATCAACGCCTGGATCTTCGACGTGATCGCCGGCTGGAGGCAAGGCCCCCTGAAGCTTGGTGGCCGGTTTGTTTTCACCCCGGGAGACAAGCCGAATGACCCGGTTGGCGACGACATCGACTTTTGGAGCGACATCTGGAACTCCAGCACCTATTGGGCGGGCTGGAGCCAGATCTTTACCACCGGCATAGACTTCTACCGCCAGCTGAACGGGACGGGGAGTAGTTTTGGCTGGAACGCAGGCGGTGTGAACCACGGTCGGATCGGCGCCGCAGCGAAGGCAGACTACGCTGTCACGCCGGCCCTCTCACTGACCGGTGTACTCCACGGGTTCTGGACTGCAGAGGACGTTGACACCACCGGGAATGGAATCGGCGACGAGAACCTCGTCGGGACTGAGGTCGCCGCATGGCTCACGTGGAAGTTCGCGCCGCGGCTGACGCTCTACACGGGCTACGCCCACCTGTTCCCCGGCGATGCGCTCGATTCGGCGACAGCCAGCGCCGATGGCGTTGATATGTGGTCTACGCGTCTGTTTTTCTCGTTCTAGCTAAGCCGCCGGTAGTCGCCAAGGGGGCATGGGAATTTTCCCATGCCCCTTTTTGTTGGGTCTTTACGGATTCCCACTCGCCCGCTCTGGTTCGGTCAGGTCTCGAGGTTGCCGCTTTCGTGTTCCAGATGTATAGTGTAGTCACCATGGTGAGCTGGCTTCGCGCGTTGGTTGCCGTCGCGGCTCTCTCTCTGGCCTTCCCGCTTCAGGCAGGGGCAGCGGAGTACCGCTTGAAGGTGGCGAGCCTGTACGAAGAGGCGTTCTACGCCCTGCTCGGGTCGGCGGGCACGCGCCGCGAAGGCCCCGTTGAGGGCCGCTCCCCCCTGATCCACTCCCTGGATACAGGCAAGGCGCCGGCCGGGGTCCTGATCTACGATCGGTTTGAGGCTGCGCGCGGCTCTGTGGCGACGGCATTCGGGGCCTCCCGCGTGGGCCCCGGCGCGCGCCGGGCCAGGGAAGACGCCGAGCGCTGGAGTGAGATGCGCTGGCAAGGCGAGCCAGGGGAGTGGAGCGTCTGGGCGATCACCCCGTCGAGGACGCGGGACACCGAGGTGCGGGATGTCGCCCTCAAAGGCACGGGCCGGCTCGTTCGCGTCATCCCTCACCTGGTCGCCTTCTCCCAGCCGGCCGCCAAGGCGCTCGGGATGGCGCTCGAGTTCATCGAGGCGTACGAGGGCAACCCTGCGCTCTGGAGCCGGTACCTATCGCCGGTCCTGGATCTCGGCGACGGCGTCGCCGTGGTCGTGGGTGTGAACGAGAGCTCGCCGTTTGCTGACCACGTCTTCATCGTTGTCAAGCATGCTCCCTTGCCCACGACATACCACGTGGTCCTCGCCTGGAAGCGCCGGCTCCACGAGGTGGAGGCTGACAGTGACAGGAGCCGAACGAAGGACCCGTAGGCTGGCCGCCCCGCTGGCAGTTGCCCTGGCCTGGCTTGCCCTGTCCCTTTCCACCGACAGCCGGCTCGCCCACTCAGCGCCGCTGCCGTTTCAGGTGCTGGCTGAGCAGGTCGCGGCTCTCTTCCCGGAGGTGGAGGGGGACGTGATCGAGGCTGAGGGCGCGCAGGTCACGATCTCGGTAGGCCGCCGCCAGGGGGTCCAGCCGGGCGTGGAGATGGTGCTGTTTCGCGAGGGGCGAGAGCTCCGTCACCCGAAGACCGGCGAGCTTCTGGGGCGCGCTGAGAGGAGGCTCGGCCGCGTCATCGTAGGCGAGGTCTTCGAGGCCTACGCTCTCGCGACCGTGGCGCAGGGGGGTGGAGCGCGCCCCGGCGACAGGGTCCGCGTCTCCGCGGGAAAGATCAGGCTCACGGTTCTGTCGCTGGCGACGGGCCTGAAAGCAGGCCCTGCCGAGGCGGCAACCCGCAAGCTGGTTGGAGAGCTGGACCGCACCGGTCGGTTTCAGGTGGTGTTCGGCGACCAGGTCCGTGTCTGGATCGCTCAGGAGGGGATCACGGAGGCAGCGTTCCTCAACGGGACCGGTGTTCGGGAGGCTCTCCAACGGTTCAAGACCGCCCATCTCCTGGTGCTGGGCTTCGCGAAGGTCCGGGACAAGCCCTACATGGAGGTCCGGCTCTTCTCCGGCCTCCGAGCCGGACCGTTGCTCAGTACCGCGCTCCTCGTGC
>JBHIAV010000112.1:0-2972 GCA_046758745.1 Gemmatimonadota bacterium
TACTTTATAATTCATATGTGCAATATCGGTTGGACAAGGTGGTGCGTCCCGGGTAACCGGACCCCCTACCGTTCCACCAATCCGGACCACCCCCCTGGCGGTTTGAACTTTCAGTCTACCTCATGAGCCTCCTTTTGGGCAAATGTGGTGCCGTTTTTCCCTCCCCCCACATTAGCCGTCGCCAGCCCTGTGGGCATGTGGACAGGCGGCCGTATGCCTGTCTACATTGTCCCCGGAGCGGCATGTCCACAGGGCTCATCGTTTGGACCTTCGTCGCCGATTTCCGCCCATGATGTCCGCATCGCCAAACGACGGCAGGGTAATCTTGCCCTTGAGCCGGTAGCTCTTGCCCTGAAACGGGACGATCTCCGCGCGGTCGAAGATGCGGTCGATCGTGGCGTTGGCCAGGACCGGATCCGGGAAGACCTCGCTCCATTCCTCCACGTCGCGATTGGAGGTCAAAAGCATCGCCGAGCTGTATTTCCTGCGGTCGAACAGGTCGAAGACCTCCTCGGCGATCTCCCGGCTCATCGACACCACCCCCCAGTCGTCGATCAGCCAAAGCTGCGAGGAGAGCATCCGTTTGAACAGCACGTCGAGGCTGTTCTTGAGCTTGGCCAACTGGATCTGCTGCATCAGCCTCTTGGTGCTCGCGCAGTAAACGCGGTAGCCCTCTTTGGCCGCCAGAATCCCGATGGCCAGGGCCAGGTGCGTCTTGCCCACGCCGGCAGGCCCGAGGAACAGGCCGATCCGGTTCTCCTTGACGAACTTCAGTTCGGCCAGATCTTCGATCTTGGACTTCTCGATCTTCGGATTGAACTTCCAGTCGAACGACTCGAGCGTGGTCACCTCGGGGAACTCCGCCCTCTTGATCCTGTTGTCGATGGCGCGCTGCGTGCGTGCGTCGATTTCCCGCTCGAACAGGGCCGAGACCCAATCGAGCGAGGCCGCCCGCCCGTGCCGTCCCAGTACGTCCTCGATCTCCCGGGCGGCGGTAGAGAGCTTCAATGCTCTCAACTGCCTCTTGATGGTTTCAATGTTCATGTGGCCTCCTTTTTTGGATTTAGTGCAGCAATAGCGACAGTTGCTCCTTGTAGACGGAAAGAGGGCGCACGTACTTGTGCGGTCCCTTCTTGGATGGCCGCTCTGGATGCGAGCGATGGTGCTCGACCTCGTGCTGGCGCTCAAGCGCCTCGGCTTGTTCCACGTCGAGGATGGTCTTGACGACCCGGAAGCCAATCTGGTCCAGCTCCAGCGCCCGCCGGCACGCCGCGTCGATTCTCTCCGGCGGGTAGCTCTTGTCCAGGCTCAGAATTCCCCAGATCTTGCGCGTGTCGATAAACCCCTGGCCCTGGTGAAGCAAACGAAGCACCATCTGATCGACGTAGGGTCCAAGTTTGCGGGCGCGTTGGCGGTACGTCGACCCGTCCTGCATCACCCGCTCCCAGGGCTTCATGTGCTGCGGCTTGATCGACTTGGACTGGTTCGGATCGGTGATCCGGGGGTGCACCTCCAGAAGCTTGCCCTTGTGGTAGATGCATACCTGCTTTGAATTGCCCAGCACGATCACGGTCTTGCCCTTGTATTGCTCATCGACCGAGTAGTACTTGTTCGCAAACCGCACGGAGCCGTCCTGGCGCACCGGACCCTCGTGGAACTGCTCAATCTCATAAGCCAGAGCAGGCAAGGGCTTGAGCGCCTTGCCCTCCTCCTGCACGAACACCTCCCGGGGGCGGCGCAGCGTCGTCCCATGGCGCCGCTCGTTGGCGATTGCGAGCTTGCGCTCCATGTAGTTCTGCGATTCCTCGATGCCGTGCCACACATCTCCATGCGCCTCATAGAGCCTGCGGCCGTAGGGAACCATCCTCTCGACCTTCCCCTTCTTCTCCGGATCACCGGGCGGGAGGGCCTCGATGAGCACGCCGTAATGCGCGGCAAAGCGCTCCGCGGCGGGATTGAGCAGCGGCTCGTAGCGGGAGGCCTCCAAGGCGATGCACTTTGGGTTGTCCGTGGTGATTTTAACCGGGACCCCGTTTAGCTCGCGAAACATGCTCTCGAGCGCTACCAGTGTTGTCTCCACGTCGATGTGCCAGACCAGGCGTATCATCAGATAACGGGAAAAACCCAGGACCCCCGCGAACATCCACAGCGTTCTCTTTTTGCCTGTTTCGGGATCGACTACCGTGCGCAGCTTGCCCCAGTCGAGAATCAATGCCTCCCCCGGTTGGTGCACGATTTCCGCCACCACGCCGCGGTCACTCTCCCCGAGCCGTTTCAGCTTGTGGCGCTCAAGATACCGATAGAAGCTCGAGCGGCTGACCCCACTTACCGCCAGCTCCTCGAAGACCGTCACCAAATGCCAGCCGGCTTCAAGATGATCCCGTATCCAGGTGTGGTGCGGCGCAAGCGCCCGGTCCGAATCCGCCAACCTCAACGATCTGCTGTCCGCTGGTTCCGGGAAGAGGACCTCGGGATAGGGCGGCAGCGCAACCACGCCCTTCTTGCCGTCCTCGTTTAGGTACCCGTACTCCTTCGCCTGCTCGCGCAGCCCCCGCACACGACGCCTGCCCACATGCAGGCTGCGGGCAATGTGCTTGACGTTCGCTCCGTGAATGAGAAGTTCAACAATCTTCCTATCCATTAGCCTGCTCCTCGTCTTTCGTTTCATCGATGCCTCCTTGGCTTAATCTCAGGAGGCATCATAACCGAGGTCAGCATCTGTCCGGACAGGTCCGATGGCCCTATCCGGACATAGGTCCTGTGTACCGATGCTTTCCCCGGCCAGGGGGGTCCGGATAGGTGGAATTTGACCCCCGAAAAGGGGGTCCAGATACCTGGGATTAACCCCCCTCTAGGGGGGTCCGGTTAGGTGGGATTTACCCCCTCAAAAGGGGGTCCAAGTACGTGGGACGGAACAGTCCTCGACCAGACCATCCAGCTCGACGACTACGATGGCCCGCTGCGCCAGCTCA
>JBHIAV010000113.1:0-2926 GCA_046758745.1 Gemmatimonadota bacterium
CGAGTCTGGTAAGGGACCCTTGAACAAGCTGAGGCACCGCTTGCGCTTACAGGCGGTGCCTCATGCTGTCTGTCAGGCTATTTCGCCCCGTGCTCGAGGGGAATCATGAGGTGGGCGTAGGGCGTGCCCGGCCACATGATCCATGGTCCTCCGTTCCGGTGATCGGTTGGGATTCCCTCGAACGCCCGCTTGTCCGGAACCAGGATCATCAGGTGAGGCCCGACGTCCGTCACCCAGTCACCCTCACCGGTCGGCTCCGTGGCGAACGGGTCGGTGTTGCTCACCGGGGTGTCGCCCATGAGCATGTACGCGACGCCCACGGACTGGTAGGTGGGTTCCTTCTTGGCCATCATCGCCTCAAGGAAGTTCAGCCACGGGGCGTTCACACACCATGGGTCGGTTCCCGGCGAGTCCTTGTTATCCGGGAGACAGGTCCAGCCGTTCGTTCCCTCCCGCAGCACTTTCCCGTCCCAATCCATCACGGTCGCGGCGGCGGAGATCGACGCCGGGGCGGCGCTCATGGCGCTCTGGATCGCGTCCTGAGCGAGCGCGCCGGCCGGCACCAGCAGGCACACCAGGGCCAAAGCGACGGTTCGAAACATGTGAGCCTCCGTGGCAAGGGTGCGGGGGGTCGAAGTCGAACCCGGATCCCATCGGCCGCGAAAATGTAGGTGCCGGGGTTCTCGGTGCAAACTTCGACGTCGCCGGGTCTCGCTCGACGCTCGTCGGGAGGGTGGGGGGCCGGCCGGGTGAGCTACGAGAGCAACAGGGCCGGCTCTACGTCTTCCCCTCCGACCGGCTGGCCTGGAAGCTGCGCGGCGCCATCCGTGGGTACCGGAACGCCGCGGGCAGGTCATCGATGACCTTGGTGAGGGCGTCGTGGAGGCTCGTTGCTCCTTTGGGACGAGCCACTCGCCCGTTGAGCATCTTACGCACGAGTTCGGGCTGCTGACCGGAATCGGTGTCGAGCGCCGCCTGTTCGCCTTGACGCTCGCGGTGTCGCACCACTGCCAACTTCGGACACGAGAAGTTCCCCAAGATGATGCGGCGCTGGATCTCCGAGCGCTCCAGCTGCGCCATCGCCTGGTGAAGGTACTCGTAGGTTGCCTCAACCTCGATCGACCATTCGGTGGCCTCCCGCTGTTTTCCCGCTGCCACGAGCGTCCCCGCTGCGATAAGCAGCTCGGGGTCAACCAGGATCCCGTACTCGTCCTCCAAGACCTGCAGCAGCACGAGGTTCGCCTGCGGCTCGCCGGAGAGAGCCAGCTCAAGATCCTTCCCCTTGCGGCCCGTACACTTCAGTTGGGCCGGGATCAGCAGGACGGGGGCCTCATACGGGCGGCCCCCGTCTTCGGCCGGCCAAGTCGCTGCGCCGACGGCCAAGTACAGCGTCTCGAGACCCTCCTCCTCGAGATTGCGCCATGCCTCGCGTCGAATCGCGAACAGGCTCCGACGCACCTTCTGCTGCGCCTCTGCCTGCCGCACCCGGCGGCTTGCCTCATCTTCGATCGCGTTTCCAGCTTCGGTGATTTCGGGCGCGACTACCAGGTCGGCAGCCCGAAGCTCCCTGCCCGAGAGAAGCGTCTCGAGTGCCGCGGGAACTCGGGTCAGCTCGAGGGTGCCGAGGTGGAGAGGCGGGTAGAAGAGGAGAGGGTTGCTCCGCGAGCAGTCCACGAAGCGCCGGATCCCGGCCTCTCGCGCCTTCTCCGGACTCTGCCGTTGCTCCGCGCCGCTCTCGTCCACATGCAAGCGGCCGGGGGTCTCAGGGGCATCCATGATGCAAGGCTCCGTTGTCGGCGGTCTAGCCGCTACTAAGGAAGCCAGCTAGGGTTTCTCCCTATACTAGATTCTCAGCGCAGTTTCAACCTGCGAGCCGTTCGGCTCGGAACGGCGGCCGTGTTCCGTAGGACCCCCTGTTTGTGGCCAGCGCCGGATGGCGAAGGAGACCGGTAAGTGCCGGGCATTCCAGCGGCTTATGACGCTGGCGCGCGGTCTCCCGGCTCGGAGGCGCACGTCGATTTTCGGGGTAGCTTCGGGCCGAGACGGGCAGGCTGGACCCCGAAGCTCGCCCGGGCTCAAGATCCACCGCCGACGCGCAGCCATAGGCGGCCCCGCGCTTGACATAGCTCAGCTGCTGGCATATACTTCCGTTTCTCTCGGCGCCGCCTCTCAAGGGGCGTCCCGTGAGATCAACGGCTTTTTGAAAAGTTGGTGTGAGTGACGTGTGGGCCTCTACGGTGCGCGGGCATCACTTCCCGCGCCCCACGGGGAACCAAAGTGAATGTCCGAACGCGTACACAGCGCGTTCTTCGAGTCATGCGCGAGACGAACTGGGCAATCGAGCCCGGCTTCTGATCGGCTTCGAGCTCTTATTATGGAGAGTTTGATCCTGGCTCAGAACGAACGCTGGCGGCGTGCCTAACACATGCAAGTCGAGCGAGAAAGCCCCTTCGGGGGTGAGTACAGCGGCGGACGGGTGAGTAACACGTGAGCGATCTACCCGGTGGTGGGGGACAACTCAGGGAAACTTGAGCTAATACCGCATACGACGCGGGCTTGGAAGCCCAGCGTGAAAGCTGGCCTCTCCATGGAAGCTAGCGCCATCGGATGAGCTCGCGGCCTATCAGCTGGTTGGTGGGGTAACGGCCTACCAAGGCTATGACGGGTAGCTGGCGTGAGAGCGTGGTCAGCCACACTGGGACTGAGACACGGCCCAGACTCCTACGGGAGGCAGCAGTGGGGAATATTGCGCAATGGGCGAAAGCCTGACGCAGCGACGCCGCGTGGGGGAGGAAGGCCCTAGGGTTGTAAACCCCTGTCAGGTGGGACGAATCTCGGGTCGGCCAATACCCGGCCCGCTTGACGGTACCACCAGAGGAAGCTCCGGCTAACTCCGTGCCAGCAGCCGCGGTAATACGGAGGGAGC
>JBHIAV010000114.1:0-2885 GCA_046758745.1 Gemmatimonadota bacterium
GCCGGGTGGTCGTCCACGGCAATGGTAGCGATACGCTCCGCCTCGATAACCCGGCCGGCCAAGCGTGCCTCCGAGAGCGGGAGTGTGGCTACTCGCTCCTGAAACGCAGGCATGCTTCCGGCAAACTCCTGGAGAACCAGAACCTGGCGGCTGGGGTCCAGAAGATACAGCGCGACCGCCTCCAGCCCCGCCGCGCGCTGTGTCTCCGCGACGGCTACCCGCACCACCTCGTACGCGTCCCTGGTGCGCCCGAGGGCGATGGCCGCAACATAAAGCGCCTGGGTTAGATCTCTGGGCGCGTGCGCAGGTTCCGGCGGCGGCAGTGGAATACCTTCTAGCCCAACCTTCGTAGTGTCTACACGTCAGGCCGGCTGCATGCTGCATTCAAGGACATAACAACCTAACCTGTCAAGCGTCCCGGGTTTTCAATGGCGACGTCCGACGGGACTACTGGTGGACTACCAACTCGACCTTGCCCTGTCGCTCCGTAACCTCCACGGCCGCATGCTGGCGGCCTCGTGCCACCACGAGATCCACGGTTGCAGCACCGACCCGGAGGTTCTGGAGTTCGATCCACTGAAGCCACGACGGCAGGATAGGATTCATGAGCGTGAGCCGATTGCCGGCCCCATCCGGCTCGAGGCCGAGCATCACACCGACCAGTTGGAAGGGCACACCTGCCGCCCAAGCCTGCGGCGAGCAGGCCACGGGATACGCCGTCGGGCCGTAGTACGGGACACGCGGAAAGCCGCAGAACAGCTCGGGAAGTCGGCTCCGCTCGAAGTAAAAGCTCGATTCGAACAGCGCGGTGGTCACCATGGAAAAGGCGTCTTCGAGCCCGTACCGTTTCAGGCCCGCAGCCACGATGGCGTTGTCGTGAGGCCACACCGAGCCATTGTGGTAGCTCATCGGGCTGTACCGGATCTCTTGGGAGGACAACGTCCGCACCCCCCATCCGCTGAACATGTCCTCGGCCAAGAGCCGGGCGGCGACCGCCCTGGCCCGCTCGGGCTCTGCGATCCGGGTCCACAGGCAGTGGCCGGGGTTCGAGGTAACCACGCGACACGGCCGCTTTTTCGCGTCGAGCGCTAGCGCGAAGTACTCCTCATTGGGAAGCCAGAAGTCCTCGTTGAAGCGCCGCCGGAGGCCGCGCGCACGATCCCGGAGCCTCGCGGGCGTGGCCCGTTCCCCCAGCACCTCCGCCAGGCGTGCAGCCCCTTCAAAGGCGGCGTAACAATACCCTTGCACCTCCACGACCGAGATGGGTGGACGAGCCAGATCGCCGGTCGCGTGGAAGATCGCGTCGTGGGAGTCCTTCCACCCCTGGTTGCTCAGCCCCCTCGGCGATCGGGTCTGATACTTGACGTACCCGTCGCCGTCCATGTCGGCCCGGGTCTCGATCCACGCAAGGGCCTTCCGCGCCGCCGGCCACAACTCCTCCAGCAGCTTGCGGTCCCCAGTCCAATCGAATGTCTCGGCGAGGAGGATGAGGAAGAGTGGAGTGGTGTCGGCACTCCCGTAGTACGGCAGAAAGGGGATCTCGCGGCAGTTTGCCATCTCCCCGCGTCTGAACTCGTGGAGGATCTTTCCCGGCTCCGCGTCGGTGAAGGGGTCCTCGCCGGTGGCTTGGTGATGGGCGAGGTAGCGCAGGGTGCCCGCCGCGACGTCCGGATGGAAAGGAAGGATCTGCAGCGCCGTGATGAGGCTGTCACGTCCGAACGGGGCTACGTACCAGGGGATGCCGGCATACGGGACGGGCCCTTGAGGTGTTTGAGTGGTCAGCATCTGCAGGTCACGCTGGGAACGGTCGAGCCAGCTGCTGAAGAGTTCATGACTGGTCTGGATCCGGCTCCCGAGCTTCTCCCGCTCGACCCGCTCACCTCGGATCCTCCCGGTCGCTTCTCCGAGCGTCAGGCCTCGGGGGCCCACCTCTTCCCCTTCGGCTGTCACGGTGACGGCGAGATGGGCAGCTTGGCGAGATTGCAATCGGAGGCGGAACACTGCGCGTCCCTCTCGGAGCTCCTCAGGATGTGGCTCAAAGTCCAAACGGGTCCGCCGGATGAACCCATCCCGCCCCCGATAACCAAGACGGATCGACGCGCCCGTCACCTCCGCCTCCAACATCACGCCGCGAGCCGGGCGGCGGCTGCCCCGCACCTCGAACACATCGGCGAAGTCCGCGCCAAAGAGGAGCTCGACCGTCACCTCGAGCGGTTCGAGGAGGAAGTTCTCCGCCGAAACGGTTTGGACCAATTGGTTTTCGTAGAGTGTGATCCGCCGCTCGATCGAGAGGCTTCCCTGGGCCGCAACCGCCTTGCCTTCACGATGCACCGGGGCGTTGGTGAGCCCCACGAGGATCTGGCAGTTGTCCTCCGAGACTGATGAGTGCAGGAGTAACGGGGCGACGCCGTCAATTCGGAGTTCCAGGCAGTCCAGGAACCGGGTGCCCTCGACGTAGAAGCCTAGCTCCCCGGGAAGCTGCGAGGGGAAATTGCCCCGCCGGTCCGACACGAGGAAGGCTTCTCCCTGCTTCAAGACGACTTTGGGAAGGTCGGCAGCCACGCTCGAGGCCAGGATGGAGAACTCATCCTCGACGACGAGGCGTTCGTTCACTTCGCCCTCCGGGAAGACCAGCAAAGATAGTAAAGTAAGTCGGAACTAGCCGTTGGGGAAGACCCCAGCGCTCGTAGAGCTGTCAGCTGTCATCACTTTTGTCAGCAAACGGTTGCGCCCATGCGCAACTGGCCGCACCGAGACGCATTCCGACAAATGCCGCTTTGAACGCTGAGTGTCTTGGGAGCCTGACATTATCCGCGTAACCGCGTGAGGTTTTGAAGTCCGGGAGGCCCACCGGGATCCTGTGCGCTTCCAAATTCGTAACCTGG
>JBHIAV010000115.1:0-2523 GCA_046758745.1 Gemmatimonadota bacterium
GTCCACAGCATCGAGGGCGGCACGCCGTCTGTACCAAGAGCGACGGGGATCTCGGCGTCCAGGAGGTCGCGGAGCGGAACACCCCGCTCACCGAGCGCATCGAGCCCATACCTGTCGCCTGCCATGTAGAGGAAGCCGGGGATCACGGTCGCTATCACACCGAGCTGCTTCATGCGCCGCAGCTGGGCAGGGGTGGCCTCGTTGACGTGGACCACCACCCACCGCCGGTCCCGGATACGGACCTCCCGGTCGATCGCCTCGTACCCTGACAGCGCGTACTCGAGGTCTCGACTGACAATACAGTTGATCCGCAGCCCCAACCGCGCGGCCTCAAGCCCCAGCCTGACGAAGCGTGCGTGGTCCATCGCCTGATAGAAGTGCCCCGCCCACTGCTCGTATGGATAGCCGGAGGCGACCAGCGCCGCGACTTGCGTGTCGGCGGTGCCGCCAAGATTGATCCCCTCGAACCGCAAGGTGTCGTTACCGAAACCATGCCCGCTCGCCACCCCGGCGTAGTGATAGAAGAGGTCGGCCAGCCGCCCGTCGTCGAAGACTGCGCTCGGTACGCTCAACGGCGTGTGCAGTCGGAGGGTCAACTCGCCCCGCGCCTGGACCTCGCGGTAGGCGCGGATTATGGCAGGGGTGAGACCGTGGCCCTCGAAAGCTGCGGTGGTACCGGCCTCGCTATAGGCTTGCACCCCCAGCCGGACGCTCTCAACGCGATCCTCCTGTGTGAAGCGCGGCAGTCCTCTGAAGAGCGTGTACTCGAGGATAGGGGTATAGTTCCGTTCCAGAAATACGCCGGTCGGTTCCCCCCGCACGTCGTGCACGATCTCCACGTTGTGGGGGGCGGGGGTGCTACGGGTCACCCCGGACCGGGCCAGCGCTAGTGAGTTGGCCACCGAGGGAAACGGGCGGTGACTCCACCAGCCCCAGACGGCGCGGATGTACACGGGATTGTCCGGCGCTACAGCATCGAGATCGTAGCGGTTCGGAAAGCGGCCCTCGGTGAGCTCCTCCGGACGGCTCAAATAGTCGTGCGGCGGGCTCCCCAGCGGCATGAGCACAATCCACTCGCCAGGCTGCACCGTCCGCGCCGCCTGGCGGACCGCCTCGACGATCTCGGCGATAGAGCGTAACCCGCTGATCGGAAGGCCGCCGCGGGCCTTAAGCCCCTCTCGATCGACGTGCGGATGCGCGTCACAGAAGCCCGGCACGACGGCCCGACCGCGGAGGTCGATGCGGCGCGTCGCCGGGCTCGTGTCGAGCGAAAGCGCGGCTGATGGGCCCACCGCGAGGATACGGCCATCACACACCGCCACAGCTTCGGCGATGCGTGAAGCACGATCGAGTGTGATGACAACACCGTTCTCAAGGAGCAGATCGGCTTCGGGCATGGGTCTCTCCTCCAACCGGCGCACTGGTTGTAGTGTCAGAGCATCTTGAGCTGCTTGAGCGCGTTCTTCACGCCCTCCCGCTCTTCCGGGGTTAGATTGGGAAGGGGTTTACGAGGAGCGCCGCAAGGAATGCCCAGCATCGCCAGGGCTTCTTTTGCAGGCGCCACATAACCCGGGTCGTACTCGAGGAAACGGTTGAGCACCTGCACCTTCATGTGGAGTTCGCTCGCTTGCTCGTGTCGTCCCGCCATGAAGTGATCGTAAATATCCACGATCGCTCGAGGGATCACGCACGAGGCGGTCGAAAAGATGCCCCGCGAACCCACGCACAGGGCCGGATAGAACTGACTATCGATTCCGGTGTTCACGGATGCCTGACCAGACGCCAAGCGGATAGTCTCGACAAGTTGACCCATGTCGCCCTGACTGAGCTTTCCCCCAATAATGTTCGGATGCTGCATGATGTCCGCCATAAGCTGGGGCGACATGGGATTTCCCGTATAAAGCGGGTTGTTGTAGATAACCACCGGAATGTCAACTGCCCCGGCCACGTCGGAAAAGTGTTGCTTCAAGCCTGATTCGGGGATCTTGAAGTAAAAGGTCGGGGTCAGGATGGCGGCCGAAGCGCCAACCTCCTGGGCGTCTTGGGCCAGGAAGATGGCCTCACGGGTACTGCACCCGGCCGTTCCCGCGATGACCGGAATTCGACCGCCCGTCTGATCAGCGATGATGGCCGTAGCTTCCTTCCGTTCCTCACGGCTCATGTGGGGAAATTCACCCGTTCCGCCGGTTGACATAATCGCGTGGCAGCCATTCTCGACCACGTATTCCGTTTGCTTACGAAGGGCCTGCTCGTCGATGCTTTCGTCGCTCTTGAACGGTGTGACAATAGCCGAGTAAACCCCTCGAAGCGTCTCTGCAGTTAGCATGGCGATCCATCCCTCCTTTGTTTTTCGATTGAATCCAAGAATTCAGCACCGAGGGTCCCTTGGGAGCTGCAGTGCAATGGATGGTCTTCTTGTTGTTATGACTGGAGCTTAGCTCGCTTTGAGCCGTGGCGGCAAGTCCAGCAATGGGGTCTAGAACCAGAGCAATTTGGGGCAGTTTCTCTCTGACGACAAGCACT
>JBHIAV010000116.1:0-2460 GCA_046758745.1 Gemmatimonadota bacterium
TCCCGGAGGTCAACGTCACAAGACTCAGGTGTCCAACTTTTTGGGGTCAGATCCCCGATCGCAATGAAGATGCCACGAGCAACCTTGAGACTTGCAAGCATAGAAACTCACGCTGCGTACTGTCCATCTAACAACTCTCACTGGCCTGCAGAGCGACGCCCAACGCTGCTCAGGGCGCAGCCTAAACGCAAGAACTCTACTACGCTCCTCTTCGGTTCTGGCACGATTGCACATAAACGTACCGGCCACTGGCGGACTTGGCGAAGCCGAGTTGCGGGAGCGCAGCGACCCGCCAGTGTACCTGTCAGGTGACATCGGGACCGCGACCTTCACGACGTTTCGTCATGTCCAGCCGTGGCTACCAGCGATGCCACCAGCCGCAAGAAGAGAATGGCCATGCCAAACAGCTGTGTGTAGAGTGCGCTTACATACCGCGGAAATAGACGACCTGGCGACACGTTGAGCAGATTCAGACCTAGGAGGCCAGTCATCACAACGGCAATCAGGTAAAACATTCCGACGATCCTTCGGTCGAGGGCCACACCCGCCGCAACGACCGCGCGGATACGTTTCGTCCAGAGCCCAACTAGCATCAGGGAGGCTAGAAGGAATAGCCCGCTCGCGACCCGCCATATGCTGTCGCTACCCTCCGAATAAGAAGAGAGAACCAGAGGGAGAGCCGCAGCACCAGCTACCATCAGGCTACCCTCAAGAATCGCCCGGAGACGCATCACGTCGATGCGAACGTCGTCGCGGGTCCGGTGCCGCCCCAGAAGCCCCGCTAAGCCCCCGAACCCCGCAAACGCGATTGCGATTTCTGCCGTCGTAAGCAGAACCTCTGCTCTGTCCAAGTGCCGATACCTCTCAGTCCTGCGTCCACCTCAGTCCGAGGTCACCTAACCGCCCCGGCCGCTCGCGAACTTGAGGCCGCCGGCGTGCTGCCCGGCGGCGATCCTGCATTGCCCAGTGTTCTCCCCCGACCGCTGAGCTCGGCGGCCTCGAGTTAGAGCGCAGGCGTCGCCGTCCGGGGCGGTGCCGGAGCCGGAAGTGAGCCTGTTATCTGACGTGACCCGACCCCGTCGGATATCTTCCGCACGGCTCACATGCTTATGATAGAACCTCCCTCAACAGGTATGTTCCGATGGTGTCGTTCAGTAGAGCGAGATCTGCAAGTCCGTGTAGGAACCAGGGTGCAACAATAGAACGAGTGCGCAGGAACGCGAAGCCAAAAACCAACCCGCCTAGCGCCGGCATCAGCGTGTCCGCAATGCTCCAACCAAACATAGGAATATGGTAGAACCCGAATACGAGCGACGCGGCAAGAAGACCGAGTACGGGACTTCGAAGAAAGTGCACGAGTGCTGATTGCACGGCACCGCGAAAGAAAAGCTCCTCAGCAAGTGAATTGACAAGAAAGTAGTAGGCGCTGTTGGTCAGCACGACCGACAGCGCGACGTCGTAGACGCGATATCGACCATGCGCGAAGTTTAGTCCGAGGACAATAGCGAACACAGCCGGTCCTGCGCGGCACACGGCTCGCAATCCACGCGGAAGTTGACGCGCTGATAGGCCGACAGCGTCGCGCCATTGAGGGCGAAGAAGAACCAGCAGAATCGGGAACCCAAGTTGCCACGCTATTCTCTTCGCGTCATGGGCAAAGAAACGGAGCGAGTGGCTGATACGGTCACCCGCGACGAAGGCGCTGATAACGCCGATCGCGGCGACGGTCAACAGTACGAGTATCGCTATGAGTGTCGCCGCCGGGAACGGCGTCCTGGCGGAATCCTGGTTAGCAGGTCCGTGGCTATCGGTCATCTGAGGAGGGTGCGACCTGGCTCGCATCAGGCTGAGTAGGCGACGGCTCTTCCATACGAGTTGATCGGGAACCAGGATCCCTCATTGCTTCTCCGGGGATGGAGCCGGTTCGAACAGCGACTCTGGAACGGGGTTGTTGATCGGCGTCAGGCTTTTGAGAAACCGAGCGATCGCGACCGCGTCGTCCGGCTCAAGCTTCGACCAGGCACTCTGGAACAGGGTCATCGGACCACGAATCGGAGAGCCGTCGGCCTTCTCCATCTTCGTCATCGCGGCAATGATCTGCTCCTCGCTGTAGCGTCCGATCCCGGTTTCCCGATCTGGAGTGATGTTCGACGACCACACGGTGCCCGTGCCCAGTGGTGGCGGGATCCGAAATGGGAAACCTCCCGCGTATTGCATCGCGGTGTCGGGGCTCCCGTCCGCGGCCATTGGCGTGTGGCAATCCACGCAGACCATGAGCGAGGCGAGGTACTCGCCTTCCGTTACCGGATCTCCCGGAGGAGGTCCGTGGCCGCTAGGCGGGGGCGCTTCAAGTTTCGGTAGCCTCAGGCCCGTAATACGCGCTACCACGTTTCCAACGGCCGGGATAGTCCGCAGGTACGCGACCATCGCCTGGGCGTCGTGGTCGGAGAGGCGATTGTA
>JBHIAV010000117.1:0-2431 GCA_046758745.1 Gemmatimonadota bacterium
GCGCTTGGCCCGGATCCATCACCCTCTCGTCCACATCCATCATGCGCAACGAATAAGAGGCGAGGGAGAGAGCGATGCGACGGAGACGGATGTGGATCGTGCTGGTGCTCGCGCTCGTTTCGGGGCTCGCGGCCGCGTACCTGGCGCTCAACTACCTACGCCAGCCCACGAGCCCGATCCGGGCGGCCACCCCGTCGACCACCGAAGTGGTGGTCGCGGCCCGTGACCTTCCGCTCGGGGCGGTACTCGGTCCCGAGGATGTCAAGCTGGTGCAGTGGCCGAGCGAGGCGCTCCCGGAGGGATACAGCGCCTCCACCGATGAGGTGCTCAACCGTGGCGTGATCGCGCCCCTCCGGCTGAACGAGCCCCTTCTGCCGGGCAAGCTGGCAGTCAAAGAGGAGGGGGGTGGGCTGCCGATCGTGATCCCGGCGGGGATGCGTGCGGTGAGCGTGAAGGTGGACGAGGTGATCAACGTGGCCGGATTCGTGCTCCCGAGCACCCGGGTGGACGTGCTCGTCACGCTCAGCCGGGAGGCGCAGCAGCAGAACCCGATTACGAAGCTCATCCTGCAGAACGTTCCGGTGCTCTCCTCGGGCCAGATCATCGAGCGCGATGAGGAGGGACGCCCGCAGAACGTGACGGTGAGTACACTTCTCGTCACGCCGGAGGAGGCCGAGAAGCTCGTGCTGGCGGCTACCGAGGGGCGGATCCAGCTCGCCCTGCGCAACCCGCTGGACCTCGACACGGTGCAGACGGAAGGAATCCGTGTCACAGGGCTGGTCCCCGGACAGCGCGTCGTGCGTCCGACGGCGGTGCGCCGGAGGGTCCCGCGGCCCGTGCCGCGCTCGACGGCCAGAACGATCGAAGTGTACCGAGGGCCCAAGCTCGAGACGACCACGGTTGAAGGAGAGGGCGGCTCACAATGAACACGCCAAAGCTGGCTCTGGGTCGCGCCGCGCTGGCGCGCCTGTCGCTGATCGTGCTCGTCGAGGTCGCCGCCGTTGGCGCCTCCGCCGCGGCCGTCGGCGCGCAGGAGATGGCCGCCACGGGAGTGATCAACGTGGCGACCGGCAACTCGACGCTGCTGTTGCATCCGGTGTCGCTGCAGCGGGTCTCTATCGCCGATCCCGCGATCGCCGACGCGGTGGTGGTGTCCGCCCGGGAGATCGTGATCAACGGAAAGGCCAACGGGACCACCTCCCTTCTCCTGTGGGACAACGCGGGCGGACGCGAGCTCTATTCGGTCCGCGTGACCCCGGACGCGGCGACGCTCGAGCGGGATCTCGAGGCGCTTTTCCCGGATGAGAACTTCGAGGTGAAGACCTCCGGGAACACGGTGATCCTCTCGGGCGACATGCGCACGGCTGCCAACGCGAAGCGGGCCGCGGAGATCGCGACCGGAAGCGTCGGCGAGGGCGTCATCGTGCTGAACCAGATCTCGGTGCCCCAGCCCGATCAGATCCTCCTGCAGGTGAGATTCGCCGAGGTATCCCGCAACGCCCTCGAGCAGCTCGGCATAAACATCCTGCGCATGGATCCGTTCAACCCGCGCGGCGACACGGAAGGCGCGATCACGGCGGGGCGGCCCCCGCCCTTCACCGGCGGCTTCCTCTCCGCGGAGGCTCCCGACCAGACGTTCTCGGACGCCATCAACCTGTACGTGTTCAATCCGGACGCGAACCTCGGCCTGTTCATCCAGGCGCTGAAGTCGCGAGGGCTCTTCAAGAGCCTGGCCGAGCCGAACCTGCTGGCCATCGATGGCGCCGAAGCCACCTTCCTCGCGGGAGGCGAGTTCCCCTTCCCCGTCCTTCAGGGCGGGGCGGCGGCCAACGCCGTAACGATCCAGTTCAAGGAATTCGGAATCCGTCTCAACTTCACGCCGACGATCGTCAGCAGCGGCCTGATCCGGCTCAAGGTGGAACCGGAGGTATCCTCTCTCGACTTCGCGAACGGGCTTCAGATCTCAGGCTTCAGCATTCCGGCCCTCCTCACGCGCCGGGCGAAGACCGAGATCGAGCTGGCCGACGGCCAGACCTTTGCCATCGCCGGTCTGATCGACAACACGCTCACGGAGAACGTGTCCAAGGTGCCGATCCTCGGCGACATACCGATCCTGGGAGCGCTCTTCCGATCGAAGGAGCTACGGCAGAATCGGAGCGAGCTGCTCGTGCTCGTCACCCCGCACCTCGTGCGACCGGCAGACGAGCCACTGTCGGTCCCGACCGGCGAGCCAGAGACGTGGAAGTGGAAGAAGTACTTGGAGGAGCCCCCGCGGGGCGCGCCCGAGGGGGGTGACGGCACGATGCCGCCGTCCGGAGAGGGGCCCTGAGCCGAGCCTGGACCCGAGCATGGAAGCGTGAGCGTGTTCCATAGAGTGAAAGAGTGTTGGCGCGACGAGAGAGGGATCGCCCTGGTGCTGGTGGCCGGGGGA
>JBHIAV010000118.1:0-2354 GCA_046758745.1 Gemmatimonadota bacterium
GCGACCCGAGCCGAGGAAGTTACGAGAAGCGCTTTACGATTGGGTACCGGCGGCACCATGATAACCCCCACCTACGATTGCGCGCTCGACGCCGCCGACTTCAACCCAGCACACGATTGGAGACGGCTTTGGCGCACCGCCGGCGTCACGCGATGAAACCCAGTCCTGCCGCGATCTCACTTAATCAGAGCGCCACGGGGTCAAGTATTTAGCGATGTCCGGCTCAGCCTCTGGGCGGGCGATTCTCCTCGTCGAAGGCCGCTGTCAGCATCTGGACGAACTCTCTACCGCCCGAGGTCTTCCTCCAGTTCAGCCTCTTGGTTCTCTCGTCGCGCCTCCGCGCGATGGCGATCCGCGAGCCGCCGGAGCATTGCCGCGGTGCGCGGCCAGTGGTCGCTGAGGGCGACAGCGAAACCGGGGTACCGCACGCCGCCTTCCGCGGGGTCCCTCGAAACGATACCACGGCCGTTGTAGACGGCGACCTCGAAGCCGCGCTGGAGCTCCGCGCTTGCAACCTCGTCGATCACATCGCGCACCGCCGGGTGCGGTACGTCCCATCGATGCCGAGGGGGGAGGCGCTGACAGCCTGACCGATCTTGCGCTCCCCCACGGCTCCGCGTCCGCTTCGAGTTGTTGTTTCACGTGCCCGCTGTATCCACCCTTTCAAGCGGTCGGAGTCGATGGTGCGATCGTCCCCAGTCCCTGGCACCGTTCGCCATGTGTCCAGGAGTTCGTACGCCTTTCTGGCGCGTGCCCGCTCCTCCTCCGACAGCTCACGGGGTTCTTCGCCTTCGGCGCGGAACGCCAGCGCGACGAGCTCGGCGAAGAACGCGGGATTGCTTGCCAGTTCGCGGTGCAGGAGCTTTGGAGTCCGCTCATGTCGTCCGAGAACCAGGAGGAATGCCCACTCCAGCGCGGCGGTCCGTGCTACGTCGACCTCGTTCTGCGATGCGCAAGACGCACCCGGGGGTGCCGTTCGAGAGGTATGCGGATGATAGTGTGGTGCACTGCATGAGGGAGAAGCACGCGCAGCGGGTTCTGGAGAGCATCGAGCGACGTCTCGGGCAGTGTCGGCTCGAGCCGAAATCTGTCCTGACCAGGACTTTGGCCTACGTCCAAAAATCGGCCGCAGTACCGCTGGCTGTCTTCTAGGAACCCTCGCTCCAAACGACCGAACTCCTCCACGGTGATTTCTTTGAGATGCTCCCGGAGGAACATGGCCCACAAGTCATCCTGAACATCTTCTTCAGCCAGCCCCTTTCACTCTCTACATGTACCCGATACTCCAGTAATCTCTCGATCGTTTGAACACGCCTCCGATACAACGCTTGTAAATGCATACTGCTGGCGGTCGTGTGTCTCCTCGAATCCCTCGATAACGGCCCGAAGTTCCTGCTGCTCGAGTTCATACTCCTTCTCGCGGCAGGCCCGGACCAGATCCCCGAGCAGCTCACTCCTAACGGTCACGTCCACCTTCCCTGCGGACTTCCTAGATCACCGTGTTCCAAGCATGTCCGCCACGTTTAGCAGCCCAAGTATGACCCATGCGCTGCGTGTTCCAGAATAGGCAAGGGCCCGGGTGCAGAACGGGCACTCGTTGGGTCGACCGTTTCCTCACGGCCAACTTGGCCGGCCGGAGGACGACTGATCCGGACCCGACCCGGCTGGAGGACCACGAATCGTCCCAGGAGCCCCTCCCCGCGGCGCT
Source organism: Gemmatimonadota bacterium (assembly GCA_046758745.1). Classification (GTDB taxonomy): domain Bacteria; phylum Gemmatimonadota; class Gemmatimonadetes; order Palauibacterales; family Palauibacteraceae; genus JBHIAV01. Next base: position 1,709 of record JBHIAV010000118.1, read on the forward strand.
CGACCAACTTGACGACAGCTCCAGGGAGATCTGCTCGGACCCTCGCTGGGAACCGAAGCAGGAAAACACCCCCCGCCGCGGCTTGATTCGCTTGGACCAGCTGACCGAAGTCCTTGTCCTCGGTCAGCAGGATCCTCCCCTCGCGGATCGCCGGCTCCATCACGACCTCGTCCGTGGCGCGTGGGGAAATCTCCGCGATCGCCACCACATCGTGGTCGACAGCGCGGAGGGCCCGCACGACGGCGAAGTCACAGCTCTCATCTGCCAGGAATCGCACCGGTCAGCGCTTCGTGCGCTTGCGGCTGCGCCCTCTGGCGGGCTCCAGGACCACCGTCTCCTCGTGACCCACCATGTCCGCAGCGTAGCCGATGGCGGCCTGGATATCCTCCCGCGTGAGGCGCGGGTAGGCGTCCAGCAAATCCGCCTCGGTAGCACCTTCGCTAAGCTTGCGCAGGATCAGCTCGACGGTAATGCGGGTCCCCCGGATGACGGGCCTCCCCAGCATAACCTTGGGATTAATCTCCATCCGATCGGTTATCGTCATGCCAGACCTCCCATGCCGGCTTGGTTCTCAGCAGACCCTCGTTTCAGCCGGCACCGCGCCCTCGCCAACGATTCTAGCGGATTACGGTAGAAGGGAGAAGCG
>JBHIAV010000119.1:0-2303 GCA_046758745.1 Gemmatimonadota bacterium
AGCTGTTTGTCCGTCGCGAACTTGAGGGCATCCGTGCGCACGAACTGCGGCCACCGGAAGCAATACGTGCAGTAGGCATGGCAGGTCTGCCCCGCCGCTGGGAAGACGAGGGCCGTCTCGCGATACTTGTGCTGGATCCCGGGCACGGGCTCCCCGTCGAGCCGCGGAACGTTGTCGTCGGCCTGCCCGGCCGGATGGGGGTTTAGCCGGGACCTGATCGAGGCCACAACCTGCACGATCTCGCTCCGCTCGTCTTGGCGCACCGCTGTGGCGAGAGCCTCGAACTCGGCGGGCCTCAGCATCTCTCGGTGAGGAAAAGTGAGGCGAAAGATCGGATCGTCGGGGACGCGCGACCAATCGATCAGCTCGTCGACGACGTAGTTGTTGGCTCTGAACGGGAATACGTGCGCCACAACGCGCATTGCAAACCGCTCATCCGCCGTGAGGTTCGCGAGCTGCGGCAGATTCTCGATGTCGCGCATCGAGTAGAAACGCATGGTCCGGTGAGGTCGGATCACACCTGCTCCTGTCAAGTTCGGCGCGATAATCCTCTCCTGTCGAGGTTGATCGCTTGGTGGGTGGCTTAGAGTATGACTACACCCCTGGCGCATATTTGTTGGCAGGCGTCACGATCGGGCCAGCCGGAAGCTCTTCAGCTTCCATCATGGCCACGATGCGCTGCAATACCGAGAGCATCTGTGTCTGCTCCCACTCACTCAGGTCGGCCAGCTGCCGCGTGAACGATTCCTGGAGCGGCGGCGGCGCGGCACCGAGCACCCTCTGACCCTGCTCCGTGAGAGACACGCCCACCTGTCGCTTGTCCGAGAAGCCCCGCTGCCGAGTGACCAGTCCTCTCGATTCCAGTCGCGCCGCAATATCGGCGACCGTGGCGAGGCTGACACTGATCTCCCGCGCCAGAGCACTACTGGACCGCTCTCCGTGCTCTTCCACGGCCCGAAGGACCATCAGCTGGGGCCCCGTCACGCCGTAGTCCCGCAGCAGGCGACGCGAATGCAGGTCCGTTGCTCGGATGATTCGCCGGAGGGCGAGCAGGATCTGCTGAGACATCTGTGGAGGAGCGGTGCGCGTCACCCAAAACTCCTATGGATACATAGCAATTCGACGGCATGGAAACGTCAGCCAAGTGCCATTCGGTTTTTAAACATAGCCTGGCTAGTACTTGCAGCCAACTTCGCATGTACTATGTTCCCGTAGTTTCTGTAGGCATGCTACACTCGATTGAGCCACGGAAAGGAGCTCGGCTTGGGCCGCAGCAAGCGACGCGAATACGACGATGCGCAGGACCGACTGTTTACGGAGATCCGCCGGTGCCAGGTCCTTGATGCAGCGGAGGAGGACGCCGAGGAGTGGCTGGACGACACGGTCCAGTACCTGGCCCAGGAGTATCCGGCGCTCACGCGGGAAGAGGTCCACGCGTTGCGGAGAGCGGGTCGGAACTACGTGGCGCCTGCTATACCCTACGGTGAGGGGCGTGACGCCACCAACCGCGATGAGTGGGTTTAGGGCGGGTTCGATCTCACCACCACAGGCCGCGGTTGCGCCATGCGTGGGAAGTCCGCGCCAAGAACCATCTAGAGCCTGTGGCGACAACTATCGGGGGGCTCGCGACTGGTCGAAGAGAGGAAAGACCGGGGGCTGTCGCGCGTCAGCGGGATTGCCCATCGTGCGAGGGTGGTCGAGGCCTGGGCGAGTCGCGCTCCGGCTCGATCACATAATATGGCTGGGAAAGGACAAGTTATGGCTCAGGCAAAGGAAGGTGATGTCGTACGGGTGCACTATACCGGTACGCTGGAGGACGACACGCAGTTCGACTCCTCCGCCGGACGTGACCCGCTGGAGTTCCAACTCGGGGCGGGGCGGGTGATTCAAGGCTTCGAGGAGTCGGTGGTGGGCATGGAGCCGGGTGAGAAGCGGAACGTGGCCATCCCACCCGAAAAGGCGTATGGCACGATCCGGGAGGAGATGAAGCTAACGTTTGACAGAGACAGGCTGCCGGAGGGCTTCGCTCCGGAGAAGGGAAAGCAAGTGCAGTTGCGTGCAAAGGACGGCACGCCGGTCCCGGCCCGCGTGGTGGACTTGGCCGAGAACAGCGTAACCCTGGACGCCAACCACCCGTTGGCCGGGAAGACGCTGAACTTTGAAATCGAGCTGGTCGAAATCGTCTAGCAGTTGGCCGCCTCTCGGCCACCGACGTCCACTTGTCGAGCCCCGGGGGGTCACACGTCACGATCCGTAATGGCTGGGTTTAGAGCGGGATCGACTTCAGCCTACTACCCCCTAGG
>JBHIAV010000120.1:0-2268 GCA_046758745.1 Gemmatimonadota bacterium
AGAAGGTCTCCGCGAGCATTGTGTGACCACGCACCTGCCGGCTGCACGTGACATCGTGGGTGCAATACGTGCCCTGCCGGGGCACGCCGATGCGTCGCAGGGTCCTTCCGTCTTGATGGTTGCGGGCATGCTCGGTAGGGAAGGCTCCTCCACCCTCCCACGTGTACGGAGTAGGTTCCCGGAGGGCGATAGATTCGTTCTGGCGAACATTTGACATCCTCCAAGGTTTGCCGTAGGATAGCTAGTCTACTGGCCCGTGGATCTGGCAATGCAAAGCTTGGAGTGAGTCCAATGAACGCCGGACAGAATCTAAAGAGGTCCGAGGTCGGGATCGAGCTGGTCCGACTCCTCGCCGCCGAGGGGGACCGGATCTTCTCGACGGATCGGGCCAGGGAGCTGGCACCCCGGGTCGGGCTCAAGGACGCATACCTCTGGGAGTCTCTCTACCACCTCCGGCGAAACGGCTGGATCGTCTCGCTCCGCCGCGGGCTGTACGCGCTCTCGTCCACGGTCCCCGGCGTCACGCCGGCCCATGAGTTCGAGATCGCCATGGCCCTGGTCGATCCCGCCGCCATCTCGCACTGGTCGGCCCTGCACTACCACGGCCTGACGGAGCAGGCGCCGAGAAGGGTGTTCGTCCTCACGACCACGGAGGTATCGGTGCCCCGCATGCGAGGGGCGAAGGCCGGGAAGAGCGGCCGGGGCTTCCGGATCGGAGATACGATCTACCAGTTCGTCCAGGTGAAGCCCGGGAGGTTCTTCGGAACCGACAAGGTGTGGATCGGCGAGGCACGGGTGACGATCACTGATCCCGAGCGCACGTTGCTGGACGGCCTCACCATGCCGCAATACTGCGGCGACTTCTCTGAGGTGCTGCACGCGTTTGAGGTGCGCGCCAGTGACCTCGACCTCCGACGGATCATCGACTACGCCCTGAAGCTCGACGCGGCAACGGCCAAGCGTTTGGGCTGGGTGCTCGAACACCAGGGGCTTGATCCCTCGGAGCTCGAACGCCTGGCGGCGCTCCCGATCAAGGGCTATCGCACGCTCGATCCCACGGGGCCGCGCAAGGGACCCACCAACGCGCGCTGGATGATCCAGGAGAATCTCCCCGGGAGGGTCCAGCCATGAGGCCGCTTCGCACCCGCCTCCAGGAAGCCCGCAAGCAGCTCGGCATTCCCTGGGAGGTCCTCGAACGAGACTACTTGCTCTCCTGGGTTCTCGCCGGCATCGGGCAGGTCGCTTCGCTCCGGGAGACGCTCGTCTTCAAGGGCGGCACGGCGCTCAAGAAGTGCTGCTTCGGCGAATACCGCTTCTCGGAGGACCTGGACTTCTCCGGCGTGGAAGGCGTACCCACCGGCGATGAGATGGAACGCGCTGTCCGAGAAGCCTGCGAGGTGGCGTCGAAGCTACTGGATGAGTACGCCCCCGTGGAGATCGCCTGCGAACGCTATACTGAGAAGGACCCCCATCCGGGAGGCCAGGAGGCCTTCACGATCCGCGCCCGGCTTCCATGGCAGAAGCAACCGCAGACGCGCGTCATGATCGAGACCGCGGTGGACGAGAAGATCCTCAAGGCCACGCCGAAGCTGAAGATCATCCACGAGTACGGCGAACCCCTTGACGCGGACGTTCGGGTCTACGCGCTGGAGGAGATCGTCGCGGAGAAGCTGCGCGCCATCCTCCAGCACGTCGAGAAGCTCGAGGAGCGGGGCTGGAGCCGCTCGCGGGCGCGCGACTACTACGACCTCTGGCGCGTGCTGGGCGCTTACCGGGATCGGATGGACCTCACGGACTTCGAGCCGTTCCTGCGGGAGAAGTGCGCGGTGCGAAACGTCGCTTTCGCTGGGCCGGAGGACTTCTTTCAGGAACCGATGCTGGGGTACGTCGAGAAGACCTGGGACCAATGGCTCGGCCCGCTGGTGCCCGGGCTGCCCGCCTTCGACACCGTGATCGGCGAATTGCGCCCACACATCACGGCACTCGTCCCCGCGGCGGGTCGGTAGCTAGGACCTTTTCCTCGTAGAGGAAAATGGCCGGCAGATCTCGGTCGGACGCATTTCTGAGAACCGTAGCGCGCGGCTTTGCCCGACCGGCTTTTGATCTCGCCGAGTTCCAGACATGGCCATACGTAGTGTCTTTGACGCCACGGCTCCGGGACCACCGAACGCCCAACGGGTCAAAGAGTTGCGCCGTCGCGGCCCCGGGGCGCCGCGTGGCGCGCCCTTAGGCCAACCCCTACCCGCGAATCCGTTAGAAAAACGACCG
>JBHIAV010000121.1:0-2251 GCA_046758745.1 Gemmatimonadota bacterium
GTTCCACCCGGAATCGATCCTCACGCCGGTAGGCAAGGACCTGTTGAGGAATTTTTTGGAGCAATGAAATGGACAACCCGAACCTGACCGAGCCGGGCATTATCGACGCCCTTCGCAAGGTCGTGACGGGAGCGGATCTCACCCGGGTGGAGGCACGAACCGTCATGGAGGCGGTCATGTCTGGGATCGGGTCGGAGGCCCAGATCGCCGCCTTGCTGACGGCGCTCTCCATGAAGGGAGAGACTACCGAGGAGCTCACCGGCTTCGCCGAGGTGATGCGGGCCAAGGTCCGGCCAGTCCCGGTGGGGAGCGCGAGAACAGGCCGGGTGATCGTGGACACCTGCGGGACCGGTGGGGATAGGCGAAGCACCTTCAACGTGTCAACGGCCAGCGCCTTCGTGGTGGCCGGGGCGGGGCTGTCCGTCGCCAAACACGGCAATCGCTCGGTGTCGAGTCGCTGCGGCAGCGCCGATGTCCTCGAGGCCCTCGGGATCGACATCGAAATTCCACCCGAACGAGTCGGGGCCTGCATCGAGGTGGTCGGGATCGGATTCTGCTACGCACCGCTCCTGCACCCTGCCATGCGCCACGTGATGCCGACCCGGAAGGCGATCCGGATCCGGACGGTCTTTAACCTCCTGGGCCCCCTCACGAACCCTGCCCGAGCCCGGGCCCAGGTCATCGGGGTCTATGACGAGGCACTGGTTGAACCCTTGGCGCGAGTCCTTGCCGATCTCGGCTCTCTCCGTGCTTTCGTCGTGCACGGAGAGGATGGTCTCGATGAGATATCCACCACCGCTCCGACGCACATTGCCGAGGTTACCGACGGCGCCGTACGGACGTACACCGTGAACCCGGAAGATTTCGGACTGGTGCGCCGGACCCTCACGGAGCTCGGTGGAGGCGACGCAGCGACGAACGCAAAGATCATTCGGGCGATTCTGAAGGGGGAACGGGGGCCCAGGCGGGACATCGTCTTGGTGAATGCCGGGGCAGCAATCGTGGCGGGAGGTCTCGCCGAGACCATCAACGAGGGGATGGCGAAAGCAGTGGTGGCCATCGATAGCGGGGCGGCACTCGAAAAGCTCGAGCAACTGATCGCCTTCTGCGAGCGACCGCAGGTTTCCTGAAGAAACTGCCACAGATCGATCGGGTCGGGCCGACCAGAGGCAGCCCGATGTGCCGGAAGGGATGCGGCGGAGTGCGTGAGATGATCCTCGAGACGATTCTCCAGCGGAAGCGGGACGAAGTTGCGGCAAAACGAGGCCAGCTGCCACTCGACGAAATCCGGGCACAGATTCGGGACCTGCCACCCGTTCGAGACTTTCCTGGAAGCGTGGCGAGTCAGGGGAGAGGAATCCGGCTGATCGCCGAGCTCAAACGAATCTCGCCTTCGGCTGGCCCCCTGCGGGACTTCAGTGCTTCGGCGCTCGCAGGAAGCTATGAAGCGGCGGGCGCTGTGGCGCTGTCCGTGCTCACTGACGCACCCTTCTTTGGGGGGAACTCCGAGGACCTCGCAGACGCGAAGGACGCCGTTCGGCTTCCGGTCCTCAGGAAAGATTTCGTGATCGATGCCTATCAAATCTATGAGACGCGGCTGTTGGGGGCGGATGCCGTCCTCCTGATCGCGGCGGCACTACCTGAGAATGTGCTGAAGGATCTGGTGGGGCTTACCACCGAGGTCGGCCTGTGCCCCTTTGTGGAAACCCACACCGCCGAGGAGGTTACTGCGGCGCTCCGGACCACTGCCCGGGTGATCGGCATCAACAACCGGGACCTGCGGACCTTTCGGGTGGCGATCGGGACGACCTTGAACCTGCGACATCTCATCCCACCAGATCGCATTGTGGTGAGCGAGAGCGGGTACTCCTGCCGTGCCGAGGTGGCCCGGGTAGAGCGAGCCGGGGTGGATGCGATCCTCATCGGCGAGAGTCTCCTCCGTGCACCCGACGTCGCGAGCAAGGTCCGCGAGCTGCTCGGGGCGTCAGAATGACCGTTCGGGTGAAGATCTGCGGGATCACCAGCAGGGAGGATGCGCAGCTGGCGGTCGAGGCCGGGGCCGATGCCCTCGGGTTTATCCAGGTACCAGGAACGCCACGATACATCGCGCCGAATCGAGTCCGCGAGATCGTGGCCACGCTTCCTCCCTTTGTGACGCCAGTACTCGTCTTCGCCGACCGTCCGGCCACCGAGGTAGAATCGGTCGCAGCCGAGTGTGGCGCCGGGGTGGTGCAGCTGCACGGCGACGAAC
>JBHIAV010000122.1:0-2236 GCA_046758745.1 Gemmatimonadota bacterium
CCGGCAAAGCGCTTGGAAGGAATCGGGCGAAACGCCGAGTCGACCGGGGTATGACAGGTGGGACACCCGGCAACGACCTCTACGAGGTACCTTCCCCGTTCCACCAGAGCGGCAGAGGTCGGATGTTCCTGTCGACCTTGCGGAACCGATGAGCGGGGAGGAGGTGCGTCGCTCTCCGGCTGCGGCTCCGCCTTGTGCAGCCTCCGGCAGCAAATAACAGGGCGACCACCACCAGCGGACCAAGCTTGTTCATGCTCGACTCCTACGGCGGTGGACGGCCAAGGGCAACAGCTACGAGAACGCGGTCCCAATCAAACGGCGAAGCGAGCGCTTCGCCTGATTGCGTGCGCCCTCCCTAGGGGCGAACCTGCAGCACCAATACCCGGGCGGCCCATCGTACGATATGTCTATTCAGGCCGCTCTTCTCATCCCGAAGCCCAATGGCGCATAAGGTCCCCGCCGCTTGCGAAACTTGAGGCCCCGGCCGCGCCGGAGCCGCAGGCGGACGTGTCATGCGGAGTTTGACCCTGTCCCTTTCAGCTCCCGAAGCACTGCGCTCTTCAGCTTCGGCAGGTCGGTGGTGACCGTCTTCCACACTGCATCGAGGTCAACGCTGAAGTAACCGTGGATCAGCTTGTCGCGCATTCCCGCCATCTCGCGCCAGGGGATATCAGCCGAGAGGCCCCGCCGCCCCCGAGTCGCCAGTTGATGGGATGGACTCGCGTCCCGGTGAAGTCGATCGACCAGCAAGCGGTCACCGCCCTCCACCGTCTTGCGCTCGGGCTACCTCGCCACCCGTGCAGCACGGATCAACGCGGTCCGCGGTCACCTGCGTGAGTTCGGGGTCAGCATTCCCCTCGGGGCTTCCCGGGTCATCCCCCATGCACATGCCGCACTCGAGGATGGGGTCGTCCCCGATTACCTTCGGCATGCACTCACCCAGGCGCTCGAGGAGATCCAACTGCTCGAGGCTCGGGGAGTCGATCCGGCGCGAGCTCGCCCGTCTGGCCGAGCACATGCCCGACGCCAAGCATCTGATGAGCGTGCCCGGCATCGGCGTGCTCACGGCCACCGCCCTCGTCGCCTTCGTGGGTGAGCCCAGACGGTTCCGCTCGGGCCGCCGCTTCGCCGCTTACCTCGGACTCACCCCGCGCGAGCACTCCTCCGGCCTCTCGCGCCGTCTGGGCCGGATCACCAAGCACGGCAACAGCTACCTCCGCATGCTCCTCATCCACGGTGCCCGCTCGGCCCTAAGGGCCGGTCGCACCGCTCGGGAGCCTGCCCAATCGATTGGCTCCCCGCGCGCGACTTTCCATCGTGGCCAGGGCACGATCCGCCCACTAATGGGCCGAAGATACGACTGCAATCGACCACCCCTCGTCCACGTCCCTCTTGCGGACCAGAGGAGGAGTCCAGATATGCTTGTTAGGAGCCGCCGCTGACTACCTCGACAACTCTCTATCGGTCAGCTGGACGATCCGCTGGACAATTCCCTCAACGCGTCGCAGGTCGCGCAACGAGCGGCGAGACGAGTTCATTCGCTCTTCAATAGCATTCTCAAAGCGACGCTCCTGAAACAGCTCTCTGTACCGTCGCGGGAAGCGACTCGGCTCAATGTCACCGTACTCATCTGCTAAGGCGGTAACATCTAGAGTCACCACGGGCACGTGGTCCCAGATCAAAGGCAGGAATCGCTGGTCCATTTGTTCAACAGCAAGCTGCTCCTCTTGGGCCAGATCGGCCATCGCGGAAGACCAGGAAGCCAGTTCCCGCCGCAAATCCGGACTCGAAAGAAGATCAAGGCGACCGGCGCCGATCAGGGCGTCGAGGGTCACGGTTTCGGGTTCCACGGTTGGTGCGCCCAAAAGGTCCATCAACAACGAATCGACGGCGAGCGTGTCCAGGTGCGCTGGAAGTGTCGGTCCAGTCATACCCAACAGCCGCTTGGCGCTCCTCCGGATGCTCTCGTGGCGCTCACCCGTTTGAGCGAGACGCTCGGCAGTCGCCGTGAACTCACCGCGGAGATGTTGGAGGGCTTCTATCTCTGCGGCGTGCTCACGGCTACGCACCCACCAAGCCTCGATACCGAACGCAAGCAGAATACTGGCCACGATGAGGACGCCCTCGAGTAAGAGGCGTCTGAAATCCGTTCGCGGCGGCTTCTCATCCATAGGTAGGTTCCAGAGCTTGGGTCAAGAGGTGTGTAAACGTCAGGCGGCGGCCTCCCGCTGGTGAG
>JBHIAV010000123.1:0-2101 GCA_046758745.1 Gemmatimonadota bacterium
GCACGGTGGAGGCGTGTTCGTAGCGACGGGTCATGAGCTGGAAGAAGAGCATGGCTCCCGTTCGGGTGATCGGCAGATATCCGATCTCGTCCACGACCAGCAGCGAGGGGTGGGTGAGCACCCGGAGCCTCTGGCCAAAGCGACCGGCGCTCTGAGCCTCTTCGAGCGAGGTGATCAGGTCGGCCAGGGTGCCGTAGTAAACGCGCCGGCCACTCTGGGCCGCGGCGATCGCCAGGCTGATGGCGAGGTGGGTCTTGCCCACGCCGGGCGGGCCGAGGAAGACGACGTTCTCTCTGCGCTCGATGAAGCCGAGCTCATGGAGGCTTTCGATCTGCTCGCGCTTCACCGAGGGCTGGAAGGAGAAATCGAAATCGCTCAGCGTCTTCACCGCGGGCAGTCGGGAGGAGCGCATGGCGGCCTGCAGCCGGCGGTTGTTGCGGAGCGTGATCTGAGCGCCGAGGAGATTCTCGATCGCCTCGGCGGGAGTGGTCTGGCCGCCGTCGACATCGGAGAGCACTCCGTCGAGGGCCTCGAGCGCGCCGGGCATCTTGAGATCGGCGAGCATGGCCCGGATCCGGTCGCGTCGGGAGAGTTGAGCTCGTCTCATCGCTCACCTCCCGCGATCCGACCATAGACTCGAAGCGGACGGCGCTCGACCTGCACCGAGGGTACAGAGGCCCGTTTCGAGGGATGCCGGGTTTCCTCTGGCGGCAGGACCAGCGATCGATAGGGGCGTGGGGCCAGCGGTTTCAGCCGGGCCCGCTCGACTTGCTCCAGGCGATCGATGGGTCGCTCGCCCGTGGTGCGATGCACCCGGACATTGGCCACGCTGACCAGCCACCGCTCGGCCTGTGCGTTGAGATCGTCATCGCTGACGAACTCCCGGCCGTAGAAGAAGCTCTGGCGCACGTAGCGAATCGGACGCTCGACTTTGCCCTTCGTCTTCGCCCGGTAGGGCCGGCAAGCGCGAGGTCGAAAGCCCCAGTGATGAGCGAAACGGAGAAACTCCATGTTCTCGATCAGGCTGCCGCCGTCGCTGCGCCGATCCTCGACGACGACCGAGCGCATCTGATCGAAGAGGAGCTCATGAGGCACGCCACCGAAGAAACGAAACGCCTCCTCGAGCCCCGCGAAGAGCGTGCGCATGTCCTGCCGCCGGTAGAAGCGCAGCCACATGTCGCGCGACCACGAGAGCACGACCAGCAGGGCGTAGCGACGTCCCCACGGGAGCCGGAAGTGGGCGAAATCGACCTGGGCCTGTCGGCCCGGCGGTGTCTCGAAGCGATTCGCAGGCTCCTGCGGCGGCCTCGGCCGCACCTCGCGGACATATTCCTTGACCTGCGTGTAGCTGCCGGGATACCCCGCCGCCTGAATTTCCTCGAACAGGCGGGTGGCCGTGAGCTCGGGATAGTCTTCGAGGCGGGTGTGAATGATCGACGTGTAAGGGTCGATCTTTCGGGGGACCGGCGGACGTGCCTTGTAATGCACGGGCTCCTGGTCGAGATCCCGATCGAGCTGTCCCGTCCTGACCCAGTGATAGAGGGTGCGACGGCTGATGCCAAGCTTCTTCGCCAGCGCGGTGCGGGTCATCCCCTGTTCGAGGTAATGTCTGAGCAGCACTCGCTTCTCCCTTCCGAACATCGGCGCCTCCTCCCCACGAGTGGAGACGCCAAAGTGGCTCATCGAGCCCGGGAATGCCCAGAGTCCGGGTCTAAACTGCTGTTTTCCCAGGCCCGCCGACGGGATGGCGAGTGTGCAATTTTCGTCCGCCACATCTGTGCAATTTTCAGCCGCCACCAACAAGGTCAATCGAAACTCGCGACTCCACGACCTCCCGTCCAGTCGTGCAAGCGCCATAGGACGTTGCACCACCTAACCAGGGATCGGTGTGGTACTCGGCAACCTCCCGACCGAAACATCCGGTTTGTCCCTCATCGTTAATGCATTGTCAGCGTACCCAACTAGGATGTAACCTACTATTCGGTATTTCTTCGGTCAAGGTTCCGTTATTTCTTCGCGCTCGCGGGGAGACCAAGTGTCAGAAGGAAGGCGGGTTAAGGCCTCAGCTCGCAGGTCCCGGCTAGATTCTCTAACAGATTGG
>JBHIAV010000124.1:0-1993 GCA_046758745.1 Gemmatimonadota bacterium
CGCAACGCTGCCCCGAACGTTACTCAATCCGTTGTCCCCCTCGTGCGGCACGGGGGGAGCCCTCGACGAGCGGATTCTCATGTCCGGGAGGTACTGTCCGGCCTGGATCATGAATCCAGGCATCACGCGATGGAAAATGAGGCTGTCGTAGAACTGTGCCTCGACATGTCTGACGATGTTCCGAACCGTCTTGGGTGCCTTCCTCGCGTCGAGTTCCATGACGACCCGGCCCATGTTGGTCTCCAGCACAATGGTGGGCGTTGAGTCCGGCGGTGCCGGTGCCGCCTGAGGTTCTTCCTCCGCCGCGCTGGCCTCCTCGGCGCGCTCGCCCGTCTGGCATCCGAGCACCGCAATGGCGAGCATGATCAACAGGGCAGGCTGGTGGTGAACTCTCATGTCTGCGTCCCCTCTTCCTCGCTGGTACCGGTGTGAGAACCACTTCAGATCGGCCACCCACGCCGATCTGAAGGCGGACGGCTCCAGTAATTCTGACAAAGGTGACATGGTTGTGCCAGGGCCCGGTGACCGCTGGCGGCTCCCGGAATGGCCCGCCGATCCCAAGCGCCAGACACCCCGTCGCGCTGCGGCGCTGATCAACTAGTTGGCTCTTCCGGGTTTAGCATGGGTTCATGTCGAGCCCGCCGCAGTGGAAGAGGATCGCGAGCCGGAAGTTCTCGCGGTTGCGGTAGCCTCGGGCGCGATACTTGATCTCCTGAATCTTGGCGTTGAGCGCCTCGGTCAGCGCGTTCGTATACGGGTGGCGTAGGTACGCCAGGATGCCGGCCAGGTAGTGCTTCATCATCTTGGCCACACGAATGACGGGCGCCAGTCGACTGCGGACGGCCCAGCCATACCAGCGACGGAAATACTTGAGCGCCCAGCTCATCGAGCGATACTGCCACAGTTTGCCGGCGGCTTCTTTGATCGCCCACGCTCGGCCCACCTTGTACCCCGCGCGCCGCAGCTGCTGAATGAGCTGCCGATCCTCCGGGCTCCGGCGGGCGGCGCCCTTGAGCCACACGTAGCGCGTGCGCTTCAGGTCGTCCACGCCACGCTCGCGGAGCTCGGCCTGCTCGGCGCGCCGAACCAGATCCACCGCGTGGTTCAGGTGCTGCACCACGTGATAGCGGTCAAAGACGATCGGCGCGGGGTCCTCCGCGAGCGCCGTCCGCGTCGCCGCGATGTAGGGTTCCCACATGTCCATCACCACCGCCTCGAGCCCCGCACGCTCGGCGGGCGCCAGCGTGTCCCAAAAGGCCTCCAGCGTCTCCTGGCGCCGGTGATCCCCCACCCACAGCACGCGGCCGCGTTTGACGTCCGCCACCACCGTCACGTACTCATGGCGCTTCTGGAAACTGGTTTCGTCCACCCCCAGCACCCCCACGGGCTCGCGTGCCCGGCGCGCCAGCCCGCGGGCCACCGCCCGCTGGAAGATCCCCTGCGCCTCCTCCCAGCTCAGCCGCAGCAGCGCGGCCAGCCCCGCCACCGTCGTCTCCCGCAACACCCGGATCGCCAACGCCTCAAACAGCAACGTGAAGCGCGAGCGGTCCTCGGCCCACGGCACCCGGACCTGCCGCACCCCATGCTCGCCGCACTGCACCCGCGGGATGCGCGCACAGATGATCGTCCGGAACTGGCAGGTATCCAGGTGCCGCCACCGCCGCTCCTCGGCCCGGTCATACCCCGGCGCCGACCGCCCACACTCGGGACACACCAGCGTGGCATCCCCCCGGGGCTCTAGCCGCACCCGGATCTCCTCGGCGCCGACCGCCACCTCCACCTCCGCCACATACCAGGGCTCCGCCAGGCCCAAGATGGTCTCATACAGCCTCCGCTCGTCCATGAACCCTCCCGCGACTCGGGACACAGGTTCATGTTACCAACCCACGGGAAACCCGGAAGAGCCCCTATTATTTGCGGGACAGTGCCGAGAAGGAGGTGCGGCCGGAGACACGGTGCGCACCCTCACCGGCCGCGGCTATCCCGGTCTCCA
>JBHIAV010000125.1:0-1940 GCA_046758745.1 Gemmatimonadota bacterium
CCCCCCTCTGTGCCAATGATAGTGAGACACTGACCCCCCCTGGAATTACTGTAGAGGGCGGGGAGGCGAATCGGCCATGGCGAGGACTACGGTGACCGCGAACGAGAAAGGAACGGTGATGAGGGGGAGCGCACGACCCGGCACTGAGCCGAGGGGACCAGGTCGTGAGCCCGGCGGCCGGACGAGCAGGCGCGCGGCCAGGGTTCTGCGGCCCGTGCCGCCGCCGGGGCCACGGGAACCGGGGGGATCTCCAGATATGGCCATCCCTCTGATCGGTGATCCTCGAGCCGCTGAGACGCTCGCTCCTCGCGGCAATCTCCCCATTTCCTCTCTTTCGCCTCCACCCATGCTCTCGGGACCCGACCCCGAGGTTCCGGAGAAAGCCACGCGGCGCCGCTTCACGGCCGAGTATAAGCTGCGCATCCTGCGCGAGGCCGACGGGTGCGTCGAGCCCGGCGCCCTCGGGGCGCTGCTGCGACGTGAGGGACTCTACTCGTCGCATCTGACGACGTGGCGGCGCCAGCGGGAGCAGGGTGCACTGGAGGCGCTACGCCCCCACAAGCGCGGCCGCCCGGCGCCCCCGGCGCATCCGCTGGTGCGCCGGATCGCCGAGCTGGAGCGGGACATCGCACGGCTCCAAGAGCGGCTCCGGCAAGCCGAGGCGATCATTGCGGCCCAAAAAAAACTTTCCGAGATCTTGGGACTGCCGGTGCCGACACCCGCGGCTGGAGATCTCGCCTGATGGCCGCAGCGCTGGACCTCGCGTCCACGGTGGGCACGGTGCCCGCCTGCGCGGCCTTCGGCGTGGCCCGCGTGAGCCTGTACCGCTCCCGGCAGAAGATGGTGACGCCGGCATTGTGGGCGCGCCCGACTCCGCCTCGGGCGCTGACGGCGGTCGAGCGGCAGGCGCTGCTGGATGTCCTGCACAGCGAGCGCTTCGTGGACCATGCCCCGAAGGCCGTGTACGCCACCTTGTTGGATGAGGGCACCTACCTGGGCTCCTGGCGGACCATGTACCGGATCCTGGCCAGCGCTGGGGAGGTGCGCGAGCGCCGCAACCAACTCCGCCATCCGCCCTATCAGAAGCCCGAACTGCTGGCCACAGGGCCAAACCAGGTGTGGTCCTGGGACATCACGAAGCTCCTGGGACCGGTGAAGTGGACGTACTTCTACCTCTACGTGATCCTGGACATCTTCAGTCGCTACGCGGTGGGGTGGATGGTGGCCCACCGGGAAGGCGCAGCCTTGGCGGAGCGGCTGATCACCGCGACCTGCGACAAGCAAGCGATCGTCGCGGGGCAGCTCACGATCCACGCCGATCGCGGGACGTCGATGACGTCGAAGCCGGTCGCCTTGCTGTTGGCGGATCTCGGCGTGACCCGCACCCATTCCCGGCCCCACGTGTCGGACGATAACCCCTACTCGGAAGCGCAGTTCAAAACCCTGAAGTACCGGCCCGAGTTCCCGGAGCGCTTCGGCTCGATTGAGGACGCGCGGGCCTTCTGCCACCCGTTCTTTGGCTGGTACAACACGGAACATCGGCACGCGGGGATCGGCCTCCTGACGCCTGAGATCGTCCACTACGGCCGGGTCGCGCCCGTGCTCGACCAGCGCCGAGCCGTCCTGGCCTCGGCCTATGCGGCCCACCCGGAGCGATTCGTCCGCAAGCCGCCTGAGCCGCCCGCGGTGCCGACGGCCGCGTGGATCAACCGGCCCAGCCCGGCGCCGACGAGCGCCGGGGCACGACAGTAAATGCGACGAGTCGGTGTCTCACAATCGTTGACAACTTCCGAATCGTCAACTGTTTCACAGGGCTCCTCCAAGTCGGATCTGCTGCCCGCATTCTTCATCAAATGACAGCAAATGCAACCACTATCAAGCGCGCTGTCGGAGACTTTCTCACCGGGGCGGCGGAGTGAAGCGGGTTGAACGCTTGAGCA
>JBHIAV010000126.1:0-1776 GCA_046758745.1 Gemmatimonadota bacterium
CCGCGAAGATCATGGCGTCCATGGAGCCGCTCGCGCGAACGCGCTGGGAAGCTAGGTCGCCGTTTCGGGCACCGACTCGGGACGCGCCGCCTCGGCCGCCGCGCCTGCTTCGCCTGCCTCGTGCGGCCAGGAAGGCTCCTCCCGGTGGTGAACCCGGACACGCACGTCGGGATACCGCTCCTGGAGGTGGCGTGCGAGCCGCTCCACCAGATACGGCGAGCGGTGCTGCCCGCCGGTGCACCCGAAGGCGATGCCGAGGCTGGTGAAGCCGCGCCGCACGTACTCCTGGATCTGCGCCTCGGCGAGCGCGCGGGTGTGCTGCCAGAAAGCCTCGAGCTCCGGGCACCGCTCGATGTACTGGATCACTTCGCGGTCGCGGCCGGTGAGCCGCTCGTACTCGGGCAGGCGGCCGGGATTCGGCAACGCCCGGCAGTCGAAGACGAAACCGCCGCCGTGCGCACCGGCGTCCTCGGGGTAGCCACGCCCGTAGCTGAAGCTGGTGAGGTCCACGGTGAGCCGCGATTCGGCCACCCGTTCTGCGGGCTCGCCGGCCCACTCCTCGGCGATGCGCCGGAAGACGGCCTCGACTTCGGGGAGCCGTACCGGAAGCCCACGCTCCAGGATCGCTGCGAGGTTCCTGGCCGCGTACGGCACGCTCTTCAGAAACCTCGGCTTCCGCTCGAAGAAGCCGCGGTAGCCGTACGCCCCCATCGCCTGCATGATCCGCGCGATCGCGTAGCCCAGGTAGTGCTTTCGGAAGCGTGCACGGTCCACCGACCGGTACTCCTCGAGCGCGTCCAGATAATGCTGGAGCAGGCCCTCGCGCACCTCCTCGGGGATGTCGGCCTTCGCGTCGTAGAGCAGGGAGGCGACGTCGTACTGGAGAGCGCCCCGCCGCCCGCCCTGGTAGTCGATGAACCAGGGCTCGCCGGCCCGAAGCATCACGTTCCGCGACTGAAAGTCCCGATACAGAAAGTGGTCGGTGTCGGCGCGCAGGAGAAAGGTCGTCAGCCGCCGGAAGTCGCGCTCGAGCCGTGCCTCGTTGAACGGAACATGCGCCAGCTTCAGGAAGTGGTACTTGAAGTAGTTCAGATCCCACAGGATGGACTGCCGATCGAAGGCGGCGCGAGGGTAAGCGACCCGGTAGTCGACGAGCGCGTGTCCCTCGACCTGGAAGCGGGGGAGCCACTCGAGCACCCGGCGGTAGATGGAAAACATCGACTCTGGGAAACCACCGTCGGCTGAGCCACCGCCGTCGGCCGCCCGATCGTCGTCGGCTCCGCGATCGCCGCGGCCCTGGCCGTACCCCTCCGCCGCATTGCGCCGCGCCTCCTCGAGGGCCTCGAAGAGGGTGGTGTCACCGAGGTCCTCCATCAGCCACACGCCGGCCGCCTCGTCCGCGCCGTAGATCTCGGGGACGGGGAAGCCGGCTCCCCGGAAGGCGCGTGAGTAGGAGAGAAAGGCGCGGTTCTCTTCGTGATCGGGTCCGATCGCGCCGATCGCAGCCTCCCCGCCGGGGCCGAAGAGGCGGAGGTAGCGGCGGTTCGATCCGTCGGCGGAGAGCTTCAGGATGGCCTCGGGCCTCGCGCCAAAGCGCTCGGTGAAAAGGCGGATCAGGCGGTCCTGCATGACGATTCCACACTGCTTGGTCCAGGGGCTCACTCCAACCTTAGGATATCAGCCCCCTTTCGGTCCGTACAGCAGAAAGACGACCCGCACGCCTCTAGGAGCCTGTCCCCGTAATGGCGACTGACGAGGGTGGTAGTGTGCTCATGG
>JBHIAV010000127.1:0-1692 GCA_046758745.1 Gemmatimonadota bacterium
CCACGAGCTGCTCGAGGGTGTTCTGGTGGACCCGCATGTAGCGCTCGAAGATCGGGTCCCCGCTGATGGCCGGCGCCTCGATGTCCCTGCGGCGGCGCTCGCGTCCCACCAGGCTTCCGAACACGAGGTACTCGATCAGTGCGAGAACGGCGACGACGGCAACGGGATGTGCCCCGGGTCCCGTGGAAAAGGAGTGAGGTGGCGTAACCTTCCGAGCTGACAAGCAAATCGTCCATGAAGGGCGATGGAGGGCTACGCCATGATGCAAGGTAGCACGGGTGAGGCGGACGTGATCCGCCTCCGGCAGAACATCTCGGAGCTGCTGCACCGGAAGGTGCTCGAGGCGATCGAGACGGTCCTCGAGGAAGAGCTCACCGAGGCCTTGGGCAGCGGGCGGTACGAGCGCTCGGACGAGCGACGCGGCTACCGCAACGGGCACGAGACCCGGAGGGTTACCACCGAGCTCGGACCGAAGACGCTCCAGGTTCCGCGCGGTCGGATCGCCGAAGGCGACGGAACGACGCGGGAGTTCCAGAGCGACGTCGTGCCGCGCTACGCGCGACGGACGCGCAAGGTCGACGAGGCGATCCTGGGCGCGTACCTGGCGGGTGCCAACACCCGGCGCATCCGCAAGGCGCTCGAGCCGTTGCTCGGGGCCGAGCATCTATCGAAGAGCGCCGTGTCGCGAGTTGCGGGACGGCTCAAGGGGCAGTTCGCGCAGTGGCGCGAGCGGGATCTGTCCGACGAGCGTTACGCGATCCTGTTCCTGGACGGCTTCCACCTGAAGGTCCGGATGGCCCGGCGCGTGGTGAGCGTGCCGGTGCTGGCCGCGCTGGGCGTGGAGCCCGACGGGCCGAAGCGCCTGGTCGCCCTGGAGCTCGCCGTGAGCGAGGCCGCAGCCCACTGGTCGAGGCTGGTGTCGGACCTCGAGCGACGCGGGCTCGAGAGCCCGGCTCTGATCGTCTCCGACGGGCATCCAGGGCTCCTGAAGGCGCTCGAGGCGTGGCCTCGAGCGGAGGTGCAGCGCTGCACGCGGCATAAGCTCGAGAACCTCCTCAAACACTGCCCCGCGCACGCGCACCGCGAGCTCAAGCGGGACTACCGTCGGATCGTGAACGCGAAGGACGGCCTCCAAGCCCGCGAGGCCTACCAGGCGTGCGTGACGAAGTGGCGGAAGCTCTGCCCTGCCGTGGCGAAGAGTCTCGAGGAAGCCGGCGATCGGCTGCTGACCTTCTACACCTTTCCGAAGGCGATGTGGAAAGGGCTGCGCACGACGAACTCGATCGAGAACCTGAACCGCGAGTTCCGGCGCCGGACGAAGACCCAGGGGTCGTTCTCCACGGAGGAGGCGGCGGTGACCCTGCTCTACGGTCTCGTTGCCTTCCGGCAGATCGAGCTGCGCCGCATCTGCGGCTACAAGCACGTGGCTGAGCTGATCGCCTCGGCGACCCGGAGAGCAGCATGACCTTCGTCCGTGTTAGGCTCCGGACTCAACCCGTCGCTCGGTAGGTAACGTCAAAGTCCACGGGACTCGGGACGGATCGGGTCCCAGATCCTCGTTCGGTTTCCTGAAGAATTCGTTTCCACTACTGCGCTAGCTCCCAACGCGTGAGCCCCGAAACGGTCGCGGCGACCGACTCACTCAGATACTCATCTGAACGCTTCCCGCTAACAACACCCTCGATATCAACA
>JBHIAV010000128.1:0-1685 GCA_046758745.1 Gemmatimonadota bacterium
CCGCCCGATCGAGCGAGGCGCCAAGCGACGTGCCAAACAGCGCCGACTCGATGTCGTGGACAGCCAGCCCATTTCCGCCAAACAGGACATCAACATATTTGGCCTCGATCAGCCGCTCCAAGTCCGGTCCGCCCCCGGTATGGACGATGGCTGGGCCTCCGACGACGAGGATCTTTCCCCCCGCGCGCTTGGTGGCCCGCATCGCCCTTGCCACGCCATCGATGAGTAGGGCCTTCGGCTTCTCTGAGGAAACAGCGCTTCCCATGAACTGGAAGACATCCTTATGCCGCGATCGCTCGAGCGGGGTGACTTGGACTCCGGCTGTGCCGCAGACCACAAGATCCCCTTTCTTGACGTGGGACAGGGGCACGCAGGAGGCGCGAGCGGTCCGGGGATCGATCACAATACCACAGTCCATCTCGATGTTCTCCACCGGCCGCCAGCTTCCCTGATACCGCACAGAGGTGGGTAGATTCGTTGTTGAGTAGAACTTTGAAGGGAAGACCCCGTCTTGGCGTGCGCGGACCAGCTGGACCTCACGCAGGGCCAGCGGTGTGGCTCCCAACCTGGCCAGGCGTTTCAGCATCGCCTGGAGCTTGTGCTGGGAACTTGCACTGACTTTCAGCTGGGCTGTCGAGCTATCCGTTTTGCGTTTGCCGATGGCAATCTCGAGGATCTCGAATGTTCCCTCGAGATCAATAATCTCATCAAGAATCTTTGGGAGGGTCAGTGAATCGAGAATATGCCCGCTGACCTGGACTGTTTCAGAGACCATCTTCCGTCGCAGCATAGTTTGAGCGCTCTCGCCGCTCAGCCCACGGATCTCCCCGCACTCCTTAGTCGCTAGTATAGCACCTCCACCCCCGCTTCAAGGCCATTTGCCAGTCGAGCAGCGAGGCGGTATCCGACCCCCGCCACCCGGCTCATTCCCCTCCTCCTACCTTTTGAGGCGATGGGCGGTCGCCCGTCTCAAAATGTAAAACGCCCTCCCGGGCCGTGCTCCGCCCGAGAGGGCGTCAGGACTTGCGGTACAGTAATGATTGTGCCTAAGGTGGGCCGGGGGCTATGGGCACTTGGTTGCATTGTTACTAGCTGTTGAGAGTTGAGTGTTGAGAGCTTAGAGTTAAGAATTGAATGCTATGGGCTACGTGCATCCGCTGTGACGCCCAGACCGCGCCTATGTTCATGGAGGGTAGAGAGAAAAGCAGCGATGTGTTATAGGAAGACATGAATCCCAAACAGTCACGGGTGGGACGGCGACCCGGCCACGATCTTTTGACAAGGGGCAAGGACGTGACGATGGCGATGGAGACGGGTACCCTGCAGCTCACAACAGCTGGGTATCGCGGGCAGCCGGTCCGGTACGAGGTCCCCTTCATGGCCTTTCCGACGGTCTCCGCCAGGCTCATCATCCAGGCGCCCGGGACGGGGGAAGGCGCCGGGAACCGGTTCGTTCGACTCGCCGAATTCCTGCAGGGCCGGAGCGTCGCGACGTTTGTGACCTTTACCCCGCCCACGCCGGATGGCCAATTCGACCACCCGGACGAGCCGTACTCCTACCGGGGGGCGAGCTGGAACCGGATCTACGTCGAGGGGATGGCCTCTCTGGTGGAGCACTGCCTGAACAACGCGGAGGCGCTGTGCGGCGCGAAGGAGCCCGAGGTGTGCCTGGCAGGCTTCTCGTC
>JBHIAV010000129.1:0-1540 GCA_046758745.1 Gemmatimonadota bacterium
ATCACTTCCAACCTCCTCAGCGGAACCCAGGCGCTCTTCGCTGCCGAGGCAGGCGCCGAGCGGGGCATCGCGCAGTTCGTGGCCACCGGAACCCTCGTGAACGAAAACTCCGGAATTTTCCAGGGGTGGAGGATGCAGGGTGCCGGAGAGTGGCGATTCTCCGGCGGCCCGACTCCTCCCAATGGCACCTACTATGCCTCTGACGAGATCGAGATCAGGGCCAGCCCCGGCACTGTGGCAAATCCGTGGCAGGCCACCTTCATTGCCGGGGCAAGCGGGGAGGAGGGCGAGGTGGAGATAGAGGGACACCCCAACATTGTCCCGTATCTCGATGACCTCCCGGTCACTCCGTCGGCGGCATTCGCGCAGGAACGCGGTTACCAGTGGGGATCGGACTACCCGGGTGACAGGGAGCCGCGCTTGACAGTGCGCCCGGTGATTTGCCAGCAGTGGCTCGTGCGGTGGGGCGCGACAGCCTGGGACAGCAATCCCTCAAAGGAGGCCGGCGGGTGAAGCATCTGATCACCATCGAGGATGCCCGGCAGGCTGCCCGACGTCGTCTGCCGCGGGCCGTCTTCGACTTTGTGGACGGCGGCGCGGGAGACGAGGTCACTCTGCGCCGGAACCGGGTGGCGTTTGAGCAACTCACTTTTAGGCCTCGCGTGCTGGTCGACGTCTCCAAGCGCGACCAGACAACCACCGTGCTGAGCGAGAGCCTGGAGATGCCGGTGCTGATCTCGCCAACCGGCTTAGCGGGGATCTGCTGGCGCCGGGGCGAGATCGAAGCAGCTCGCGCGGCCCATCGAATGGGGACCATCTACACGCTTCCCACGCACTCGACCTGCTCGATCGAGGAAGTCGCGCGGGCGGCACCTGGGCCGCTCTGGTTTCAGCTCTACGTGTGGCAAGACCGGGACCTCACGCGCTCGTTCGTGGAGCGCGCGCAGGCGGCCGGCTATCGGGCCCTCATCCTGACGGTGGATGTCCCGCTCGTCAGCACACGGGAGCGCGACGTGCGGAATGGCTTCACTGCTCCCCCGCGAATCACCATCCGGAACTGTCTCGACACCATCCGGCGTGTCCGGTGGATCCGAAACGTCCTCTTCGGACCCAGACTCACGCTCGCCAACCTCGTCGCCGCCCCCGGCGCCTCCCGGACCGACATTGTCACGCTCGGTTTGATCGCCGAGCGCCAGTTCGATCCGGCGGTCACCTGGAGCAATCTCAGTTGGTTCCGTTCCCTCTGGGCGGGGCCCCTTCTCCTCAAGGGCGTCCTGTCTGCCGACGACGCGCGCCGAGCTCTGGACCACGGGGTCGACGGACTGATCGTCTCAAACCACGGTGGGCGTCAACTCGACGGCGCGCCGGCCTCAGTGGAAGTTCTGCCGGAGATCGTGGATGCCGTGGGCGGGAAGGCCGAAGTCTTGATGGATGGGGGCATCCGGCGCGGCGCCGACGTCGTCAAGGCGCTGGCCCTCGGCGCGCGCGCAGTCATGATCGGCCGTCCGCACCTCTACGGTCTTGCCGTCGGCGGGCAGGC
>JBHIAV010000130.1:0-1517 GCA_046758745.1 Gemmatimonadota bacterium
AACGCCTTCAGCTCCGCCTCCGCCTGCTCCAGCCAGAACCGCATGTCCATCTCGCGGAACATGGTGATGGCCGTGGTCAGGTGCTCCTGAGCTTTTGGCCGGTCCCCTGTTTGGCGGTACAGCTTGCCGAGGCCGAGGTGGCAGCGGGCGAGGAGCGGGCGCATGTCGAGTTCTACGGTGAGGGCGATGGCTTGACGATAGTGATCACTAGTCTGCTCGACGTCGACTGGGTGTTGATGCGAGACGACTTCGCCGAGCTGGCAGAGCGCCCACGCCTCGTAACCACGTTGACCACGCTCGTGGGCGACCGTCACGGCGCGTGCGGTGAATGTGTGGGCGTCTTGGAGCCGGTCGGCGATGAGACACGCCTCGCCCAACTCCGTCAAGATGGGGGACTCGACGACTTGAACGCCGATGGCCTCAAGGGAATTCAGACCCTCTTGAAGCAGCTCGAGTCCCTCAGCAACACGCTGTGGCGGGCGCCGGGCGCGCTTCCGAGAAGACCCCTTATGTTAACCCCGACGGGACCGCCCCCGGATACCCCGTTAATGATGGCTACGCTCCGCTGCAGAGGATCGATACTCGACTTCATTCCATGCCTCACGAAGCCCGAAACGGTCGATACCGGCGCGATCCGTGTTTACGTGCAGAAACCCCTTTTGTTGTTCGAGCCACGCGCAGTATGTCGATTTCCCCGCGTTTGACAGACCTGACACGATAACGATCAGAGGCCCCTTCGGAAAGGGCCTTGCCAAGTTCTTTCTTGGGCACACGACGGCCCTATTTTAACTACCCCTCAGACTCCTACAATGACCGAACCTCCCGCTCCAGCCGGTCGAGGCGTTGGGTCAGGGTGTTCAGTGTTGACTCGTTCATGGCTCCCTCCATCTCGGCTCCGCCTATGGGGACGTCTCCCTGTCCCTTCTAAATTCGCACTCGCCTCATGAAAAGTGTTGGCACTCGCAACCGGGAAACCGGCAGCGGCCGACGCTGGCATCAGGGCCTGCGTGTGCGCTCGCCAAGTGCTCGCACCTCCCGCACGTAGCAATATCAAACCAATAGAAATGCTCACACTCGCAGTCCGGGACCCGACAGCGGCCCTCCGGTTGCTCGTGGGCAGACATACTATGATCGCAGCCCAGACAGCCTTCCCATTCCTCGACGCCCATACACTCGTCTCTCCAGGCCACGCGGTCACCGCCTCGTCCGCCTGGCAATGATGACAAGCGTTCTGTCGCACTAGAGTGTACCAAATTGCCAGCCAGGAGCGGATGGGCGGCTATGCTCGCCGCCAACCTCCGGCTGTTCAGGCTGGTCTCCGAGGTACTCCGGGCCATCGAGGTTGGAGTCTTCCACCCCGTGGTCGGGTGGCAGTGCGAGGGTTGCCCGTACCGGAGCCGGTGCTGGGCGTGGGGGTGAGGTCATTAGCTTCAAGAGCGGTAGCAGTTGACCCTCGTCAGGCGCAGGACTAAGATCGGCTCACCCTCTGGGAGATCTTCCACCGGCCCGGCTAGTTG